>JAZQZG010000024.1:0-11162 GCA_045633925.1 Eubacteriales bacterium
AGGCGCGAGGTCCGTTTGCGAGCGCTCGCGGTGCGAGATGAAGCGAGCAAAAAGGAGTGGCAGCCGTCGCAGAACACGAGCGAAAAGCATTTCGCGACGTGTGATGCGGTAACGGCAACTGTGATTCAAATCTCTCCTACATAAAAGACAGACCTTGTGTCTGTCTTGTTTTTTTGCTTTGGCGTCGAAGTCGAGATTTGATTTGAGCGCCGTTTTGCGAAGCAAAAAGGCGCGAGGTCCGTTTGCGAGCGCTCGCGGTGCGAGATGAAGCGAGCAAAAAGGAGTGGCAGCCGTCGCAGAACACGAGCGAAAAGCATTTCGCGACGTGTGATGCGGTAACGGCAACAGTGATCAAATCTCTCCTACTATGAAACTACGAGTTGAACTCCAAGCGCCGGGGAAAGACTCATATGCGTATGATGGATTTGAAACTTTTGAGGCAACGAAACTCTCAAAAATATTGAAATCCAGCATACATTCTTGACTTTTAACCATTCGAGTGATATAATGTATTTAATCTGAAAGTATAAAAGGAGAATACAATTATGATTAAGGTAATAGTAAAGAAGCCCGGAGCAATGCCCGAAATTGTAGAATTAGAAGGAATGAGTGAAATCAACAAAATTATAGGAAATGTTGACGAACAAGGTAATGGATGGAATCATGCAAGCAGTGATACAAGGATGGAAGTAGGTCCCTGTATTGATGAATATTGCAAAGCTGATGCAGTTAATAATTTTGCTTTAGAACAAAATTTATGGAATCATTTCGATAGCGCAGTCTTATTTGGAAACATTATTTTTGCAGGCTACGATTCTACTAATTATGACCTTTGTTCATTAACAGATGCTCAGATTAAATACTGTTTTGAATATATAGCTTTAAAGGAATGCTAAAGTTGTAGAGACGCGCTTGGTATAATTTTAGTCGTTCTTACCCTACTTTACGCACCTTTTTACTGCTATTTAGCAAAAAACAAGGGACATCCCTCGAGGGTGTCACTTGCTTTTTGTATCACGAAAACCCCGCCATAGTGGCGGGGTTCTATGTAGGGTATGCCGATGAATAGAAAACAAATAAAAATTATCGCAGAATGACCTTGTGTCAAAGGCTCCCTTGTGTAAAGGGAGCTGTCAGCGAAGCTGACTGAGGGATTGTTTTGTGTGAATTTATCTTTTTACAATCCCTCCGTCACGGCAAGCCGTGCCACCTCCCTTTACACAAGGGAGGCTTTGGCTTAATTCCGCTTAAGCGGGTTTACCTAATAATTGCGAGGCTGACAGGCCAATAAAAAGCGCGCTTGTGCGCAGCCGGTGATATTCACGGCTATGCCCGAAACTGAAATACCACCCGCTATGCGGGTGGATTGTTATTTGCGCAAATCTTCCTCTCAAAAAATTTTTGAAAAATTTTTCAAAATTCTTTATTTTTGTAACGCCTTTGTAACGCAAGGGGTGTTAAAATGAGTACAGAAAGATCAAAGAAGTCAAAAAACAACTTCAAAACGAGAACGGTAGAAAAGAGGTACAAAGTAATGCATGTAGTAAAAAATGAGCAGAATAAAGTATTTGATATAATTCAGAATGCTTGTATTGATAACGGTCTTGAGGAATTATTGAATGCCGGTTTTATGAACGAATATCAGCAGCTCCTTCAGGATATCGCAAAAGAAAGTCAGTATAAATACAACGAGAAGCTTTTGCCCAGCGATCTTGAGAGGATCCAGGCTTCGGTTAAGAACGTTCTCGAAAATGCGGCTACCTTGTTGGGAAGCAAGGAGATGAGCAATGAAAAGCGCCTTGCTTTTGACGGCATGAAAAATATGGTGATGTTGTCAGACTATATGTTCGCTATGGCATCTAAAGATCTTGGAGGCCCCGATATGCCCGAAAACTTCGGTAGTGACGTTATGAAAAGCATCGCAACCAATGCGAGAAATGCAAATAGCTTGGCAAGGGAAACGCTTTATCAGAGCATTTCTGATGATGAAAGATACAACCTCCAGCGTAAGAAGGATGCAGTAGTAGTACGCGGAGAAACTCAGGAGCTTATAAACCTCTGTAATTCCGGTAAAGAAGCAACTATATTTGATGCATTGAAGCTTGTTTCCGAGTATCATGCATTGAGCAGAAGACAGGCGGGACACAATGGCATTTGGAGATTCTTCCACAGTAAAGAGAATGAAGAAAGAACAAAGCTTTTGAATGATATGAAGAATGCGATTGACAACTCTCCTTTGAGAGGCACAATTATTGAAGATAGATTGCTTGCTGAAATAGCTAATACCGCAGAGCGCAGAAATATTACTAAAATGGTACAAGACGATTCTAAAAACGGAGTATTCTCCGAGGGAAAGCTTATGGACCGTTATAATATCCATTGGACGTGGATTTCGTACGGAGATCCTGATACTACTCGCGCAGATGCTGAATTGGCGAGAAATAATGGCAATAACCAAAAAGAAGAAATCAAGAACGAAGAAGTTAACGAAATCGATAACGAAAGCGAAATCGATGATGAAGAAATCGACATCGAATTTATGCGTAAGCATATTATTATTAATCCGAGCCAAATCGAAGAGAAAACCAAAGAAGAAGTTATCAACTCTCTTAAGAACGAGAAGATTAACAAAGTTAGCGAACAAATCGAGAACGAAAACAAGGTTGAGGACGCACCTCTTGTAAATGAAGGCGCTGAAAAAGAATCAATCATGCTTAATCTGGATGATGAAAATAAAAACGTTGCGGTTGCGCCTCCTATAAAGGAAGACTTGAATAAAGGCGGTAAAGATTTGAACGTGTAAAGGGAATCATTGTTATTCCTAAAGCGCAGGATCTGATTGAACAATATAGCAAGAATACACGGCGTTTGCCGTGTATTCTTGCTATATTTTGGATTTTTTATTGATTTTTTGCGGAGAATGTTGTATAATATTTTTAACAAATTTAATTTTTATCGGAGTACATAATGGATAAGTTTTTTAAGATCTCCGAGAGGGGATCTAACGTCAAGACCGAGATCATAGCGGGACTTACTACCTTCTTTGCGATGGCTTATATCGTAGTTGTAAACCCCAATCAGATCATCGGATTTAGATTCGACGCTGTAGGTGCGGACAGAATCTGGAATGCGGTTTACATAGGTTCGATCTTAGCCGCAGTTATCGGTACATTGCTTTATGCTTTTTATGCAAGATTGCCCTTTGCGCAGGCGTGTGGAATGGGACTTAATTCCTTTTTCTTTACGACCTTCGTATCTCCCCAGCTTGTTGCAGGTGGCGACACGATAGCGGGCTATCGCGCAGGACTCGTTATTATTCTTATTTCGGGTCTCGTGTTCCTTGCTTTGTCGGTAACCGGAGCGCGTGAGACGTTAGCTAAGGCAATGCCTGACTGTGTTAAAAAGGCTATTCCTGCGGGAATCGGTCTCTTTATTGCGTTTATCGGATTTCAAAACGTAGGTATTATTACCAATAACGATTTTACTCTCGTTCAGTTCGTTAGAATAAACGGCGCTACCTGGGAGTCTATCGCTCCTGCGATAATCGCTCTTCTTGGCTTCTTTATTATCGTTATACTCACAAAGCTCAAGGTTAAGGGCGCTGTGCTTATAAGCATTTTGGCAACGAGCGTTATCTACTATCTTGCAGTATGGGAGCTTCCGAGCTTTGAGCTGGGCTCTATCGGTCAGACTTTCGTTGACTTTGGTGAGATAGGTGTTACCGCCGTATTCGATCCCACGTCTTGGAAAAATGCGTTCTCTGCTCAGTTTGTTGGCGGAATCTTTAGCGCTATTATGCTTGTCGTTACCTTCTGTATCGTTGATATGTTCAATACCGTCGGTACTCTTTACGGTGCGGCTGCCGAGGCTAATATGCTTGACGAGAATGGCGACCCCATCGATATGAACAAGTCTATGGCTTGTGACTCGATTGCTACCGTTGCGGGCGCAGTTTGCGGAACCTCTACCTGCACGACCTTCGTTGAGTGCTCTTCGGGTGTTGCTGCAGGAGGAAGAACCGGTCTTGCCAGCGTTATTACCGCTGCTTGCTTTGCCGTATGTCTCTTCCTTTCTCCTCTTGCAAGTATAATTCCTGCTGCGGCTACGGCTCCTGCACTTATATACGTTGGAGTTCTTATGCTTAAGAACTTTACTAAGATCGATATGACCGATCTTCAGAACGCTGTTCCTGCGTTCTTGACGCTCGTAATGATGCCGCTTACGTATTCGATTGCAAACGGTATCGGTATCGGTTGTATTTCCTACGTTCTTATCGCTGCTTGCACCGGAAAGTTCAGAAAGAAGGATATTGCCGTAACGGTAATAGCGCTTCTCTTCCTTTGCAAGTTTATTTTCGGTACGATTTAATTTAGTTTGTGTAACGTAAAAACCGCCCGACCTATAATTTTAGGTCGGGCGGGGTTGCTTTTTTGTGGGGAGCATAATATTTATACGTTCTGCGTGAGCGTGTTTGATTTCGAATTTAAAAATCACGGGAATTTCGTCTGCGACGAATATTCAAGCAAAAATTTTTTGCTGTATATTTCTCCTTTCGCTTCCAAATCACGGCTTTAGCCGTGAATGGAGCGGCTTGGATAAAAAAAGAAAAATTGTCTTGATTTTTTTATAAATAGTGCTATAATATATCTATGCGAGAGCTATTAAAATTTTTAGAGGTGAAGATATGAAAAAGTTTTTAGCAATTTTATGTTTATTTGCTCTTATGGCAACAATGTTTGTCTCTTGTGAGGAGGATTTACATGAGCATATGTTCTCTAAGGATTCCTATGCAAGTGATTCCGATTACCACTGGCATCCCTGCACGGCGGTAAACGGCTGTTCTGAGAAGGGTGAAAAGGCAGAGCATGAGTTTGAGATTTCTGTAAACGAAGAAGGCAAGGCTATTAACGTTTGCACCGTTTGCGGCGCAAGCAATGAAAAGGTAAACACGGCTCCCGAGCACGAGCATACCTTTGCAAAAGAGTATCAGAGCTCCGAGAATTTCCACTGGTTTGCTTGTACCTATGAGGGTTGTTATGAGATGAACTCTAAGAGCGAGCACGTATTTGGAAACCCCGAGGTAACTTATACCGATAAGAAGATCGTTGTTAAGAGCATTTGCGTTGATTGTAAATATGAAAAAGTAGAAGAACAAGCTGTTAAGACCGAGGTTGACGATGCTGTTTCATGGGATAATGCGTTTAAGAACTTTAAGCTTACCAATTTCACTATGAACGTAAATCACATGTTCGGTGCTAATCAGCAGCATAATCATTGTACTGTAACCGATACGGCTGCGTATTATTGTATCCCCGGAAGTGTAGAGTTTTATACCGTTAAAAATGCGGACGGAACCTGCTCTACGTATAAGAGAGGCGGAAATGATAAGGTCTTTGAGAAGCTTGAGGACACCTCAGATAAATATCTTGTAGGCGCTCAGACCGAGACCGTAATACAGATCTCTTTTGAAGAAAATTTTGAAAAGTTTACCTACGATGCGGCAACTGCGAGCTACGTTTATGACGGCGAAATAAAATGTGTTTATTATGACTTTGATGGCTCAGTAAAGGGTGATATTATATGCTATAACAACGTTGTAAAGATAACCGACGGAAAGATCAGCTATATTCAGGCTGATTATACCATCCCTGCAAGTCCTATGCCTGAGGGTGGTAAGGCATCCTTCGTATACTATAACATAGGAATGACTCAGGTTGAGATCCCTCAGGATGTTATAGATGGCAAGGAGATTCCCGTAGCTGAGAACGTTGAGGTTCCGAGATAATCTCAGCTAAGCTTTAGTATTTGATGAATAAAATAGCAAGAATACACGGTGTTTGCCGTGTATTCTTGCTATATTTTGGATTTTTTATTGATTTTTTGCGGAGAATGTTGTATAATATCTTTGTCAATTAAATTATTTTTATGGAGGATTTTATGAAAAAACTTATATCACTTTTATTGGTAGTATGTATGTGTATTTCCGCTTTCGTAATGCTTGCGGCTTGCGAGGAGGAAGAAGAAACTCAGACGACAAAAACGACTGTAACAGAGGCTGAATGGCGCAAGGCAATGGAAAAAGAGAAATTTTACAACGTAAAGTTGGAATATTCCGATTGTCGTTATAATAAAAATAGCGGAGAAATCGACAAATACGGCCCGTCTGTTATTGAATACGATGGAGATCTCAGACGTGGGGATGGTTCGGACGTTAAAGAAAACAGCGGAGATATGGATTCGGCAGAGATATACGAAATGGTTAGCATGGGTCTTGATCATTATAAAGACGCTACCTATGACGAAGAGACAAAGCAGTATACCGTAATGGTTCATAACGAGAATTATAATATGAAATTCGGACTCGTTTACAAGTTTGAAAACGGTGCTTTGATACATTATGAGTGGCACTTTTTGTTTGAAACCGATACCCTGGCAGATATGTACAAAACGCAGTGGTTTGTTATGGATTTTTCCAATTACGGCGCTGTAAAGCTTTCTAAGTAAGCATATATGATCGCTTGTATTTAGCTTTTTAAATATAACGAACGTAAAACCCCGCTCGACCTATAATTTTAGGTCGGGCGGGGTTGCTTTTTTGTGGGGGAGCATAAAATTTATACGTTCTGCGTGAGCGTGTTCGATTCCGAATTTAAAAATCACGGGAATTTCGTCTTTGACGAATATTCAAGCAAAAATTTTTTGCTATATATTTCTCCTTTCGCTTCCAAATCACGGCTTTAGCCGTGAATGGAATCCGCAACTTGTTGCGGTATGGAATTGCTCGCAACGCGAGCGAATGGAATCAAGCCGCAGGGGGACAAAGATGCACGCTTGCGCGTGATGCCATCCGCCTTTGGCGATTCCATACAATGCGCAAGCGCATTGATGCCATACCAAGCCTGCGGCTTGGATAAAAAAAGCTAAATCGAAAAAATTCGATTTAGCTTTTTTTGGTGACCCATCCGGGAATTTGCTCCGCCCTGCAAGGCTTCCGACGCGGAAGCGGCGGAGCAATGTTGCGTCCCCGATTCACGCGTTGGAAAAGATCTTAAAAAGCAAACTTTAAGTTGCACGTGAGCGTGTTCGATTCCGTGATGGCAAAAGCAAAAAGGACACTCAAAGAGTGTCCTTTTTGCTTTTGGTGACCCATCCGGGAATCGAACCCGAGTTTCCAGCGTGAGAGGCTAGCGTCTTAACCGCTTGACCAATGGGCCGTATTTATCACAGCTTTGTCATTATATCATACTTTTTTTATAATTGCAATACCTTTTTGAAAAATTTTTTGCTTTTTTGCGGATTTTTTTGCATTTTTTTATTTTTCCGCCCGTAATTCTTGAATTTTTCCGCCCGTAATTCTTGAATTTTTCCGCTTTATATGCTAAAATATTCTCAAGATAATTACAGAAAGGCGGTATTTTTTATGGATTTCCGCATTGAACACGATTCTATGGGCGAGGTTTACGTTCCCTCGGACAAGCTCTGGGGCGCTCAAACTCAGCGCAGCTTTGAAAATTTTAAGATCGGCTCGGGTATCGAGTCTATGCCTTGCGAGATTATTCGCGCTTTCGCTATTCTTAAAAAGGCTTCCGCTATCGCCAACAACAAGATAAATCCGCAGAGAATGACCGAGGAAAAGCTCTCCGCTATCTCTCAGGCTTGTGACGAGATCCTCTCGGGCGCTCTCGACTCTCATTTTCCCCTCGTTGTGTTTCAGACCGGCTCGGGCACTCAGTCGAATATGAACGTGAACGAGGTTATTGCAAACCGTGCAAATCAGATTCTCGGCAAATCTCTTGTTCATCCCAACGATGATGCCAAT
Source organism: Eubacteriales bacterium (assembly GCA_045633925.1). Lineage (GTDB taxonomy): Bacteria > Bacillota > Clostridia > Oscillospirales > CAG-272 > HGM12713. The sequence continues at coordinate 7,820 of JAZQZG010000024.1, forward strand.
ATGAGTCAATCCTCAAACGATACGTTCCCCACCGCTATGCACATCTCGGCGGTCATTGCGCTTTCCGACCGTCTTTTGCCTGCGGTGAGAGCTCTTATTTCGACCTTTATTCGTCTTGAGGCGGAGAACGAGGGCATTGTAAAGAGCGGACGTACTCATCTTCAGGATGCGACCCCGATCTCCTTCTCGCAGGAGATAAGCGGCTGGCGCTCAAGTCTTGAGCGTGACTGCGAGCTTATCGAGCGCTCCTTGGCTCCTCTTATGGAGCTTGCTCTTGGCGGTACTGCCGTTGGCACGGGCTTGAATGCTCCTGCGGAATATCCCTCTCTTGTGGCATCCGAGATAGCCGTTTTGACCGACAAGCCTTTCGTTTCGGCTCCCAACAAATTCCACGCTCTTACCTCAAAGGACGAGCTTGTATTCGCTCACGGAGCTCTCAAGGCTCTTGCCTGCGATATGATGAAGATAGCGAATGACGTTCGCTGGCTTGCCTCCGGCCCTCGCAACGGACTTTGTGAGATATTTATTCCCGAAAACGAGCCCGGCTCATCTATTATGCCGGGAAAGGTGAATCCCACTCAGTGCGAGGCTGTGACGATGGTAGCCGTTCAGGTTATGGGTAACGACGTATCCGTGGGACTTGCCGCATCTCAGGGAAATTTTGAGCTTAACGTATTTATGCCCGTTTGCATATATAATTTCCTTCAGTCTGCGCGCTTGCTTGCCGATGCGATTCTTTCCTTCGATAAGAATTGCGCCTGCGGTATAGTTGCGAATGCAGAGCAGATGAAGAGAACTCTCGACCGCTCGCTTATGCTTGTTACGGCATTGAATCCTTATATAGGGTATGAGAATGCCGCAAGGGTTGCAAAAAAGGCGTACGCGGAGAATATTTCACTCAAGGATGCGTGTGTATCCTTAGGGCTTCTCACCTCGGAGAGATTTGACGAGGTTTTCCACCCCGAGCAGATGATCTGATAAAAGTTTTAAGGGCTGAGCCTATGAGTGGCTCAGCCCTTTTTGCAGGTTATTTATAAAATTTATGACCTCCGATGGTGAATACGTAGGGGCGTGTGCGCTCGATCCAATTTGAGGTAGCGTATCTCGGATTCACGAAGAACAGAATATCCTCGTTAAGAGAGTAGCCCTCAAGGCATATCTTGGCGGCAAGCACGCTCTCGGCAGAGGGCGTTTTGTATATCGTTCCTATTGAAACGGGAGAGAACTGCGTGCCGTGTTTTCTATCAAATATAACGCCGTATATCGAATTTGGGTAGGATGAGCTGTTTTTTCTGTTGATAACCACGTTTCCGACCGCGATCTTCCCCAAGAATGGCTCGCCTTCTGCCTCTGCGTTTATAATTCTTGCAAGCCAATAGAGATCGTTGCTGTTGTAAAATTTATCTCCGCTGACGAAAGCCGACTGACTCTCTGAGACGAGAACGCTTCGAGTATCCGCATCCCACTCAACGTCGAGCGAGAGGGCAGAGGATATCGCGCGGATCGGCACGTAGAGTCTATCGCCTATATTGCGGATAGCCGTGGGACAAAAGAATATTCTGCCCTCCGCGTCCACAAAGCTTGTGCCGTCGGTCACTTTTATGGTAATTCCGTCCTTTTTGACGGTTGCCGTCCTCGTTTTTGCATTCCATTCAACGCTTTGAGCGCCCATAATTTCGCTGTATGCTCTGAGAGGAACGTATGTAACCGAATCTATAAGCGGAGCTTGATCCTCAAGTATTTGTCTGCCTGCCGCATAGACTTTTATTTGCTGATAATCGCTCTGCGACAGAGCTTTTTTCTTTGCCTCCGATCCTTCAACGCTCACAATGAGCAGAGAACAAGCGGCAATGCAAAGGATGATTGCGAATAATTTAGACAGATAAAATAATATTGATTTTTCGCCTCTTATTTTAACCTGCGTAAATTTTTTGTCTTTTTTCATAGTATAAGACCTCCTTTTTGTTTTTTTCTTTATCCTCCTTTCGTTTTTGCTAATATAATTATACCATATTCGAGGGCAGGACTCAAGCGGTAATATATGGGAGTCGGCAGTGCCGACAGTTGGTTTTGCGTATAGATTTTTCGCTTTTTTGAAAAAAAGCTTGGCAAAAAACTTGCTGCCGGGAAGAATTTTTGCGTGTTGCTTTCAGGATAACAGAGGGAAAGTTTTTGTATTTTTGATTTTATTATATTTTTAAAAAACTATTGCGAAAAGAGCCAAACGGTGATATAATTAGTGGGTAATTTATAAAAATCTTTTGAATGGAGAAAAAGGTATGAAAAAATTGCTTTTGAAATCGTTGGCATTGTTTTTAGTTGCCGTTATGGCAATCTCTGCATTTGCTTCTTGTGAGGAGGAGAACGGAAAACAAAATAACGATGCGCAGAGCGAAAAGGAAGAGGTTAACGACAGTGAAAAAACATCGGATGAAGAGAGTGAGTCTGATGAAAGCGCATCTGATGATAATGCGATAGGAACGGAATGTCTTGCATACAAGCTTCTTGATAACAATACCTATGAAGTCTCGCTAAGAGGTGCTAAAGCGGCTACCGAAATTGTCATTCCTTCAAGATATAACGGAAAGCCTGTAACGAGTATAGGCGATTCTGCGTTCAAACATTGCAAGGGACTTATAAGTATAGATATTCCCGATAGCGTAACGAGTATAGGCTCTTCTGCGTTCGAAAATTGCATCAGACTTACGAGTGTGACGATAGGTAACGGTGTTGAGAGCATAGGCGATCGTGCGTTCGAACATTGCAAGGGACTTATAAGTATAGATATTCCCGATAGCGTAACGAGTATAGGCGATTATGCGTTCTTTGATTGCGACGGACTTACGAGTGTGACGATAGGTAACGGTGTTGAGAGTATAGGCGAGCATGTGTTCTTTGATTGCGACGGACTTACGAGTGTGAAGATAGGTAACGGTGTTGAAAGTATAGGCGATTATGCGTTCTATAAATGCACCGGGCTTACGAGTATAACTGTAGCAGAAGGGAATACAAAATATCATAGCGCAGGAAATTGTCTTATAGAAACGGAAAGTAAAACGCTTATATTGGGATGTAATAACAGTGTAATACCGACTGACGGAAGCGTAACGAGTATAGGCGATGCTGCGTTCCTTTTTTGCATCGGACTTATAAGTATAGATATTCCCGATAGCGTAAAGAGTATAGGCTCTTCTGCGTTCTATGAATGCACCGGACTTACGAGTATTAAGTTCCGCGGCACCGAGGCAGAATGGAATGCTATTGAAAAGGGTGGTAATTGGAATTTCGCTGTTCCCAAGGATTGCCAGATAATCTTTAATTACACAGGTGAATAATATAAAGA
>JAZQZG010000025.1:0-75501 GCA_045633925.1 Eubacteriales bacterium
ATGACGAAAGCAAGTCATCGGAGAATGTTAGCGGTGAAAAAGATAAAGATGACGATCAAGAGATAGCTGAGGAAGATAAGGTTGACTTTGATAAAGAAGATGAGGATGAGGAAGACGATTTTGTAATCGAATTTTATCCCGAATCCGAGGAGAAGGAATCTGAGGATAAGGAATCGAAAAAAGATACCGAAACCGAGGGCGATTTTCCCGATTTGGATAATGAAACGGCTTCGGCTCAGATAGTTAAGGATCCTGCTATTATCGAGAAGTATAAAGCGGAGCTTGAGCGCCATGCAAATGAGAAATGCGGTACGACTGTTCTCTATCAGAATATTGAAATGACTATGACCTATAATGGCGAGACGATTGAGCAGTCTATGGTTCAATACGGTGTTCGTATGGTCGACGGAGACAATTATTCCTCTGTAGTTCAAATGGTGTCCGAGGGTGAGATCTCCAATACCGAGAATTTGCAGTACGTTGATGGCATTATCTACGTTGTTCAGGCGGTTGACGGCAGAAAGGTAAAAGCTGTGGCAACCAAAGAACAGGCAAAGGCAATCATTAATGAAGGTGACGAAGAATTTGATTGGTTTGATGAAAGCGTGCAAAACGCAGAAATATTCAAGACCGACGAAGGGTATTATGTGGATTTAACCTTAACCTCCGGTGGAGACCAGTTACAATCACTTTTTACAGATGCATTTCCACCGGAAGTTGTAAAAGATATAAATAACGTAAGTATGTACCTTTTATTTGATACAGATATGAATATCGAAGCTGTATCTATGTCAGCTACGTTTTATATGGATGTAGAGGGAATTGAAACCGTAGTAGTTATGGATTGCGTGATTGAATTTACGGACGTTGGCACGACGGTTGTAAAGGCTCCCGACGATAAGGATTCGTATGAGCTTGTTTCTTATGATATGATAGATAATACGAAATAATAGGAGGACGGAAAATTGAAAAAGATTTTAGCTCTCTTGCTTGCATTAGTGCTGGTTCTCAGCTTTTCGCTTGTTTCTTGCGATGAGCTCTTGAGCGATGACTTGTTCGGCGATGATTTGCTTGATGGAGAAGATGATGACGGAAACAAGAAAGAAAACAGTAAGTTAGAAAATAACAAAAACAATAAAGACGACGATGACGACGATGATGACGATGATGACGATGACGAGGATGATTACTATATCGACGGCGACTATGCCGTAAACACCGGAGAAGTGAACGGAACTATTATCTCGGGTTCGAACGGAGGAACTATCATCTCGGGCTCGAACGGAACTATCATCTCGGGCTCGAATGGAACTATCATCTCGGGTTCGAACGGTACTATCGGTACCGACATAGGAGGTATAGTTATCGGAACCGGCGATGGCGGTTCGATTTCTATCACTGTTCCTTCTGTGACAGATAAGAATGAAAATATATTAGATGATTTCTTTGACGACATAGAGATTGGTGACGTGATTGAAACCGAAAAAGATGATTTTGATGCTAATGAAAGCACTCAAAATAACAACGGCGGAACCGCAACCGAAGGCAATAATAACAACAATAACAGCAGTAACAACAATAACAGCAATGATGACTATTACGATGAAACCGAGTCGGAGGATATCCCCGTTGATTCGGAGGAGCGTGAAACTGAGAAGGAATTTGAGGGCAAAGCTCCCACGTATGATACGCTTGAAGAAACGTATAATGCGGCTATTGATAACATAGCTCAGGCAGATAATATCACGGTTACGTCTCTTCAAGGAATTAGCGTATCGGTCTACGGATTTACTCAGAAATTGTTGGAAAATTACGTGGTTAAGAAGTATGACGGTGATAATTTCTCGTTGAAGAAAACATCCGGAATCGGCCAGGAGGTAACGACAAGTGAGGTCCGTTACGTTGACGGAACCATTTACAAATCATCCAGTGATTCTGCCCAAGATACTACAGAGCAGTATGAGGGAACAAGAACCCAGGCGATTTTAGCTACCGGCGACGCTTCTTTTGATGAGAAATTTGTTGGCGTTCCCGCATCTTGGCTCTTGCAGGGTAATCTTTATACAACCGGAAATAAGTCCTACGTAGAATTTACGCTTAGCGGAGATCAGTGCATGTCGCTTTTCTCAAGCATTTCAGCGTATGTTTCGGCAGAGGATATAACAAGTGCAAGCTACACTGTTTATTTTGGCGAGAACGGCGAGATCGAGTCTATGGTCGCACTTGTATCGATGAAAGTGGATCTTGGGGAAATTAAGAATTTGCCCGCAAACTTTTCTTATGAAGTGGTTTACAGCAATATGGGAACTACCACTGTATAATGGTTTTTTGTCTTAGCAAGTAATTGATTTAAAGAGGGCTTTGTATGCTTTGCATATAAAGCTCTTTTAAAATGGTGTTTTTTTCTAACATTTTCACAAATCAACATTCTGCTAATAGGTTGACAAAATTGGTGTTTTGTGTTAAAATTAAACTTGTAATATTAGCTGATATTAAGTCAGCAAAAAAATAAAAGGAGAAAATCATGAAGAAGAACATGAACAAGAAGGGATTTACAATCGTAGAGCTTGTAATCGTAATTGCTGTTATCGCAATTTTGGCTGCAGTGCTTATTCCTACTTTTATAAGTCTCGTGAACAAGGCGAACTTGTCTGCTGATAAGCAGGCGGTAACCCAGATGAACACTGTTTTGTCTGCAGAGACAAACGTTGACTCTTTGGAGAAGGCAATTGACGTACTTGAGGCTGGCGGATACAACGCAGCAGAGGCACTTATTCCCGTATCTAACGACCATGCATTCTATTGGTATAAGGGATACAACATAGTTATTCTCGTTAAGCAGGCAGAGGGCGAGGAGCCTACTCTTGTATGGCCTGAGGATGAGAAGTATGCAGCAGGATTTAAGGGCGATTTCGCTTTGAGCGGAGATGCTCAGGTAATTTTTGCACTTAAAGAAGGTATTAAGTACGTTGACGTTGCAGCAAAGGATGCTTCAACTCTTTCCAATGCACTTAATCTCGGAACCAAGAACATAAAAATTGCAGATAACGTAACCTTTAATAAGACCGCAGTCGTTGCTGAGGGTGCAGAGGTAATTCTTGATTTGGGCGGAAAGACTCTTGCAACTGCAACCAGAGATTCTGCAGGCTCTCACCACTATGCTATTGATGCTTCCGGAAACTTAACCGTTTCTAACGGAGTTATCGATGCTCGTGGAGTTCAGGCTTGTGAAAACGGTAAGATAACCGTTGAAGAAGGTGCAATTATAAACTCTATCGATAACAACGGTGGAGCTGCTTTGTGGGTTTACGTTGGCGGTGAGGTAGTTGTTAACGGCGGTAAATTTAACGCACTTAACGGTGATTGTGATCACGTAAATGATGCTGCAGGTATTAGAGAACCCGGACTTATTAACAACAGCGGTAAGGCTACTATTTACGGAGGTACATTTAAGTCTGTAAGTAACTGCTATTCTGTACTCAATTATGCTGAGATGGTTATCGACGGTGGTGATTTCACTGCTTCTCGTGGTGTTGTGTGTGCTAGTGACGGAACCCTTGAGATCAATGGCGGTGTCTTCACTGTTACCGATAATATGTCCGGATGGTGTGTATATGCAACAGGTGATGCGCAGGTTGTTATAAACGCAGGAACTTTCAGCGGTACTAATGTATTTACTTGTGCTCCTACGAGTGAAGACTACAATGGAGCATCCATTACCATCAAGGCAGGCGTTGTTGTAAACGGCAGAACTCTCACTGAGGATGTTGTTTTGAACTCCGCCGGAGCACGTCTTAGCTGATTTAAAAAATTGATTTGAGGTAATTAAAGATGAAAAAGATGAACAAGAAGGGCTTTACAATCGTAGAGCTTGTAATCGTAATCGCTGTTATTGCAATTCTCGCAGCTGTTTTGATTCCTACTTTCGCAAGTCTCGTTTCTAAGGCAGATGAGTCTGCGGCTTTGCAGGAAGCAACTGCTGTTCACAATAAGCTTTTGGTAAACTTTGATGCTGATCTTGATGTCAATGATGACAAGACAGCCGCTGACCTTTACATTGAAATTCTTGATGATGATGGAAAAGTAACTCATGTATATTCCGTAACCGACGGCAAGCTTGCTCTTGTTGAGGGAACCGTTACTCTTCCCAATGATAACTATAAAGCGTATACTCCTGCAGCAGGCGAAGAAACCATTGAAGGTGCAAAGGTATATATATACGGTTATACTGCGCCGACAACAACTCCCGGAAATGGTGACTAATAGTAAACAAATAACACGTTAATAAACGCAAGCACTCAGCACTCCTTGCGGGTGCGGAGTGCTTGCGCTTTTTTTGGAAAGAATGAGAGATATGTGCAAAAAAAATAGAGTTAAACAAGAGAAAAAAGCATATATTTTTGGGCACGGCAAGCACGGTTTTACCCTTGCCGAGCTTTCTGTTGTCTTGGCTCTGATTGCAATTCTCTCTGTAATGATTGTTACCTTTTCGGTATTTATGAATACTATTGCCGCTAAAAACCAAGCCGAATATGATTTTTTGGCAGATTCCGCCGCTCTTAAAGACGAGCTTTGCTTGTGGGCTGCCGAAAATGATACCAAGGATAGCGTTTTTTCGATATCCGAGGAGGGTGATCTTGTCGTTAACGTAAACGGAGAGGAAAAGCTTGCGCATTTTAATGCAGGCGTGCTCACTCTCGGCGACAGAGAAGAGGATGGGCTTGATACCATTGGCGGTGTGATCTTTGAGACGGGCGAAAAGCTCGTTAAGTGTACCGTTTTTCGAGATAAAAACGGAGAGCACATTGAGAGCGTTTTCGTATTTTCGCTTCGCTCTGCTTGCATAGAGGAGGTGGCAGAGGATGCTTAAATTAAAACGCAAAAAGGGTTTTTCCTTGGTTGAGGTTGTAATTGCGCTTGCCGTTATAGTTATTGTGAGCGCAGGGGCTATCACAATTATCCTCTCTTCCTTTGCGGCAAAGACGAAAACCATAAACAAATCTAACGCTCAAAGCTTTGCCGATAACGTCTGGGAGAGCTTTAAGGTATCTCAGAGCGCGGAGGAATTTGAGTCTGCCGTTGCCTTTTCCGAGGGGATAGAGCTTGAGGGCGTGGCAGATGCCGAGGGCAGAGTTATTTATACCTATCGCTTGCCGGAATCGGACTTTGAGGCAAGAATTTCGGTTGACTTTTCGGACACCGAAAGAGATGAATTTGACATTGATATCGTCGATGATGACGGTGATTCTGTAATTTCGTTTTCCTATAGCAAGGAGGGCGAGATATGAAATTGAAACGAGTTTTAAAAAATAAGCGTGGAATCGCGCTTGAGAATGCGATTGTTTTTATGCTGCTTATCTTTGTGCTTTGCGCACTATTAATAAGTATGGCGCTGATAGGTAACTATCAGGTGAAAATTGAAAATATGACGCTTTTGCGTGACGTGCAGATCGATCAGATCGGCGAGGATTACCTCGCTTGCGTCAGAGCAGGAGAGAGCTTTGACGAGCTCTATGAGGATTACGCATATTCGGTGGAGGAAAATGCTCTCACCGTGTGGCGCAGTACGGATAATACTAAGGCGGCAGTGCTTTACGTGGAGGCGGAGCTTGCCGACGGAGAAGTTGACGTCATTTGCTGGCGTTATTCGCTTCCCACTCAGACAGAATAAACTGTTAGGTTTAAAACGGAGAGTGTAAAATGCAGAAATTAAACTATACGACAACTATTGCAATCGATACCGATCGCTCGGAATTCCATTTTTATTTGATGTCGGGCGATGACAAGAGTACGATTGCGCATAATATAAAAAAATACAGCGCGCCTCAGTTTGAGGAGGATTTCTTTAATCAATTCAAGGATGCGATAAAAGAATTTGCAACGAACAATCCCTCTGACAGCGTGCGCAAGGTGAACGTGGTATTGCCCGATAGCGTGGTAGTTACGGACGTAATCAAGGTGCCCACGATGAAGGGCTCTGTGCAGATGAAGAAGACTCTTGATACGACCCTTGGCGGATTGTATCGCAATTATAAGGATCTTCGTGTGGCTTCTCATACACTACAGCAGAATAAGCAGTACACTACGATTGCCATAAACGCAGTTCAAAAGAAGATAGTCTCGGCAATCTTTGCCGCATGCTCTGAGAACAAATTTCTCGTTGACACGCTGACCTATGCTTCAAGCGCAACGGTTGCGGGTGCTGTGGCGCTCAATTCAAAGCTAAAGGGCGCAACCTATCTGCTTCTTGACGTAAAGGACGAGTATTCTCGCTTTGTTTTCGTTTTAAATGGACGCGCGGTAGGATATTATCCTCTTCCGTTCGGACTTGATTTTTTGAGACGTCACAGAGTGACTCAGGAGGATATGCTCTTTGATCACTCCTTGGCGGAGCTCACGGTGCTCAGCGTAAAGGAAAAGGCAAAAGCACAGGAGGCGGATCTCTCTCTTGATGAGGATGATATCGAGCGTGTTGAGGAGGATCTCTCAGGCGGAGCTTCGGCGCAAAACCGTAGCACTTCTTTGAAAAAAGGTCCTCGCAGATTGCCCGAGTTTATGCTTCGTGAGGTGCCTAAGGGCAAGGACGGCGCTCTTTGCGAGAATTTCAGAGTATTCGTGAAATGGGCTCTTACTTTGATTGCTGAGAATACCTCTATTGTGGAGCTTGGCGCGCCTGAATTTGTGTGCGTAAATCTTCCTCGTGAGCTTTCTTTGGCAATCGACTCGGCAAATTCCGAGGCAGAGGAGAGCGGAATTTCCTTTATTCCTCTTACCACCGAGAACGAAAAGCCCAAGGTGCTCTCAAACGTAGAGCTTTACGGCTCTCTTTTCCCAAAGCAGATAACTTCTGCGGGTAAATTCTAAGGCGAATGATGATGGAAACGCTTTATTTTGTTTGCGTCTGCGTTCTCTCTGCCGTATTCGGATTGTGCGTGGGTAGCTTTCTTAACGTGGTTATCTACAGACTCCCTAACAAAATGAGTCTTGCAAAGCCGAATTCTCACTGTCCGACCTGCAAATACGAGCTTCGCTGGTATGATAACATTCCCGTGCTCTCGTACATAATTCTTGGCGGAAAATGTCGCAGTTGTAAGACGCATATATCATTCAGATACACAGCGGTGGAGATATCTTGCTCGCTTTTGTGGTTGCTTTGCGCTCTTTTGTTCTGGGAGCAGAGCATTCCGCTTGCATGCATCTATATGGCAGTATGCACGATATTTATCTGCGTATTCTTTATAGATCTTGAGCACAAGATCATTTTCGACCGATTTCAGATAATGCTCCTCGCTCTTGGCGTGGCAAGTATATTTTTTGACAGAGGATGCGAGTGGTATTCGCATCTTATCGGCGGCGCTTGCGGCTTTGCCGTTTTCTTCCTTATTTCCTTTGGCTTTGAGAAGATTTGCAAGAGGGAAGGACTTGGCGGCGGTGACGTCAAGCTTGCCGGTGTTGTGGGACTTTTGCTCGGCTGGGAGCGTTTGTTGCTTGGCTTGCTCATAGCAACCATCCCTGCGGCAATAATTATGTTGATATTTTCAAAAGGAAAAGAGGGGGAGGACAGACAGTTTCCCTTTGCTCCGTTTTTGGTGATAGGCTTTGGCACTGCGATGCTCTTTGGTGATAGGATCATTGCGTGGTATCTATCCCTGCTTGGATTATAAAAGAACGTGAGGTGATATATTTTGCCAACATATAAATACGTTGCGGTAAATTTGCAAAAGAAGAAATACAAGGGCATTTTTATCGCAGAGGACGAGAACGATCTTGCGATTCAGTTGACGAAGCAGAATCTTTATCTTGTCTCCTCAAAGGTCTATAAGGGCGGTACGCCCTCTGCCTTCTTTACGCTTGGTACGGGAAAGGTAAAGCTCTCGGAGCTGACAACCTTCTGCCGACAGTTCTCGATAATGCTGAATACGGGAATTCCATTGCTTGAGTGCATTGAAATTCTCAGACAACAGCCGTATTCGACTTATTTTAAGTCGATATTGCAGGTTATAAGCGAGGACGTAAAGGGCGGCGCTATGCTTTCCGAGGCGATAGATAAGCATAAAAAGATCTTTCCCGATTTCTTCCGTAGTATGGTGCACGTAGGCGAGGCGAGTGGAAAGCTTGATACCGTTTTTGTATCGCTTGCGGATTATTATGAATCGGATGCGGCAATAAAGCGAAAGGTAAAGTCCGCTCTTGCATATCCTATGATACTTGCTATGATGACAGTGGGTATCGTTATAATCATGTTAGCCTTCGTCGTTCCGACCTTTAGGGAGACTCTTTCTTCTCTTGAACTTGAGCCCGAGGGAATTACGCTTATCGTGTATAACATATCCGATTTCCTTTTGGAGTGGTGGCAGATACTTATAGCCGCTATTATCATCATCGCAGGCGGAATTTTTCTGTTTCTTCGTACAAAGACGGGAAAGCGCGCGTTTGACGTGTTTAAGGTTAAGTGCCCGATGATAAAGCGTGTTCAGATAAATTTGATAACGGCTCGCTTTGCGCGCGCGTTCAGCTTGCTTCTTGGAAGTGGAATGGATATGGCAACGGCACTTGATAAGGTGTCGATAATTTTGGGTAACAGCTATTTTGAGGAGAGATTTAACGAGGCCGCGGAGGACGTTCGAAACGGTGTTTCGCTCACCAACGCATTCCAGAAGCAAAATCTTTTTCCTCAGATGCTTGAGCAGATGGTTGCAGTAGGAGAGAGAACCGCCTCTATGGAGGACGTTCTTGGACGTTCCTGCGTGTTCTTTGACGAGCAGGTTGCGTCCTCGCTCAATGCGCTTACCTCAAAAATTCAGCCGGTTATGATGGTTATTATGGGATTGGTTATCGGAATTTTGTTCGTTGCGGTATATTCTCCGATGCTTTCCATTATGAACGGTCTTGCGTGATGGAGGTAGAGGATGAATATAAATAGAGATCTTTTACAGTTTTACGCATATAAGGACGTTATAAGCGAGGATCAGATTGAGGGTATACTTGCGGATTGCAATGCTCTTGGTATGTCGGTGCGTGAGTATATGCTTGAGAAGGACTATGCGACCGAGGTAAAGGAGCTTCCCGTTTTGGGTGAGTATTATTGCATGCCCTCTCTTGAGATCGATATGCTCGATATTGATAAGTCCTTGTTTGATCTTTTTACATTTGAGTTTATGAAGCGATATAAGATTATTCCCGTCTCGATGAGTCTTGAGGGAAGATTGCTTATCGCAACCGGAAAACCGCTTGATTGTGCATCTATCTCGGCAATTAAGTCGCAGATAGTTTCTCCTGTGGATTATATTCTCGTGCCTCCGCTTCAGATTGACCGTTACGTTGACTCTATAGCGGCGGTAATGTCTACCAGTGAGGCGCTTGACGACCTCACCACCGAGGGAGACGCATCTCTCTTTTCAAGCAGAAAAGCTCAGCCCGAGGAGGCGGTAGTAGAAAATGACGTTGTAAACAATCCGTCTGTTCGATTGGTCGATTCGATAATTCGAGGCGCAGTTCTTTACCGTGCGAGTGATATTCACATAGAGCCCTTTGAGAAGGTCGTTAAGGTGCGCTACCGTATCGACGGAGATCTTCAGGAAAGAGCTGAGTTTCCGATAAATTCCTATTCAGCGATATGCGCCCGAATCAAGATAATTGCAGGTCTTGACATAGCGGAGAGAAGAATTCCGCAGGACGGACGAATCAATATGACTGTTGGTGGAAAGGAGTTTGACTTCCGAGTTTCCACTCTGCCCACAGTGTTCGGTGAGAAGTTCGTTATCCGAGTTCTTGATAAGACCTCGTTCAGATTTACGAGAACCGACCTTGGATTTACCGAGGAGGAGAATCTTCTCATAGATAAGATGCTTGCAAAGCCTCACGGAATTATTCTGTTGACAGGCCCCACGGGATGTGGAAAGTCTACAACGCTTTATTCCTTCTTAAAGGAGGTAAACACTTCTGCTGTGAATATCGTTACGGTTGAGGACCCCGTTGAGTATATTATGACGGGCATAAATCAGACTCAGGTAAATACGAAGGCGAATATGACGTTCTCTGCGGCGCTTCGTTCGATACTCAGACAAGACCCCGATATCATAATGATCGGAGAGATGCGTGACGAGGAAACGGCGGAAATTGCCGTAAGAGCGGCAATTACGGGTCATATCGTGTTCAGTACGCTTCACACCAACGATGCAACCGGCGCTATAACCCGTCTTGAGGATATGGGTGTTCCGGACTACCTTGTTGCTGATGCGCTTGTGGGTGTTATTGCACAGCGTCTTGTTAAGAGACTTTGCCCTGAGTGCAAGAGAAGGGGAAAGACTACCGAGAGGGAGAACGAGATTCTCGGAATCGACGAGTCGATAGCTATCTATCGTCCGCACGGATGTCAGTTCTGTAACGGAACGGGATATAAGGGCAGAATTGCGGTGCATGAGATCATGTATATGAATGAGAATATGCGTGGAGCCGTTGTTCGAGAGAGAAATCTTGAGGTGCTTCGTGAGCTTGCAAAGCAAAACGGAATGGTACCGCTTTGGAGCTCTTGTAAGAATCTTGTAGAAAAGGGCGTTACAAGTATTCAGGAGCTTATGACTCTTAACGTGGAGTAAGCTTTGATATAAAAAAGAAGCTTGACGGTATTCGTCAAGCTTCTTTTTCGTTCTTAGTTTACCACGTTTGTAGGAGATCCGTTAATAAAGGCGCGGACGTTTGATTCGACGATAGACAGAAGTCTGATTCTCGTCTCGATTGGCGCCCAGGCAACGTGGGGTGTGATGGTTATATTTTTTGCGTTGATGAGAGGGCATTCCTTTTGCATAGGCTCTTTGGTTAATACGTCTATTGCCGCGCCCGAAAGATGCTCGCTCTCAAGTGCATCAAAGAGAGCCTGCTCTTCAAGCACACCGCCGCGAGCGGTGTTTATGAAATAAAGCCCTTTTTTCATTTTTGCAAATGCTTCTGCGTTAAATATTCCCGCAGTGCCTTCGTTTAAGGGGCAGTTTACGGAGAGGTAGTCGCTATTTGCGAGAAGTGTGTCGAAATCAACGAACTCTACGCCTGCGTATTCTTTTTTGCTTCTGTTGGTTGCAATTACTCGCATACCGAATGCAAGTCCTATGTCTGCTATGCGCTTTCCTATTGTGCCAAAGCCAAAGATGCCGAGGGTCTTGCCCTCAAGCTCAGAGGTGGAACGGGAGAAGAAGCAGAAAAGACGAGAGCGTATCCAATCTCCGTCCTTTACGTCACTGTCGTAGTCGGATACTCTTGATGCGTGGTTTAAGATATAGGCAAAGACCTGCTGAGCAACGGCGCCTGTCGAGTAGGAGCCTGCGTTGCAGACGTCGATTCCACGCTCTCTTGCATAGGAGATATCTACGTTGTTGTATCCCGTTGCAAAGAGGGCTATCATTTTGAGATGTGGAGCCGCATCGATCTCTTCCTTATTTATAAGTGTTTTATTTATTATTACTATATCGGCATCCTTTATGCGCTCGGCTGTTTGCTCGGGGGATGTTTCTGCATAGTAGGTGACGTTTCCGAACTGCTCAAGAACCGAGAGATCAAGGTCTCCCGCATTTACGGTTGCGCTGTCTGTGAGTACGATATTAAGCTTCATTTAATTTAAGCTCCTTTCAAAAGGGTATATATTAAGTTTATCATAAAGTCTGTGAAAAATCAACACTCAAAGAATAATAAAGCGATTTTTGCATTAAATGCTTTGTGCAAAAGCTACAGAAAAGGTTGCAAGGATATGTCAAAAGTGCCGTTTTAAACAAAATGGTATTTACAAAACAAAGAAAAAGTGGTACAATAATTGTGCTTTGAGTGAAAACAATTTTAATTTTTAAGGAGTTATTTTATGAAAAGATTACTTTCTCTTTTGATAGTTGTTGCAATGCTTTCCGTAAGCGCAGTGCTTATGATCCCTGCAAGTGCCGCTACAACCAGAGACACCAAAACCTATACGCCCAACTGGTTGGAGCACAAGAACAATCAGATGTTTGAGGCATTCAAGGCCGCTAGCGGTAACTACTTTGACCTTGCTTCTTTCTGGAAATATTATTCTGTTACGAGAGAGGAAAACCTTTTGTCTGCTACTTTGTCGAGCAAAGTGACAGGGGATACCAATGCGCCCGAGTCAACCTATCTTTCAAAGGTTAGATTTGATATAACCGAAACTACCAAGTATGAGTATACGGTTAAAGCAAAATCTAACGTAACCAGTGTAAATTCCAACAATTTTGGAGGAGTTCCTTTTGCTATAAGCCCCGATAATTTGGCATACACGGCATACGGTAACTTTAACAATACCAATGCTTTTGCAAGTGCTCCCAGTAAGACTCAGTCGTTTATCATTACTATACACGGAGCTTATGAGTCCAGAGATCCTTACGTTGGCGACGAGTATATGGGGGATGATAAGTATTTTGAAGAGCTTGAGCTTGATAGCGAGGGCTTTGCTTCTCTCAAGATCGTGTATGAGGGACTTGACGTAACGGTTTATGCAAAGAACACTGCAGGCACCTTTGTTCAGATGGGTGAGACGGTAACGCTTGTTGAGGGTTCGCAGGTTGCGTTTGGACTTTACAGCCGTAACAGTAATACCAGCCACAACCGTACGGCAAGTATTAAGGATGCAAAGATCACTGCTTTGAACGAGGAATCCGTAGAGTATATGGAAAAGGGAGAGGAAGGAGTTAAGAATAATAACGGTGGCGAGGATGATCGCGATCTTTCCGAACTTGAGGATCTTTTGTATGATATAGAGATTAATTACGTTGAGGAAGATTATACTCCCGAGAGCTGGGCTAACCTTGAAAGCGCTATCCATCAGGCAGAGCTTATGATCGATGATTTAAGCTATACTCAAGAGGCTATAGATATTGCTGTTGAGGATCTTCAGGATGCGATGGACTGTCTCGAAGTTATTGGCGCAATAGGCAGTGATACCGAGCCCGAGGAGAGCGAACCTGAGGAGACCGATCCTGAGTCATCAGAAACTCAGGAAACAAAGCCTGCAGAAACAAAGCCTGCAGAAACAAAGCCTGCTGAAACAAAGCCTGCAGAAACAAAGCCTGCAGAAACAAAGCCTGCTGAAACAAAGCCCAAGGAAACCGAGCCCAAGGAAACCGAGCCCAAAGAAACCGAGTCTAAGGAAACCGAGTCTCAGAAAGAGTCTGTAGATGAAGAAATCAGTGAGAGTGAGGAGTCCGAAAACGAGGAGAGCGGTAAAACTGTTAATCCCAGCTGTGGAGGTGCCATTGCAACGACTTCTATTATTGTGGGAATCGTAACAACGCTTGGTGCAGCGCTCGTTATTAAGAAAAAAGATTGATTGATTTAAAATAAAACGGCAGATTTTATCTGCCGTTTTTGTTTTGTATTCATAGAATATGGGTGGAGATAAGTCTTTTTTACAGTATTTCTTTGTGCAAAAGATACAGAAAACGTATATAGCGTCTGTCAAAAGTGCCGTTTTTCCCAAAAAGCTATTTACAAATATAAAAAATGGTGGTAAAATGGGTCTATTAATTGGCAAAAAAATTTAATCATAAAGGAGAATATTTATGAAGAGAATAATTTCTATCTTGATAATAGCAGTTATGTTGGCGTCAAGCATAGCTATTATGATTCCCGCAAGCGCGGCAAAGGCTTCTTATACGCCTGATTGGAAAACTCTCAGCTATAAGATTTATAATACGGACGGAAGCGTGTGCTCCTCCAGCACTTATGAAGCGGAATTCAGAATGACGATTACAGAGGCGTTGGCAGCGAAAAGATTGAAGGCAGGCTCGCTTGCTGCTGCATACGTTTCTACCACACAGTTTGAAATAAACGACAACACCAGATACGAGTACGAGGTAAAGGTTCGTAATAACGTGGAAGGAAGATATGCAGGTGTTGTTTTCGCAATATCTCCTGAAAATAAGACTTACTTTGCGTATGGTAGCTACGATAACAGAAACGATGAAGCTAGTAGTGGACAGAGTGGCAAGTCTTATATTATTACAGCATTCGGCGATTTTGACTATAAGCATCCAACTCCTCCCAATGGCGAGAAGAACGACCCTAAGCACTATCAGCCTCTTCAGCTTGAGGATATCACCTACGGTATAAACAAGGGTGATCATATAGAGAATGCAACTCTTAAGTTTGCAACCTTGAAATTCGTTTATGAGGGACGTACCGTTAAGGTTTATGCAAAGACCTCGAGCGGTGCCTTCGTTCAGATGGGTTACGACGTAACTGTTAAGAGCGGATCTAAGCTTGCGTTCGGAATTTTCAGCCGTGACGGAAGCGGAAACGAGAACCGTACCGTTGCTATTACTCAGCCTAAGATTACAGGCTTGAATACCGAGTCTGTTAATATTATGAAGGCTGCAGGCGCAAATGTTGTTGAAGAGCGTGATACCTCCGAGCTTGAGGCATACATCGAGGAGATAAACGATACCTACTACGATCCCACCCCTTATACTCAGGAGAGCTGGAATGCGCTTCAGACCGGAATTGAAAATGCAGAAGAGCTTATTGCAGATTCGAATTCTACCATAGAAGAGCTTGAGGTGACATTGGAACTTCTTAAGGAGCTTGTTGAAGGTCTTGAGAAAGCAGAGCTCGATACTACCGAGCTTGAAGCGCTTATTGCTGAGGTAAAGAAGATTAACGGTGAAAAGTTTGAATTGAATCTTAAATATAAGATGTTGATGAGTGCTGTTACAAAGGCTGAGACTCTTCTTGAGGAAATTGAGGATGGCATAGATCATACTCAGGCTGATGTATTGTCATACGTTAAATCTATAAGTGAAAAGAAGTTGGCATTTGACACCGAAAACCCCGGTGCATACGAGGAGCCTAAGCAGGATGATACCGACGGTGATAACAATAATACTGACAATCCTCCTGCAGAGTCCGAGACAAAGCCTGTAGAGTCTGAGACTGAGCCCGTTGAGTCTGAGACCGAGCCCGTTGAGTCTGAGACCGAGACAAAGCCTGTAGAGTCCGAGTCTGAGACTGAATCCGAATCTGAATCCGAGACTACCAAGAAGCCTTCTAAGGATACGTCTAAGGACACTTCTAAGGACACTTCTAAGGACACGTCTAAGGACACGTCTAAGGATACGTCTAAGGACACTTCTAAGAAACCTTCCAAGGACACCTCTTCAAATAAGGATGATGAAGAGGGTGACGATGAAGAGAGCGAGGAAGAGTCCCAAACCGGCATTACGTTGAATACCGGTTGTACTGCAAGCGTAGTAACCTCTATGGCTGCTATAGCAATTGTTTCTGCTCTTGGTACGGCTATCGTTGTTAAGAAAAAGGATTGATTTTAAATCTATCCGCAAATGATGAATAATAAAACCGCTCTTGCATGGCAAGGGCGGTTTTTGCTTTAACTTTAAAAAATCAAATCTTGAAAACGAACGGAAAGTATGGTACAATAGATACGTAGGATCTATCCAATAAAAGGAGATTTTGAAATGAAAAATTTTGATACGTTTGGCGTAATGATAGATATGTCCCGAAATGCCGTTATGAGTGTGGAGGGCTTAAAGCGTTTTCTTGCGCTTTTGAGCAAGATGGGATATAATTGCGTAATGCTTTATACCGAGGATACCTATGAGGTCGAGGGCGAGCCCTATTTCGGTTATATGAGAGGTAGATATTCGGTAGAGGAGATGAAGGAGATCGACGCCTTTGCTGCGTCGATAGGTATAACGGTGATACCTTGCATTCAGACCTTGGCGCATCTTAACGCTATCTTCCGTTGGGGAAAATTCCCAAAGGACTGCTATGATATTTTGCTCACCGATGACGAGCGCACCTATGAGCTTATAGACCGTATGTTTGCAACGCTCTCAAAATGCTTTGCATCAAGAAAGATACATATAGGTATGGACGAGGCGCATATGCTCGGCAGAGGAAGGCATCTTGATATTCACGGATACGAGACGGTAAACGATATTATGCGCCGCCACCTTGATCGCATAAGAGAGATTGCTAAGAAGTACGATTACGAGCTTATGATCTGGTCGGATATGTATTTCAGACATTGGAACGATGGCAGATACGATATTCCGAGATGCGAGATTCCGCAAAACGTAAAGGATAGCTTCTGCGAGGATGTGATTCCCGTTTATTGGGATTATTACAAGACGAACGAGGATAATTACAGCGCAATGCTTGAAAATCACAAGCAACTCTCTGACAAAACCTGGTTTGCGGGCGGAGCCTGGAGCTGGTCGGGAATGATTCCTTTTAACCGCTTTACTCTGGAATCTATGAAGCCTGCGCTTGATGCTTGCATAAAGCAGGGCGTTCGCAACGTGGTTCTCACTATGTGGGGCGACGATGGCGCCGAGTGCTCTCATTTTTCGCAGCTGCCCTCTCTTTTCTATCTTGCGGAGTACGCAAAGGGAAATAGGGATGAGGAGGCTATAAAGGCGAAATTTAAGCGTCTTACGGGTATCGGCTTTGATGAGTTTATGAGGATAGATTCTCCTAACGATATAATTCCGTATGAGGGATGCCCAAGGAATCCTTCAAAGTATATGCTTTATTCCGATTATTTTAACGGTTATCTTGATTATACCGTTAAGATGGGCGTGGGTAAAAAATATACCAAATATGCAAAAGAGCTCTCCGCAACGGCAAGGAAGAGCCGCAAATACGGTTACGTTTTTGACAGCGCGGCAAAGCTTTGCTCGGTGCTTGCAATAAAATACGAGCTTGGAGCTCGCACGAGAGATGCGTATAAGAGAGGTGATAAGAGCGCGCTTGAGACTCTTGCAAAGAATGAATATACCGAACTTTTGCGCTTGATAAGACTTTACGGAAAAGCTTTTGAGAAGCAATGGTTTGCAGATAATAAGACCTGCGGATTTGACGTGCAGGATCACCGAATCGGAGCCTTGATTTATCGAACAGAGGCTTGTCGCAGAAGGATTCTTGACTATGTGGGAGGAAGGATCGATCGTATAGCCGAGCTTGAGGAGGACTTGCTTCCGTACGGTGAGGCAGAGCAGAGCGCGAATATCAATAGCGCTATCTCGACAGCGACTGCAAATATAGTGTATTTTGGATTCGTGCCGCAGTGAGAAAATAAAATCGGTGTATGAGCTTGTTGGTAAGTAAGCTTTATGGAGTAAAAAATGAATATTAGAAAAATGTTAATCAATGATTATGACGACGTATATGCTCTTTGGACGTCGTGCGCCGGTATGGGCTTAAATAATTTGGATGATTCGAGAGATGGAATTGATCGATTTTTAAAAAGGAATCCCGATACCTGTTTTGTTGCGGGATGTGATGATAAGATTGTTGGAGTAATACTCGTTGGTAATGACGGCAGAAGAGGTTATATTTATCATACTGCTGTAAACTCACAATATAGAAAGAGAGGAATTGCCCGACAGTTGGTAGAAGCCTCCATGCAAGAATTAAAGCGAGCCGGAATAAATAAAGTTGCTTTAGTAGTTTTTGATAAGAATGAAAGCGGAAATCTCTTCTGGGAAAAGCTCGGATTTACAGCTCGTGAGGATTTGGTCTATCGTAATAAGGCAATAACCGAAATGATCAGAATTGATACGTAACCTCTGTTTTGTTTAGGTGTTAAAATTAAAAAGGCTGACGAAATTAATCGTCAGCCTTGAACTTTTGATTTTTTTGATGCTGTACTAAACGGAATTGTTGTCACACAATGGACTGGATGGGATAGGAGCAGGAGTGAGGAATGATGTATCGCCTTGGGGCGATATGATGTTTTCGCTTCGCTCAAAATGATGTTGCTTCACTTCGTTTCGCAATGATGCGATGTTTGCCGAAAAATGTGGCGAAGCCACGCATCATTAGGCGAAGCCGTCATCATTGGGCGTTGCCCAACATCATTTGCCGAAGGCAAACATCATTGAAAAAAGACGACTGCTTCCGCAATCGTCTTTTTTCTTGGCAGGGGCAGAAGGACTTGAACCCACGACCCATGGTTTTGGAGACCAGTACTCTACCAACTGAGCTATACCCCTGTGCACTCGTATATTATAGCATATCATTTTGTATTTTGCAAGTCTTTTTTGAAATTTTTTTGATGAATATGTATCTTTTTTTGAGTGCGGTTGCTATTTGCTTTATTTCTATTGATTTTTAGCGCTTTTTGTGATATAATTTTTCTGTATAAATCCTTTTTGGGAGGTCGTTTTATGAGGCTTGATCAGCTTTTTAATCAAAATAAAATGCATCTTTCTTTTGAGGTGTTTCCTCCAAAGACGTCTACTGCATTTGACAGCGTGAAGCATGCTACCGAGGAGATAGCAAAGCTTCGTCCCTCATTCGTCAGCGTAACCTACGGAGCAGGCGGAGGCACGAGCAGATATACTCTTGAGATTGCTGAAAATATAAAGAAAAACTACGGTGTGCCTACATTGGCGCATCTTACCTGCGTATCCTCCACTAAGGAGACCGTTCGTGAGAGAATTCTTGATATGCACTCGGCCGGAATCGAGAACATAATGGCTCTTCGAGGTGATCTTACCCCTGAGCTTGAGGGGAGCGATCGTTCGGGCTGGGCTTACCGTCACGCTGTTGACCTTATATATGATATAAAGAGCAGCGGATACGATTTTTGCATAGGCGGAGCTTGCTATCCCGAGATACATCCCGAGAGTGCAAACCAGGCTGACGATATAAAATATCTCAAGGAAAAGGTTGATGCAGGATGCTCCTTCCTTACCACGCAGATGTTTTTTGACAACAATCTTTTATATAATTTCCTCTACAAGATTCGTGAGGCGGGAATAACCGTTCCGATAATTCCCGGAATTATGCCTATAACCAATGCAAATCAGATCGAGCGTGCGATAAAGCTCTCGGGCTCATTTGTGCCTCAGCGCTTTAAGGCTCTCGTTGATAAATTCGGCCACTCTCCCGAGGCTATGAAGCAGGCGGGAATTGCCTATGCGACCGATCAGATAATAGATCTTTTTGCAAACGGAATACTTAACGTTCACGTATATTCGATGAACAAGCCCGACGTTGCTATGAAGATTCGTGACAATCTTTCCGATATTATCGGCCAGGATATATAAAATGGCGCAGGTATACACTAAAACCTATTCCTTGCCCGAACCCTGCAAAAGGGAGATACTTCGCTATGCAGGCATTCGTGATCCCTTGCAGGCATCCGACGAGCTTATCGCTCTTTTTGACGAGGCTGTGGAGATTGCAGAGCCGCATATAGAGCCGAGGATATGTTTTTGCGAGCTTGACGTAGATGAATGCGATTTTCTTGGGTCTCTTGATATCAAGAAAAATCTTCGTGAGAGTCAGCGTGTAATTATCTTTGCCGCAACCGTTGGGCTTGGAATAGACAGACTTATTGCAAGATACAGCGTTTTATCACCTGCCACGGCGCTTTTGATCGATGCTATAGGCAGTGAGCGTATAGAGGCGCTTTGCGACGTATTTTGCGCTGATATGAAAGCGCAAAAGGCGCAGGCAGGATTTTCGCTTCGCCCCCGCTTTAGCGCAGGCTACGGAGATCTTCCCATCGAATATCAAAGAACGGTATTCGCTCTTCTTGATCCCCCCTCTCGTATAGGGGTGACCTTAAACGACAGCTATCTTATGACGCCCACAAAGTCGGTAACGGCTATTATAGGCGTTGAAAAAATAAAGGAATTTTAAAAATGAATGTCTTGGAATATTTAAACGAAAGCGTTTTATATCTTGACGGTGGAATGGGCACTCTTCTGCAAAAGAGAGGGCTTCGCGCAGGGGAGCTTCCCGAGCGCTGGAATCTGACTCATTCCGACGTTATCGTTGACATACACAGATCATATCTTGATGCAGGATCTAACGTGATAAGCACCAACACCTTTGGGGCGAATTCGCTCAAATTTTCGGATTCAGAGCTTGATGAAATAATAGGGGCGGCTGTTGCCAATGCAAGGCGCGCAATCGAGCTTTGCGGCAAGAAAAATGCCTTTGTAGCGCTTGATATAGGGCCTACGGGTAAACTTTTGCGTCCCTTTGGCGATCTTGACTTTGAGGATGCTGTAGAGCTTTTCTCAAAGACGGTGGAGCTTGGTGTGAAATACGGAGTCGATCTTATCTTTATTGAGACGATGAACGATTCCTATGAGACCAAGGCGGCGCTTCTTGCGGCAAAGGAGAGCTGTGATCTTCCCGTATTCGTTTCAAACGCTTACGGCGAGGATGGAAAGCTTATGACCGGTGCATCTCCTCTTGCTATGATAGCGATGCTTGAGGGACTTGGCGCTGACGCCATAGGTGTCAACTGCTCGCAGGGCCCGAGAGCTCTTGCGCCTATCGTTCGTGAATATTTGAAATATTCCTCATTGCCGATAATTATGAAGGCGAATGCGGGGCTTCCCACGGTTGAGAACGGAGAGACGGTCTTTGACGTATCTGCGGACGAATTTGCAATGGACGTTGCAGAGCTTGTTAAGGAGGGTGTTTGCATAGTTGGCGGATGCTGTGGAACAACGCCTGAGCACATTGGAGCGCTTTTTGGAGCAACTAAGGATATGACGGTCTCCTTGCTCGAGAAGAAGAATCTTTCGGTGGTATCATCCTTTAGCAGAGCGGTTCTCTTTGGTGAGAGCCCCGTGCTTATCGGCGAGAGAATAAATCCTACGGGAAAGAAGCGCTTTAAGGAGGCTTTGCGCGCGTGGGATATAGATTATATTTTAAAGGAAGGCCTTTCCCAGGAGGAAAAGGGCGCGCAGATTCTTGACGTTAACGTAGGACTTCCCGAGATCGATGAGGTTCAGATGTTAAGACACGTTGTCTGCGAGCTTCAGGCGGTAACGCCTCTGCCGTTGCAGATAGATACCTCGGACGCCTTTGCTATGGAGGCGGCGCTCAGACGCTACAACGGAAAGGCTATGATAAATTCGGTGAACGGAAAGCCCGAGAGTATGGCGGCTGTATTTCCTCTTGTTAAGAAATACGGAGGGCTTGTTGTGGCTCTCACTCTTGACGAGAGCGGAATTCCTGCGAGCGCCGAGGAAAGACTTGAGATTGCTCGACGTATATTGGAGACGGCAGGGGAGTATGGAATATCGAAAAACGATATAATTTTTGATCCTCTTGCTATGACTATAAGCGCTGACACGAATGCCGCAGTTGAGACCTTGCGTGCAGTGGAGCTTATCGGCAGAGAGCTTGGCTGTCTTACCAGCCTTGGTGTATCAAACGTATCCTTTGGACTTCCGTCACGCGAGACGGTAACCTCGGGATTCTTTATGATGGCGCTGACGAAGGGACTCTCGGCGGCTATAATGAATCCTTATTCGGTTGAAATGCAAAAGACATATCATTCCTTTATGGCTTTGTCGGGACTTGATGCAAATTGCGCAAATTATATAGAATTTGCACAGACCTTGCCTACCGAGGCGGTTGCATCTGCATCGGCTTCTACTGCAAAGACGGAGGAATCCTTCCGCTCAGAGCTTCAGCGAGCAATAATTAAGGGCTTGCATAAGGAGGCGGCAGGGCTCACAGCCTCACTTATATCAAGCGGTGTAATTCCTCTTGATATCGTTCGTGACGAGATAATTCCTGCGCTTGATGAGGTTGGAAAGGGCTTTGAGAATAAAACGGTTTATCTTCCCGCGCTTCTTATGAGCGCAGAGGCGGCAAAGGCTGCCTTTGAGGTTATAAAAGCCAATATGAGCACTCAGGATACATCTAACGGCAAGACAGTTGTAATTGCAACGGTTAAGGGAGATATTCACGATATTGGAAAGAATATCGTAAAGCTTTTGCTTGAAAATTACGGCTTCTGTGTTGTAGATCTCGGGCGTGACGTAGAGCCCTCTCTTATTGCGGAGAAGGCAAAGGAGCTTGATGCTCCTATAGTTGCGCTGAGTGCGCTTATGACAACGACGGTTCCGGCTATGGAGGAGACTATTAAGCTTATTCGTATATCTGCTCCCAATACAAAGGTTATCGTAGGCGGTGCGGTGCTCACCGAGGAATATGCCGAGATGATAGGCGCGGATAAATATGCAAAGGACGCTATGGGCGCTGTAAGATATGCCGAGAGCGTTTGTTGATAAAGTTTTTGTGAGGTCTTAAAATGAAGAAGATTTTAATTTTATCAGTTTTTCTCTTGACATTCGTTTTAGTTGCGGTTGGATGTCAGGACGAGAACGTTTCCGAGAGTACTGCGGGATTGCAGTTTGAGCTTAACGAGGGTGGATCGAGCTATACATTGGTTGGAATAGGCTCGTGTACCGAGGCTGAAATATTTGTGGATGGTCATGAAGGCTTGCCCGTTACTGCTGTTGCCAATTCTGCATTTGAAAAATGTACGAGTGTTACCTCGGTATTGCTTGGAAAGAACGTAAAGAGCGTTGGAAAGAATGCTTTTAAGGATTGTACGTATCTTAACAATCTTTTGATTGGTGATGGGGTTATGGTTCTTGGAGAGGGACTTGCTTACGGATGTCCGAATCTTGTTAGTGTAACGCTTGGAAAAAATATTTCTGAAATACCTGATAACGCTTTTTACAGTTGTGGTAATCTTCAAAAGATATCTGTTCCCGAAGCGGCGACGAGAATAGGTGACTATGCATTTTACAATTGTATAATGCTCTCTGCCGTAGATATGGGAAATGACGTTGAGGAGATTGGTGTAGCGGCATTTAAGAGATGCTATTCAATCACAGATATTACGCTCAGCACAGGTCTTGAGACCATCGGAGATTCTGCGTTTTACGAGTGTATGGATATTAAGAGTCTTAAAATTCCAAATAGTGTAAAAACTATTGGCTTTGGCGCATTCAAGTATTGCGTAGGCATTACCAATCTTGAGATTGGTACCGGTATTTCCGAGATTCCAATGGCTGCTTTTTATGATTGTCAGGCTTTGACCTCCGTAACTATTCCGAGTAACGTAAAAACTATTGGAGAGTCTGCATTTTACGAGTGTGTAGCGCTCACGAAGGTTAATTTTCCCGAGGGGTTGACAGAGATTGCTCCTAAAGCTTTTTATAATTGTATAAAGCTTGAATCCTTGTCTGTTCCAAACAGTGTTAAAACGATAGGCGATATGGCGTTCAGAAATTGTGATGCGCTTGTTGATGCATCTATCGGATCGGGCGTAGAAACGCTTGGCGAGTACGCTTTTTATGATTCAGATGCGCTTAAAACCGTGAATATACCGGCATCGGTAAAATCTATAGGTGTGTTTGCTTTTTCAAAGTGTGACCTGCTTGAGAGCGCGACTTTTGAGGCAACCGATTTGTGGAAGGCAGGCGAGCAATTTGTGTCGGGCGTTTACAATCCTTCTTCTGCGGCAGTATATTTGAAGGATACCTATAAATCCTTTGCGTGGAGCCATTAAAAAGTAAAAAAGATAACGAAGCGGAAATTTCTGCTTCGTTATCTTTTTTTGTATATTTTTATTTTAACGTGAATTTTTTTGTGAAATAGAAATTATCTGCATATCCCACAGATGCGCAAAATTCTCCCGGCTCTGCAAGATATTCGTTTTTGTAGTCCCAAATTTTCAGCATAGATTCATCTATCTCAAAGGTTATCGTTTTTGTTTCGCCTGCTTTGAGGGATATTTTCTTAAACGCTTTAAGCTCTTGAATCGGACGTGTGGTTGAAGCGACGAGATCACGCAGATAAAGCTGAACCACCTCTTTTGCATCGTATTCTCCGTTGTTTGTAATCGAGATGGATACTGTGATGGTATCATTTTTTGCCATCTCGTCTTTGTCAAGTTCCATTGAATTGTACTTGAACGTGGTGTAGGAAAGACCGTATCCAAAGGTATAAAGAGGTGTTATTCCGCAATCAATATATCCCGAGGTGAAGAGGTCGGGTGTGGGTATGTTGGGCGACTTTGGCGGTCTTGCGGTTCTTGTTCTGTTGTAGTATACAGGGCATTGACCCGAGGCGCGTGGGAAGCTCATTGATACTTTGCCTGAGGGAGAGACGTCTCCAAAGAGCAATCTTGCCGCTGCATTTCCGCCCTCGTGTCCGGGAAGGAACATATCAAGAATAGCGTGGGCGTGAACATCCTCCTCGGTAAGCGCCAACGGGCGTCCTGCAAACAAGAGAACTGCTGAATTCTTTTGTGCTGCAGATACATAACGCACAAGCTTTTTTTGGGGCGCTGTGAGAGTGATGTCTGTGCGACAGTTAGCTTCTCCGCTGTAGCGGTAGTCTTCACCTACGCAGATGATTGCGATATCGGCATCCGTCGCCGCTTTTACAGCTTCGTCAATGCCTGATACGTCGGTATCGTCAAAGGCAAGAGTGCAGGCGGATATAACAGTTATTTCCGCATTGGGTAAAAGCGAGGCGATTCCCTCGGCAACCGTAACGGTTTTATTTTTGTCTCCACGGCATTTCCACCAGCTGAGTATTTCGTGGTTGTCGGCATAGGGGCCGATGAGGGCTATCTTCTTTACGTCCTTTGAGAAGGGGAGAGCGCCATCGTTTTTCAAAAGGATTGCTGATTCCTCAGCCGCACGGCGGGCGATCTCTCGATGTTTCTCGCAAAGCTCAAGCCTTTGTATAAGATCGGGGTCGGCTCCGTGGTAGGGATCCTCGAAAAGTCCTAATTTGTTTTTTAAGGTGAGCACTCTCATAACGGCTCTGTCAAGCTCTTCCTCGGAGAAGGTACCGTTCATTACAAGTTTTTTCAGATTCTTAGCATAGCAGGGGGAGACCATATCTATGTCGCATTGAGCGGAAAAAGCAAGACGCGTACAATCTTCAAGATCGTTTGCAATGCCGTGAGCCAAGAGCTCCTTTATTGCGGCATAATCGCTGTTTACAACGCCCTCAAATCCCCATTCATCACGAAGAATATCGCACATAAGCTTAGTATTTGCAGTTGAGGGGATTCCGTTCAGTGAGTTAAAGGAGGGCATTACCATATCAACGCCTGCATCAACGCACGCCTTGTACGCAGGGAGGTAATATTCACGCATAACGTGCTCGGAGAGCTCGACTACGTTATAGTCGCGTCCCCCTTCTCCGGCGCCGTATGCTGCAAAATGTTTGGCGCAGGTGGCAATGCTTTCGTTGCTTGTTAAGTCTTTGCCGTGGTATCCTCTAATCTGCGCGGCAGCCATAACTCCGTTGTAGTAGGCATCCTCTCCGCAACTTTCCATAACTCGTCCCCATCTGGCGTCTCTGGAGAGATCCACCATAGGAGCAAAGGTAAGGTGTACGCCGTCTGCTGCTGCCTCCTTTGCCGCCATTGCAGAGCATTCCTCGACAAGCTCGGGATCAAATGATGCGCCGAGAGCTAAAGGTATAGGATATATTGTGCGGCAGCCGTGGATGACGTCCATGGTAAAGAGCATGGGTATCTTGTTTCTGTCATCCTCAAGATGCTTTTTTTGTATTTTTATAGCGTTTTCCGCATTTTTAAAGTTGAGTAGACTTCCAACGTTTTTTCTGTAGTCGAGATCAATCCCGAATTCCTGGGAGGGACCCGTAAGCTCGGCATCATCTTTTAAAAATATAGTGCCGTTGGTTTGAACCAGTTGTCCTATTTTTTTATCAAGTGTCATTTGGGAAAGTAGACTTCTGAGATCTTTTTCTAACATAATAGTTCCTTTGTAGTGGTGTTTGAAACGTTTGTTTTTTGCCTGTTTGGGATAAAAAATACCGCTTTATTATCAAAAGATAGTAAAGCGGTCTTTTTTAATAAATTCTTGCGAACCTTATATTTGAAGTTGCTTTTAACTTGAATTTTGTGTTTTAAAGAGCTCGCTTTTAGTTTTTAATCGTTTGTTTCCTCTACAGTTTCTTGTTCGCTGTTTTGGGATTCTGTAGCGGGTTCGATTTTCAATTCGCTGTTTTGGGGCTCGGTGATAGCCTTTGCAACTTCCTCTTGAGGAGTTTCATCGATGTAGTTCTTCTTGTAGTATTTAAATAAAACCAAAGCGATAAATAGAGCTACTGCCAATGCAGCGAGGATGAGAGCATACTTTATAATTGAGCTTGTGAGCGAAGCGGCTGCTGCTTCGTTTACGTGAGGCACGCTCAAGCAGGTTGCTTGAATTATGTCACTGGTTGTTGTGGGAGTAGAGTTTAATATTACAAAATCACCAAGCTCCGCACAGATATTCTTGACTACCTTTTCGGCAAGATCTTTTTCGCCGGAGATGTTTACGCTCACATAAAGGAAGTTTCTCGGGATGTTTTCATCCACCTCTTTTTTGGAGCTTTCGTATTTGTCGGGGAAGAGCTCTTCTTTTGAGAGCGCAAATCTTATACCGCTCTTTGCAGTTTGAAGATTTTTCTCGTTTTCTGTATCGGCTTTCCACTCTTCGTAGTATTTTGCAAGAAGATCGTCGAGATTTTCACTTGATTCTTTAAGTGTACTTTCTGCATCGTGGAGCTGTCTCTTGCTACCTTGATATTCGTCGAGCTTGAGGTTGTATGCGTTAGCCGCTTGACGATAAGCTTCTTTTGCTTCTCTAAGCTTGTCTTGAGACTCGTTTACTTTTGCTTCGTAATCGCTGATCTTCTCGGCAATACCTACGTCTTGTATACTTGTGTATGCCTCGAAAACGGCACTTTCGTTTTTATACTCTTCATCTTTTCTTTCGAGTTCTTCTTTTAAAACTTCAAGATCGTACGGAGCGTCGGAAAAGTATCTCTTAAGCTCGGCAATGTTTTCTTGCGCCTGTAATATTTCTAAGGAAAGCTGCATGTACTGTGCCTTGTCTTCCTTAGTGAAGGGAAGTTTGGGCACTCTGATCTCTTCATCTTCATACTTTTCGGTCTTTGTATCAATAAGGATCTTTTCAAGGAAAAGTTCGGATTCGAGAAGTGAGATCACGCTTGCATAATTGCTTTTTTCGGATGTGGGAAGGTAAAACGTAAGTGTGCTTTCGTAATCTTTTTCATGTGTTAATGTGAGTACTGCTCCAAGAGCGCCACCTAAAATTGCGGCGGCAAGTAAAACTGCAAGGAATTTTTTGAATTTGCCTTGGAATATTTTAAATAAAGTGGCAAAAGAAAATTCAATGTCTCGATTTTTTTGGTTTTCCATTATGTAACCTCCTCTTAGTTTTTCTATGGGTAAATATATTTCAATAATCAAAGATATTATATCACGAGCCAAGAATTTTGTCAATATGTAAAGAGGTGTTAATTTGCGTTATATAAGGTATTATTTTCATAAGATAAATAAGAGTAACGTACTAGTATATATTTAGGTGATAAAGTATTGACTTTTTTTGAAATAGGTGTATAATTAAAATGAAATTTTATGCAAAAAACAACTTATAAAGAAAAGGATGAAACATTATGGCAGAATTTTTGACGGCTAACGATAAGCGCACACATCTTTGCGCGCAGCTTAATGAAAGCAACGTAGGGGAGCGTGTCTGCGTTATGGGATGGGCTCAGAAGCAGAGAGATCTCGGCGCACTCATTTTTATTGACCTTCGTGACAGAACGGGCATTTTGCAGCTCGCTTTTGACGATAAGTGTGACAGAGCGGTTTTTGACAAGGCTTTCTCTGTTAGATCCGAGTTTGTTCTCTTGGCAAAGGGTGAGGTTCGCCTCCGCGGAGAGAGCGCAATAAACAAGAATATTCCTACGGGAAAGGTTGAGATTGCAGTTGAGGAGCTTAAGATCCTCTCTGCTGCAGAGACCACTCCCTTTGAGATCGTTGAGGACAGCAAGGTAAATGCAGAGCTTCGTCTCCGTCATAGATATCTTGACCTTCGCCGTCCTGATATGCAGAGAAATATTATTGCAAGATCTACTATATCAAAGCTTGCAAGAGACTACTATGCAGAGAACGGCTTTATCGATATCGAAACGCCCAATCTCTGCAAGCCCACCCCCGAGGGAGCGCGTGACTATCTTATCCCCTCTCGCGTTCACAAGGGCAAATTCTACGCTCTTCCTCAGTCTCCTCAGCTTTACAAGCAGCTTCTTATGGTATCGGGCTTTGACCGTTATTTCCAGATAGCCCGTTGCTTCAGAGATGAGGACCTCAGAGCAGACCGTCAGCCCGAGTTTACTCAGCTTGATACCGAGATGTCCTTCGTTACGGCTGATGACGTAATGAAGATACACGAGGGCTTCTTGAAGTACGTTTTGAAGAATTATATGGATATAGATTACGAGGGCGATTTCATTCGTATGCCTTATGCCGAGGCTATGGAGAGATTCGGCTCCGATAAGCCCGATATTCGTTTTGGCTTTGAGCTTTGCGACCTTTCCGCGCTTCTTTCGGGATGTGAGTTCAAGGTGTTTGCAGGAGCTATCGCAAATGGCGGCTCTGTAAGAGCTATTAACGTTAAGGGCGGAGCAAAGTTCTCCAGAAAGGAGATCGATTCTCTCGTTGAATTCGTTAAATCCTACCGTGCAAAGGGCTTGGCTTGGCTCAAGTATGCAGAGAGCGGAGAGATCTCTTCCTCCTATGCTAAATTCCTCAGCGATGCTGAGAACGAGGCTATCAAGGAGAAGGTTGGTCTTGAGGCAGGCGACCTCGTTCTTATCGTTGCAGATAAGAACGACGTTGTATTCGATTCGCTCGGCGCTCTTCGTTGCGAGTGCGCAAAGAGACTCGGACTTCTTGATCCGTTTGATTTCAAGTTCCTTTGGGTTACCGAATTCCCGCTTCTTGAGTACAGCGAGGAGGACGGAAGATTCTATGCTAAGCATCACCCCTTTACCTCTCCTATGGATGAGGATCTTCAGTATATCGATTCCGATCCCGGCAGAGTTCGCGCAAAGGCTTACGATATAGTTCTCAACGGAACAGAGCTTGGCGGCGGGTCCATCCGTATTTACGATTCCAAGATTCAGTCCAAGATGTTTGAGGTTCTCGGTCTTAGCGAGGAGGAGGCAAAGGAAAAGTTCGGTTATCTTCTTGAAGCATTCCGCTATGGAGTTCCGCCTCACGGAGGTCTTGCATTCGGTCTTGACCGTCTTGTAACTCTTCTCTTGGGTCTTGTTGATATTCGTGACGTTATTGCATTCCCGAAGGTTCAGAATGCATCCGAGCTTATGACAAAGTGTCCCTCGGAGCCTGAGGCTTCTGCTCTTGCAGAGCTTGGACTTGCAATAGTTAAGGAAGAGAGCGAAAATGAGTAAGAAGGGCTATAACTTTTTTGCCTATATGGCAAGAATGAAGCTTATTCGTCGCTGGGGACTTATGAAATCGGTGACCGAGGAGAATATTGCGGAGCATAGCGCGCAGGTAGCGCAGATAGCGCACGCATTAGCTCTTATCAAAAATAAAAAGTTTGGCGGAGATCTTAACGTGGACAGAATCGCTACGATCGCACTGTATCACGAAACGAGCGAGGTTTTGACGGGAGATCTTCCCACACCGATAAAATATTATAATTCCGCTATACGCAATTCCTATAAGGATATAGAGCATACGGCAAATCAAAAGCTTTTGTCGATGCTTCCCGAGGAATTCAGAGAGGATTATGAGAAAATCGTTGAGATAGATACCGATTCCTACGAGCATAAGATAGTAAAGGCAGCCGATAAGCTTGCCGCTTATATCAAAGCCGTAGAGGAAATGCAGAGCGGAAACCGTGAGTTTGCTATGGCAGAGAAGACTCTCAAAAAAGAGGTTGACGAATATGCGTCTAAGATGCCCGAGCTTGCGCTTTTCTGTGAGTACTATTTGGCGAGCTTTAAGAAAACGCTCGATGAGCTTGAATGATGGAGAGGCTTATGAAAAAAGGAAGATTTATCGTTTTTGAGGGTATAGACGGAGCAGGCAAGACAACGCAGATAGAGCTGCTTGCAAAGCGCCTTTCAGATATCGGAGAAAACGTGAGTATTACCGCAGAGCCTACCGATAACGAAAGCGGCAGAGCTCTTCGCAGAGCGCTTTCCGGAAAAGAGCCTCACAGCGAGTGTGAGATGGCGGTAATGTTCGTTTTTGACAGAATAGGACATAATGCGCAGATAGAAGAGCTTTTGGCGCAGGGTAAGACCGTTATTTGCGACAGATATTATTATTCAACGCTTGCATATCAGGGCAAGAGCACCGATTATGCGTGGGTAAGAGCTATGAACATAGGCTGTCCGGATATACGCAAACCCGATGCTTGCATATATCTTGATCTGACGCCTGAGGAGAGCCTTGCTCGTATATCCAAGGGGCGTGAGGCTGTTGAGATATATGAAAATCTTGAAAAGCTCACCGAGGTGAGAGATTCCTTCTTTTCTGTAATAGAGGATCTTCGCACAGAGGGAGAAAAGATATTCGTAGTCAAAGCAAATCGCTCTATTGAGGAGATCTCCGACGAGATATTTGATATTGTTTCAAAAATTTAAGGAGGGCTTATGAGTCTGCCTATAGCTATTCAACTTTTTTCGGTAAGAAATATTATAAAGGATGACGTTGAGGGCACGCTGAGAGCTCTTAAGGATATGGGCTACGAGGGCGTTGAATTTGCGGGACTTTGTGATAAGTCCGCTTACGAAATTTATGATATTTGTGCCCGTGTAGGACTTATCCCGCTTTCTATGCACGTGACTTATCCCGTTTTGCGTGATGAGCTGGATAAAAGAATAGATGACTGTGTAACTCTTGGCTGTAAGTATCTTGCAATATCGTATATGCCTCCCGAATGTCACAAGGGTGGTGAGGAGCACGAGGGCGTATATGATAAAATAAGAGAAATAAGCGCAAGGCTCAGAGCTTGCAACGTAAAGCTTTTGTATCATAATCACAGCTTTGAGATGTGTGAGTATGAGGGCAAGAGACGCTATGACTGGCTCTTTGAAGCGATCGGAGCAGAGGATCTGCAGCCCGAGATAGATACGGGGTGGATAGACCTTGAGGTTGGAGAGGCTGAGAGCTATATTCGCAAATTCAAGAATTGTTGCGATGTGATTCACGTGAAGAGCTACTACGGCAAGGATGGATTTGATGCGCTTGTTCATTCACCTGCAGAGATAAAGCCGAGAGATACCTTTGATTTTTGCAATTACGAGAGGGGACGTCTTGACGTTGCCGCGGTGGTAAGAGCGGCAGAAGAATCGGGAGCTAAGTGGCTCGTTGTCGAGCAGGATAGACCCGACGCGGGACTTTCCGAGCTTGAATCGGCTAAGATAAATATTGATTATTTGAGAAGATTATAAAACAAAAAACCGCTTTGTAAAACACAAAGCGGTTTTTTAGTCTATTTCGACGTTTTGGAAAATTTCATCGTCTAAAAATTCGGGCAACGTCATATTAAAGCCTTTGGCGAGGAGAATGACTGTACTTAAGGTTACGGTTTTGTTTCGCCCATTCATAATACATTGCATACTTCCGTGCTGTATTCCCGATTCTTGTTCTAATCGGTATTGGGAGATATTCTTTTCTTTTAACAGCATAGAAATGCGTTTTGCAACAGCGTCATTAACAGTCAAGATGCTACCTCCTTTTCCAAAAATCAATCTATTAAGTAGTTTTCTTTTATTATTTTAACAAGAAAGATGAAAAAATATAAGAAGGTATACCTACATATTATTGATTTTCGGTAAAGAGTATGGTATAATATGTAGGTATAACTACATAAAAGGAAGTGCTTAATTGTGACAGTTACGTTTTGCGGGCATTCTGATTTTCAAGGAACGGATGAAGCCGAGAGGGCTCTTTTGAGATTTTTGGAACAAAATATCGGAGATGAGCCGGTGGAGTTTTATTTGGGTGGATACGGTGGATTTGATGCGTTTGCTTTAAAGTGCTGTAAAAAATATAGAGAGGTATACAAAAATGCGTTGCTTGTATATGTTTCACCTTATATAGAGGTTAAAGGTATACAGCAGGTTTATGATGCTGTTATTTATCCTGAAATAGAGAAGAAGCCGTTAAGATTTGCCGTAGTTTATCGAAATAGATATATGATTGATAAAGCGGATATGGTTGTAGCGTTTATTTCTCGACCGTTTGGCGGTGCATATAAAACCTACAGTTATGCAAAAAGAAAAAACAAGAAAATATTTAATCTTGCAGAGATAGAAAATATATAAATTAACAAAAAACCGCTTTGTAAAACACAAAGCGGTTTTTGTTATTGCTTAGATTAATTTTTTCTGAGCTCTTCAAGGATGGACTTGAGGAGATCCTCGGTTGTAGGATTAGCAAGACGGTCGGCTTCTGCCTTAGCTTTAGCTTCTGCTTCTGCTTTGAGCTTTGCTTCTTCCTCAGCAGCCTTCTTTGCAGCAAAGTAAGCCTCAACAGCCTTCTTGTCGCGAAGCTTGATGCCTTGAGCCTTCATAGCCTTGCGATCTTCCTTGGATATCTTCTTTGCCCTCTTTTCGAGATTCTCGGAATTCTCTCTCATCTTGTTTATCGTCTTGACGATAAAGAAGAGAACGAATGCAACGATAAGGAAGTTTATGATTGCTGCTATGAATGCGCCCCAGTCTATGTAAATAGAGTTTTCGAGGTCTGCAACTGCATTTCCTGCGTTGTCAATTATTACGTTTCCTGCTTCGTCTTTTTTGTCAACGCGCTCAAGGAATGTGAAGAGCTCTGTGAGGGCATCCTTGCCCATGATAACCGAAAGAAACTTGTTGATAATGGGCTTTAATACGTTATTACTAAGAGCGTTTACGATTGCGGTAAATGAACTACCGACAATAACGCCGACTGCCATATCAACGATGTTTCCGCGGGTGATAAACTTTTTGAATTCGCCGAAAAATTTTTTCATCGTATTCCTCCTGTAATATTTTATTTTGCAAAATCATTATACAACTTTTATGTCGAATTGTCAAGCAATTTCGCACAAAGACGAAATTTTTGCGGATTCGAGGTTCTTTTGTACTGAGCAGGCAAGGGACAGAGCTTTTTTCTTTAGGCGAAAGGCGCTGCTTCTTGATATGCCCATAATGCTTCCGCAACGCTCGATAGGCTCGCAGTCTATATAGTGAAGGTAGAGTAAAATTTTTTCGTTTGAATTGGGTAGAGATAATATAAAGTGGCGTATCTCAAACATTTTGACGCGCGAGAGCGAGATCTCGCCTGGGCGCTCACTCTCCCATTCTTTTGAGCGGATGAATTCACGCTCGTATTTGTCAAGAGAGAGCAGGTCTCTTGCTAATTTGTAGCCCGAGAGATAGTTGCGCATCTTTTCTATTTCATCATTTGTTACGTTTAAAAGCTTTTTGTCGGTCATTTTTCTCCTTTCCCTGTTTTTAGAGGGTCTATAATACGGTGGTACGGTGGTTTTTATGAAAATCTCGGTGTCAGATCTGCCGCAATGGCGCAGCTGCCACAGAAGAATTCGTCTTCCTTTAATTGAAAAGCCTCGCCACGGAATACTCGCTTTCCGCATTGAAAGCAGATTCCGATAAGTCCTATAAGTATCCTTTTTGGAGATGAGGATCTTGGGCAGGATGGCGGGCAATAGTTTCTTTGGCAATAATCACACAATTTTTTGGGTTTCCTCCTTTTTAAAATACTTCGCATTTACATATTATATAAAACCTATTGACAAATCAAAAAGTATGGTATATAATAGATGTACTGGATATATTATAACGGATTTCCGAACTATTGTCAATATATATTTCGCATTTCCGTAATATTTGTTGCTTTTCACAACGAAGGGGGATATATGAACTACGAAGTTTTTGAGGATTTATTAAAAACTAACAAAACCACGGTCTATAGGGTGTCAAAGGATACCGGAATTTCTGCATCAACCTTTAGTGATTGGAAGAGCGGTCGATCGGTGCCAAAGCTTGATAAGATGAAATTGATTGCCGATTATTTCGGTGTGTCTCTTGAATCTATGCTGTCGGGCACGCGTGATGAGTTTGTTATAAAGGGAGCTGCTACATCAATAAAGGATAAGGGCAAGCGTATAGCCATTATCGGTGAGATACGCGCAGGCTCGCCTATAATTACAAACGAGTCGCTTCTGGGCTATGAATACGCCGAGGTGGGCGATGCCGAGGAGTATTTTTATCTTCGAGTTCAGGGTGACAGTATGAAGAATATCGGTATGGTGGAAGGCTCTTTAGTTCTTTTTCATAAGCAGCAGTATGCCGAGGACGGAGATATAGTTGCGTGTCTCGTTGGTGGAGACAGCGCAACGGTAAAGCGCTTCAGACGCTCGAAAAAGACTATATTGCTCGTTCCCGAGAATGAGGACTATATGCCGATAAAGCTCTCTACCGACGATTTTGAGTCGGGGGATGCGCGTATTTTGGGCGTAGCTTGCGAAATTAAGATTAAGCTGTAAGAAATAGGAGATAGAAATGATCGTATTAACTGCAGAGTCGCTGTCGCTCTCGTTTGGCACGAAGAAGGTGCTCTCGGACGTTTCTTTTTCACTCGATGAGACCGACAGACTCGGTGTTATCGGTGTAAACGGTTCGGGAAAGTCAACGCTTTTTAAGTTGATTTTAGGAGAGCTTTTGGCGGATAGCGGAAACGTATATATATCAAAGGAAAAAAGTATAGGAATACTCAAGCAGGACGATGCTGTGGATGCCTTTTCGGCGGACGAGCAAAAAATGACGGCTATTGAGGTTATGTATAACTCTTTCCCGCATCTTTTGAGAATGGAGAGCAGACTCTTCGAGCTTGAGGCGCTTTTGAATTCGGATGATCACGATTCGCATGAGTATCAGAGAGCCGTTGCCGAGTATTCAACGCTTAACGAGAGGTTTATCTCGGAGGGAGGACTTGAATTCAGAGCAAGATGCGCATCCACTCTTTTGAAGATGGGCTTTGACGAGGAGGCGCAGAGAAGACCGTTTTGTGAGTTTAGCGGAGGGCAGAGAACCCGTCTTGCGCTCTCGCGCGAGCTGTGTCGAGAGCCGGATATTCTTATGCTCGACGAGCCTACTAACCATCTTGATATGGAAACGCTTTTATGGCTTGAAAATTTCCTTGCGGGATATAAAAAGTGCTTGCTCGTTATCTCGCACGACAGATATTTTCTCGATAGGGTGACGAATAAAACTCTTTGCATAGAAAATCACTATGCAAAGCTTTATAACGGCGGATACTCAAAGAGTATGGAACAGAGACGTATTGATCGCGAGATCGAAGAGCGTCATTATAAGAATCAGCAAAAGGAAATTGCTCGCCAGGAGGCTTATATCGCACAGCAAAGAGCCTGGAATCGAGAGCGCAATATAATAGCCGCAGAGAGCCGACAGAAGCTCCTTGATAAGATGGAGCGCATAGAGCGACCTATGGATGCGCCAAAGGGCGTACGTATAAAATTTGCCACCGCTTCGGCAAGCGGAAACGAGGTTATGAATCTGCGTGGCGTAACGTTTGGATATCAGCCCGATAGCCTTGTGTTAAAGGACGTGAGCTTTGGTGTGCGCAGACTCGATAAAATGTTCCTCGTGGGCGCTAACGGATGCGGAAAATCTACGCTCATAAAGCTCGTTTTGGGCAAGCTTTTGCCCACGTCGGGATATATCGAGATGGGTTATAACGTCCGTCTTGGATATTACGATCAGGAAAACCAAAATCTCACGCCCGAGAACACTGTGCTCGATGAGCTGTGGAATGCTTATCCGCAGATGACGGAGCTTGAGGTGAGAAATACCTTGGCACTTTTCAGATTCATTGGAGATGACGTATTTTTGCGTGTGAAGGAGCTTAGCGGCGGTGAGCGAGCAAGGCTCACGCTCTCAAAGCTCATCCTCTCACAGACGAATTTTTTGGTGCTTGACGAGCCGACGAATCACCTTGATATAGATTCTCGCGAGGCTCTTGAGGAGGCTCTTGAGGAATATGACGGAACGGTGCTCGTTGTGTCGCACGATAGATATTTTATAGAGAAGCTTGCAACTCGCATAATAGATATGATACCTGTATCTGAGGGCGGTGGAATATATGACGTTATAATTCCAAGCGTTGGCAGAGGATATGCAGAGCTTTGTCTTGAGCGAGAGAAACGCGCACAGAGCGCATCGGTGCAAAAGCGTGAGGAATCTGCTTCGATGAGCACGGCAAAGGAGCAGTATCTTGAAAATAAAAAGAAGACTGCCGATAAGCGAAATGCGCAGAAGAGACTTGAGAAGCGTCGCATAGAGGCAGAAAAGATAGAAAAGGAGCTCTCGGAGCTTGAGAGCGAGATTTCGGGCGAGGCGGCGTACGATTATGCGCGCTTGACCGAGCTTTATAACAAAAAAGAAGAGCTTGAGGAAAGACTCCTTGAAATTTATGAGGAGCTTGAGGAGGGAATATGATAGGAATTATTGGCGCTATGAGCGTTGAGGTCGAGGGACTTAAGAATAAGCTTGAGGGAGCAAAAAGCGAGACCGTCTCGGGCAGTGAATTTGTCAGCGGAAGGCTTTGTGGCAAGGACGTAGTAATTGCGCAGTGTGGAATAGGCAAGGTAAACGCCGCCGTTTGCGCAAATACAATGATACTTAAATACGGTGTTTCGGCAGTGATAAATACCGGCGTTGCGGGAACGCTTTGCGAGCAGATAAGCATACTTGATTTTGCAATTTCGTCGGGCGTTGTTCAGCACGATATGGATACTACTGTGTTTGGTGATGCGCCCGGATTTATCTCGGGAATAAATATTGTAAATATTCCTGCATCGAGCCGACTTTCCGCTCTCGCTCTATCAATAGCAAAGGAGCAGGGAAATCATTGTGAGATGGGAATTATCGCCTCGGGAGATCAGTTTATATCAAGCCTTGAGCGAAAGAATTATATCCGCAGTACCTTCTCTGCTATTGCTTGTGAGATGGAGGGAGCATCAATTGGACATGCGTGCTATCTTTCAAACGTGGAATTCGTGGTTATTCGTTGTATATCCGACAGCGCAACGGGAGATGCCGAGATGGAATATCCCGAGATGGTAAAGCGCGCGGCAAAGAAATCTATGGCGCTCGTTGAGGCTATGGTATCCGAGATGGAGGTTTGATATGGATAGCGTAAGAAAAATAAGCAGCTTTTCGGTTGACCACGATCTTATCGACGAGGGTATATATATATCGAGAATCGACGGTGATATAACCACCTATGATATGCGTACACGCAGACCCAATATGGGAGACTATATGGACAATATCACGATGCACTCGATGGAGCATATGTTTGCTACCTACGTTCGCAATTCAAGAATAGGTGATGATATTATCTATTTTGGACCTATGGGCTGTCGCACGGGATTTTATCTTCTTGTGAGAAATGCAGATAACGGAGAGGTGCTCTCTGTTGTGCTGGAAATTCTCTCGAAGATAGCCTTTGAGGCGGATCAAATGTTTGGCGCAACACGCACAGAGTGCGGAAATTATCTTGAGCTTGATCTTGATTCTGCAAAGGCAGAGGCAAAGAGATATTTAGATGTTCTCAATTCAAGAGAACAGGACTTTAAATATAAGGCGTAATCGAGATTTAGCTGTTGTGTGATTGTGAATAAAAAAGCCGAGGCGCTTAATGCGCCTCGGCTTTTGGTTTATCCTTTTGTTTGAAATCTGTTTCTACATTTAGGACAGTTTACAAAATGCTTTCCCTTTGCCTTCGGCAATCTGAGAACTGCCTTGCATTTAGGGCATTTTCTGTAAACGTGAGTTTTTCTGTCGCGGAATTTGTTTTTTCTTAATTTGAAGAATCCGCAAAAGCGTTCGTTTTCTCTTCTACGTTTGTAAATGTTTCTCGACATCGTTCGATAAAACGACCAGATGAAGATTGCTAACGTTACCGTCCATCCAACTAAGGTGAATACAGCCGACTGTATAATGTACGAGAGGATGGTTACTGCGACAACGCAGATAAGATACAGCACCATAAGAAATTTATTGAGTGTATCATTTCCGTAGCGTCCGTAAAAGAAACGCGCAAGTCCGTTTGAAAATTTTCCCATTTGTATTTTGATTTCTCCTGATTTAATTACTCTGTTCTGAGTGCTACTACGGGATCCTTCTTGGATGCTTTCTTAGAAGGAATAAGTCCTGCGATCATAGTAAGACCCATGCTGATAAATACGAGAACGATAGCAGCAGTGAAGGGCAATACAGCCTTTATGTTGCTAAATCCGGTAATTGCCGCAACTATTGCGTTTATGGGTAGGCAAAGTAGCAACGTTAGCAGTATACCTATTATACCCGCAATAAGTCCGACAATAAACGTTTCGGCGTTAAAGACTCGAGAGATATCCTTCTTGGATGCACCGATAGCACGCAGGATACCGATCTCTTTAGTTCTTTCAAGTACTGAGATGTTGGTGATGATTCCGATCATTATCGAAGATACTATCAAAGAGATAGAAACGAATGCGATAAGAACGTAGGAAATAACGTCAATGATTATGGTAACGGAGGACATAAGCGAGCCTACAAGGTCGGTGTACTCGATCTTCTTTGCCTTTTCCTCTTCTGTTGCCAGCTCGCTCATAGCCGGTTCGTTGTACTTTGCGATAAATTCTTCTATCTTACCCTTTGATTCAAAGTCCTTCGCATAGAAATTTATAGAAGTGGGGTTTGTTTCGTCTGCAGCGCCAAGCTCCGAGATTACAGAATCATAGGTTGCGTCTACGTTTGTAGCCTGCTTGTAGAGCATTTCCTCAAGTATTGCGAACTCTTTGCTGTTTGCGTCGAGGTTCCCGACGATCATAGCGAAGATGTTATCGTCAACAGTTATAGAGGGGATGGCATCTGTCATTTGAGCGTATATAGTATTCATAACCTCTGCGCCTGCATAATAAGCAAGTCCGGGGATAGCCATAGGCATCTGCTCGTTTGCAGGGATACCGCCAAGAGCTACGGGAAGCACTGTCTGTGAATCCTTGAATGCGGGAAGAACGTCAATAAGATTATCCTTGGTTACTACTATGTTCTTGCCTGAAAATTCAGGGTTAGAGAGTGTAGCGAAGAGAGGAGCAAGTGCTGCTTCGGGCGCATTCTTTACTCCCTCGGATGAGAGTATAGCCTGAAGAATTTGAGTTTGAACGTCGATAGGCATAAGCAAGAACATTCCTGCAAAGGTCGTATCGTTTACCTCAAACATTTTCATATATTGGGGGTCGCTGAGAATGGTCTGCTTCATAGTAGAGAAGAACATTTCCTTCTTGGAGTCACTTATCTTTGCCAAGAGCTCGTGTATATTCTCGGGTGTGTATTTGGTTCTTGTAAACTCAAGACCGGTAAGAACGTTGTGAGTAGGTGTTTCGTTCTGTTGCTTTATAATAGCACTCTCGGTGTTTGCCTTAAGGAGCGCATCGGTCAAAGCTTTGGTATAACCTATGGGAGAGGTGATAGAGGATGCGGTTGCATCTACGCGGGGACGAACGATACCGGTTATCTTAA
Source organism: Eubacteriales bacterium (assembly GCA_045633925.1). Classification (GTDB taxonomy): domain Bacteria; phylum Bacillota; class Clostridia; order Oscillospirales; family CAG-272; genus HGM12713. The sequence continues at coordinate 39,253 of JAZQZG010000025.1, forward strand.
GATTGATTCCTTTTTCTGCAAGGAGGCTTGTTATATTGCCCGATGCATAATCGTCACGCTCCTGCCAGATAGGATAGGTCTTGCCATCCTTTGTATACGTGCGGTCGGTCTGCTTATAAACGTCGGGCTTGTTTATGAGTGTGAGCTCCATACCCATAAGCTCGTCAATGGTATAGGACATTTTGTCGGGAGTGGGGGGATTGTAGTTTCCTGAGGTCATGTCTATATTCTGCAGCTCTTTTGCGTCGAGAAGACCGAGCATATAGAGCGTCATCATGCTCAAGGAGTTGTCTTTTCCTACAACGAGGACTACTTCGTTGTAAGCCGAGGGCCAACGGCTGTTGTTGCCTACAAGTTCATACTGCTGATCGAGAAGCTCCTGATTGTCGATCATCTCGCTCATAACGTTGAACATACCACCGCTCTCTACAAGGTCGATAAGGCTTGAGAACTGAGTCATGTTGTTGAAGATTTCTTCAACGCCAAGCTTTCTGTATTCGGTGGTTGTCTCGGTTGATGTCGATCCTTCCTCTGTGGATGCCTCGGGAGTTACGGTTACCTTGTTGTATACCTGAAGATCGAGATCGTAGGTGTACTGAATATCGCTGACAAGGGATTCGATGTATTCCTTGTTGGTTTTTCCATCGGCAAATTCTGTTTTGTCATCCTCAAGGAATTGCTTGAAAGATACAAGATCGTTGGTTGTGGTTGAGAGCATAGCCTCGATAACCTTACCGAGCTTATCATCAACGTAGATAAGGTTGGGGTCGCGATCTTTCTTGGTGTCTGCCTCGGATTCGGTCATAAGCTCCATCATAGCGGAAGAATCCTGAGTTACTCTCTGTATCGTCAAAGGATAGGTTGAGAGGGTGTCCTCCTGAACCTGCTGTATGAAGAGGTTGATTCCGTTTGAAAGCGAAAGAATAAGTGCGATACCGATAATACCGATACTTCCCGCAAAGGAGGTGAGTATAGTTCTTCCTTTCTTGGTGAGAAGGTTCTTGAAGGAAAGCGAGATCGCTGTTCCAAAGGACATCGACTTTTTCTTGTTGAGAGCTTTGAGAGCCTTTTTGTTCTTTTTGAGCTCAACAAGCGCCGCCTGATCTTTATCAGCAAAGGCCTTGTATTCCTCTTCAGTGATAGGATTTGTGTCGTTTACAACCTTACCGTCGGAGAGGCTTACTATACGGGTAGAATATTCTGCCGCAAGATCGGGATTGTGCGTTACCATGATAACGAGACGATCCTCGGCAACTTCCTTAAGAAGATCCATTATCTGTACGCTTGTTTGTGTGTCAAGCGCACCCGTGGGCTCATCGGCAAGAAGGATATCTGGATTGTTTACAAGAGCTCGCGCAATAGCAACTCTCTGCATCTGTCCGCCCGACATCTGGTTGGGCTTTTTGTGAATATGATCGCCAAGACCTACCTTTTTGAGCGCTTCAATAGCCTTTGCGCGTCTTTCTGACTTTGAAACACCCGAGAGTGTGAGCGCAAGTTCTACGTTTGCAAGCACCGTCTGGTGAGGGATGAGGTTGTAGCTTTGGAATACGAAGCCTATCGAGTGGTTACGGTAGGTGTCCCAGTCCTTATCCTTGAAAAGTTTTGTGGATCTGCCATTTATCGAAAGATCGCCGTCTGTGTATCTGTCAAGTCCACCGATGATGTTGAGCATTGTGGTTTTTCCGCATCCGGAGGGGCCTAAGATGGAAACGAATTCGTTTTCTCTGAAGCAAAGGCTTACTCCGTCAAGCGCCGCAAGAGTTGTATCGCCTGTTTTGTATATCTTGCGTATGTTTTTTAATTCAAGCATCCTTTTTTCCTTTCAATTTTTTCAAATTATTATGAATATGCAAGTAACATATTAACATCAAAAAATAAATATAATAGGTACAATATGAAAATTTAATTTATAGTTTGTTTTAATAAAGTGTTAATAGGTAGGAGATTTTGTCGTTTTCTCAAGAAAATGGGTGTTTATTTGCCTCGTCACGCATTTTCTGTATCGTTTCGCTGTAATCTGCTGCTTTGAATATAGCAGAGCCTGCAACGATAACGTTTGCGCCCTGAGAGGTAACGAGACCTATATTATCGGGACCGATTCCACCGTCGACCTCAATGTCCACGTCAAGTCCCTTTGAGATGATATATTCTCTCAGGACTCTTATTTTTGGAAGGGTAGAGGAGATAAGCTTCTGACCGCCAAAGCCCGGCTCGACAGTCATAATAAGTACCATATCAAGCTCCTCTAAATAGGGGAATATGGTCTCTACCGGCGTATTCGGCTTTACAGAAATTGCCGCTTTTATGCCCTTTGAACGAATGTATCTGAGCGTTTCGAGAGGTATCTTTGTGCTTTCCTCGTGTATTGTAATAATATCTGCGCCCGCAGAGACGAAATCGTCTATGTATCTCTCGGGGCGGTCGATCATAAGATGAACGTCAAAGACCATGCCTGAGTGCTTTCTTACAGCGGAAATAACGGGTGCACCAAAGGTTATATTGGGTACAAATTCTCCGTCCATTACGTCGAGGTGCAGATATTCTGCGCCTGCCGCTTCAACCTTTTTTATATCGGTTGCCAAGTTTGCAAAATCTGCCGAGAGGACGGAAGGTGAAATCTTTATCATAGCTATTCTCCTCAAAAAAGTAACGTATATTTTTTACGTGCATATTATCGTAGTAGATACCGTGAGAAAGTGGCAAAAGAGACTTTTAAAGCGTAGGACACGGTAAATAGATTTGCTTTTTTCTCACTGCAGACCGCTTAGGCGGTCTTTTTTATAATTTTTCGATGATGCAGACTGCATGCGCGGCAATTCCTGCGCCCTCGCCGGAAAAGCCAAGTCCCTCCTCGGTCGTAGCCTTTACGCTGATTGCATCCTTGGTGGTGCAGAGTGCATCTGCGATATTTTGTCGCATTTTGTCGATGTGGGGAGCAAGCTTTGGCGCCTGCGCTATTACTGTTGAATCCACGTTTGATACGGTATAGCCGTTTTCTGTCAAAATTTTTCCTACAGCCGCTAAAAGCTTCAAGCTGTCGGCATCCTTGTATGCAGGATCGTTGTCGGGAAAGTGCTTCCCAATGTCTCCAAGAGCTGCGGCGCCGAGAAGAGCGTCGCTTATTGCATGAAGCAGAACGTCGGCGTCTGAATGACCGAGAAGCCCCTTCTCATAAGGGATTTCGACGCCTCCGATAACGAGACGTCTGCCCTCGCAAAGGCGGTGTACGTCATAGCCGTGACCTATTCTGATAGTATTCATGAGCCAAGCTCCTTTCCCTCGTTTGAGGATACACCGTCCATACGAGCCTTAAGAATGCTTTGCGCAATTATAACGTCGTCTTTAGTCGTTATTTTTATATTTTGAGAGCCGCATTCAACAAGATAGATAGGGTGACCGATAAATTCAACCAAAGAGTTGTCGTCGGTTGCCTCAACGTCTTCCTTGAGCGCAGTGTAAGCCGCCGCGCGGTAGAGATTCGTCTTAAAAACCTGCGGCGTCTGCGCAGACCATACCGTATCTCTGTCGGGTGAGCTTTCGATAAATCTTCCGCTTCGAGCAATCTTTACGGTGTCGGTCGATTTGTGCGCCGCTGTTGCCGCATTGTGCTTGTAGGCGGCAAAGCATACGTCGTTTATATTCATAGGCGTTACAAGACAGCGTGCGCCGTCCGCAATTGCTACGAATTTTGATTTTTCGTCCACCGCATCAAGACCGAGTCTGACCGACTCTTGGCGAGTCTTTCCACCCTCGATTATCTTTGCAACCTTTCTTATCGAGAAAAGCTCGCACTGCTCACGCCAGAGCTCGATATCCTCTTTTCTTGTAACAATGATGATCTCGTCAATGCAGTCGGATGCTTCGTAAGCGCGCAGGGTGTGAATAAGAACCGGCACGTCAAGAATTTTTTGCGTTTGCTTGTTCTCGCCAAAGCGAGTTGACGAGCCGGCGGCGGCAATTATTGCCGATGTGAAATGCTTGTCAGCTGTTCCGAGACCTGTGCGGATTACTTCCAATACGTTTTTGAGCTTCAATTTTTTATCTCCGTTCAGAGCTTAAAATTTTTCGTTTTCTATATCTGTGAGCATACCTACGCGTACTACGTGGTTGCCGTTGTTGAGGTACTCTGCGCCAAGGAATGCGTCAACGAGATCGAGAGCGAGACCCTCTCCCACAACTCTTGCGCCAAAGCAGAGCATATTTGCATCGTTGTGCTCACGGGTAAGGCGGGCAGAGAAGGTGTCGGAGCAGCAAGCGGCACGGATTCCCTTGTGCTTGTTTGCAGCCATAGACATACCGATTCCGGTACCGCAGATAAGAATTCCGAGCTCGCACTCGCCGTTGAGGATTTTTTCGCATGCAGCGTGAGCGTATACGGGATAGTGACAGCTGTCTGAGGTGTAGGTTCCTACGTCGACAGTCTCATAGCCTGCCGCTTCGATATGAGCTTTTACTGTTTCCTTGAGTGCTGTTGCCGCGTGATCGCAGCCGATAACTATTTTCATTTTCATTTCCTCGCATTGATTTTTTTAGTTTTTTTGAGCTTCACGCTCTGCGCGCTCACGCTCTGCTTGAGAGGGGCGCAGGTAATTTACAGAAAGAGATCTGTCGTCGCATATCTTTTCTGCAAGAAAGCTTTTGTATGCTACCGTCGCTACCGAGAGTGCGGACTGATCCCTTTGCGCCTCGGGAACGAAAATGCAGGTGGTAAGCTTGAGATCCTTTTGCGTTATGTCATAGCCGTCTCCAACGAGCGCTACGTCCTCGGAATAGCCCGAGAGAAGCGCATCAAGCTCGGAGATGGCAAGAGCCGAGTCGGGAAGAAGCCTTGTCAGCTCCTTTCCGTCCGAGCGGAAGAGAGCGGTGTATACCTGAGAGCGACGCGCGTTCATTACGGGGCAGATAAGTCCTTTATGGAGAACGAGGTTCTGCGCAAGCGCTTCAAGCGTTGATACCTCTACGCAGGGCTTGCTTGAGTTAAAGGCAAGACCCTTGACGGTTGCCGCGCCTATTCTTACACCGGTAAAGGATCCGGGGCCTGCCGAGAGGGCAAAAAGATCTATGTCGGAAACCTCGAGGTCAAGAGTGCCGAGCACCGATTCAATCATAGGCAAGAGCGTCTCGCTGTGCGTGTTTCCGTTATTTATAGTGTACTGTGCAAGTGGTTTTGAGTCCTCGGTTACAGCAACGGTTGCCACTATTGCCGAGGTGTCGATAGCCAATATTTTCATTTTTGATACTACCTATCCAAAAAATTCAGTTTTTTATTAAATTTAACGTAATTTTTCTTTCGTCCTCTGATTTGTCGGGGCATTTCTCTATTTTAAGAGAGAAATATTCGTCGGGTAGCGCGTATTCGATGTTCTCGCTCCATTCAACGAGGCAGATGCCACGTCTGTTAAGATAATCGAAGAATCCTATCGAATAGAGCTCGTCCTCGCTCTCTATGCGGTACATATCGAAGTGAAATACTGAGAGAGGGTCTCCGCGGTATTCGTTTACCAAAGCAAAGGTCGGAGATTTTACTCTCGAGGAGGGAGCTAATTTTGAGGCAAAGCCACGAACGAAAGCCGTTTTTCCAACACCGAGATCGCCAAAAAGTGCGATAAATCTCGGAAGTGAGGCATCGCTTGCGATAAGCTCTGCGATGCTTGCGCCAAAGCCTTCGGTTTCCTCGGTTGAGAGAGTATATTGGATGAAAGGAAAGTTTTCTATGCTGTTCATATTAGAAAAGTCCCGTGATGTTTCCTTCGTCGTCAACGTCGATGTTGAACGCTGCGGGAGCCTTGGGAAGACCGGGCATAGTCATAATAGCGCCTGTGAGCACTACGATGAATTCTGCGCCTGCCGAGAGCTTTACCTCGCGTACAGTGAGAGTAAATCCTGTGGGTCTGCCGAGCTTTGCTGCATCGTCGGAGAGCGAATACTGAGTCTTTGCTACGCAGATGGGGAAGGTTGAATATTTGGGATCGAGCGCCTCGATCTCTGCGATATTCTTGAGAGCGGATGCATCGTATTTTACTTCGGATGCGCCGTAGATCTTGGTTGCTACAGCCTCAATCTTCTCTTTTATGGAGCAGGTGTCCTCATACATAAACTTGAAATCCTTTTCCTTTTCACAAGCGGCAACTACCTTCTTAGCAAGCTCGATTCCGCCCTCGCCCCCTTTTGCGAATACCTCGGAGAGCGCAAAATCAGCGCCCTTCTGAGTGCATATCTGCTCGATGTAGGAGAGTTCTGCATCGGTATCGGTGTGGAAGCGGTTGATAGCAACTACTACGGGAAGACCGTACTTGCGGAGGTTGTCGATATGAGCCTCAAGGTTGGATGCGCCTACCTTGAGAGCCTCAAGATTCTCGCCTGCAAGCTCAGCCTTGGGAACGCCGCCGTTGTACTTGAGCGCTCTTACTGTTGCAACGAGAACTACCGCATCGGGAACGAGACCTGCCTTGCGGCACTTTATATCAAGGAATTTTTCTGCACCGAGATCGGCTCCAAAGCCTGCCTCGGTAATGGTGTAATCACAGAGCTTGAGAGCGAGCTTTGTAGCTCTTACCGAGTTGCATCCGTGAGCTATGTTTGCAAAGGGACCTCCGTGGATAAGTGCGGGGGTGTTCTCAACGGTTTGAACGAGGTTCGGCTTGATAGCATCCTTGAGAAGAGCCGCCATAGCGCCGTTTGCGCGAAGATCGCGGCAGTATACGGGCTCACCCGAATAGGTGTAGGCAACAAGGATGTTTCCAAGTCTTGCCTTGAGGTCGGATATCGATTCTGCAAGGCAGAGAATAGCCATAATCTCACTTGCAACGGTTATCATAAACTTGTCTTGGCGCGGAACACCGTCCATTTTTGTGCCAAGGCCTACTATTACGTTTCTGAGCGCTCTGTCGTTGGTGTCTGTAACGCGAGCGAAGAGGATTCTGCGAGGGTCGATCGAGAGATCGTTTCCTTGCTGAATGTGGTTATCTATCATAGCAGAGAGGAGATTGTTTGCCGCGGTTATTGCGTGGAAATCTCCTGTGAAATGAAGGTTTATATCCTCCATAGGAACGACCTGAGCATATCCGCCTCCTGCGGCTCCACCCTTGATACCGAATACGGGGCCCAAGGAGGGCTCACGAAGAGCGATTATTGCGTTCTTTCCGATCTTGTTCATAGCCATTCCAAGACCTACTGAGGTAGTGGTCTTTCCCTCTCCTGCGGGGGTGGGGTTGATAGCGGTAACGAGAATGAGCTTGCCGTTCTTTCTGTCAGCGGTTCTTTTCAAGAAGGCATCGTTTATCTTTGCCTTGTATTTTCCGTAGAGCTCGAGCTCGTCCTCTTCGATTCCGAGGGAGTCGGCGATCTGCGTTATGGGAAGCAATTTTGCCTCGCGAGCGATTTCTATATCTGTTTTCATAGACTTTACCTCACAAATATAATAATATTTAAAAACATATATAATATTATAACACGAAAAAACAATTCTGTAAATATAAAATCGGATTTTTTGACAAGGTTTGTTAGCATACATAAAAAAATTTACAATCCTTTCGTCTTTTTGTAATCTTTTGAGTTTTTTTGCAAAAAAAATCGGCTTTGTGGGGGCGAAAGCGTCTATTGACTTGCAGATTTATTTGTGATAAAATGGAAACGGATAAATTCAAGGAATTTTAAACGCTTTGGAGGGGAATATGGAAAGTAAAAAGAAAATTCTCACCAACGATGAGGTTGTTGCTCTCTCGGTTGGTGCTGTTGACTATGAAGAAATCGACGGATTTTTGCATCTTTACAGATGCCTTCGCGAGCAGAGAGAAGCGTATGCAAGGCTTTCTGCCACGCTTGGAGAATGGTCGGGGCGCACGAATGGCGTAAGACTTGATTTTGTTACCGATTCATCGCTCTTTTCCTTTAAGGTTGTGGTCGGCAAAAAGTACGAGCTTTTTGTCAACGGCAAAAAGACCGATCATATCGAGCTTTCCGCAGGTGATACGTTCTGCAAGGAGCTTGATAATTCAAAGGGTGAGAACCGCTTGACGCTTATCTTCCCAAGCCACGAATCGGGCGTTATTGACGAGGTTGCGCTCTCTGAGGGTGCAACGTACAGCCGATACACGCATACTTATGGCAAAAAGATACTTTTTGTCGGAGATTCGATAACTCAAGGATGGGATACTGTGAGCGATTCAAATTCCTACGCTTATCAGGTATCTCTCAGATACGATGCGGATACCGTGATTTTTGGTGTAGGGGGTGCTTACTTCCACGAGAGCATTTTGCCGAGCGTTGATAACTACAACCCTGATATTGTTATCGTTGCGTTTGGCGCTAATGATCATCGTAAGGGCGAAGAGGTGCTCGATAAGAATATGCGAGAGTTCCTTGATAAGCTTCTCTTGATCTATAAGAACTCAAAAATAATAGGGCTTACGCCGATCAGAGGCGCAAATCCTCCCAAAGAAGAGGGAAAAAGCTCTTTCAGAAAGCACATTGAACGTATTTATGACGAGTACGGTATCGAATATATCGACGGAGCGTATCTTGTTGCCTCTGTGCCGGAGAACTTTGCCGACCGTTATCATCCGAATGATAAGGGATACTGCGAGATGGCAGATAATCTCATTCCTTTGCTTGATAAGATAATCGAAAAGATGTGATAAAATAAAAGCCGCTCGACCGATTTTTTTCGGCCGAGCGGCTTTTATTATTGAGCGCTGAAAGCTTTAATTATTTGTATTTTACACTCTGCTTGTATTCCATAAGCTTTATGAAGAGACCGCCCTGAACTGTGCGGTTTCTGAAGCTTGTGCGGAAGCCCGAGGTTCTTGACGCTCTGTGCTCACCTGTGATGGTGTAGTACCAGTCGGTCATAGGAACGCGAGAGGGCGAGAAATTGTAGAAAGTCCAGAGGGGCTCTACGAATTCTATAAATGCATCTCTGCTCTCCGCAAGAGTTGCGGTCCATACGAGCCAGTCACTCTTGGTGTAGGGCATACGGGAGTCGAGCGGGAGTCCGTAGGGATGCATCTTCTTTTTGTAGCTTGCAAATTCGGACTCGATAACCGTTCTTGACATAACGTTTGTGCCGAAGAGCTTGTCCCAAACGATGTTATATTTCATGCTGAAGGTGTCGGGCTTGTCAAAGGCGAGACGGTAGCTTCCGTCACCGTTTGATGCGCGCTTTGCCCAATCGTCTGCCATAGAGCGCGCCATAGCGAGGTAGGTCTTTTCCTCACGCTTTTTTCCGTTCAAGCCGTAAAGGATTCCTAAAGAGGCAATACCCATAATAGCCTTGAGCGAGAGGTTGCAGTTGTGAGCGAGATGACCTGCAAAATCGTCGGTGCAGAGCTGATTTTCGGGATCCTTGCCGTTTTCTATCAAATATTTTACCCAGGTCTCAAGGAGATCGAAGTGCTCGTTTGCAAAGTCGGTGTTGCCCGAGGCAAGAGCAACGGCAGCCTCCATAATAAGCATATTTCCACATTCCTCAACGGGCATCTGCATATGAAGAGCATTGTTGCCGTATACCTGACCGTTAAGCAAGGGATAGCAGCCGACGTCGTGAGGCGCAAAATCGTAGGTCCACTCGTCAGAACGCGTGTATTTGTAAATGGGGCGAAGCATTCCCTTGATAAGCTCGGGGTTGTAGATAAGGAAGAGGGGAATAGAGGGGTAGCTTACGTCAACGGTTGCCGCGCATCCGTTTGAGAAGCATTCCTTTGAAATGTAGAGGACGTTGCCCTCGGTATCAAGAACGAGCTTGTGAGCGGCGATTACCTGGCGGTATGCAAGCTCAAGAATCTCTGCATACTTTTCTCCGCCTGCGCGAACTGCATCGCAGAACATCTTGGTTGCAAAATCGTTACAGCGAGCCATAACGGTCTTGTAGTCCTTGTGAGCCGTCTTTATCTGATCGAGAATTGTTGAACCGTCCTTTTTCCAATAAGCTTTGAGGTGCTCGCCAAAATACTCGATACTTGAGATATCGTCATAAGCAAAGGTGATAAGGGTTGAATCTTTGATGTCAACGTTTGCGCTTACGATGTTACAAGGCTTTTTGTCCTCGCCCTCGCCGATGCTTCCTTGAGAGGTTGCAACAGTTCCGATTGTTGTGAGGTAGAAATATCCCCAGTTGATGCGAACGTCGTCGCCTGACTGACAAAGAATTTTCTGAGCTTTTGTGCCCATCTTTGCGCTGTGGAGATTGCCAAGGTCTATGGTTTCACACTCGGTTTCCTCCTCGCCGAGATTGTTTACGCAGATCTCGTCGGAAACGGCGATGTTGAAGTTTACTTTGTGACGCTTGCCGTCGATGCTTTCCTTCTTTATTTCAAGGTAGCTTACGGGACGTGAGATGAGATAAGGATCGGTTATAAGGATGGGCGTTGAGAAGATGAGCGTGAGGCGAACTCCGCCATCCTCAAAAATATAGGTGGTTGAAAATGCGGTGCAGTCAACTGATACTTGCTTCATAGCAGGAGCATCGGATTCAAAATCGCCGATAACGCGGAACTTTTTTTCGTCGATCGTTGCGATTCCCGAGATTGTATTCGGGGTGTTCGTCCAGTGAACGGTATTTGATTCATTTAATTTATTTGACGGTGACCAAACGCTGAAATAAGGGTCAGACGTAATAAGTGGATATGCCGGTGCTCTGAGCTGCATTTTTTAGTCCTCCTTTGATGTATAAAACAACACATTATATTTTGCACAAAACCGCTATCCTAAAGAGCTTTTGCTTCTGTACGTTGTAAAAAACGTCACAAAACAGGGGTGCTTTTTCTACAAGAATTTTTTGGCTTTTTGCGGCTTGTTATTAAAATTATATCATATTAAATAGTATTTTACAATAGAAAAGATTTAAAAATTGCCAAAAGTATTGAAAAAAGGAAGGTTTTGCGGTATAATAACAAAAGAATCGAAAAAACGAGGTTTTTTAAAAGATGTTAGAATTTTTAGATGTTTCTTATTCCGCAGGCGGAAAAGATATATTAAAAAATGTAAATATAAAGCTTGATGATAGATTTATAGCTATAACCGGACCTAACGGAAGCGGTAAATCTACTATGGCGAAGCTCATTGCGGGCATAATTGCTCCTACGAGCGGAAGAATTCTTATGGATGGCGTGGATATAACCGAAATGTCGATAACCGACAGAGCGAATATGGGTATAAGCTTTGCTTTTCAACAGCCGGTGCGCTTCAAGGGAATTACTGTAAAGGATCTTATCTCGCTTGCGGCAGGGAAGAAGACTAACATTTCGGAGGCTTGCGCTTATCTTTCTGAGGTTGGACTTTGCGCAAAGGATTATATAAACCGTGAGGTTGACGGCTCTCTCTCCGGAGGAGAGCTTAAGCGTATTGAGATTGCTATGATAAATGCGCGCGGAACGAAGCTTTCTGTGTTTGATGAGCCTGAGGCGGGCATAGATCTTTGGAGCTTCAATAATCTTATTAAGGTTTTTGAAAATATGCACGAGCGTACCAACGGAATGATAGTTATAATCTCTCACCAGGAGCGTATTCTTAATATTGCTGATAAAATAGTTGTTCTTGCAAATGGCGGAATTGCCGAGTACGGACCTCGCGAGGACGTATTTCCTAAGCTTATGGACGTTCGTTCGGGTTGCTATTTTACCAAGAATTCTTGATGGAGGTGCTGTGATATGATGGATAACGTTCAAAAAAGACTTCTTGAAGAGGTTGCAGGGATCCACGAGGTTCCTCAGGGTGCGTATTCCTTGCGCATAAACGGAAGCTTGCACGGCAAAAACTCTTCTGAGAATATAGAAATAGTGACAAAGACTGATAAACCCGGAATTGATATATACGTAAAGCCCGGAACGAAGAATGAAAGCTTGCATATTCCTGTGATTCTTTCGCAGAGCGGACTTAAGGAACTTGTTTATAACGACTTCCATATTGGCGAGGATTGCGACGTGACAATAGTTGCCGGATGCGGCATTCACAACGGTGGAAGCGAGGCGTCAGAGCATAGTGGGGTTCACTCATTTTTTGTGGCGAAAAATGCAAGAGTTAAATATATAGAAAAGCATTATGGAGAAGGCGACGGAAACGGCAAAAACATAATGAATCCCGAAAGCTACGTTGAATTAGCTGAAAATTCCTACATGGAAATGGAAACTGTTCAGATAAAGGGTGTTGATTCTACGAATAGAAAGACTATTGCAAAAGTGTCGAAAAATGCAACGCTCATAGTTCAAGAAAAGATAATGACTCACGGTGATCAGTTGGCTGTAACAGAGTTCGAGGTTGAGCTTGAGGGTGAGGATTCGGGCACGCACGTAGTATCAAGATCGGTAGCACGCGATTCTTCACATCAGAAATTTATCTCTCGCATAAAGGGAATGAATCGTTGCTCCGGACATACTGAGTGCGATGCCATTATAATGGACAAGGCGACGGTCTCGGCTATTCCTGAGATACTTGCGATAGATCCCGACGCGTCTCTTATTCATGAGGCTGCGATTGGAAAGATTGCGGGCGAACAGCTTATTAAGCTTATGACTCTCGGGCTTACCGAGAAGGAGGCCGAAGAGGAGATCGTTAACGGTTTCTTGAGATAAGCTTGAAAATATAGTTTTTTGAAGAGCCGAAAGCTGCTTGAAGAGCGGCTTTCGGCTCTTTCTTGGTTGCTTTTTTATCTCTGGAATTGCTTTTTTTAAGCAATTTCGAGCGTATGTAAAAAATATGTTTTTTTGGAAATAAAAGTAAAATAGGAGCAAAAAGGGCTGCTTTTGCCATTGTTCTGCTTTTGCGATTCCGATAAAAATAAAAAAATCAAAAAAATCTATGCTGTATGTGTAGAAAAACGTCCTTGCTATTTGTGCAGGTTTTACAAAAAGTTTTGTACACAGCGCAGAAAAAAAGAATCGAGTTTTATACAAAAAGGGTAAATTTGATTTACCAATAATGCGATACAATAAAATTCAAAAAATCAATGGCATAAGTGCACAAAAAACGGCAAAAAATGCAAAAAAAGAAGGCTAGATGGGTAAATTTAATTTACGTTCAAAAAACGTTCTTTTTGTCAAGGTGAAAAAACGACGATTTTTTTGTGAAAAACAAGTTTTTTGGAGCTGAAAAGCCTTTGCTTTAGCGACTTTTTTTGTTAAAAGTGCTCTTGACTTTTTTCCTATTATATGATATCATATCACTGTGATTTATCGGCTTTTAAGGCTATTTGCGCTTATTTTGGCCCTTGAGGCCTTGCCGAAACATATATTTTAGCTTCGCGCGTGTTGTACTAGCGCGCGAAAGAACTTACGAGGGGGGATTTTCCAAATGAAAACCACGAGATTTCAGAAAATAACCGCTTTGGTGTTGGCTGTTTTGTTCCTTATGGGTGCAATGGGACTTACCACGAGCGCTGCTTCTAGCAGTGGAAAAGCCAATGAAGGCTCTCTGGCAAGCATCAAAGAGTTACTGAATGCAATTTCGTACAACGAGTACGTAGAAAGTGACGATTACAAGAAAGTCACTGAGGAAGCCGAGGATACGATAACTATCGACGGTAAAGACGGCATATACGTAAACGAAGCCGGTGACGAGGTCTCTAACAAAGGCAATGACTACGTTTACACAGGTGATGATGCCGCTGACAAAGAAGACAACGCTGACTTTGATTGGTCCGCTCCCGGACTTTTCAAGGATACCACCGAGGGTGGTAAAGACGGACTCTTCATACCCGAGACAGGTGAGGTTACTTGGAAGGTTGATCAAATTACAAAGCCTGCAAAGTACAACATTTACATCGAGTACTTCCCGATTAACAACAAGTCTTCCGACATAGAGAAGACGTTGCTTATCAACGGTGAGGTTCCTTTTGCAGAGGCTCGTAACTTGAGCTTGTCTAAGTACTGGGAAACAACTTATCCCAAGTCCAAGCTTGAGCTTGATGACGATGAGGCGAATTCGGTGCTCAGTGCTGCTAAGAAGGCAGGATTTAAGAATGCAAAAATCGTACCAGAGAAGGGTGTTCAGTATCTCGTTTGCGAGTACCCTGAGGTTTGGACTCCCGAAAATTCCGCTTTTGTTGATGAGTATGACGTTCGTTTCTTTATTGCGGATATAGATGCAAACGAGATTCGTGAGAGCTTGGCTCCGTCTCCCAGATGGAGCACCTACATCTTTAAGGATTCTAATGGATTCATTCAGGAACCCTTCGCAGTTCTCTTTGGACCTGATGATGAGGGCGACGTTGAGTTCACTCTTGAGAGTGTAAACGAGCCTGTAGTTATTCATAAAATCGAGCTCGTTCCCGCAGAGGGATATCAGAGCTACAAGGACTATTTGAAGCAATACAAGGGTGCTGGCGCAGGTAAGGGAAGCGTAAAGATCGAGGCTGAGTATTTCTCGGGCGTTTCTGACCAGACCGTATATCCCTTGGCGGATACAACCAGTGCTGCAAACTCTCCTATCGCAACCGATAAGACCTATCTTAATACAATAGGCGGAGAAAAGTGGCAGAACGTTGGACAGTGGATTGAGTACAAGTTCTCTGTATCCGACAGTGGTATGTATAGCTTTGCTGCAAGATTTAAGCAGAGCATTCTTGACGGTATGTCCACCTCCAGAGTTCTTTATCTCTATAGTGATGAGACTTTGAGCGAGGGTGATAAGGGTTACTACAACGGAATTCCCTTTGAAGAGGCTACACGTCTTAAATTTAATTATGATGATTCATGGCAGGCAGCGTACCTTTCTGATGGAAAGACCGATTTCGAGTTCTACTTTAAGAAAGATGTAGTTTACACGATGAGACTTGAAGTTTCTCTCGGAGCTATGGGTAACGTTGTAAGCCGTGTTCAAAACGCACTTGATGCGATAAACTCTGATTATCTTGATATATTAAAGGTAACCGGAACTTCTCCTGACGACCAGAAGGATTACGACTTCTACCGTACACTTCCCAAGACGATGGGAGATATGTACGATCAGTACGAAGAGATTCTTGGAAAAGAAGATGATGGAAAAACCTCTATTATAGAAGAAATAAATGAAGGAAGCGAAAACAAGAAGAGCTCGATGACAGCAACTCTTGAAAACGTAGCGCTTCTTCTCGAAGAGATGAGTACCGACCAGGATCAGGTTGCTAATAACCTCGAGCAGCTTAAGACTTATATAGGTTCTCTCGGTACTTGGCTCGGTGATGCTAAGACACAGCCTTTGACTCTTGACTTTATTATAGTACAGAATAAGAGTGAAGAGCTTCCTGAGGCTTCTGCAGGATTCTTTGCAGCTCTTTGGCACGAGATTTCCGGATTCTGGCAGAGTTTCTTCAGAAACTATGACAGAATGGGTGCTCTTGTTGATTACGAGGAGCTTGGTGCAGAGGACGAACCCGTTGAGGTTTGGCTTGCGTACGGTCGTGACCAGGCACAGGTTATAAGAAATCTTATTAACAACCAGTTCAAGGGTGGTTCCGATAAGGATCGGCAGGTGACAGTAAACCTAAAGCTTGTTGCGGGCGGAACGCTACTACCGTCAATTCTGGCGGGAATGGGGCCTGACGTCTACCTAGGACTAGGAGCGGGAGACGTTATAAACTATGCTATCCGTGGAGCCCTAGCTCCGATTGAAGAAATGGATGGCTTCGAAGAGATACGAGCAGACTTCAATGAAGAAGCAATGATGGTTCTTGAGATTGAGTGTGCGGGTGAAACTATTACGCGTGAAGACGGTTCCGAAAAGGTGAACGAAGGACACGAGGATTGTGGAGAAGGACGTTCGCAGGACGATCCTCACTGCTATGGATTGCCTGAGACTCAGGGCTTCCCGATGATGTTCGTTCGTGAAGACATTTTGGCAGAACTTGATATAGAAGTTCCGAAGACGTGGGATGACGTAAAGAGTATTATTCCTAAGCTTCAGGCAAACAACATGGAAATTGC
Organism: Eubacteriales bacterium; assembly: GCA_045633925.1. Lineage (GTDB taxonomy): Bacteria > Bacillota > Clostridia > Oscillospirales > CAG-272 > HGM12713. The sequence continues at coordinate 55,149 of JAZQZG010000025.1, forward strand.
GATGAGTTCGGATTCCAACATCTTTATATATCAGATGGGCGGAGAGCTCTTTGCTGATGACGGAATGAGAATAAATCTCGATTCTAACGTAGCGCTTGATGCGTTCGATAGAATGTGTGAAATGTTTACGATGTATTCGTTCCCCTATCAGTATGACTTTGCTAACCGTTTCAGAACCGGTGAGATGCCCATAGGATTTGCAGATTACACGGGAATGTATAACCAGCTCAAGGTATTTGCAACTGAAATCGAGGGATTGTGGTCCTTCTATCCGTTGCCCGGTATCTATGATAGCGAGGGTAACCTTAATAATGATTCCGTTTCCGGCGTAAGTGCAGTTGTTCTTATTTCTTATGATAAGAATGATAAGGTTGCAGTACAGCATGCTAAGGATTCTTGGGAATTCATGAAGTGGTATGTAGGATCTGAGTGCCAGGTAAGCTACTCTAACGAGATGGTTGCAATTCTTGGTCCTTCTGCAAAGCACGCAACTGCAAATAAGGAAGCTCTCAAGAGCTTGCCTTGGTCTCGTAAGGAATATTCACGTATTTCCGAGCAGTTTGAAAATCTTGCGGCAGTACCTAACTATCCCGGTGCGTACATTATAGGACGTTATACAAAGTTTGCGTTCCTTGATGCATACAATGACAATCTCAACCCCGTTGAAAGTCTTCTCGGATATATTAGTTATATAAATGAAGAGATTACAAGAAAACGTGGAGAGTTCGGACTCGAAACCTTAAGTGGTAACCAGCCCACCCTCGCAGTAAAGCGTATGCAGGAAGCAGAGGCTTTGCTTGAGAAGGTAAGTAAATCTTCAAAGCATTATAATTTGGTTAGTCGTATATTGACAGAAATTGATGGATACACGACGGAGGACTACGAAGAGTTGTTCTACTATGCCGATCAGTTGCTCAAGGCTGATAAGAAGGGATTTGCAGCAGCAGCTGAAAAACTCACTCAAGCAGCAGAGAGACTCAAGGAATATGAGCGTTATAATACTGTAAGTGATTAAAGTAATCAATGAAGAAAATAAATTGAAGGAGAAAGACTCATGTCACGAAAAACAGAAAAAAAGCAAGCTGTGGCAAGAAATGAAATGACAAAAGCGCGCTGGACATGGCATGAAATAAAGAGAAATAAAGCGGCATATCTCATGGTTGCGCCCTTTATGATAATCTTTACGTGCTTTACCATATTGCCTGTTGTTCTTTCTGCGGTTTTAAGTTTAACAAACTTTAACCTTCTTCAGATACCTGATTTCGTAGGAGCCGATAACTATATAAGACTCTTTCTTAATGATGATATCTTTATTATAGCTTGTCAGAATACATTGATATTTGCGGCAATCGTAGGACCTGTATCCTATTTGATGTCGTTCTTGGTTGCTTGGTTTATAAACGAGCTTCCTCCCAAAATAAGAGCAGTAGTAACGCTTATATTCTACGCGCCCTCTATTTCGGGTAATGCATATTTGATTTGGAAGACCCTTTTCTCGTCTGACCGTTACGGTTGGGCAAACGCAATACTCTTGAAGCTGGATTTCATAGATACGGAAATAGCCTTCTTCGAGGATGCGGATTACGTAATGCCGTTGTGTATTATAGTTGCCTTGTGGACTTCACTTGGAACGTCGTTCCTAGCGTTTATCGCAGGTTTGCAGGGAATTGATAAAGCGCAGTTTGAGGCGGGCGCAGTTGACGGCGTTCGTAACAGATGGCAGGAATTGTACTACATTACCTTGCCGAACATGAAGGATCAGCTTATGTTCGGTGCTATCATGGCAATTACAGGAGCCTTTGGCTTTGGAGCTATCGTTGATGCGCTCTGCGGATTCCCCTCTGTTGACTATGCAGCACACACGATAGTACATCACTTGAACGACTACGGAGGCAGCCGATTTGAAACCGGTTACGCCTCGGCTATCGCGGTTATACTATTTATTGTAATGGTAGGAGCCAACTCGATAGTAAAGAAAATTATTTCGAAGGTGGGATCGTAATATGGCAAAGTTAAGAACAAGAAGACATAAAGTCGTATTTGCGCGATCCCGAAGCGGAGACGCGGGAATCACAGTTATTCTCGTTATCCTTGGTATATTCATGTTCGTTCCTATGTATTATTGTGTAATTCAGGCAATAAAACCTCTTGACGAGCTTTGGATGTTCCCCCCTCGCTTCTACGTTTCAAATCCGACGTTTGGAAATTTCAAATCCTTGTTTACGCTTATGAGTGGAAACATGGTGCCCTTCTCGCGTTACATATTTAATACCGTATTTACCTCTGTTGCAGGTACGGTAGGACACTTGTTCCTCGCTTCCTTGGCGGCATACGCTATGGCAAAGATCAAGTTCCCCGGCGGAAAGGGAATGTTTAGAATGGTAAGAACATCGCTTATGTTCCACCAGACGGTTACCGCAATCTGTAGCTTCATTTTGATGAGTGCTTTCAATATGGTAGATACCTACTTTGCAATAATCATTCCCGCATGGGGATCAACGCTTGGTCTCTACCTTATGAAGCAGTTTATGGAATCGAACGTTAATGATTCCGTGCTTGAAAGTGCACGACTTGACGGTGCAGGTGAGTTTAAGACCTTCTGGACAATAGCGATGCCGATGGTTAAGCCCGGATGGTTAACGCTTATAGTTTATTCGTTTAAAGATCTGTGGAATCAGGGATCTTCGATCTATATCCATTCCGAGCAGCTCAAATCACTTAACTACGCAATCGGTCAGATTACTGCGGGCGGAGTTGCGCGTGCGGGTGCAAGTGCAGCGGCAACCGTTGTAATGATGGCAGTACCGATAGTAGTATTCGTAATATCGCAGTCGAACATCATCGAAACGATGGGATCCAGCGGTATGAAAGACTAAAGATAGGAGGAGATAAAAATGAAAAAGGCAATATCAATTATAGCTCTTGTAATTGTTGCGTTGACTATTTTAGCTCTTCCTGCAAGTGCAGCAACCCCGTATTACACGTATACATATTCTATAGACGGTCAGGACCTTCGTTCTCCTCATGCATACGTGCCTGATGGTCCCGAGAGCAGAAAAACAGCAGAGACCATGGGACTTACGGATGAAGCTTATATGCGCAGCATTTACCCCGATCTTCCCGAGGAAGAACTCAAGGCAAAAATGGGTAGCCTTGGTTCTACAACCGACCTTGAGGTTGACGAGGATGGAAACGTTTATCTTGTAGACAAGGATAAAAACCGAGTAGTAGTTCTGGATAAATATTATAAGGTGAAGTTTGTAATTAATACCTTCAAGAATGCGTCCGGAAATATAGATACGTTTTCTAACCCCAGCGGTGTGTTTATAACCGATGATAAAATTGTAAATGGTGAGCACGTAGAAGGAAGAATCTTTGTTTGTGATACAAATAACCAGAGAATCGTTACCTTTGATAAGAATGGAGAATTCCTTTCTGTAATCGGTAAGCCGAGATCTGAGTTTTTGGATGCAACCAAGGGTTATGACCCGATAGCGCTTGCTGTTGACCGTTATGACAGACTTTACGTAGTTGCTCCTAACTCGGGTAACGGTATTATGGTTATGACGGATACAGGAGAGTTTACCGGATTTATCGGAGCTCAGCAGGTTGCTGTGTCTGCATGGGAAGAACTTTGGAAGAAGTTCAGAACCGAAGAGCAGCAGGATTTGGTTGCAGACAAGGCAACCGAGCCTTATAACAACATAACTCTCGCGGGAGATTTCATTTACGTAACGATTACTCCCAGTGATACATCCGGCATTTCTTCTGCAATAACAAACAAAGAAAAGACCGGTGATAATGCGCCTGTAAAGATGCTTAATGCAGCAGGTGCAGAGCTTATGAGAAGAAACGGCTTCTATCCTCCTTCCGGAGAAGTTGCTTTCTCGGGTTCGGAAGGCGTATCTTCTATCGATGCGGGAAGCCTTATGAGCGCTCCTTCAAAGATCGTGGACGTTGCAGTAGGACCTGAGAACACTTGGTCTATTATCGACCAGGATAGAGGAAAGGTGTTTACATACGATTTTGACGGAAACCTTTTGTTCGCTTTCGGAGATAAAGGTGAGGCAGTCGGTAACGTAACTATTCTTTCTGCGGTTTCTTATCAGGGCGATAAGATGATTCTTCTTGATAACAACCCTACAGCAGGTGTTTCGTTTACGGTTTATGATAGAACCGATTACGGTGACGTTCTTATAGGAGCGCTTGCTAATCAGAATGCACGTAGATATAACGAGGCGATCAATGATTGGACCGAGGTTCTTATGAGAAACTCCAACTTTGACGCAGCGTATATCGGTATTGGTAACGCTCTTTACAGAAATCACGAGTATGAGGCAGCAGTAGAGCAGTTTAAGTATGCGTATGATACAGAAAACTACTCCAATGCATATAGTGAGCTTCGTCAGGAGTGGGTTTCTGAGTGGCTTTGGACAATACCTCTTATAGTTGCAGTGCTTTGCTTTGTGCTTATTAAATTCTCGTCTTACGTTAAACGTTTGAACAAGAAAGTATCGGTAACTGCAGGAAAGCGTACCTATTGGCAGGAGCTTATGTTCGCATTCCACTTGATGCTTCATCCCTTCGACGGTTTCTGGGATTTGAAACACGAGAAGAGAGGTTCGGTAAGAGCCGGTACTACTATAATGGTTGTTGCAATAGCAACTGTTTACTATCAGTCTGTAGGTTCGGGATATATCATGAATCCGCAGGCACAGTATATGTCGGTATGGGCAGCTATATTGACTGTTGTTATTCCGTTGGCTCTTTGGATTGTTGCTAACTGGTGTATTACAACGCTCTTTGACGGTGAAGGAAGCCTTAAGGATATTTACATAGCATCTACTTATTCTTTGATGCCTATGATTCTTACTATGATTCCTGCAACCATCGCATCTAACGTAGTTCTTGCGTCTGAGACAAAGATCATAACCCTTGTAACTACGATTGGATTTATATGGCTTGGATTGTTGTTGTTCTTCGGAATGATGATAACTCACGATTATACCATCGGAAAGAACGTTGTTACAACGCTCTCAACAATCGTAGGTATGGTTTGTATAATGTTTATAGTAATTTTGTTCTCGACGTTGCTCGGTAAGCTTGTTGGATTTGGATCAAGCATATTTACCGAAATCCAATATCGAGTGTGATGAAAGGAGGAAATTGCAATGTTAAAAAGAATAATATCAATTTTGTTGGTAGCAGTAATGCTTTTGTCCTCCATTTTGGCTATAAGCATATCAGTGGATGCCGCTGAAACAGCAAGCTTTGTTCCTACTTTTAATACAGGTAGAGATAAGCCTGTATCAAAGGAGTTCTACAGAACGGGAACCGCTAGTGGAAAGAACGTAGCTGTTTACGGAGACAACGTTGTTGATACTCCTGAAGAGAGAATTGCGCTCATGGATCTTCGCTTGGAGAAGGGTAATATTCAGCTTTACGTTGATGCCTTCAGTGGAGAGGTTGCAATAAAGAATAAGGCGACCGGTGAAATGCTTTTCACAAACCCTTATGATGCAACTACTAAGAAGAACAATGATGCGTTGCTTTCTCAGATAGAAATATCTTATACGTCGTTGAAGACTTCCGGTACGGCAAAAGGAACCTATAACAGCTTTAAGGATGCTGCGCTTGCAAGCCAGTTTGCAAGTGCTACCGATATAGCTAAGGCAGATGCCGGAGCTGTTCCCAGCCAGATCATTGTAAAATATATTCCTGACGGATTACGTGTGGAGTATTCTATCGGACGTTTGGATTCTAGATTGCTCCTTCCCGTGGTTATGACTCCTGAGTTCTTTGAGGAGAATATCCTTAAGCCTGCAAAGGAAAATGGATGTGATGAGACTAAGTATGACTCTCTTAAATCTCGCTTTAAAGAAACGAAGTTAGCTGTTCCTGAAAAGGAGGGGGACGTACTTTCAGATGCCTTGCAGAGTATGAATAAGGCAAACCTTGAAAAGTGGCCGATGCTTCAGAAAACTCTGCCGGATGGTACCGTAGAGAACGTGACGTTGTATACGTTGGATGAACAAGCCGGAACTACTCAGAAGAAACAGATTGAGAATGTTATAAAGCTTTACTGTCCCGATCTTACTTATGAAATGATCGATGCTCACTACCGTGAGTTGGGATATGATCCTAAGGAAGAACCTACTCCTTTGTTCAAGGTTGCTCTTGAGTATACTCTTGAGGAGAACGGTGTTTCCGTAAGACTTCCTGCAAACGGTCTTCGTTTTGACGAGACCGCATTCAGACTGGAGGATATTTCTATTCTTCCTTATATGGGTGCGTGCTCAATTAACAATGACGGTTATATCTTCTATCCCGATGGATCGGGTGCGTTGATATCCTTTGAGCTTCTCAGAAACAATCAGCAGGGTGGTCCCCGCGCAGCTGATATTTACGATGAGGACTACGGAAAGTCTCAGCTTTCAAGTGGACACCGCCACTATGAGAAGGCTCGTTATCCCGTATTCGGTATGGTGGAGACCACTAAGAATGCAGTTACGGGAAAAGAAAGCACTCATGGCTTTGTAGCAATCGTTGAAAGCGGTGAGGCAATGTCCTCGATTACAGCTCTTTCAAAGAAGATAAACAGCCACAATTATGCAATTACGCACATTAAGACTAATCCTCGTCCCTATGATGAGATAAAACTCAGCGGATCTGCTGCATGGCAGGTTGTTTCCGAGAGAAAGTATGCGGGAGATTACCAGATCCGTTACATTATGCTTTCGGGAGATGATGCTTCCTACGTTGGAATGGCAAAGGAATACCGTGAGTATTTGGAAGATAAGGGCGTACTTACAAGATTGACTGAAAAGGACGTAGATAAAGACGTTCCTCTTTACATCGAATCCTTTGGTGCAATAGAGACTACTAAGAGATTCTTATCTATCCCTTATAGTACTAACGTTGCATTGACGAGCTTTGAAAACATAACCACTATGTATGATCAGCTCTCAGAAAGAGGAATTTCAAACGTAGACTTTATTCTTACAGGATTCTCTGAGGGAGGCCTTACGAATTCAACAGTTCCGTATGATATCGACTGGGATAGTTCGGTAGAGGAAGAGATGGATTTTGAGGAGCTCTTGGCAGATGCAAGGAAGAATGGCTACGGCGTATATCCCGACTTTGATTTCTCATTCTCGGGTAACGATGAGTGGTTTGACGGATTCTCTCTTGATGATCATGCAGTAAAGACTATCGACGGTCGTTATGCAAGTAAGAGAGAATATAGCGCTACCAGACAGACTCAGATAAACTACTATGAGATGGCAATTTCTCCCTCTGTATTCTCTCATTTCTATGAGAGCTTTACCGAGGAATATTCGGAATTGAATCCTCAGGGACTTTCGGTATCTGCTCTTGGTACCTATTTGTACTCTGACTTTGATGAGGATGAGCCTTACAACAGAGAGGACTCAAAGCAGTTTACCGTTGAAGCATTCAAGTATTTCAAGGAAACAAAGAAGTATAGCAAGGTGCTCACCTCAGCGGGTAATGCGTACAGCTGGCAGTACGTTGACGTAATTACCGACGTATCTACAATATCCAGTTCTTATAAGTATGCGTCTGCAACCGTTCCCTTTATCGGAATCGTGTTACACGGATACATAGAAATTGCAGCAACACCTATCAACCTTGAGGGTGACGTTGATTATGCATTGCTTAGAGCAATAGAGAACGGTGCAGCTCTTAAGTTCATACTTTCGTATGATAATACCGAGCTTCTTAAGGATAATTATGCTACAAGCGTACATTATTCCGTTCGTTATGATACATGGCTCCCCACACTTGTTTCTTATTATGAGAAGATAAATGAGGTATTGGGTGGCGATGTTCAGACTTCTACTATAGAAGATCACAAGTTCATTAAAACTGCAACAAGAGTTCCTGATATCGATGAGCTTCATTTCGATGCTGATGCCTTGGTTAATGCGTTGATCGCGCAGGAAAAGGCAGCATTTGAAAACGAAAATGAAACGGTTCGTACAACTATTCAGAATATCAGAACAAAGCTCTTGCGTTACAAGGAAATCTTGGACGGCGAGTGGAATGATACATATTCTACTGCATTGGTAGCTTTTGAAGAGGCAATGATTGCTCTTAATGCAGCAAGAACTAAGATGATCGAAGCAGATGCAGCGCTTGCTAAGGCTACCGAAGAGTTTGACGATATGAAGGAAAAGGTATTAGCGAGCAGTAAGCCCGACTATACAGGCGAACAAAAATATACATCTGATGATCTTAAGCCTTATACTGAAGCTAAGAATACAGCAACAAAGAATGCAACGGCTGCTACGAACGAATATAATAGCGCTTATGATGCATTTAACAGTGCTCGTGTAGCTTTCCTTGAGGTTCTTAATGCACGTAAGGCAGAGCTTCTTAACGTTGAGGCAGATAAAGAGTTCTTCGCAGAGAATTTTGATCTTATTGCTCAGACTAGTGCGTTTAATGAGACTCTTGTAGCTAGCCTTCAGGCGCTTCTTGATGAGTTTAATGCAAAGAAGAACGTGTTTGATGACAAGCTTGCTATTATCGAGACTGAGATAGCTATTTGCAAACTTATTAATTATAAGGATATCATGGACGGCGACTGGGATGATTCCTACGAAGACGTTAAGAAGACTCTTGACGAAAAGTTGACAGCTCTTACTACAGCAAGCGATAACAAGGCTGAAGCAGAAGCTGCTCTTAAGGCGGCAACCGATGCGTTGAATAGAGCAAAAAAGGGCGATGACGTTAGTGCATTGGAAACTGCAAAGGCTGATGCAGAGAAGGCATTGGAGACTGCAACAAAAGCTTACGATACCGCAACAAAGGCATTGAATACTGCTTATGAGGCTTATTATAAGGTTGCTGATGCACGTAGAGTTGCTCTTGAAACTGTAGAGGCTGATGCTGCATTGTTTGCTGCAAACCTTGCTCGTCTTGGTGAGGCAGCCGGTGTTTCTGAGGCATTCATAGCAGATATTCAGGTGATCATTGACGAGTTTAACTCAAAGAAGACTGAGCTTGCTGCTACGTTCGCTGCTATAGATGCAGAGATAAAGAGCTATGATGAAAATATCCTTGCAGTATATCCTGAGTTTGAAGGCGCTCCCAAGAATGAAGAGGCTGATGAAAATGAGGATGCGACAGAGGATGCGACAGAAGATGCTATTTCGTACAATAAGTATGACGTAGCTGATAATACGGTAGTTTATGAGAAATTCTCCAACGGAAGAGAACTCGTACTTAACTTCAATAACTTTGATATTAAGGTTACCGTAAATAATAAGAGCTATTTCGTAGCTGCTTATGATTATATTATATTAAACTAAGAAAGGAGAGATTGATATGACCAATACAGCTAACGTTGAAAACGTAAATGTAAAAAAGAAGAAAAAAAGAAAATCAGTCTCCCTTGAAAAGAAAAAATCAAGAGCAGGATGGTTCTTTGTACTTCCGTTTGTAGTAGGTCTTGTATTAATTTATTTGCCTATAATTTTTGAGTCGTTGAAGAGTACTGTATTCTATCCGGGTAAAAACGGAGAATTCTACGGCTTTGGTTCCTACATCGACGCTTTTACACACAAGGATGCCAGTGACTTTGCGCAGACCCTTGTAGAGGGCGTTGGAGGAATTATTCTTGATATTCCTATGATCCTTCTCTTCTCACTCTTTATGGCAGTTTTGCTTAACCAGAAGATGGCAGGAAGAGCAGCGTTCAGAGCAATATTCTTCGTACCTGTTATTATTTCTACCGGTGTTATTGCAAGAGCTGAAGGCTTTGCAGTTGTTGACACTTTGACAGACGCTACGGGAGTTAATGACGGTTCCGGTCAGGATGCAACGGATCGAATGATCAATGCAGTTGATATGACGCGTCTGTTTAGTGGTATATCGGTAACAGAGGGAATGCTTGGATACGTAACCGATGCGATTAATAATATCTTTGATATAGTTAACCGTTCGGGAGTACAGATGCTTATATTCCTTGCAGGTCTTCAGTCTATCTCTCCCGCTATTTATGAGTCGGTTCAGATAGACGGAGCATCGGCTTGGGAAACGTTCTGGAAGATAACCTTCCCGATGATAAGCCCGATGATTTTGGTTAACGCCGTTTATACGGTTATAGACGCCTTTGTCGTTGATAGCTCGGTAATGAGTTACATAACGGGTCTGAAGGGATCGAGCGTACCGATGCCGGCACAGAATGCGATGAGCTGGATTTACTTCTTGCTCGTAATTGCAATCCTTGGAATAGTGGTAGCAGTGCTTTCTGCACGTACCTTCTACCAGAGAAAGAAATAAGGGGGTGAATAAGTATGAGTACTACAAACACCGAAACCAAACCGAAGGTTCGTAAAGAATCTAAAAACAAAATAAAGGTTGATTTCGAGAGAACCTCCTTTAAAGAACGTTTTAAAGCGAAGTATTTAACACTTACTTTCTTTAAAAAGTTTATGTGGAAGCTTATAAGATATATCCTTCTTATAGGTGTTGCATACGTTATTTTGTACCCCTTCTTCTCAAAGATCTTTACGTCATTTATGGCGGCAGAAGACTTTAACGATAGTATGGTACAGCTCATACCGAAAAACTTCTCTATAGATATCTATAAGGAGCTTTTCTTAGAGAGAGATTATATGGCGGCGTTCGGAGCTACCTTGAGACTTTCTCTCCTTACCGCAATATTACAGACGTTTACGTGTGCTTTCGTTGCATACGGATTTGCAAAGTTTAAATTCAAAGGTAACAAGATTCTTTTCGCACTTGTTATTTTGACCATGATAATTCCTCACCGAACGATACAGTCGTCGATTACGAATAGCTTTGGTCACTTTGATATAGGAGGAATATTTAACTTCCTAAGTGGAGGAGAGATGTCCTTCTTTGGTCTAACGTATACGTCACCGATAAGTATTCTATCCTTTAAGGGCGGAATAGATATGATGGACTCTTATTGGCCGTTCGTGATTCTTTCGATTACGGGACTTGCCTTTAAAAACGGACTCTTTATATTCCTGCTTCGTCAGTTCTTCATGGGAATCCCCGATGAGCTTGAGGAGTCGGCGTATATCGACGGTTCGGGAGTATTCCGTACCTTCTTTAAGATCATTCTTCCGATATCTATCCCGATGTTGATAACGGTATTTATCTTCTCCTTCTCTTGGTGTTGGACAGATACGTACTATACGGGTAATACGATGTTCTTTAAGAATGCATCTACAAAGGGTCTAGAGTTCTATCAGGCTGGAGGCGGAGGATATTTGCTTTCTAACAAGTTCGTTAACTCTTCGGAGGTTGCTTCGCTAACTGCAAGCGTAGTTGGTGTTGAAGGAAAGCAGACCGAATGGTTGGGAGCAGTACATAACACGAGTGCACTTATGGTAATAGCGCCTCTCGTAGTTATCTATTTATTCTGCCAGAAATACCTTGTACAGGGTATCGAGCGTTCCGGACTTACTGCGGATTAATAAAATCAAAGGTTCTGTGTCGATTTTCGATGCAGAGACGAATAAAAAGCACAAGGGATTTGCAAAATTGCAAATCCCTTGTGCTTTTTTGAATTTTACTATTGAAAAAGCGAGAATTTTATGATAAAATTAATGTGTATATTTTTATTATTTAGGAAGGTTAAATGAATACTAAAATTCCTCAAAAACAAAGAAATGTAAGAACCGTAAGGCGTATCCCCGATCAAGCGAGGTTCCCCGGAAAAACTTATTTTTGGATATTTATAACAACCGTGATATTGTTGATTTCTTTTTTGATTTCTTTTTTTGCGGTTCTTTCAAAGGGTAGCGGAACATCTCAAAACGATATGTATGGATTTTCTGGCGGGTCCTCGCAAAGCGGAACGCAAAACGTTGATAAAACGAGTCCCAGCAGTGGCGGAAATTTTCCGGGTAAAACTGTGGCTAAAAGATCAAGTTACATAAGCTCAACGGCAAGTGACGTGAATTATATTTCAACGCAGATAAATTCAGAGAACGTAATTCTCGTTGATCTTGATACGTATACTTCTATTGCGGAAAAAGGTGCGGACAAGCGTATTTATCCTGCTTCTATGACGAAGGTAATGTCGTTGTTGGTTGCGTGTGAAAATGTAAAAAGCTTGAATACTGTGCTGACGGTGACCCAGGATGTCGTTGACTATTCAAGTGAAATGGATGGTTCAGGTATAGGACTTAAGGCTGGGGATAGGCTCACTGTTCAGGATCTGCTTTATCTTACCGCGTATCAGTCTGATACGATAGCCGTTATTATGTTGGCTAATTATGTTGGCGGAAGCGAGACGGGCTTTGTTAATCTTATGAATAGCAAGGCAAGATCGCTTGGCTTGACAAATACGAGATTTGCAAATCCAACGGGATTGCACGATGAGAATAATTATACAACGTGTAGAGAGATGGCGGCAATCTTTGCCTATGCGCTTGAAAACCCGCTTTGCAAGGAGCTTTTAACGAGCTATTCAGCGTATAAAATAGGAAAGCAATATACTCTTTATTCCACTTGGTACAGTGGTCGATTCAAGGATAATCCGAATCTGACAACTGTAAAGGTTTTGGGAGGAAAGACAGGATATATCGATGAATCGGGATTTTGTCTCGTGTCTTATGCGAAAGGCAAGAGCAGTGGTAAAGAGTTTATTCAGGTAATTGTTGGACAGCCTAAGGGTAGCGGACTTACCGAATCTATTTCTGTGTCTGAGATAAAATACGTTTATAATAATTTTGCGAGCTGATAAAATCTTTAAAACTGATTACATATAAGAAAAGACAAGGAGAACTTTTATGAAAAGGATAATTGGTCTGCTGCTTGTTGCCATATTGCTTGTAGTGAGCCTTTTTGCTTTTTCCTCATGCGGAAATGAAAAATCGCAGGTTAAGGTATATGAGCAGTATGAGCTTACTTCAGAGGAATATGCTTTTGCAGTAGCTAAAAATAACCCTGAGCTTAAAGCGGCAGCAAATGAGCTTATCGTCGAGCTTAAGGCAAGTGGAGAGCTTAATAATATTATAGACTCTTTCTTTAACGGAGAAGCAGAGTTTTCGTATCAAAACACTGTAGCAAGCGTTCCTACGGGTGCGGAAAGAGATAATTTTCTCGTAGTTGCAACGAATGCGCAATTTCCTCCCTTTGAGTATCACGAGGGTAATAAAATTACCGGAGTTGATATGAAGATAGCTTCGCTTCTTGCGGACAAGCTTGGAAAGACACTCTACATATACGATATGGAGTTTGATTCTATCGTAATATCGGTAAATCAGAACGAGGCAGATATCGGAATGGCGGGAATGACCGTTAACGATGAGCGTAAGCAATCCGTTGATTTTACCGATCCGTATTATGAATCTGCGCAGGTTCTTGTGGTTCGCACAGATGACAAGGTGTTTGCAGATTGTAAGAGCGTGAACGATATAAACGACGTTCTTTCAAAGCAGAGCAAGGCTTTTGTGGTAGGAACGCAGGATGCAACCACCGGTTATATGTACATTGCAGGTAATGAGGGCTTTGGATATGAAGGATTTAATAATCTTGAATGCAGAGGCTATAAAACCGGAGCGCTTGCAGTTCTTGATCTTGCAAATAATAAGATTGATGCGGTAGTTCTTGACGAACAGCCTGCGTTGATGATTGCAGAAAGATCTAACACGATGAGTGGCTGGGATATCTTTTACGATCAGATGTTTGTAAAGGACGGATATCAAAACATTCTCGCAGGATTGGGTAATACCGCAATCATAGCTGTTGTAGGTCTTTTGATCGGTATGGTTATCGGATGTCTTTTGGCAACCTGCAAGATATTGCCGAAGACCTCGATATTTGTTAAGATACTTTCGGGATTCTCGGATGTTTACGTGGCAATATTCAGAGGTACGCCGATGATTGTTCAGCTCTTGCTGATACATTTCGTGCTATTCCCGTTGATGGGTCTTGAGATACCGATATTGATTGAGGCGGTTTTGGCGTTTGGATTGAATTCCGGAGCCTACGTATCCGAGATAATGCGTGGCGGTATTCTCTCTGTGGATATAGGACAGACCGAGGCAGGACGTGCGTTGGGTCTTAATTACAGACAGACGATGCTTCGTATAATCCTTCCTCAGGCAGTAAAGAACGTTGTTCCCACACTTGGAAACGAGTTCATCGCACTTCTTAAGGAGACCTCCGTAGTAAGCTTTATTACGGTTGTAGACCTCACAAAGGCGTTCCAGAACATTGCGAACAGTACGTATGAGTTTATCATTCCGTACATAGTTCTCGCACTCGTATATCTTGTACTCGTTCTCATTGTTACGGCAATTATAAAGCTTATCGAAAGGAGGTTGCGCGCAAGTGATAGACGTTAAGGGAGTATATAAAAACTTTGGCAAAAAGGAAATTCTCAAGGGAATAGACTGCACTGTAGAGCAGGGAGAAAAGGTTGTAATTATAGGCCCTTCGGGAAGCGGGAAGTCTACGCTTTTGCGTTGTATGAACCTCCTGGAAACACCCGATAGAGGCGAGATTTGGCTTGAAGGAAAGCTTGTTTCCGCTGTTGATCCCGCTCTTCATAAGGAATTGGCTGCCGGAAAAAAGGTTGATAAAAAGGCGGCAAAGAAATATGAAAAGGAAAACGGAATAAATATTAATGCTGCCCGTCAGCAGATGGGAATGGTGTTCCAGCATTTTAATCTTTTCAACAATCTTACTGTTCTTCAGAATCTGACGTTGGCTCCGGTAAAGCTTAAGATAAAGACTAAGGCTGAGGCAGAGGCGCGCGCGCTTGAGTTGCTTGAGCGTATAGGACTTCTTGATAAGAAGGACGAGTACCCCTCAAAGCTTTCGGGCGGACAGAAGCAGAGAGTTGCTATCATTCGTGCGCTTGCAATGGATCCTAAGGTAATGCTCTTCGACGAGCCTACCTCCGCGCTCGACCCCGAGATGGTAGGAGAGGTGCTTGATCTTATGAAGGATCTTGCAAAGGAAGGTATGACGATGGTAGTCGTTACACACGAGATGGGCTTTGCACGTGAGGTTGCGGATAGAGTTCTGTTTATGAACGACGGAGTTATTGATGAGGAGGGCACACCCGAGCAGGTGTTCGGAAATCCTCAACATCCAAGACTCATTCAGTTCTTGCAGAAGGTGCTTTAAGAAATAAAAAACGGCAGGTCAAATTGACCTGCCGTTTTTGTATTGTTATGTAGGATTATTTAGACGTAAAATCAACGAACGCATCCCACAAGGTTCTTGAGCCGTAGGCTATGATATTGCCTTCTTGCTCTAACATGTATCCCCATTCTTCGTAATCGTCGCCGAATACCGACTTGATTTCCAATGCTCTTTTAAGGTTTGAGCAATAGTAAAAGTTTAAATATTCATCTGGGCCTTCGTTATTTGAGGAGATTCCAAAGCCAATCAATGTCAAGTCTTCAAATGCATCCGTGCTTATGTTCATAGCTTCTGCCATCATTTGAGCGTCTTCAGCGCTTTCAAATTTTTCAACGTGTATTTCAAATCCCATTTCCTCGATTACTTTTATAAGCTCCTCCGGAATTTCGGGGATAACAGTTTTCTTTACAGAAGCTTGAGAATCTTTTGTGGACTCTTCCTCAGACTCTTCTTCTTCGCGTTCCTCGATTTCCTCGTCGTCAGCCTTCTTTGGCTCTTCACTGCACGCAACGAAAGCAAGGGTGCAAACGAGAAGAAGCATAGCAATAATAGTTAAAAGTTTTTTGTTTTTCATTGTTTTTCCTTTAAAATAAATATATTTTCCGGTGAAAATAAAAAGTGCGCCAACCGAAGTTAGCGCACCGAAAAACGCAAACCCCAATTGTCGCCAAACAAAACTTAACAAGCACAAAGAAAAATCCTTGTATCTCACCAAGCGGAATTTGCGCTTTTACCAAATTCAAAAGGTGGAAAACAAGAAAAAGGGAACAAAGCCCCCTATAAAAATAGCGGATTTTCTTTGAAGCTTAAATATTAAGTTTTGTTTGGCACCTATATTATAGCACATTTTGAGGTTCTTGTAAATAATTATTTTAAAAATCCTCGACGGCAAAAGTGCGGTCGAGGATTTTGTAAATTGTGTGTTTGTCATTTATAAATCTTATATTTGAGTCTTAAATTATCGGCAATCATCGCGATAAATTCGCTATTCGTAGGCTTTCCGCGGTTAGTTTGAATGGTGTAGCCAAAATAGGAATTTAAGGTGTCGATGTCACCTCTGTCCCACGCGACCTCGATTGCGTGGCGAATTGCACGCTCAACACGTGAGGTTGTGGTCTGGTACTGCTTTGCAACGGTAGGATAGAGAATTTTCGTTACCGAATTTATTATTTCTCCGTCGTTTACCGTGAGTAAAATTGCAGTTCGGAGATATTGATATCCCTTGATGTGTGCGGGAACACCTATTTGGTGTATTATTTTCGTTACTTGCGCTTCCAAGTCGTGTGCAGGGTAGGCGGAGCTTTCCTCGATTTCCTCAGATCCTTGACGGGAGGCGGCAAGCGAGAGGATGTGTCTTGATAAGCTTTCTATATTGTAAGGCTTTAATAGGCAGAGCTCTGCTCCCGCATCAGCCGCCTCGATAAAGATACTTTGCTTTGATACTGCGGAAACCACGATGCAGGCAGGTGCTTGAAAATCACTAAGCTTGAGGCTGTTTACCTGTCTTATTACGCCTATTCCATCGAGTTTAGAGAGCCAGATATCTATTATTGCTACGTCGGGGCGGTGACGCTCGATTTGTATAAGCGCATCCTCTCCGTTTTCGGCTTCAATAATTTCTGCAAAACCTATTCTTTTGAGCTCGCCTAAAAGAGCTTTTCTTTCGTTTGCGTCTTCATCTGCTATGAGAATTTTAATTTCGTTTTTCATTTTTCATTTCCTCCTAAAAAATGGTAATTTATACAACATCCATATTTTACCATATTTCAAAAGAAAAATCAAGTTTTTTACAAAAAATACCAATTACAAAAATTAACAAACTTTAATGGTAAAAATTGTAAAAAACACCGAAAGGTTGAAAAATTTTTTATATTTTTGCTTAAAAAAATGTTGACATTGTTATTTTTTTATGTTATACTGATAAAAAGTAGAAGTGCAGGAGGTCAAAAATGAAAAAAGTTTTACCCAAGATTTTAATAATAGGCGCTATAGTTGCTGTAGTAGGATTTGTAATGTATCTTATTTTCGGCAGAGACGATTGATTTAAAGAATGAATAATTATAGATGTTTGAGCATGCTATAGTTATGTCGTTTTATAAAAATGGAGAGTCACTTTTGTGACTCTCCATTTTTTGTTGTATCACGAAAACCCCGCCATAGTGGCGGGGTTCTATGTAGGCTATGCCGATGAATAGAAAACAAATAAAAATCATCGCAGAATGATTTTGTGTCAAAGGCTCCCTTGTGTAAAGGGAGCTGTCAGCGAAGCTGACTGAGGGATTGTTTTGTGTGAATGTATCTTTTTACAATCCTTCCGTCACGGCAAGCCGTGCCACCTCCCTTTACACAAGGGAGGCTTATGGTAACACTTGCGTAAAAAAGGTTGTCGAGGGCATTTAGTGCTTTATAAGTATATAATTTGTAAAAGAATAAAAAACCAAGTATGAACTAATCGTAATCGTATTGCTATTTTTGGGATTTTGTGTTACAATAGATATGTATGAGAAAACAGAGAGGAGACCGAAGATGGCTTTTTTTGAAATGCACTGCTTTTCACGCGCCCTTAACGTTGAGGTGGCGGTGAACGTAATAATTCCTGAAAAACCTAAGAAGGAAAAAGAGGGCGGAGTAATTTCCGAGAGCTATAAGACTCTTTATCTTTTACACGGACTTTCCGATGATCATACGATCTGGATGCGTCGAAGCGCAATCGAGAGATATGCAATAGAGAAGGGTATAGCCGTTGTTATGCCTGCCGGAAACAGAAGCTGGTATAGCGATACCGCATACGGAGCAAAGTATTTTACCTTTGTTGCAAAGGAGCTTCCCGCGCTTTGCAGAAGCTTTTTTAAGGGAATGTCGGATAAGCGTGAGGATAATATGGTAGCAGGACTTTCTATGGGAGGATACGGAGCTTTCAAGATTGGAATGACGTATCCTGAGAGCTTTTTTGCCTGCGCTTCGCTTTCAGGCGCATTTGACGTTTTGCACCTTGGCAAGCATAATCTTCCCGAATGGAGAGGAAACTGGGGCTTTGATCTTTGCGAACCCGACGATCTCAAAGGATCGGACAGTGATCTTTTTGATCTCACAAACAAAGCTGCAAAGAGTAAGGCAGAGCTTCCAAAGCTTTATTTTTGGTGTGGAACCGAGGATTTTCTCATCTCGGTAAATCGCAAATATAAGGCGCTTTTGGATGAGCTTTCGATAGATTATACCTACGAGGAATCGGAGGGAGATCATACATGGAAGTGGTGGGATCTGCACATTCAGTCGGCACTCAACGTAATGCTTGAGGAAAAGAAAGCTTAAAGCGAATAAAGACTAATATTTACGTTGTAAAAGAGGATTTTCATGGAGCAGAATGTAAAGCAAACTAAGGAAAAGACGTATAAAAATCAAGCGGCTCTTTCGGGATTTCACTTTGTCACCGAGGTAATAAACCTTGTAATGGTTGTAATTACTTTGGTAAAGTCGCGCTCTCTTATTATTTGGCTTGACCTTATAAATTCCTTGGGTAATACGCTTAGAGTAGGACTTATGTGCCTTTTCTCAAGGAAAATGGTAAAAAATCGAAAGCAGATGAGCCATTACGATACGGCAAAGGCCGAGGCAATGGTTGCCTTCCTTTGTAACTGTCTTGTTTTTATAGGACTTATAGTGACGTTTATTTTGTCGCTTATAAAGCTTAGACATCCGACAGATGCGGGTATGTCCTTGCTTTGGGCAATAGTATTTAAGTTCTTCTGTGCGCTTTTTGATCTTCCTATTCTCATAGCTCAATATAAGATCAAAAAGAAAAATGATAATCAGGTGACAAGAAGCGGATTTATGGGCGCATTGACAGCATTTTTGTTTGATGCCGTAGCATTCGTTTCGGTTTGCGTGGTATTCTTGACAAGAGAAATGCCCGGATCCGAGTATCTCTCACCCATATTGTCGCTCTTGATCGCGGTAGTTCTTACGGTATTCTGTGTACGAGAGATTGTTAAATCGATACACACGCTCACTAATAAAACTATTGGTGAGGAGGATCAGCAGAATATTCTCCGTCTCATTTCCGAGGGATATGACGATTATAAGTATTTTGACAACGTAAAGATTCATTATAATGATGCAGCCATTTGCGTTGATATTACGATAAGTGTTAACGAGGAGCTGTTCTATTCCGATATAAAGAAAATACGGCGCGAGCTACAGCAAAAGCTTGACGAAAACGTTGATAACTGCGTTGTAACGATGTTGGTAAAATAATTTTCATTATTTTTTGGAGGTATAAAAATGAGTAATAGTCCTTTGGTTGAATACGTTTGTCTCTCGCCTAACTGCACGAGTCCGCGTGAGAACAAGATCGATACGATAACGATACATCATATGGCAGGAAATCTCTCGGTTGAGACCTGCGGAAGAATTTTCATAAAGCCTGAGAGAAAGGCGTCCTCAAACTACGGCGTGGACTCTGTTGGCCGTGTTGGTATGTACGTTGAGGAGAAGGATTGCTCCTGGTGCTCCTCTAACCGTCCGAACGATCACAGAGCCGTTACGATTGAGGTAGCAAACGACGTATGCGGCGGTGAGTGGCACGTAGGTGACGTAGCGCTCGCGCGTCTTATCGACCTTTGCGTTGATATCTGTATGAGAAATGATATTGAAAGACTCAATTTCACAGGTGATACCACGGGAAATCTCACAATGCATAAGTGGTTTTCCAATACCCAGTGTCCGGGTCCGTATCTCGGAAGCAAGTTCCCTTATATTGCAGATGAGGTTAATAAGAAGCTCGCAGAGCTTAGAGGAAAGTAATATTTGCAGGTTTTTTCTTGCTAAAAAAGACAGAGAAGGTTCTTCTCTGTCTTTTTTGTCGGCAGTGCCGACAGCCAAGAGTCGGGCATTGTGCTATATTGTAATTGTTGAAGAAAATGAAATAAAAAGCCTTCCCCAGCAGGGGAAGGTGGCAGCCGTATGGCTGACGGTTGTGGTGTTCTTGCATTCTTAACGCGCCTTCCTCCTTTGTTATTTCCTTGGCTTTATTTTTTGAGGAGAAGGCTTATATAGATTCATTGCGTAAATTTAAAATTTGTTATCAATCAACAAGTGTGTGAAAATAAAAAAATAACCCCCATTCAAAGTTCTTGGGAGTTAGGGGGTGTGGGGGAGAAACGTATCATAGAAATTATGCCACGGATGCGTTTTT
>JAZQZG010000026.1:0-43467 GCA_045633925.1 Eubacteriales bacterium
ACTCTGCCTTGAACGTCACCTGAGAAGTTGAGGTCTATATCGGGTGATTTATCACCGTAGAATCCAAGGAACGTTTCAAAAGGAATATCGTGTCCGTCAGCCAAAAGCTTTTCACCGCAATTAGGACAGTATGCATCGGGAAGATCGAATCCCGATCCTACGCTTCCGTCTGTGAAAAACTGTGAATACTGACACTTTTTACAATAATAATGCGGAGGCAGAGGATTTACCTCTGAGATACCCGCCATCGTTGCAACAAAGGAAGATCCTACCGAGCCTCTCGAACCTACGAGATAACCCTGGCTTTCACTGTACCATACAAGCTTTTGTGCAATCATATAAAGCACGGCAAATCCGTTCTTAATAATTGAGGTAAGCTCCTTATCGAGCCGCTTTTCAACGATCTCGGGAAGCTCCTCTCCATACATGGAACGAGCTCTCGTCCAACAAAGCTCCTGAAGCTCATCTTCGGCGCCCTCCATCTTAGGTGTATACGAACCCTTAGGAATAGGTCTTACCGATTCAATCATATCGGCTATCATATTCGTATTTTCAACTACTACCTCATATGCTTTTTCCTCGCCCAGATAAGCGAACTCCTCAAGCATCTCCTCGGTCGTTCTGTAATACAAGTGGATATCTCTATCTGCATCTTTAAATTTCATTGAAGAAAGTAAGATTTTTCTATATAACTCGTCTTCGTCGTTTAAAAAATGCGCGTCACAGGTAGCTACTACGGGTTTATTGTATTTTTCGCCAAGAGCCACAATCTTGCGATTCAATTCACGCAAGCCCTCCTCGTCGGAAACGGCTCCTTCGTCAAGCAAGAATCTATTATTGCAAATCGGCTGTATCTCAAGATAATCGTAAAAGTTTACGATGTTCTCTATCTCCTGCTCGGGCTTTCCCTGCAAGATTGCAGAAAAGAGCTCTCCCGCCTCACACGCAGATCCAATTATAAGACCCTCTCGGTATTTTTCAAGCTCTGTCTTAGGAATTCTCGGATTTCTTCTGTAATATTTGAGATAACTGTCCGATATCAAGCGGTAAAGATTTTTCATTCCCGTTTGATTCTTAACAAGTATTATCTGGTGATAAGGCTTTAATTTAAGCGGATCGGCATTACCGTTAAACTCCGCCTCCATATCCTTAAAATTATTAATATCTGATTCCTTAAGCTGTTCTATCATCTTAAAGAAGATATTAGCAAGCATTTCCGCATCATCACAAGCTCTATGATGATTAAATTCTCCAAGCTTATAATGATCGGCAAGTCTGTCAAGCTTATGGCTCTTCAGCTCAGGAATGATTGCCCTTGCAAGCCCTAACGTATCAAGATAAGGATTCTTAAACTCGAGCCCCTGCTCCTTTGCCGCAACACGAATAAAGCCCGTATCGAAATCGGCATTGTGAGCGATAAGAAGTCTATCTCCAACAAATTCAAAGAATTTTGGCAATACGACGTCTATTTTATCGGCATCGGCAACCATCTCATCGGTAATTCCGGTAAGCTCTACAATCTCCGCAGGAATAGGACATTCGGGGTTTACAAAGATATTAAATCTATCCAAAACCTCGCCGTTCTTTATCTTTACAGCTCCTATTTCTGTGATCTTACAGTTTGTTGCTGAAAGTCCCGTTGTCTCTATATCAAAAACAACGAATTCATCGGAAAAATCTCCCTCAAAGTTTCCGTAAATAACACTTGCCATATTATTTACGAAATACGCTTCCATTCCATAAATGACCTTCATTCCAAGCTTTTCAGAAGCTATCATTGCCTCAGGAAATCCCTGAACGTTTCCGTGGTCGGTTATTGCAACAGCGCTATGTCCCCACTTTTGCGCTGTCTTTACGGCAACGTCGGGAGGAATAAGTGCGTCCATTGCGGACATAGTGGTATGTAAATGAAGCTCTACTCTTTTTTTAGGAGCATTATCAACTCTGCTTTTTTTGGAGATAACGGCAATATCGGAATAATTAAAGAACATCTCACTCTCATCGTTTCTCTCGCCCTTTGTATATCCGCGTATTGCTATACAAGAGCCGTTCTTAATGAGTCCTTCAAGCTCCTTAGCATCATCTAAATCCATAGAATAACGTCTCACAAAGATAGATGCATTTCCGTCAAACAAGCCAAAGGAAACGTTCATTTTATCCTTGTTTCTCGCCTCTTCCTCGGTATAATTAAAGACCTCTCCCACAAAAATTATATTTTTTAAGGGTCTTGTCACCGCCGCTATCAATACAGGCTCGATCTTAAACGGCATTCCTATTACGTATTGTGGTGCCGAAATGTCAAACACCATCGAGCCTATCTTTATGTAATCACCGTCAAAATCAATCACTCCATCACCGTAAACGGACGCAATCCTCGGCAATTTTTCAGCCTCGTCCTCCTCTTGAGAAACGGTATCAGGCTTATATGAACCATAATTTTTCTGTGCAAAAGATATTTGTCTGTCTATGCTCTCGAGTCTCTCACGGTACTCATTTGACATCTGTATTATATCTTCGCCGTTCTGCTCGATTATCACCTTGTATGCAAGATCAAACTCACTTTTTATAATATCCTCTATTACGGAGGGCGTTTTTGCACACTCTAAAAGATTTATTCCGAACTCGGAAAAAGGAATTCTCACGGTTATCACGTTATCCTCAACGGTATAATCGTATCTTCCAAAAAATCCTCGTGCCACAATGCCCTCTCGCTCTGCCTCAAGAAGTATCTGACTTATATATCCGTTGTAAAACTTATCCTTGGGATAATGCGGCTTGATCTTACACATCTGAAGCTCATACGCCTTTTTGACTCCATCCTCAAGTGCATAAAGGTCTTCCTTATCGAATATTCTTGAAAAATCAGCGTGCACCTCAAGACAGCGCTTTTCCTTATCAACCAAGGATCGTGAAACAACTCCGTCATCCAAAATAAAAGCTTCGCTCGAACTCGGAACATATTTATTCAATAATTCTCTTAACGTTTTTGCCATCTTTATATTTTCCTATCCTAAAAATCAAAGCCTTTTAATCTCACTTATCAATCTCTCTACAATATCGTCCTCTGCTATCTTCTCTACGATAACACCCTTCTTTATAAGCACTGCCTCACCTTTTCCGCCCGCAACACCAATATCTGCCTCACGAGCCTCTCCGGGTCCGTTTACAACGCACCCCATCATAGCAACCTTTATAGGCTTTGAGAGAATATTCTCCTCTCTTGCTCTCTTTTCAAACTCAGAAACAAGAGAAATAAGATCTATTTTCGTTCTTCCGCAGGTGGGGCAGCTTACGATATCCATACCGCACTGTCCTTCAACACCTACCGCCGAAAGAATATTCTTTGCCGCCAATATCTCCTCCTCAGGCTTGTCCGTCAAAGACACTCTTATTGTATCTCCAATTCCATCACATAAAAGCGCGCCTATTCCGACAGCGCTCTTAATCGAGCCCATCTCCTTGCTTCCCGCCTCTGTAACGCCAAGATGCAAGGGATAATCACACATAGATGCAAGCTTACGGTTAGCCCTGATCATCTCATAAGGATTTGACGCCTTTATTGAAATCACAATATCCGAAAAGCCATATTTTTCAAGTAATGATGCATGATACATAGCGCTCTCACAAAGCGCATCCGCTGTGGGTGCGCCGTATTTTGCCAAAATATTCTTTTCTAAGGATCCGCTGTTTACGCCAATTCTTATCGGTATTCCAAACTCCCGACAAGCGCAAACGACCTCATATACCTTCTCGTCAGAGCCGATATTACCGGGATTTATTCTTATTTTGTCAACGCCTGCTTTAGCCGAAGCTACAGCTATCTTATAATCAAAATGAATATCCGCAACTACGGGAATTTTTACGCCGTTCTGCTTTAAATACGTTATCGTATCTACCGCATCGATATCCGGTACGGTTATTCTTACAATATCGCATCCAAGCGCCTCAAGCGAGCGTATTTGAAAGAGCGTTGCCTCTTTGTTATGAGTATCGGTATTCGTCATAGATTGAATAGCAATAGGCGAAAGATCACCTATTGCTATTTTTCCTACGTTTATTCTTTTTGTTTTACGTCTTATTTCATTGTAATTCATAATCTCTATCCAAACAGCTTAAAAATATCCTTGCAGGTTATAAATATCATAAATCCGAACAGTATTACAAGACCTGCAAAATTTATATATCCTTCTATTTTTTTATTTATAGGCTTTCTGCGTACACCCTCGATGCAAAGCAAAAGGAATCTTCCGCCATCCAAGGCAGGAAACGGAATGAAATTAAATACACCCAAGTTTATCGTAAGGATCGCCGCTATATACAAAAATCCTACAATATTAGTCTTCGCGGCCTCTCCAACTGTTTCGGCAACTCCCACAGGACCCGACACAGAATCTATACCAAATCTTCCAGTAAGAAGTCCAATCAGCGAGTCATAAACCATTTTCACCGTAGATAAACTTCGAGATGCCGTTTGCTTTAATATCGTACCAAAAGTTCGCTCCTCGGGAAAGACCCTGAAATCCATCTCACCAAAGGTAACCCCCTCTTCGGTTGAAGTACCAAACTTAACGTCCTCTATGGTTATTTCCTCTCCGTTTCTTATAACCACAACGTCAATCGGCTCATAACCTTGATTCATTATTTCATACAAAACTTCATTTCCGGTATGAACTCCGGTTCCGTCAACCTCAATGATTTCATCCATTACCATAAGCTTTTCGCTTGACATTGCATTCTCGTTAAAATCACTTATCGTAGTAGATGCAAGCGGTCCTTGCGAAAGAACAACTATAAGTGTTAATATAACACCCAAAACGATATTCATAAAAGGTCCTGCGGCAACTACCAGCATTCTCTTCCACACCGGTTTATTACAAAAAGCATTCTCGTCGGCAGAATCCTCGTCCTCACCCTCCATACTAACGAATCCACCAATCGGCAAAAGTCGTATAGAATGCCTGGTGCCATGCTTTTTAGATTGCCAAGAAAAGAGCTTAGGTCCCATTCCAATGGCAAATTCCTTTACCGTTATTTTACACATTCTTGCCGTAAAGAAATGTCCCGCCTCGTGAACGAAAATCATCACGCCAAAGACGAACAACATCACTATTACATAAAAAATAACGTTAAAAACTGTTTCCATCGTTTCTCCTGTTCTATAATTTACAGATGCAAAATATCTCTCGTCAAATCTCTTGCCTCTCTGTCAATCTCAAGTATTCCGTCAAGTGATTTTACTTGACTTGCCGCCAAAAGTCTGTCAACTGTCTCGCTGACGGCTTCAAATATAGAATAAAATCCTATTTTACCGGCTAAAAATGCGCTAACTGCAACCTCATTTGACGCATTAAGCGCCGCAGGCAGTGCCCCTCCGCGATTGATTGCGTCAATCGCGCACTTCAAAAGCACAAACGTCTCCATATCGGGATGCTTAAAGGTCAATCCCGAAACTGCACAAAGATCTAGCTCGTTAATTGCCGCAACCGTCCTTTCGGGATACGTAACGGCATATTGAATGCAAAGTCTCATATCGGGAACAGAGAGTTGCGCGATGATACTATTATCAATATACTCAACCATAGAGTGTATTATGCTCTCACGGTGCACTACTACCTCAATTTTATCAGCTGGAACGTTAAACAAATGCACAGCCTCGATAACCTCAAAGCCCTTATTCATAAGAGTTGCCGAATCAATAGTGATCTTTGCTCCCATTTTCCACGTCGGGTGTGCCAATGCCCTCTCAACGCTTATCTGCGCAAGATCCTCCTTAGCATAACCGAAGAACGGTCCGCCGGATGCCGTCAAAAGTATCTTCTTTATCTCAGAATTTCTACCCGATTTCAAGGATTGAAAGATTGCCGAATGCTCACTGTCAACCGGCAAAACCTCCACGCCCTTCTCTCTTGCGCGACTCATAACGATATCTCCGGCAACAACCAAGGACTCCTTATTAGCCAACGCCAAGCGTGCGCCTTTATCGATAACCGAAAGTGTAGGCAAAAGACCCGCCTTACCGATTATCGAGTTTACAACTGTTTCAGCGCTGTCCTGTGCTATCATTTCACAAACGCCGTCCTCACCGCTATAAACCTTAACCGATGTATCGGCAAGGCGAACCTTTAGTTCACTCGCGGCAGTCTCATCTGCCATAGCAACAGCTGAAACGTTAAATTTTCTTGCCTGTTCCTCTACTCTGAGGAAATTTTTATTTGCTGAAACAGAGGTAACTTTATAGCCAAATCTATCGGCAACGTCCAAAGCCTGCTCTCCAACAGATCCGGTAGAACCTAAAACCGATATTACCTTTGTTGATTCTGTTATATCAAAGCTCATAAAGCACTCCTCTCAAAAGCATAATCTGTTAATCTTTAAACACTGCAATTAAAGCAGCGGAATATTCATCATTGAAGAAAGCATACACGTTACCGCAACACCGATAGATACTGCCAAGATAGAATCAAATCTATCAAGAGCACCGCCGTGTCCCGGCAAAAGCTTTCCGTAATCCTTTATACCGTAATGTCTCTTGATTACCGACATAATGAGGTCGCCAAGCTGAGATATTACCGCAATTACCAATCCACTGATCGCAAGGAAAATGATATTGGGCTCTACGGCAGGATCTATTGCATCAACAACCAATCCGAGCACAACGAATCCAAGTGCGCAGAAGAACGTACCGCCAATACTTCCCTCGATAGTCTTCTTCGGGCTTACGTCCTCGATAAGCTTATGCTTTCCAAAGAGAACACCCGTGAAATAAGCAAAGGTATCGGTAAACCAAGCGCCGATAAATATAAGAAGGTAGATATATTGTCCGTTGGTAAAATCTCTTATGTAGATAAGAGTATTTATTCCAAGCAAAATATAATAAACCGTCATACACATCGTAACGGCATCGGTATACAAAATCTTTCCATGCGAGAAAATAATAAACGCAAAAAGATATATCGTATAAACCATAACGGATATAATAGCTATTTTTGCAACGAAAAGAATGTCGCCGGCAAAGAATCTTTGAAGCAACGGAAACACTATTGCAAATGCATACAGCGGAAAAGTCAGCGCTATATTTTTATGATAACCTACACAACGGATCATCTCAAAAACGCAAAGCACGGAAACTACCGCCAAAGCTATCGGGAAAGCCCACGTATCCGAGAAAACGAGCAACGGTATAAGTACCATTGTCAAACACATTCCTGTTATAACTCTTTTTAACATAAATTAGTCCTTTCACACCCCGCCAAAACGGCGATTGCGTCCATTAAATTCTTTTACTACCTTATCGATGTCCTTTTTGCCAAAATCGGGCCAAAGCTTATCAACGAAATAAAGCTCGGCATACGCTGCATCCCACAAAAGAAAATTAGATATTCTAACGTCTCCGCCTGTTCTGACGATCATATCCACAGGAGGCGAATCCGCCGTATATATAGCACCGGAAATATCTTCCTCGCTTATCTTTCGACGTCCTTGAGCTATGAGCTTATTAAATGCATACACAATCTCATCTCTGCCGCCGTAATTTATTGCAAGATTAAGAATACGGGGCTTGTGGCGTGTATCCTCCTCAAGAGCTTCCATTTTATTACGAAGCTGAGGTGAAAAAGGAGCCTTATCTCCCAAAAACACCATTCTTATATCATCGTATTTTTTGAGCAGATTTTCTCTGCATTCATCAAGATACTCATCAAGAAGCTTCATCAGAGCATCAACCTCTTTTTGCGGACGTTTCCAATTCTCTGTGGAAAACACGTAAAACGTAGTAGCTTGAATTCCCAAGTCTCCACAATATTCCACAACGGTCTTAAATGTTTGCGCACCTTTTTTATGACCAAACTCTCGAGGCAGGCCTCTTTTCGTTGCCCATCTTCCGTTTCCATCCATAATAAAAGCTATATGCTTTATATTACAAATCTCTTTTTCTTTTATTTTTGACATCGTTACAACCTTTAATAAAAATAAAATTTAGGACGGGCAAAAAACCCGCCCTAACTATGTTAAGTTAAATCTGCATTATTTCCTTTTCTTTCTTCGAGGTAACACCGTCAACATCCTTGATGTACTTATCGGTAAGATCCTGGATTGCCTTCTCGGATGCCTTCTGCTCATCCTCGGTCATCTCATTATCCTTCTTCATCTTTTTGCAAAGATCATTTGCATCACGTCTTACGTTACGAATAGCAACCTTTGCATCCTCGCCCATCTTCTGAACCTGCTTTACAAGCTCCTTACGACGCTCCTCTGTGAGCTGGGGGAATACGAGACGAATGATCTTACCGTCATTGGTAGGTGTGATTCCAACGTCGGATGCCAATATAGCCTTCTCCATAGCCTTAAGTGTTGTTGCATCATAAGGAGTAACCGTAACGGTCTTGGAATCAACAACGCGAACGTCTGCCATGGAAGTGAGAGCTGTGGGAGCACCCCAATATTCAAACATTACCTTTGCAAGAACTGCTGTATTTGCCTGTCCTGCGCGAATTACGGACAAGTTCTCCTGATAAGCGGCTATAGCCTTTTGCATTTTTGTTTCAAAATCCTTAGTATTAAGTTTCATAATCTGCCTCCGTATGTATAAATAATTTAATTAAATTCTTTTTATCTGTGAAGCTCAGTGCCTATCTTTTCACCCATAGCAACACGGTATATATTCATAGGGTCCTTAAGCTCAAAAGCATATGCAGTAATATCATTTGCCATGCAAAACGCAGCAGCAGTAAGATCAAGAGCGCCAAGCTCCTTTGCAATCATTTCCGAATAGGTGAGCTCATCGTATTTAGTTGCCGACGGATCACGTCTCGGATCAGCAGTATAAACGCCGTCTATATTCTTTGCCATAAGAATAGCATCAGCCTCAATCTCTGCCGCTCTCAATGCCGCAGCCGTATCGGTTGAAAAATACGGTGAGCCGAGTCCGCACCCAAACACCACTACCTTGCCGGAAGAAAGTGCCTCAACAGCCTCTCTCGTCGTATAAGGTTCAGCAAAAGCCTTCATCTCAACCGCAGTCATTACAACAGTATCGATACCGTGCTGAATAAAAGTATCCTGAAGTGCAAGCGAATTTATCGTAGTTGCAAGCATACCCATGTGGTCTGCGCGCGCTCTGTTCATCTCTCCGCCCTGACGACCGCGCCAGATATTTCCCGCACCAACTATAATTCCGACCTCAACACCTTCATCAACGCATTTCTTCAAAACCTCTGCAACAGAGGAAATAAAATCAAAATCAAGAATTCCGTCTTTGTTTGCCAAAGCCTCACCAGAGAGCTTAAGCAAAATTCTCTTATATTTTGGAGTTGCCATAAAAACATCCTTTCCTTTTACAGTACAATATACATATATATTTTACTACATTTTTCTCGTTTTGTAAACACCTATTTTAATATTTTTACAAACATTTTTTATATCATAATAAAGAAAAAAGGCGTATCCTCAACACAAAAGATACGCCAAAATAAATATTTGCTGAAATTATTTAATTTTAGTGAGTAAAGGTGCGCAAAAAAGCATCTTTCTAAGTTGCAAATATTTTGCAAAGCATCGTTCCTTCGATGACTTTTCAAAGTTCGATCCATCATCGCAAAGTTCCACCAAAAAGCTTTTTATTCCAAGCTCTCTGCGGCTCCAAGACATCAGCGTTTTTCCATCGCTATCATCTGAAAATGCCCTGGCATATCCCGTCATTTGAGACAGCGCTGTTGCAATCTTGCTGGCTTGCTCTCCGTCACCATAATATATAGACGAAATTTGAGCATCGCCTTGATAAAAGCAAAAGATCATCCGAGGCTCTAACCAAAACTTTAAAAAGTTACACAGATTTCCAACTTCAATCTCGGGAGCAGCCTCAGAAATTTCACCATCAGTATCATAACAGAATCTAAGATCTACTCCTCTTGCATTCCCCTTCCATTTTGAAAAATCGGTACTTTGATCGTTTAACTTCAAAATCCTCTCTCTGATAGGGTTGTCCGCCGAAATACCGCATTCACAATAGCTTGCGCCATCAGGATTCAACATCGGAATAACTACTATGGTATACTTTTTTAATATGTACTCCGCAGAAAAACCAAATACCGCCCCTCCCTCCTTATATAAAGCGCATATGTCCCTCACATACCTTGTCAAAATATACGGCGTTGTTTTATCAAACCCAAGCTCGCCTCCAAGATACACGATTTTTGTATCTCCCTCTCCTATGGTTATCATAGGAATATTCATTCCCAAAACGCTTGTGCACAAGCCGGTAACCGATAAAATATCACTACCCTCAACTATAGAATTTATCTCCGACATCATGCTACAATAATTCTTTCCATATTCCATAAGGCACCTCTCTTTTTATACAGTCTATACCTAAAGAGTATGCAAAATAGAATCAAATATGACTTTTTTTGAAAAATTAATAAATTATCTAACACTTGAATGCAATTTTATGATATAATAATTACATTATTAATTTTGTTTTTTATGAGGATAGAAATGGATAGAATTTTACCCACAAAAATAAATCAAAACAAAACGACTAAGAAGCTCTGCATTTTTATGGTGATTTTTTGCCTCGCACCCATTCTTCTTAATATTTTTTGTCTCTCTCCGATTTATCAAATATTGTTCAACAACGCAACTTACAAAACAACGGTTCTGCCCGAGATTATCCACTACGTAAGAGACTTTTTTGACGTGCTTGCATTCAGCTCTGCCTATGCATTGCTTATTTTCTCTTTTATTCTTTTGCCCAAAAAAGCATCTGTTTTTGTTACCACCTCTTACCTCGGAATATTGATTCTTAAAATTCCGCTCACCCTCCTGGTTGAGCAGTTACTTAATCATTCCATTATAACAAAGAATAATCTCTTGGAAAATCTGATGTATCAGGGCTTCTACTTCTTGCTTGAGATCTTACAGTTTTTCATAGTATTCTTCATCGTTAGATCGGTTGCCAAAAATTATTTGCGCTCGATAGATTTTTTGAAAAGCAAAAAGAATTTAAAATCAAATAAAATTAAGCAAATCTTACCGATAAAAGAACTCATAAACAAATACAATCCCCTACTTAGATCCGCTTTATATTCAGGTATCGTTGTAACAGGATTCCGTGTTCTCGTACAGTTAATGGCAGATATAGATCTTGGCGCTCCGAATTCCTTTGCAGTCACCTTGATCATGCTCATCCTTTATGCAACCGGTATAATATACGGCGCGCTTTCCTATCTTATCTCTATTCCGGTATATAATCTTTTTTATAAGTTTCTCATTTCAGAAAAGAAGAACAAAAAAGACAAAGCAGACGAAAAACATTCATCCGCTTTGCCATCAAATGATTCCGATAACTCTGAGAATCCCGAGGAACCTGAGGATTCCACCACCTCTGAAAATACCGAAGAATCTGAGGATTCCGATCTTTTAACCTAAAAGCTTTTGCATAAGATCTATTTTACTCTTTGAGAAATCATAAGCTCCCTTGAAATCATCGATTTCTTTGCAGCAGACCTCAAGATCCCCAAAAATAAAATACAGCATAGGCTCAGGCATCTCGTAGCTATCACTGAGTAAAAGCTCATGCAATATTGCATATCCTTCAGCATAGTTGTTTTCTTCCATAAAGAGTTTTGCTCTTATATGCATCTCGTATGAGCTGCCTTTGCTTATCAAAGACAGTCTTTCTTCAAGATAAGGTATATTCTTATACCCCTGCGTCTCACCTATCAAAAATGAATTTGAGTAGACAGAGAACGCATCGCCCAAAAAGGATATCATGTTACCTTCACTATCATCCGAATAATTTGAATCAAGCATCGGAGATATATAGCCCATATACCCAAAATAACTTTTAGCTTGTGCTCTGATAACGTCGGTGTTATAGATAGTCGACGAGCAATATTCCATTGCCTCATCAAAAAGCTCTGATGCCTTATGCAGATTTCCATGTGAAAAAACTTCAATTCCCACGTAAAGAGTGCTTTCGGCAAGAATAAGAAAAAGCTCATCATCACGCCATTCCGAATTTAAGCACATATCTCTGCACAGAGAATAATCCTTATTTATATAGGCTTTTTTTATATTTCCGATTTCCACCGATTTAAAATACAATATTTCATCATCTTCCTCAGCAAGTAAAAAGCCGGGAGATACGTTGAGCCTTGCGGCTATATATTTTATGGTTGCCATTGACGGCTGCGCTGCCCCGTTTTCAATTCGGCTGAGCATATTTCTGGTTATTTCTCCACCAACAAGTTCGCTTTGAGTCATAAGCTTTGCTGTGCGAAGTCTTTTTATTTTTTCACCTACGTGCATTTTCCCTCCCAAAACAGTAATTCAAATTTACCTTTTTGTTATTTTAACATAAATCCAAACAAAAATCAAGTAAAATATTAAAATTTAAGAAAGGAGATTTATATGATCTTAAAAGGCTTGCAAAAAACAACTCTTCTGGACTTTCCCGAAAAGCTTGCCTGCGTTGTATTTACGGGCGGATGCAATTTCAGATGTCCGTTTTGCCATAACGCCTCTTTGGTTTTGCACCCCAATGATGCGGAAGAAATTTCAGAGGATGAATTTTTCTCATATATTTCAAAAAGAAAAAACATGCTTGACGGCGTATGTATCACAGGTGGCGAGCCGCTTCTTTGCCCCGACATCGAAGATTTTATGCGAAAGATCAAAAACGAGGGGCTTGCAATAAAGCTTGATACTAACGGAACCTTTCCCAAAAAGCTCAAAAATATTCTTGACAACAATCTCGTTGACTACGTTGCGATGGATATAAAAAATTCAAAGGAGAAATACTCTCTCACTGCCGGTGTAGACAAGTTCCCGCTTGAGATCGAAGAAAGCATCAATATAATTATGAACTCCGCTCCCGATTATGAATTTCGCACAACCGTAGTCAAGGAAATGCACACCAAAGAGGACCTCACTGATATTGCGAATTGGATCAAAGGAACAAAAAAATATTTTCTGCAATCCTACGTTGACTCGGGAGACACCATAAAACCGGGATTTTCCGCATATTCGCCTCAGGAAATGCTGGATATGCTTGAGGACGTAAAGAAGATACTACCCGTAGCGTCTCTGCGCGGAATCTAAACTATATATAGTGGCAGTAACGGCACATTTTGTGCCGTTATTGTTATTTTTACACAATATGTAGTGCTAATCGCCAAAAAATAACCCAATATATTGTAATTTCTCACAATTGACATTTGTCGTTTTTTAAGGTATAATTTAAGAGCGATAAAAAAACAAATATGAAAAGGAGAAAAAAATGTATCAGGTTTTAAAAAGAGACGGCAAAATTATTGATTTTGATCTCAAAAAGATCAATGATGCGATAAAAATGGCATTTGAGGCTCAGGAAAAGCAGTATCACCCTTCGATAATCGATTTTCTTGCGCTTAAGGTTACGGCTGATTTCGAGCCGAAAATAAAAGAAGGAGTTGTTTCCGTAGAGGATATTCAGGACAGCGTTGAGTCAGTTCTTGTTCAGGCAGGATACGCTGACGTTGCAAAGGCTTACATTCTTTACCGTAAACAGAGAGAAAAGCTCCGTAATATGAAGTCTACCATCCTTGACTACAAGGATATCGTAGACAGCTACGTTAAGAACACCGACTGGAGAGTTAAAGAGAACTCCACCGTTACCTATTCCGTAGGAGGTCTTATCCTCAGCAACTCCGGAGCTATCACTGCCAACTACTGGCTCTCTGAGGTTTACGACGACGAAATTGCAAACGCTCACAGAAATGCAGATATTCACATTCACGACCTTTCAATGCTCACCGGTTACTGCGCAGGTTGGTCATTGAAGCAGCTTATTCAGGAGGGTCTTGGCGGTGTTACCGGAAAGATAACCTCTGCTCCCGCAGGTCATCTTGCAACCCTTTGTAACCAGATGGTAAACTTCTTGGGAATTATGCAGAATGAGTGGGCAGGTGCTCAGGCATTCTCTTCCTTTGATACCTACTTGGCACCATTCGTTAAGGTAGACAACCTTACCTACGATCAGGTCAAGAAGTGCATCGAATCCTTCATCTTCGGTGTAAACACACCTTCTCGTTGGGGTACTCAGGCTCCCTTCTCTAACATAACCCTTGACTGGACCGTTCCCGCTGACTTGGCAGAGCTTAACGCTATCGTAGGCGGCAAGGAAATGGACTTCAAGTACAAGGATTGTAAGAAGGAAATGGATATGGTAAACAAGGCGTTCATAGAAACGATGATCGAGGGCGACTTTAACGGTCGTGGATTCCAGTATCCTATTCCTACATATTCTATCACAAGAAACTTTGACTGGTCCGACACCGAGAACAACCGTATGCTCTTCGAGATGACCGCAAAGTACGGTACTCCCTATTTCTCAAACTACATCAACAGCGATATGGAGCCCAGCGACGTAAGAAGTATGTGCTGCCGTTTGCGTCTTGACCTCCGTGAGCTTCGCAAGAAGTCCGGTGGATTCTTTGGAAGCGGAGAAAGCACAGGTTCTATCGGTGTTGTTACCATCAATATGCCGAGAATTGCTTATCTTGCTGAAAACGAGGCAGACTTCTACGCTCGTCTTGACCACAAGATGGATATTGCTGCTCGTTCTCTTAAGATAAAGAGAACCGTAATTACAAAGCTTCTTGACGAGGGTCTCTATCCTTACACTAAGCGTTACCTCGGAACCTTTGCAAACCACTTCTCTACCATCGGTCTCGTTGGTATGAACGAGGCTTGCCTTAACGCATCCTGGATAAAGAAGGATCTTACTCACGCAGAGGCTCAGAAGTTCACTCAGGAAGTTCTCAACCACATGAGAAACAAGCTTTCCGACTATCAGGAAAAGTACGAGGACCTCTACAACCTCGAGGCTACTCCCGCAGAGTCCACCTCCTTCCGTCTTGCTAAACACGACATCAAGAGATTCCCCGACATTATCACTGCATCGGAAAAAGGCAACACCCCTTACTACACGAACTCTTCTCACCTTCCCGTTGGTTACACCTCGGATATATTCGATGCGCTTGACGTTCAGGATGATCTTCAGACGCTTTACACCTCCGGTACTGTATTCCACGCATTTATGGGTGAAAAGCTTCCCGACTGGAAGGCTGCTGCAAATCTCGTTCGCAAGATCGCTGAAAACTACAGACTTCCCTACTACTCCATCTCGCCCACGTATTCCGTATGTAAGACTCACGGATACATCGCAGGTGAGAAGTTCTCCTGCCCCTTCTGCGGTGAGAAGACAGAGGTATACAGCCGTATAACCGGTTACTATCGTCCCGTTCAGAACTGGAACGACGGAAAGTCTGAGGAGTACAAGAACAGAAAGCTCTACAATATTGCAGAGTCTATGGCAAACCGTAATTTTGTTGCACACGAGCAGGTTGGTGCCGCTGATGTATGTGTTGAGTGCGATAACGCTAAGATCGTGCTTTTTGCAACAACTACTTGCCCTAACTGCAAGATGGCTGAGAAATTCTTGGGCGATGCAAACATTGCTTACGAAAAGGTATATGCAGATCAGAATCCCGATCTTGCTAAGCAGTTTGACATCAAACAGGCTCCTACCCTCGTTATCACTGACGGTGACAAGGTAGAGAAAATTATGAACGTTTCTAACATTCGTAAATTTGCAGAAACATATAAAAAATAAATCTGCTCACTGAAAATTTTGTCGGGCATTTGGAGATCGGTTTCCACGGTAAACAAATGCCCGTCAACTTTTTATTTTTTATTACAGAAAGGCGATAACAATGAAAGATATAATTATTATCGGTGCCGGTCCTGCAGGTATGACCGCAGCCCTTTACGCTCTTCGCGCAGATAAGAGCGTTCTTCTTTTGGAAAAAGAAAATTTCGGCGGACAGATAACCTTCTCTCCCCGACTTGAAAATTATCCGTCTATCATGGAGATCAGCGGAAGTGAATTTGCAAATCAATTGCTTGAGCAGGTTATGGCTCACGGTGCTGAAATTGAGCTTGCCGAGGCAACCAAAATAAAGGATATGGGAGACTACAAGGTAGTTTGCACAAATTACGGTGATTTTGAAGGAAAAACCGTAATTATCGCTACCGGCTCTAAGCACCGTCACCTCGGACTTGAGGGCGAAGAAGAGCTTATCGGCTCCGGAATCTCCTTCTGCGCGGTATGCGACGGATCCTTCTTTGCAGACAAAAACGTTGCCGTTATCGGTGGAGGAAATACCGCTCTTCAGGAAGCAGTTATGCTCAGCGATATATGCAAGAAGGTTACTCTTATACAGAATCTCTCCTTTATGACAGGAGAAAAGCGACTTCTCGCTATCCTTGAAAAAAAGCCTAACGTTGATATGATCTTTGACACTGTTGTAACCTCTCTTGAGGAAAACAACGGCGAGCTTTGCGCTATCAACATAAGAAACACTAAGACCGAAGCCGACAGCCGCTTTGAGCTCGACGGAATGTTTATCGCTATCGGTCAGGCTCCCGAAAACGAAGCTTTCAAAACCGTGAGCGCTCTTGACAATTACGGATATATCATTTCCGACGAAAACTGTCTTACAGAGACAGAGGGCGTTTTTGTTGCAGGAGACTGCCGCACTAAAAAGATTCGCCAAGTAACAACGGCATCTGCTGACGGCGCTGTTGCCGCTCTTGCCGCTTGTCGATATATCGACGGACTTTCCGAAAAAAAATAATTTTGTAAAATTCATTTTTTCTATTGAAAAAAAAGCAAAAATATATTACAATATATAGGTATATGTAATATTTTTTAAGGAGCATTAAAATGACACGTATCGGTTTTGATAACGACAAGTACATAAAACTGCAATCGCAGAAAATTCAGGAGAGAATCTCAAACTTTGGCGGCAAGCTCTATTTGGAGTTTGGCGGCAAGCTTTTTGACGATTACCATGCCTCTCGCGTGCTTCCAGGATTCTGCCCCGACAGTAAAATAAAGATGCTTCTTAATATGAAGGACGATGCAGAGGTTATAGTTACCGTTTCGGCAACTGCGATAGAACAGAACAAAATTCGCGGAGATCTCGGCATTACCTACGATATGGACACGCTTCGTCTTATAGATGCCTTTAACGAAATTGGAATTGCTGTTGGAGGCGTAGTTATTGCGCAGTATACCAATCAGCCCTCTGTTGATGCTTTCATAAAGAGACTCAACAATCTCGGCATCAAGGTGTACAAGCACTATCCCATCGAAGGATACCCTACGAATATCAAAAAAATCGTAAGCGACAGCGGATACGGAAAAAATGAATACGTTGAAACCACGCACTCATTGATAGTAGTTACGGCTCCCGGCCCTGGCAGCGGAAAGATGGCGACCTGCCTTTCCCAGCTCTATCACGATCACAAACGCGGAATCAAGGCAGGATATGCAAAGTTCGAGACCTTCCCTATTTGGAATCTCCCTCTCAGACATCCCGTAAATATGGCGTATGAAGCTGCAACGATAGATCTTAACGACGTTAATATGATCGACCCTTTCTACCTTGAGGCAAACGGTGTTACCGCAGTAAATTACAACAGAGATATTGAAATATTCCCCGTTCTTAGAGCAATCTTTGATAAGATATACGGCGAATGTCCCTACAAGTCCCCCACAGATATGGGCGTTAATATGGCAGGCTTCTGCATAACCGACGATGATGCCGTATGCAATGCGGCTAAGATGGAAATCGTCAGACGTTATTATGATACTCTTTGCCGCAAGCGTAACGGTCTTGCGGATGCCGAGGAGGTTTACAAGGCAGAGCTTATTATGAATCAGGTAAACATCGACACCTCCTTCAGAAAGGTTGTTGCCCCCGCACTTGAAAAATCCGAAATCACCGGTGAACCCGCGGCAGCTATTGAGCTTTCCGACGGAAGCATTGTAACAGGAAAAACCTCTAAGCTTATGGGCGCATCTGCGGCTTGTCTGCTCAATGCTCTTAAGAGACTTGGAGATATCGACGACGATTATCTGCTCTTGCCCGTTGAGGTAATTGAGCCTATTCAGAAGCTTAAGATAGAAAACCTTGGAAATCACAATCCAAGACTTCACGCAGACGAGATACTTATTGCTCTTGCAATTTCCGCAAACACCTGCGAGATCGCAGCTAAGGCTATGGCTCAACTCCCGAAGCTTAAGGGCTGTCAAGCACATTTGAGCGTTATCGGCGCGGGCGTTGACAGCAACGTTTATCGCAAGCTCGGTATGAATCTTACCTCCGAGCCCGTATACGCTACCAAAAAGCTTTATCATAAGTAAAAATAAAACACGCTTGATTAACATCAAGCGTGTTTCTTTTTTATATTACCGTTAAAATATCTTCTATTTCTCTTCTCTGCGGCTTTTCGGGAGTTGCGGTTCTCTTTCCTACTGCGATAACCGACATGATCGCCTCGTCGCTTGGAATATCGAAAATTTCAACAAGAGCATCTACATCGCGAAGTCCCATTATGAGCGTATCATATCCAAGTTCGCGCGCCTTGAGCAAAAGATTTTCATTTTGAAGCCCAAGATCATACGCGCCCCAAGCATCTCCGTTTGCATCGGTAGGCTCTCCGTCTCCGTTATGTCCTGAAATCTTCGTTTTATAGGTCGTCACAATATATGCTGCCGCATTCTGCGTTCTCTCGGAATTAAATCCCGGGAGTGCCGATCTTACCGCTTCAACACCTTCCTTGGTTATAGCCACATAGTATCTTCCCGTCTCGGAATTTTTCCACGAGGGCGCCTGCTGTGCGGCGTATATCATCTTTTCTACGTCTGACTTACTAATCTGCACTCCCGCCTGATAATCTCTTATACTTCTGCGTTCCTCTAAAAGTACCGAAAATTCCATTACAGTCCCAGCTCCTTGCTTTCTTTTTTTATTCTCTTTTTCATTTTTCTCAAATCCTTAAGCATCTTAAACGTATCTCTGAATACGTGTACGGTAGATTCTCTGTGGTTGATTATCTTAACCGGCATTTCTACTATCTTATATCCGAATTTCTGCGCCCAAAGTATACTCTCAAAATCAAACGCAAAGCCGTCCACCTTACATCTCTCAAAAATCTTTTTAACAGCCTCGCCCTTATAAGCCTTGCATCCGCACTGAGAATCCGAAAGCTTAAATCCACCTGCCATACAAAGAACCTTTATGTAAACCTTTGACATAAGCTTCCTTATTGCCGTATACCCCTCATATCCGTCTTTGGAGAGATTACGTGAACCGATAAGCATATTTGCATCGGCATCGTTTAAAGTATCGTATACCTTTCTTATTACCTCTGTGCCGTATGCAAGATCGGCATCTGTAAACATAACGATCTCACCTTTTGCTTCAAGCATTCCGGTACGTACGGCGCATCCCTTACCGTGGTTTTGCTCGTAGCCTACAACTCTCACGCAAGGAAGATCAAGCGCTCTTACTATATCCGCGCTTCCATCCTTTGAGCCGTCATCTGAAAAAAGTATCTCATAGCTTTCAAAATTTTTCTGCATATACTCGCTTACCGTTTTTGCTGTATCTGCTATAATCGAGCTTTCATTATACATAGGAATAATAAGCGATATCATTATTTTGTCCATTTCTTATTTACCGTCCACTTTCTTTTTAAAAACCGAAAAAATTATGTCTATTTCTGTCTGCAACTCTTCTATATTATCGAGTTTTTTTGCATCCGCTTGAGAAGTTCTCCAATAATACGGAGTCATAGCAAAAAGATTTTTTACATTCTGATTCCCCTTTACGGAAATATCATATTTAAGCTCTTCCTCAAGCACAAGCTCCATATCTTTAGGAAGATCTGCTCGCTCATCGTTTTCATAGGTGCTCTCATAGAGCGCCTTTTTCAACCCCATAAGATGATCCTTACCTGCGTGAACCACAAGCAATATACCGTCATCTGCAAGAACTCTTAAATATTCGGCCTCTGCACAAGGAGCAAAAATATTCACCACCGCATCCGCAAAGGAATCAAACAAAGGAAGCTCATACACGCTTGCAACAGCAAAGACTGTGCTTGCTTTTGCTTCTCTCTTCGATCTTTTTGCAGCCGATTCAACCGCCATCTTTGAAATATCAAAGCCAAGTGTCAAAAAGCCCTCTTGCGCAAGCTTTAAGGTATAATACCCTTCACCGCATCCGGCATCTACCACTCTTGAGCCCTCTTTTGCATATTTTTTCACGAGCTCAACAGCCTTGCTTGCAATATTTTCATAAAATCCAAGCTCCAAAAAAGAAGTTCTTGCTTTTACTGCCTCTTTGGTGTCACCACCTCCGCATTGTTTTGGAGATGCAAGATTGACATATCCTGATGAGGAAATATCATAAGTATGAATCTTCTGTCCCTCACAACAAAGCATTTTAGTATCCTTCAGCAACATTGGCGCTTGGCACACAGGACATTTTAAAGAGAATAAATCAAAGTTGTTCATTTTCAAGACCTCTGCTTAATATTCAACAAGCTCGGTATCGTCATTAAGGTCGGCAACGTCAAGTTCAAACCAGAAAGTAGAACCCTTACCCTCACCCGTAATAACTCCGTAACTCGCTTCGTGAGCCTCCAAAACGCTCTTTACGATAGAAAGTCCCAATCCCGAGCCTACAGTTGCGCGCTTGTGAACCTTATCTATCTTATAATATCTATCCCAAATATAAGGAATCTTATCTTCGGAAATTCCGTCACCGGTATCAATAACGCTAATTCTCACCTTATTTTCAATCAATTTTTGCTCAACGCGAACGAATTTATCATTTCCGGTATAATTTATAGCATTATTGATGAAATTATAAATAACTTGAAGGATCATCGTTCTGTCCGCGCAAACGAAGATCTCTTGATCGAATATAAATTCTAAACTATATCCCTCTTGCAACACAAGCTTTTCATATCTTGAAAGAGTGATATTTACCAACTCCGTAAGAGAAAAGACCTGTTTTTGCGGCACTCTTACCCCCGACTGAATTTTTGAAAGATCGAGCATTGCATCTACAAGCTCAGACAGACGTGTTGCTTCATCGATAATTATCTGGAAATTCTCCGCCGTATTCTCCCCCGGAATATCACGCATAAGCTCACTATATCCCTTTATCATAGTTAGAGGGGTTCTTAAGTCATGAGAAATATTAGATATAAGCTCCTTTTGAAGCATATCGTTTTTGGAAAGTTCCTTTGCCGCATAATTAAGCGTATCCGAAAGCTCGCTTATCTCTCGATAATTATTTCCTTTAAATTCGATTGAATACTTTCCTTCTGCAAGTTGCTTTGCAGATTCATTAACACGAACTATAGGCTTTGTTATGATTCTCGACAAAACTATTACCAAAGCAATTGAGAATACCGCAAGAACCAACGTAACAAAAACGACCTGCGCCTCGATAGTATTTATAAGCGCATTGGTAGGAGAAAGACTTGCCTTTTGAATAACAAGTATATCCTCACCAGTAGACAAATTCACTATATCAAGCTGAATAACGTTTGCTTCTCTTTGCATCCTGGATGTAATCGGACGAAAATCCTTATCGCCATTGTTATCAGCTAAAATTTTAAATTCAAAATAGCTATTCGGCTGAAAATACTTATCCGAAAAAACCGCAATATATCTTCCGCCATTGGCTATTGCCATTTGATAAAGCGAATCAAATTCTCCTTCCAAAAATAAAGCGTTATTATCGTGTACGTCGTCAAAAAGTATTTCGACGTCAACAAGCTCGTCATCACCACTCAATCCGTATATCCAGATATCATCATAACTTTCTCCCGAATGATTATGTATTATCTGCTCTAAGCGGTCTATCCTATCAGCAGAATTAGTAATAAGCTCTACGGTTTTTTCAAACTCGTTATATTTTACTACTTGATAAAAATAATTCAGCATCTGAACTTGAAACACCCATATCGCTAAAGCAAAAAGAAGAAGAAACACAAGAAGTATAGAGAGCATTTTCCATCTTATGCCACATTGTCTGAATCTGCGCTTTTTACAAGAAGATTTACAGCCCTTCATACTTCCTCCTTAATCCTTGATTTTATAAATTATCCCTCGAATCGGTATCCAACGCCCCTAAGGGTCACAATCATATTGGAATAACGACCAAGACTTTTACGTAAAAGCTTTATATGCGTATCAAGTGTACGCACGTCTCCGTAAAAATCATATCCCCACACGTCATTTATAAATTTCTCACGCGAGATTGCTATATTTCTGTTTTCAAGCATATAAAAGAAAAGATCGTATTCCTTTGGAGACATCTCTATTCTTTTTTCGTCTATATAAACGATTCTGGCAGTTATATCAGCCTTCAATCTTCCGTTATCCAAAGAAACAACTCGATTTTCCTTTTTAATGTCTCCTTCAACATCTTTTCTATTGACACGCTTCATAACAGCTTCAATTCGAAGCATAAGCTCCTTCGGAGAAAAAGGCTTAACAACATAATCATCAATTCCAAGCTCAAATCCGTTTATCTTGTCATACTCCTCGCCTCTTGCCGAAAGCATAATAATAGGAGTCTGAAGAGTTTTTCTTATCTCTCTACAAGCAGAAAATCCATCAAGCTCAGGCATCATAATATCCATGATTATAATATCAAACTGTGCGCTTCTGCAAAAATGCACAGCCTCCATTCCGTCACCCGCTTCGGTCACTGTATGTCCTTCGAACTCAGCATACTTTTTGATCATTGACCTTATTCTTGCCTCATCGTCGACCACTAATATGTTATACATAACTTAATCTCCTTCAAAAAAAGCGCTAAGGCGAAAACGCCAAAGCGCTAATATCGGCGTATACAAAAATATTATACACCTTTTTCCCATTTTTTTCAATATTTATCTTTAAATTTAAAAAACTACTCTAACGTAATTCTTATAGTAATATTTTTACGGTTTCTTTCAACAACAAATTCAACCGGTTCATTAAGTTTTATCTTGCCCATTGCGGCAGAATAATCCGACTCGGTAGTTATTTTTTCGCCGTTTATTGAAACTATTCTATCAAGTCTTTCAAATTCCGATGAATTCGAAGCCTCAATAACATATACTCCCGTTGTTCTGTTAACTCTTGCATAAGCAACCTTAATACCTACTGCAGGCTCAGTCACCATAACTCTATAGAAAAAGTCGTGAGCGATATTTACAGGAATTGCAAACCCCAATCCCTCGATACCCGATTTGGAAGTCTTTGCGTTAACCACTCCTATAAGATTTCCCATAGCATCAAACAAACCGCCTCCGGAATTTCCGGGATTTATTGCCGCATTGTGTTGCAAAAGAACCATGGATACGTTATCTATCTTTACGTTTCTATCAAGAGCGCTAATAATTCCATCGGTAACAGTTCCACCAAGAGATCCCAAAGGATTACCTATTGCAATAACCTGCTGACCTACAGCAAGCTTGCTACTATCACCAAGAGGCGCAACGGTAAAGGATTCACCCGATTGTTTTTCAATTCTCAAGACAGCAAGGTCAATGGATGCATCCGATCCCAACACCTGAGCTTGATATTCATCTCCGTTAGTGAGTCTTACACGAACTTCTGTAGCATTTTCAATAACGTGATTATTAGTTAGAAGATATCCCGCCTCTTCACTTTGTGTGATGATAACACCACTACCTGCTCCGCTCGTAACGTACTGACTGTATATTCCGTCAGTAACCACACCGGAAGTCGTAATTTCCACCACACTGTTTCCTATCTTCTGAACAACATCAGAAATAGATTGCGGCTCATAATCAACATCGGTATTATGGACAAGCTCAAGTTGAGGAGAATTTTTTATTATCGTCAACTTCTCATCGCCTATATCCACACCGCCCTCGAGCAATCCGTTCATTCTAATCAAAAGCCACAAAAGCAATGCCAACAAAACTATCAACGCTACCGCTAAAGAAGCTATCAGCGCAGAACGATTACCCGATTTATTTTTTGAATTTTCGATTTTACCTTGATCACCCGCATTGTAGCTAACAAAATTGGGTGAATAGTTTGGGGGAGAATACGATGATGAATACTGATTATTCGAATTAAAATCACTTTGATTATCCGAATTATATGAATTATAACTGTTTTGATTATTAGAATTATTATTTTCTT
Source organism: Eubacteriales bacterium (assembly GCA_045633925.1). Lineage (GTDB taxonomy): Bacteria > Bacillota > Clostridia > Oscillospirales > CAG-272 > HGM12713. The sequence continues at coordinate 24,071 of JAZQZG010000026.1, forward strand.
GATTATAATCGTTTTTATTAAAATTATTATCTTCTTGCATGACAACCACCCTTTCTTTCGATAGCTCTCAATATCACGTTTATTATATCCCTAATTTGTGACAACATTATGAAGATGTATACAAATTTTTTTGAATTTGTTTGCAAAACTTTTTCTTCCGTTCCTTTATTGCTTTTACTTTCTTAGTGTGCTATAATATATATAGTATTATAATTATAGATATTTATGCGTGTTTTTTATTCACACGAAAATATAAAGTGCTTGGAGGAATAACGTGATAACTTTTATTTACGGGCAACACGGTTCGGGTAAAACCGCCAAAATTTTGGATATGATATACGAGGATACACAAAAAGGGGTTCACACCTTTTTGATAGTTCCCGATCAAGAAACCGTACAAATAGAACGTCTTTTATTAGCTTCAAAAAAGCAACCCTCTCCGCTTTATCTTGAGGTGCTCAGCTTTTCACGCTTGTATAACCGAGTATGCCGTGAATACGGCGGACTTTCCTACTCATACATAACCAATCCCATGCGTTATCTCCTTATGTGGAAAACCCTGCGTGATCTTCGCCATCTTCTTTACACCATTGATCACAAAAAGGAAATGGCGCTTGAGGATACACTTATATCCACAATAAACGAGCTGAAATCCAACGGAATATCTGCGAACGAGCTTGAAAATATAGCAAACACAGATCAAATAAAAGCAAACTCTCCGACGCTTTCAAAAAAGCTTCTGGATATTGCCGCAATTTATTCTTGCTTCAACGACTCGATATATGAGAAATACAGTGACTCTGCAGATGACCTCTCTCGCCTTTGTGATATCTTAGACAAAAAAGATTTCTTCAAGAACACTCACGTATATATAGACTCCTTCACCTCATTTACATCGGTTCAGCATAAAGTTATTGAAAGAATATTCAAGAGCGCGCTTAACGTTACAATAACCATTCCCTCAAAAAAGAACAAGCTTGATTCTATCGATTCAAAAAGCATTTACAAATCAGAAAACCGTCTCCGCGTACTTGCAAAATCATTTTGTAAGCCTGCTGTGATCGATCTTTCCAAAGAATTTGTCAGCAATAATGAACCGCTTTCATATCTTGCCGAAAATCTCTGGAAGCTTGACGTTTCAAACGAGGTTAACGAATATGATCCCGACTCAAGCATTGTTCTTTTATCCTGCGACACACCTTATGCAGAAGCGGAAGCAGCGTGCGTTCATATTCGCAAGTTACTCGCTGAGGGAGCGCGTTGCAAGGACATTGTAATAATTGCGCGTGATGCAGAAAACTACCGAGGAATAATTGATCAGGCATTAACTAAGAGCAATATTCCCTTCTATTTTTCAGAAAGCATTGACATTCTCTCTACCGCCGCTGTTAAATTCATTATCAGCGCACTTAGAATAAAGCTTTACAATTGGCAAAAAAAGGACGTTATTTCTCACATAAAAACAGGTTTATGTAACATCTCTCCCACCGACGGAAACCTTTTTGAAGAATACGTAAATACTTGGGATATAAAGGGAGATCAATTTTTAGAGGCCGTTTGGAATATGAATCCCGATGGTCTTATAGAAAAAATTTCCCCTCGTGGCAAAGAAATCTTAGACTCTGCAAACCGTGTAAGAGAATCTATAGTTCCTTCTCTTGAAAAGTTCTTCATCCTTTTTGATGCCGCAAAAAGCATTGATGAAATGTGCCACGCAATATACTCTTTTCTCCTTGACACAAAGCTTGAAGAAAAGCTCAACAACACGATTTCACGCGCAGCAGCACGCGAAGACCTGAAGGCAATGCAAGAAACTTCTCACGTGTTTGAGATAATCTTAAACTCTCTTGCGGATATCGGCACAGCTTTGAGCGGAGAAACTGCTACTACGGAAGAATTTATAACAATACTCTCCTCTGTTTTCAAGAAAACCGAGATCCACACTATTCCGACGTCAATAGACGAAGTAACCGTTGGTTCTGCGAACACTCTCAGAACCTCAAATCCCAAATATGCCTTCGTTTTAGGACTTTGCGAAAGCAAATTCCCGGCAACGGTCAAGGATTCGGGATTCTTCTCTTACACCGACAAAAGCATACTTTCCGACTCCGGAATAAATTTTGACTCTAACCCCGACACTCGCTCATCGGACGAGCTTATGTTTGTTAAACGAAGCTTTAGCGCTCCGACAGAGAGGCTGTACGCCCTTACACACAAGGCAGAGATCAACGGCGACAAACGCTTTGAGTCTCTCGCGTTTTTGAGAATACAGGCTCTTTTCAATATAAAAATTCATAACTTTTCAATGTCTGATTTCAGCTACGCCATTCCCGCACCTAAAAATGCAGCTCTTTGCTTAAATTCAATTAAAGACCAGAAACAAAAAAATGCCCTTATAAAGGCTCTCTCACCCTACGTTGAAGGCATTGCAAATTATTCCTCTAAAGAAATAAAAACAAAAGACTGCTCTCTTGAACATAAGATTTCTGTGCGTTTGGATGAGAACAAAAATAACATTTACACTAAGGATTCAAACGACACCTTACAGCTCAGCCCCACAGCCTTTGAGTCATATGCAAAATGTCCGTTTAATTATTACTGTCAAAACATTCTTAATCTCAGACAGCAAAAAAAGGCAGACTTTGGGTTTGACAAGGTAGGAACCTTCATCCACAAAATACTTGAGGACGTAATAAAATACGTATTTGACGAAAAGACCTCACGCGATGACCTCACCGATGAACAGATAATCGAATACGTCGAAAATTCAACCAAGAATTATCTTGACTCTATCTGTCCCACGAGAGTTCTTATTTCCGAAAGACTTACACATCTTCACAACAGATTAAAAAAGCTTGCTTTCTTACTCATAAAGAATATTATTGACGAATTTTCAGACAGTGACTTTACGCCCAAATTCTTTGAGCTTAAAATAAACGGAAAGGGACACAACCCCGAGCCATTGAATATAGAGCTCTATGACGGTACTACGGTTACCATTAGTGGAACCATCGACCGCGTTGACGTTTTTAAAAAAGACTCTGATATATACGTTAAAATAATCGACTATAAAACGGGATCAAAGGAATTCGCTCTCAAGGATCTTCAAAGTGGCACGAATATGCAGATGCTTCTTTATCTTTACACAATATGCAAAAACTCCTCAAAAGCATTTAAGGAGGCTATCTTTGATGAAGGCGGAGACAATATAAAGCCTGCCGGAATAGTCTATCTTTCCACAAACGTCACTCCTATAACCACAAATAACTATCAGGATGAAGCGCTGACAAACAAAGAAATTCAAGACCAATTCAACAGAAGCGGACTTTTACTTTCCGACGAAAGCATTCTTAATGCTGCTAGCCGCTCCTTTGATTCAAAATTCCTTTTAGGAACGACTAAAACAAAGAAAGGCGCGCTCTCCGGAAAATCGCTTGTTTCCGAAACTCATTTTGAAGAAATATACAACGAGTTAAAAAACGTTATAACAAGAATATCTACCGATCTCCATAACGGAGTTATAAATGCAAAGCCCTTAATTTCCAAATATTCTCCATGCGAATATTGTCCGTCAAAACCTATTTGCAGAAACGTTCAAAAATAAGGAGCATATTATGCCAGAAAAAAAACAAGAACAAACCTGGAACCCGACACCTATGCAAAGCCTTGCCGTAAACGACACGAACAGAACTCTGCTCGTAAGCGCTGCTGCAGGATCGGGCAAAACCGCAACTCTTACAAAAAGAATAATCAAGCGAATAACCAAGGACAACCTTGATATTTCAAGAATGCTTATAGTTACATTTACCCGCCCTGCTGCCTCTGAGCTTCGCTTGAAAATTTATAATGCAATATCTCAAGAGCTCGCTCAAAACCCAAACAACACACATCTTTCGAGTCAGCTTACAAAATTAAATAATGCAATGATCTGTACGATAGATTCATTCTATTTTGATACCCTTAAAAACCATTTTTCCGAGGCGGGCGTTTCTCCGACATTCAGAATAATAGATTCCGAAGAATACAAAATTATAGCAAAAAAAGCAATGAACGATGCCATAGATGAGCTCTACGACACCGATCCGAACTTCCCTTTATTTGTCGAATGCTTCAGCTCGATCCGCTCATCAAAAAAGCTTAATGAAACCTTTTTATCCGTACACGAATCACTCTCAAGCATCCCCTCTGGAATTGAATATATTAAGGAATCAGCCGAGAAGCTTTCACAAGACATAGATCGCAGTTTTTTTGAAACTGATTTAGGAAAGCTCATACGAGAAAGATCTATCGAGCTTTTCGCACATTATAAAAAGAAGCTTGAACATATCTGCGATATATCAGATAATGACGATGTTATTCAGAAATACTATGGTGAAGCTCTGCATAGCGATCTGAATTACTGCTCCTCAATTTTAGAATTGCTTGAGGATCCAAGCTCAACCTACGAGTCTGTAAAGAAATGCTTTGAAGAATTTTCACATAGAGAGATGCCAAAAATCTCCAAATCAACAGACGATTCGTCTTTTGTAAAGAAGATCAGAGACAAATTTAAAGATCGTAATACAGAATGTTACAACGATTTCTATGCGTGCACTCCTGAAGCATTACGCCAATGTATAAAGGAAACCGCTACTCACGCGGAAACGCTGTACTCATTGCTGAAAAATTTCAACGAACGTATAGATCGCCAAAAAAAGGCTCTTGACGTTTTAACCTTTAATGACGTTTGCCGAAAGGTATATGGTCTCTTAATATCCGACGGCAATCCTACCGAGCTTGCAAAAAAGATATCTCTTAACTATTCCGATATTTACATAGACGAGTATCAGGACGTAAATTACCTTCAGGATGCAATCTTTAAGGCAATTTCAACACCCACAAATCGTTTTATGGTTGGCGATATAAAGCAAAGCATATATAAATTCCGTGGAGCCGAGCCGACACTGTTTTCCGAATACAGAGAGGCATTCCCAAACGTTACCGAAAACAAAAACACGGAAAATGCAACGATTTTTATGTCAAACAATTTCCGCTGTGATAGTAACGTAATTAATTTTACAAATCTTATCTGCGAGAATCTGTTTAAAAAAGCAAACGGATGTATCCGATATGAGGATAACGATAATCTCGTATTCTCTAAGCGCAAAGACCTCGATCAAAACAAAGACGTCTCTTTAAACATTATTTACATTCCTAAGAAAAATTCAAACAGCGCAACAGATTCCGATGAAGATGATATGATTGCAAAAGAATGGGAAAGTGAGTTTATTGCCACAGAAATTCAAAATCTTATAACAAAGGAAGATGTCTCCCCCGGAGATATAACGGTTCTTTATAGAAGCAAAGGCATTTCCCCACACATATCTGCCTCTCTGCGCAGACGTAACATAAAAGTCTCTGAGATCGATTCGGAAAAATATTTTGAGAATGGCGACGTTCTTATGATGCTCTGCATACTAAATTCAATAGACAATCCCGAGAGGGATACCTATATGGCAGGCACTCTGCGCTCTCCAATCTTCAATTTTTCAAGCGAAGATCTCTTTACACTCCGCTCACTTTATAAAGAGCCCTGCTCCCTTTTTGGCGCTGTTCGTTCTTATATGAACGAATATAACGACGAGCTTGCAACAAAATGCCGCACCTTTTATGAAAAGCTTATTTATTGGCAGGAAAATTCGGCTTCTCTCTCCATAGACCGTTTTCTTCTTATGCTTTTCAACGATGATGCTATTATTTCATCAGGAATTCTTTCAAATCAAAATGAAGACGGGGATGGCGGTAACCTTTTTCTGCTTTATGAATACGCTCGAAGCTTCCAAGGCAGTGGGTTTAAGGGTGTATACGAATTTATCGAATACGTAAACACACTTATTGAAGAAAATCAAAATCTTCCCGAGACCTCCAAGGGCAAGGCCTCAGACCGTGTATCTCTTATGAGTATTCATAAGTCAAAAGGTCTTGAATTTCCGATTTGCTTCCTCGCACAGTGCGGAAAGACCTTCAGCAATGAGGATTCAAAGCAAAGCTTGATACTCAATCATCCTCACGGACTTGCTATGAAGCTTGCAGATAAGAGTAGCTTTGCCAGAGTCGATACGCCTATGCGCCAGATTCTGCTTTCCGAATTACTCAGAAGCAACACCGAAGAGGAAATTAGAACTCTGTACGTTGCTCTCACCAGAGCAGTCAATCGCTTGATTATTGTTGGAACGTCGCAGAGCAAGGAAGAAACGCTGCGCAAAAAAGCAAAAACAAACGCTATATGTAATGACAGCTATGCAATTCTCCGCGAATCGACATGCTACATCGACTGGATGTTACTTTCTCTGCAAGAGTTTGTGCCAAGCTACGTTGATATAAAATTCCTCACCCGCGAGGATATTCTGATTTACAACGACAATAACGACATAATCGACGAATCCACAACAGAAATCGACGAAGAGCTCTATTCTCGTCTTGCTGAATCATTTAAATTTACATACCAATACTCTGAGCTCGCAAAGATTCCATCCAAGCTCTCGGTATCTCGTCTGTATCCTGACGTGCTTGATGAAAATGATACAAGTCTTGATCTTTCAATCAAAAGCAAGCCTGCAGCGATTCCTGCCTTTTTCTCAAGCGTAACCCCTGCTCCTTCTGCGGCTGAAAGAGGAACGGCAACACACCTCTTCTTCCAGTTCTGCAATTTTGAATATGCGGCAGTAAACGGTGTAGACGAGGAGCTTGCCCGTTTGTCCGAATTAAAGTATCTTCCTGAAAACATAGAAAGGCTGATATACAAGGATGAATTGGAAAAATTCATAAACAGCGATCTCATAAAGCATATCTTCCAAGCTAAAAAAGTAATACGCGAGCAGCGCTTTAACGTAAATCTTCCCATAAACGATTTTACCTCCAATGAAAAGCTCCTATCAAAAATGCAGAACGAGCCTCTTGCAGTACAGGGCGTTATCGACCTTATACTTATAGACAAAGACGGAAACATCAGACTTTATGATTACAAAACCGACCGTTTGTCAAAGGCTGAGCTTGCAAATCCGCTCTTAGCAGCAGAAAAGCTCAATGCTACACACGCATATCAGCTTTCCTACTATGCTAAGGCTATTGAAATAATGTTCAACAAAAAGTGTGCAAGCGCGCAGATATATTCTACGCATTCGGGACTTCTCTACGACATTAACATTGATATTCAAGCAAATATTCTCTGATATATGTTTCTCTTTTCTTAGAGAGAGCATATAATTTAGCAGAGGGGCTTTGCCAAGAAGACATTTGCTCTTTCTTTGGCGCAGCCCCTTTACTAATTAAGCTTTAGGAGAAAAGACTATGCCTTTAATTGAAAACTTTGCCACCGTAAGCTACACATCGGGTGGCATTACCGAAACAAGGGTTTCAAATATTGCGGAAATATCCGTTGAATCCGCAGTAGGATTCACAAAAACAAGCGTTGGAAACACCTATCGTGACAATTCTATTCTGACCTATATTCTCACCGTCACTAACTCCTCGGGAAGCGATATTACGGGAAGCACTATCACGGATAATCTCGGAACCTACACCTTTGGCACCACCGAACTCACGCCCTTAACATTCGTATCTCCTGCCGTGTTGCTCATAAACGGTCAGGACGTTAGCGCACAGCTCGTGGTAGACTCAAGCACTCCGGGAAGTCTTGTTTTTACCGTTCCTACGATTCCTGCAGGCACTACGGCAAATATAATCTACAAGGCGCAAACTAACGATTATGCACCCCTTGCAACAGATTCAACGATTACTAACACCTCAACCTTTGAGAGCAATTCCGAATGTGCTGACACCACAGCAACTGCAACCGTTTCCGTAGCAAATTCGGCTAATCTCTCGATCATCAAGCAGATGTGCCCCAACCCGGTTATCTGCGGCGATACCATAACCTATACGATAAAGATCTACAACTATGGAAATACAGCAGCTGAAAACGTTGTTCTCACTGACGATTTCAATCCTGCTCCTGCCAATATCACAGTATCCCGTGACGGAATTCTTCTGCTTGGAACAGACTATTCTTATATAAACGGTACTTTGACAGTTCCTTCTGCCGGCGGAACGCCTATAAGCATTCCTCCAGCAACGTTCACCCAGGATCCTACCACCGGAATAATCACCGTAACTCCCAGCGTTTTAGAATACACTATAACCGGAACAATCTAAATAAAAACAAAAGCCACTTCTCTATCTTCAATGATAAAGAAGTGGCTTTATATTATGAATTTAACTCTTATTTTTTAGATACGGCAAGCGCGCACCAGCCGTTTTCATCGATTCGCTCAACGATCTTGAATCCATGCTCCTCAAATGCAGATATTACGTCTTGACTACGTTCCACTATGATACCGGATGCTAAAATAACCGATTTTTCATTCATCAACGCACCTACGTCGGGAATCATTCTAATGATGATATCCGCAACGATATTAGCGCATATAACGTCATACGGATAGGACTTGTCCACCTGATAAAGAAGGTCGGATACCTCACAGGTAATATTACTCTGTCCGCTATCCTTAATGTTTTCGTTGGCAACCTTTACCGCAACGGGATCTATATCATAAGCCTTACACTCTGCCGCGCCAAGCTTAGATGCGCATATAGCAAGGATTCCGCTTCCGCAACCAACGTCAGCTACTCTCATTCCCTGCTTTATGTATTTTTCAAGAAGCTTTATAACAAGTCTTGTGGTCTCGTGCGTACCTGTACCAAAAGCCATTCCGGGATCCATGCGAACGATTATTTCGCCTTCCTTTTCCTCGTACTTTTCCCATGCAGGAACTATTACTATCTTATCTCCGATCTTTATCGGCTTGTAGTAATCCTTCCAAGAATTTGCCCAATCCTCTTCATTTACTCCGCTTACGGTTATCTCTGCATCGATAGAGAGCTCTGCAAAACGAGTTTTCAAAAAATTAAGTGTATCGACAACACCGGAATCCTTTGACAAATAAACGAGAACCGATGCTATGGTCTTATCAGCATTCAAAATAGTTTCATCAATCAAATCACCATAACAGGTTTTAAGATCAATATCGCTATAATCCTCGATCTGAAGATAATTGGAAACCATATTCATAACGGCAACCGTATCGTCAAGCTTGTCAAGTTTGGCGGTTACCTTTATCTGTATCCATTCGTTTTCAGTGCCCCAATCCTCGCATACGTAATCTTTATCTAACATTTATCTGATCCTCTTTATTTTTTATCTTTTCCAAAAATCTTCTTCAAAAAGCTTTTTTTCTTTTTATACACGTTTTCGTCGCATGCCTCAGCAAATTTCAGCATAGCATCCTTTTGCTTGTCATTAAGTCCGCTCGGGATTTCAACAACAACCGTGAAAATAAGATCTCCATATCGATTTGAGCTGTTTATATACGGAATTCCCTTTTGTCTGAGTCTAAATTGAGTGTTAGGCTGAGTTCCCTCGGGAATAGAGAATTTTTCCTTGCCGTTAAGGGTAGGAATTTCTATCTCTGCGCCAAGAACAGCCTCTGTAACGGTTATCGGTACCTCACAGTATATATCGACGCCATCACGCTCAAAATATGCGTGCTCCTTAACCGAGACTTGAATAATCAGATCTCCTGCAGGACCTCCATTCTTTCCATCACATCCCTGAGAACGAAGAGCTATTCTCTCTCCGTCATCAATTCCTGCGGGAATATTAACCGAAAGCGTTTTCTTGGTCTTTACAAAGCCCTCGCCACGGCACTCACCGCAGGGCTTCTTTATGATCTTTCCGCTTCCGCGACAGCTATCACAGGTGGTAGTTGACTGAAAAGCCATACCGCCAATACGTTGAACCACCTTTTTCTGACCACTTCCGTGACATACGCCACAGGTCTCGGCAGTAGTTCCCTTTGCCGCACCACTTCCGCCACATTCAGCACATTTTTGAATCTTTTGGAAGGAAACGTCCTTTTTCACTCCAAAAGCAGCTTCTTCAAAAGTCAAAACTAAACGAACTAAAATATCCTCGCCACGCATCGGCGCATTTTTATTTTGTCTTGAAGAACGTCCAAAACCAAAACCACCGCCAAATATATCTCCAAAGATGTCTCCGATATCACCAAAATCAAATCCGCCGCCGTATGCGCCCTGACCTCCCTGCTCAAACGCCGCATGACCGTATCTGTCATACTGCGCCTTCTTATCTGCATCGGAAAGAACCGCGTACGCCTCGTTTACCTCTTTGAATTTAGCCTCGGCATCCTTATCTCCCGGATTCATATCGGGATGATATTTTTTCGCCATTGAACGATACGCTTTTTTTATTTCATCTTCGCCTGCGCCCTTTGAGACGCCCAATACTTCATAATAATCCTTTTTATCTGCCATATATTCCTCTAAAAATCATACTGTATAAGCAACTTTGGAGGCTGCCTCAAAATCTTGAAACAGCCTCTAAATTTTTAATTACTCGTTAGTCTTATCCTCATAGTCGGCATTGTAATAGGTTCCATCACCGTTAGGAGCATCGGGATCAGCCTGCGCTCCGTCAGCGTTACCTGCACCGGATGCAGCATAAAGCTTCTCAGAAAGTGCATAGAACGCCTTCTCCAAAACCTCGCTCTTTGCCTTGATATCATCAACGTTTCCGCCATTGATAGCAGTCTTCAATTCCTCAAGAGCCGAAGTTACGGGAGCCTTGTCGGAATCGCTTACCTTATCGCCAACCTCCTGCAAGGTCTTTTCTGCCTGGAATACGAGAGTCTCTGCCTTGTTTTTGATCTCTACGTTCTCCTTCTGCTTCTTATCCTCCTCAGCAAACTTTTCAGCATCCTTAATAGCCTTATCTATATCTGCCTGAGACATATTTGTAGAAGAAGTAATAGTAATATGCTGTTCCTTACCGGTACCAAGATCCTTTGCAGTTACGTTTACAATTCCGTTTGCATCGATATCAAAGGTTACCTCGATCTGAGGAATTCCGCGAGGAGCCGCAGGGATTCCGTCAAGATGGAATCTACCAAGAGTTGTATTATAGGAAGCCATCTCACGCTCACCCTGGAGGACGTGAATCTCAACAGAGGTCTGACCGTCAGCAGCCGTTGAATATACCTGACTCTTCTTTACAGGAATAGTGGTGTTTCTGTCGATGATCTTATTGAATACTCCGCCGAGAGTCTCGATGCCGAGAGAGAGAGGAGTTACGTCGAGAAGGAGAAGATCCTTTACGTCACCGCCAAGGACACCACCCTGAATTGCCGCACCGATTGCTACGCACTCGTCGGGGTTGATTCCCTTGAAGGGCTCTTTACCAAGATTCTTCTTAACAGCCTCCTGAACAGCAGGAATTCTTGTAGATCCACCTACCAAAAGAATCTTATCTACCTGAGAGGAGCTTACACCGGAATCGGAAAGAACCTGACGAACGGGCTCCATAGTCTTCTCAACGAGGTCTGCAGTTATCTTATCAAATTCAGCTCTTGTGAGAGTTGCATCAAAGTGAAGAGGTCCTGCAGCGGTAGCTGTAATGAAAGGAAGATTGATGTTTGTGCTCGTCATACCGGAGAGCTCGATCTTTGCCTTCTCTGCAGCTTCCTTAAGTCTTTGCATTACCATCTTATCGTTACGAAGATCAACGCCGTTTTCAGCCTTGAATCTGTCTGCCATCCAATCAATAACTCTCTGGTCAAAATCATCACCACCGAGCTTGTTGTTTCCTGCGGTTGCAAGAACCTCAAATACTCCGTCGGAAATCTCAAGCAAGGATACGTCAAAGGTTCCTCCACCAAGGTCGAATACCATTATCTTCTGATCGTTTTCCTTATCCATACCATAAGCAAGTGCTGCTGCAGTAGGCTCGTTGATTATACGAAGAACCTCGAGTCCTGCAATCTTACCTGCGTCCTTAGTTGCCTGTCTCTGCGCATCGGAAAAATATGCGGGAACGGTAATAACCGCCTGAGTAACAGGAGTTCCAAGATAAGCCTCAGCATCTGCCTTAAGCTTCTGAAGGATCATAGCAGATACTTCCTGAGGAGTATATGCCTTTCCATCAATGGTGGTCTTATAAGACGTACCCATCTCACGCTTGATACTGATAACGGTTCTATCAGGGTTAGTAATAGCCTGACGCTTTGCTACCTGACCTACCATTCTCTCGCCGGTCTTAGAGAAAGCGAGTACCGAAGGTGTTGTTCTTGCTCCTTCGGGATTAGGAATAACGATGGGCTCTCCGCCCTCAAATACTGCAACACAAGAGTTTGTTGTACCCAAATCTATACCAATAATTTTTCCCATAATAAAAATCCTCCTTAATTTATGGTTAATTTATTTTTTATTTAATTATTTTTCTTTTTTAGTTTGCAACCTTTACCATAGCGAAACGCAAAACCTTTTCGCCCTTGATATAGCCCTTCATAAAGACCTCAACTATCTCATTTTCTCCGTATGCATCGTCATCAATATGCATAACAGCATTATGGAAATTAGGATCAAAGGTCTTGCCAATCGACTCTATCTCGTAAACGCCCATTTTGTTAAGCGCTTCCACACAGCTCTTTATAGTGAGCTCAATTCCCTTCGACATAGGAGACTCGGGATCCTCTCCGCTATACTGTGCAGCACGCTCAAGATTATCTATAATAGGTAAAATCTGATTGAGAGCATCTGCATACGCATCAGCATAAACGCCTTCACGCTCCTTTGCACTACGTCTGCGGAAATTATCATACTCAGCATAAAGCCTCATATATTTATCCTGCTCCTCAGCCACCTGTGCCTGAAGCTTTTCGATTTCTGCCTCGAGCTTCTTTACTTTCTTTTTATCCTTGTGCTTAAGAGGTGCCTCTTCTGCGCTGTCCTCTGCAGTATCAACCGTCTCATTCTCCGTTACGGTCTCTTCCTCAGCCGTATTAACGGTTTCCTCAACGGTCTCTGCATTTTCTTCTACGTTATTTTTGTTTTCCTTCATTTTTTACCTCCTTATAAAGAATCACTATCCATTTTATCTAAATTTCCATCAGTGAGTATCAATTCATCCTCACCAATTATAGTAGAAATGTTTCCACTTATATCACCCAGCGTCTTCAAAACCTGCTTGTAATTCATTCGTCTGGGTCCTATAACTCCTATAACTCCGACTGTCTTTCCATCCTTTCTTATAGGAATATACACAAGCGAAGAATTATTCATAACCTTCACTGAGCTTTCAGATCCTATAAGAACGTTTATTTTGTCACTCTCCGTGTCCGATACGAGATTGAGTATCTCATCTTGACTTTCAAGCGTACTCAAAAGCTCGGAAAGCTCTTGCGCATCGGAATACTCGGGATATTTGAGAAGATGATTTATTCCCGTAAGCTTCATATCTCCGCCGTCGATCTCGCTCATTACCTCATAGATACACTTAACTGCGGGGTTCACCAAAAATGCATCCTCTCCCATCTCATCCTCAAGTCCCATTATAATGGGAAGATTTATCATATCTGCGCCAAGTCCGCAAAGCTGAAAATTCAGAAGATCGGAAAGCTTTTTTAAAGATGCTTCGTTTATAGGAAGGTCTGTTTTTACTTTTTTAGTTTTAACAGTACCTAACGAAGTTATCATAACGATAGCAAAATTTCTCGAGTCGATTGGAATTATCTCAAACTTTGACATCGTTACGGTATTTCTCTTTGGCTTTATCGCAATACCCGTATAATTAGTCATTGAAGATGCCAAACGCGACGCCGTATCAAGAATCTGATCTATCTCATCCATCTTTGCCTTAAGCAGCTGATTTATCTGCACGACCTCGTGTGTGGTTCTTGCATATTGCTCAACAAGAGAGTCAACGTAAAATCTGTATCCCGCCTCACTCGGAATTCGACCTGCGGAGGTATGAGGCTGAACCAAATAACCCATTTCCTCAAGCTCTGCCATCTCGTTACGAATGGTTGCAGAGGAGCACGAAAGCAAATTGCTTTGCACTATCGCTTTTGAACCCACAGGCTCTCCGCCATCAATATGAGCTTCAACAATAGACTTAAGTATCAGCTTTTTTCTTTCACTTAATTCTTCTTGCCTCATTTTCTCCTCCTTGATAAATTTTAGCACTCTCGTTTGTTAAGTGCTAAGCTTATATATAAAATATACCACCGAAAAGCTTTTTTGTCAAGCGATTTCCCTCTTTTTTTGTTAATTATTTATGAACAGTGCTAAAAAATCATATATTTTCACATCTTTTCAAAAAAACAATGCCGAAAAACGTCAAATTCCGTTTTTCGGCATATATTTTTAAACTATTTTACGTATAATCGTAGAAATTAATACCGGACACCACGCCATTTTTTATTGCAAATCTGAGCAATCTCGTTCCCACTTTATAATCAATCTTAGAGGAAGTCTGCTCGGTAGCCTTACCATATGCCTTTAAAACCTTCTCACTCGAATCTCCTATAGAAATTCCCTTTGACGTGCTCACCAAATCATTAGTCAAAATTATCTTATCAACTGTCTTATTTCCTTTTGAATCGGTGAGCAACTCAATAACTACATCATTATATATGTACTGAGAAAGCGAGCCCTTATCTCCACAATTACCCTGCTCTACAATGTCATTTGCTTTTCCAAGCTTTTCAATTACACCTGCCGCAGACTTGCCAATCTCGATCTTTACATCTTTATACGTGATGTAAAATCCTATCGCGTCATCCTCGTCGGAGCTATCTCCGTCTTCCTCGCTATTACAAGCTGCAAAAAGCGTTACCACACAAGCCACGATTGCCAACACTGCCAAAATCTTTACTATAGTTTTCATTTTTTCTCTTCCTCCAATTTTGTTTTTCTATCATTATAAGCGGAGAGATTCTCACTCCACTTTTTCACCATCTCGCTATCCGAGCGTCTATCGGGAATCTGACACTCCTCGGATAATATCTTGCCAAAATAAACCGTAGTTTTTTCAGCACCGTACACGTTAAGGTGCGCGCCCTCATCGTGCGTATGAATATTCCAATCAATCCCGATCTCTTCTTCGTGCTCTATTAAATTGTAATATTTCAATCCGTTTTTCTCGGCATAATCGAAAATCTGCTCCTCGTATCCATCAAACCAATAATATTTCCAGGAATTTGTCGGAGCCTTAACCAAAATCAGCTCAACACCCTTTTCATCACACAAAGCCTTCATTTTATCAAGATAATCAAAGGCGGTCTGAGAAAATTCAAGTCCTTCAGCAGGCTCAACCGGATACCCTGCCTTCAACGGCTTTACTCCAACATTCATAAGATACCCGCTATCAGAGGATCTTTCCTTCTCGGCAAACCAATACTTAAAATCCGTTTCGGTAAGCTCTGTTATTCGATTATGATTTGCAAAAAACGGAACGAGATAATCAACGAAGCTCTCATTCTCAGTCATAGAAGCATATATAGCTGAAATCTTTGATTTCGACCATCTCATAGAATCGAGCGTCATTCGATTATTCTTTTCATTTTGTGGCGTGCCGTATTTCATAGCATAAACGTTAAATACTACCGCCTTAGGCGTTTCATACTCAAACGTTTCCTCTAATATGTAATACGATTGCCATATAAGCTGCTGTGGACTTCCTCGAACGTAGGAGGTTATTCCGTATTCTTCCCAGAGCTTTGCCGGAACGAAAGTCTCGTACACCTCGCAATCTCCAAGGAAAATAACGTCATTACCGCCAGCTTGCTCATAATACTCACCTGTCAAGCCGTCCTCCGAGGATTTTGGCTTAAGAAGCGGTGTGAGCAATGCAATCAGTATTACCATAAGCAGCAAAAATGCGACACTTATGATTATCTTTTTTTTCATATATATTTTATACCCAACATCTAATTAGAATTGACCGTAAATAGACGGTATGGCGCCATAATTAACACCGTACGCACCAAACAGCAATACAGCCATTATAAAGAAAGTAGCAAGCGCCCATGAAAGCACCGTCTTATTGACAAGCGCCTCACGCAGATCACGCTTTTGCGAAAGTTTTGTTACAACAAAAACTATCAAAACGGATGCGGCAATTATTATGTAGTCGGCAACTCCAAGACCAAGATCCAAGAGTCCTCCACCAAAGACCTCATCCCAGTTGATCTTTGTAAACATACTTCCCCAAGCTGAGAAGGTAACCCCTACGTTTCTGTAGCAATCGAGCGAACGTATCAAGCCCATCAACAAAAAGGTTCTTGACACCGCAAAGCAATGATACGGATAGGATGCGACAAGCCTTGGGAATCTTCCTCTGAAGCGTCTGTAAAGCGGTTCAAACTCTTGCGAGATAAGAATCACCGCGCAGTTGAGCATTCCCCAGACTATAAAGTTCCACGCCGCTCCGTGCCAAAGACCTGTAGTAAACCAGGTGACAGTAGTTGCAATGTATACCGGTATTCTCTTGCCCAAACCTTTCATAAAGCGGTTGTTTTTGGATCTCGTTTTCTTTGAGAGCTTGAGCAACGGCTTTGAAACCGACAAAGGCATGAATATATAATCGTTGAACCAATTTCCCATAGTCATATGCCAACGATTCCAATACTCCTTCGTTGAGCGAGAGGAGAATGGACGGTCAAAGTTCTCGGCAAGCTTCATTCCAAGCGCCTCGGCAATACCTATCGTGATATCGATTCCACCGGTAAAGTCTGCGTATATCTGTATTGAATAGAAAATAATAAGTATAAATACGTATGCTCCGTCGTATCCACCTTCCGCCTCCGTAATAGGAGATATTGCCGTCATTATTCTGTCGGCAATAACGAGCTTTTTAAACAAGCCCCACAGAATTCGCTGAAGTCCGAATTTGAGCTTTAAGCCGTTGAATTTATGCGGCTCGTAAAGCTGACTTGCAAGATCCGAATGTCTTGATATCGGTCCTTGAACCAACTGTGGAAAGAAGGAAACAAAGAGCGCAAATTTTGCTATATTTCTCTCGGCATAGGTCTTTCCTCTGTAAACGTCTATCAAATAAGAAACGCTCTGGAAAATAAAGAAGGAAATTCCCATCGGGAGAATTATGCTCGGGATAGATATGGTATCTAAATCAAAGACAGAAAGTAAAGAATTTACGTTACTCAATACAAACTGAGTATACTTAACTACAGCAAGTATTCCTATATTTAATACGATACCGAGAACAAGCACTCTAAGCCTGCGCTTCTTCTGCTTTGCTCGATACGCTTTTCTTTCTTCCTTTGTCCACAAATCCCGATTTTGCTCTACGGTATCATCCTCGCGCGCTCTCATTCTTGCCATAACTCTTGCAATTATGTAGCAAGATACGGTTACGGCAAATATAAAAGCGAAATTCCATATCCCTGAAAAAGCATAGAAGAAATAGCTTGCCGCAAGCAAGAGCATCCACTGAGTTTTTTTAGGAACCAGATAATAAAGAACGAGGAGAACCGCAACAAATGCGATAAATCCGTACGAAGTAAAAAGCATTATTCTTCGTCGATCTTAGTAATAAGAGCCATAAGAGCCTTAGCGGAGTTAAAGTTCTCGGGAACTATCTCCTCTGCGGGAATAGTTACGTCAAACTCTGCGTATATCTCGGTCACAAGCGAAACTATGTCAAGCGAATCCAAAATGCCGTCATCAATCAAGGAATCATTATTCTCAAAATCAACGTCGGGATGAAGATCGTTCAAAATTTTTAACAGCTTTTCCATGTTTTTTCCTCTTTTCTATAAACTATGTAAATTAGTTGGAATTATTTTCTGCTCTTTCTCTCAAGCCCTTGCGGTCTATCTTTCCGTTAGGGGTAAGCGGCATTACATCAAGCTTCACAGTCTCAGCAGGAAGCATATATCTTGGCAAAAGGCTCTGAAGATGCGAGAAAACGTCCTTCTCGGAGCATCCGCCAACGTAGTACAGCACTATTCTCTTTGCATTATTATCATAAACACAGCAAGCTCTGTCGATAAGATCACTCTTTAACGTAGACGCTTCTATCTCCCCAAGCTCTATTCTGTGTCCCATATGCTTTATCTGCGAATCCTTTCTACAGATAAATACAAGCTCGCCTCTATCGTTCAATCTTCCTATATCACCTGTTCGATATATAAGCTCACCGTATGCCGTATTGAGCGGATTTTGAACGAATACCGCATCGGTTTTTTCAGGATCGTTATAATATCCCATCGTAATGCAAGTGCCTCTTATGCAGATCTCGCCCTCATCGGCTCTCTTATTATTCTCGTCAAGAAGAATAATATCGGTATTATCAAACGGACGTCCTATCGGTATAGGCTCATCCGAAAGAAGCTCTCTATCCGCCGCCCAATAGCAGGACATTCCCGTAGCTTCGGTAGGACCGTAGAGATTGAAGAATCTCGCATCAGGCAAAGCCTCTCTCCAAAGATCGTATTGCTTTCTTGGGAAAAGCTCACTACCAAAGCAAACAGTTGTCAGATATTTAGGAGTATGGTTTTCAAGCGCACCGAGCGAGGATATCTGAACAAGAGCGGAAACTACCCAGCATATCGTATTTATCTTATGCTCATCAAGATATTCAACAAGCTTTATCGGGAAGGAGAAAAGCATCTTAGGCACAAAATACGTGGTTGCACCAAGTTTTATAGTTGGCATTATCTCCTTCAATGGCGCGTCAAAATAAAGAGGCGTTTGATTTGCAAAAACCGTATCCTCAGAAAAGCCCAAAGCATCACACAAGGATTCGGTATAATCTATTACAGATCTATGACACGCAACAACGCCCTTAGGTGTTCCTGTGGAACCCGAGGTAAACGCCACGTATATCGCATCGGTACTGCTCTGCTTTATTCTTATTTTTTCAAGAGCTACCGAATTTTCCTCGTGCTTTGAGATATCGTCAAATAGATATACGTTCTCAACGCCGAGCGACGTTGCGAGCTTATAATTTTTGGCATCGCAAATTATTGCCTTTGGAAGGAATTTCTCAAAAATAGCAAGTATTCTCGGTGCGGGCATCTTTTCATCTATGCACGCATAAAAGCAACCCGAATATACAACGCCCCAAAATGCCGCAAGCGTATTTGGATGCTTGTCCATTATAATAGCTATCGGATCTCCGTAGTATCCGTTATCGGAAAGAAAGCTTCCTACCGCTCTCGATGCGGTATATATCTCACCAAACGTGAGCCCATCCTTGCCGGTCGAAAACGCAAGCTTTTCCTTATGCGTTGTCGCAGTATTTTCTAAATATTCAAGAATATTCTTTTGCATTAAAATCTCCGTAAAACAAATTTATGAATGCTTATTTTGCAATCGTCGGATAAGAAGTTATACCTGCGCTTGAAAAATCAAGGCAATCAGGGGTTTTTGATATCTTATAAAAATATGTACCGCCGCTGCTCGTTACATAGGAATCAAGCTTTTCCTGCGTTATAAGACACGCATTGGTAAACGAGCCCTTAAGTCTGGTTGCATCGTAA
>JAZQZG010000027.1:0-18663 GCA_045633925.1 Eubacteriales bacterium
TCAACAAGTATGTGAAAATAAAAAATAACCCCCATTCAAAGTTCTTGGGAGTTAGGGGGTGTGGGGGGGAAGAAAGGTCGGCAGTGCCGACAGCCAAGAGTCGACCATCGTGCTCCTAAATTTGTAACAAATCTCCCGACAGCATCCGTCAGCAAGTATGTGAAAATAAAAAAATAACCCCCATTCAAAGTTCTTGGGAGTTAGGGGGTGTGGGGGGAAGAAAGCCTTCTTTCAAGAAGGGTTCTTCCCCCCACGAAAAATATAAACAAAAATAACCATTATAAATGCTTCTTGACTATCTGAGAGTAGTGACGAGGATATTTAGAAGGCGTTGATGAGAGCTTTGATACGGATACGATCACTCGGGTATCAACGTCGGAATCGGAGTTGAGAGTGAACTTGTCAACGGAAATAAGAGCTCCGCCACACAATTTTATTGCATTTTCTGCATCTTTTGCCTCGTTTTCGCCCTGAGAAGCCTTCATAGCAACGAATTTACCACCAATTTTAACAAACGGCAGACAAAGCTCCGAGAGAACCGGAAGCGCCGCTACCGCGCGAGCAGTTGCTATATCGTATGACTCACGGTAAGAATTATCTTTAGCAAGCTCCTCAGCACGAGCCGCAATCGCAGTTACGTTATCAAGTCCTAACTTGTGTGCGGTATCCTCAACGTAACGGATTCGCTTTGCCGTTGCATCGAGCGCGCATATTTTTAGATCCTCTCTGAATATCGCCAAAGGCAGGCACGGAAAACCCGCGCCGCAGCCTACGTCTATTACCTTAGCATTTAGCGGAATATATTTTGATACCGTGAGGGAATCGGCATAGTGCTTGAGTATTATCGCACGCTCATCGGTTATTGCCGTGAGATTCATTGATTTATTCACCTCAAGCATTATCTGCGTAAGCTCGAACAGCTTTTGCGCTCTCTCATCCGTAATAAGCTCTGCAAGCGAGTTATTTTCAAATATATAATCTAACTCTTTTCTAAATTCTGAAATTTCCAATTTAATTCTCCTATATGTTTCACGTGAAACATTATTTCAATCCAAGGTATATGAGAAGCACCGAAATATCGGCTGGATTAACACCGCTTATGCGTGACGCCTGACCGACCGTCAACGGGCGAAACTTATCAAGCTTCTGCGCAGCCTCGATGCGAAGTCCCTTAATGTTCATATAATCAAGATCAGCCGGCAACGATTTTGCCTCAAGCTTTGCGTGGCGCTCAACCTCGGAGATCTGTCTCTTTATGTATCCCTCGTACTTAACGCTAACCTCTACCGTCTCAACTACTCGTCTTGGAAGAGCAGGGCGGCGGCTGTCAACTGCAGAAAGGATTTCGTACGTCATTTCGGGTCTGCGGAGCAATTCTGCAAGCGTAACACCGCTATTTATAGGCGGAAGCCCCATTTTTTCAAGCAAGGGGTTAACAATTTTAGGAGACGCGTGGATTGCATTCAAGCGTTCTATCTCTCCCTCAACGAGCTTTTGCTTCTCGCAAAATGCCTTGTACTGCTCCTCGCTGACAAGTCCCGCATCGTATCCCTTCTGCGTCAAGCGCGCATCTGCGTTATCCTGTCTCAAAAGCAGTCTATACTCGGAGCGCGACGTCATCATTCTGTATGGCTCGTTCGTTCCCTTAGTCACAAGATCGTCGATAAGCGTACCAATGTAGCTCTCGGAGCGCGCAAGTATCAGGGGCTCTCTGCCTGCGAGCTTAAGCGAGGCGTTAATTCCGGCAATAAGTCCCTGCGCCGCCGCCTCCTCGTAGCCCGAGGTACCGTTAAACTGTCCTGCGCCAAAGAGTCCCGACACCTTTTTAAACTCAAGGCTTGCCAAAAGCTCGGTGGGGTCAATGCAATCGTACTCTATTGCGTATGCGTAGCGCATAATTTCGGCATTTTCAAAGCCGTCAAGCGATCTCAGCATATCTCTTTGAACGTCGACCGGCAGGGAAGTGGAGAAGCCCTGAATGTACATCTCCTCGGTATCCGCTCCCATTGGCTCAACGAAGAGCTGATGGCGCTCCTTATCGGCAAATCTCGTCAATTTATCCTCGATAGACGGGCAATATCTGGGGCCCGTGCCGTGTATCTGACCTGAATACATAGCCGAGCGAGTAATATTTTCACGAATCACGCTATGCGTTTTTGCGTTCGTATACACTACATGGCAGGGAATCTGCTCCATGCCCTCAAAAAAGTCCTCAGGCGTGCTGTGAGAATAGGGGGTAATCGTTTCCTCTCCGTCCTGCCTTTCAAGGCGCTCAAGGTCTATAGATTCACGTTTTACACGTGACGGCGTACCTGTTTTAAAGCGCATAAGGCGCACTCCGAGCTCGGCTATCGATGACGAGAGTCCCTTTGCTGCGCAAAATCCATCCGGGCCGCTTTCATAATTGACGTCGCCAATGAAAATACGGCTTTCAAGATAAGTTCCCGTGCACAAAATAGCCGCCTCGCAGAGCCATTTCTCGCCAAGCTTTGTCGTTACCGAGCGCACCTTGCCGTCCTCTACGTCGACCGAGACTACCTCTGCCTGCACAACTCGCAAATTCTCGGTTTTCTCGAGCGTATGCTTCATTATGCTCTGATATTTCTTTCTATCCGCTTGTATTCTCTTTGAATGCACCGCCGCTCCTTTACCAAGGTTCAGCGTTCTCGACTGCAGCGTTACCTTATCTGCCGCGCGGCCCATCTCACCGCCCAGCGCGTCTATTTCGTACACTAAATGACCCTTTCCCGTGCCTCCAATGGACGGATTGCAGGGCATATTTGCTATCGATTCAAGCGACATTGTAAAAAGAACGGTATCGTTTCCCATTCTTGCCGCCGCAAGCGCCGCCTCTATTCCTGCGTGACCTGCGCCTATTATCGCTATTTTCGTGCTCTGTGTCATATTCGGCATTTCCTTGCCTCTTTCTTTTTTATGATATAGTTTTTTATGTGGGGGAAGAGAACTTTTTTAAGGAAAAAGTCCTCTTCCCCCACACCCCCATCTTTCAAAAACCTTGAAACTGAGATGTGTTTTTTGTTTTACATACTTGTTGATTGATAAAATCGGGAGAGCTGTTACAAATTAAGGAGCACAATGCCCGACTCTTGGCTGTCGGCTCTGCCGACCTTTTTTAAGGAAAAAGCTTTTCCTCCCCCACACCCCCATCTTTCAAAAACCTTGAAACTGGGATGTGTTTTTTGTTTTACACACTTGTTGATTGATGAAATTGGGAGATCTGTTACAAATTAAGGAGCACAATGCCCGACTCTTGGCTGTCGGCTCTGCCGACCTTTTTTAAGGAAAAAGTTCTCTTCCCCCACACCCCCATCTTTCAAAAACCTTGAAACTGGGATGTGTTTTTTGTTTTACATACTTGTTGATTAATAACAAATTTTAAATTTATGCAATGAATCTATATAAGCCTTCTCCTGTGGGAGAAGGGGGACCGCGATAGCGGTGGATGAGGAGTCATTTAAAAAACAAGAACACCTCATCCGTCAGCCTTACGGCTGCCACCTTCCCCTACTGGGGAAGGCTTTTATTTCATTTTCTTTAGCAATTACACTATAGCACAATGCCCGATTTTTGGCTGTCGGCTCTGCCGACCAAAGTTAAAAAGGCTGTCGGTCAGCAACAGAAATGCTCTGCGCTCAACCTGACAGCCCTTTTACCTTAATAAGTAGGACTCGAGAGGTACCACTGACCGTCGTCCGAGAGATCAAAATTAACCTTTGCCACAACTATTTGCTCAGGTTTGGAGGGAAGATAGGTATCAATCTCCACCTGAACCGACCAACTGTTTGAGTTATCTCTATTAATTCTTGCGGTATCAAAGAGATAAACTCTGCGCTCCTCAAACTTCGGCTCATATCCGCTAAGCTTTGTGAGCGCTTCTCCGCCAAGCTTATAATTAAAATTATTCGTATAGCGTGGCAAGCTTACGAATTGTCCCTCAAGAACTCCGTCAAATATCAAAGCATCAAGGGAAGCGGCATATTCCTCGGAATAAACCGTTCTAATATAAGCTTTTATCTTATCAATAGTGTTATACTTTGCATCACTGACAACGTAATCGTACCCCTCCGGATCGGATTTCGCATAATAAAAATCATATGTCTTCTCGGTAAAGGGCACTGCATAATAGTATTTTGAATTTGCCTTATCAGAAAATATGAGAGTATAATAGCTCTCGTTCTCGGAATGTTCCTCGCCCTTTGGGAATTTTGCCGCAAGCGCCGCCGCATCAAGAGGCTCCTTGCTCATATACAAATAGGTATAAGGTTCCGACGTCTCATGCGCAGGTCTATATGCATACATAACGAAATCGGTATCAAGAGTTCTGTAATAATAATATTCCAGCTGCTTTTCATTGCCGTCCTTGTCAATGTATGTTCTGCCCGCATCGTAAATCTCACGGGTTGGATCGTAAACACGCTCATACGTCTCGAGGCCCTTGCCCCATATTATATCATTTACGTCGTGAGATGCATTTATAAGGTATTCGACTCTTTCCTTGATTTCTGCGTATTCGGGGGGTGCCATACATGCTCTTACCAAAAAGATAGAACAAACTATAAGCACTCCCACAAGGATGAATGCAATTATTTTAATAGGTTTCATTCTTTAGAATCCTTTCAAGATTTCCAAAAAGGTGGCAAAAATTCAGCGCAGCGAAGGAGAAAAAAGCCACGCTGAATTTTTTCGTAATCAATTAGTTAGTGTCGCTCTCTCCGCTTTCTTGCGTTGAGGTCTCAACGATTTCCGACACATTTTCATTATTTTCGGTTGAGGCCTCAACAATTTCAGAGTCCTCAATCTCTTCCTCCTCGCGCTTAACCTTCGTAAAGTTTACGAGTGTCTGGCCCTCGGAGAGTCTCATCATAATAACGCCGCTAGCACTTCTCGAATAAGAGGGAACGTCACGCACGGGAGTTCTGATAATAGTTCCCGCATCGGTTATCATCATAAGATCGTCGTCATCGTCAACCGAAGCTATGCCGCAGAGCTTACCGGTCTTTTCGGTGAGGTTATGAGCCTGAACGCCCACACCTCCGCGGTGCTTCATTTCACGGAAGTCAGAGTAGGGAGTACGCTTACCGTATCCGTTCTCGGTAATGGTTATGAGCGACTTGCCCTCCTCAACGAGAGCTACGCCGGTAACGAAATCTCCGTCACGAACGGTAATTCCGCGAACGCCTCGAGCCGTTCTTCCCATGGGACGTACGTTCTGCTCGGTAAATCTTACTGCCGAGCCGTTTCTTGTTGCAATTATTACGTCATACTCACCGTGAGTGTGCATTACGTATACGAGCTCGTCGCCCTCGTCAAGTGCGAGTGCGATCTTTCCGCCCTTTCTGTGATATTCATACTCGGAGAGCAGAGTTCTCTTAATTACACCCTGCTTGGTTATCATCGTGAGGTATTCCTGATCGGAGAATTCCTCAAGGCTGATAAGCGCCGTAATCTTCTCGCCGGGGAGCATCTCGATAACGTTTACGATATTCGTGCCCTTTGCGGTTCTTGAAGATTCAGGAATCTGATATGCCTTGCGCATATGAACCTTACCGTAATTGGTAAAGAGGAGCAAGAAGGAGTGCGAGTGAACCGCAGCCACGGTATCAACGTAGTCGTCCTCCTTGGTCGACATACCGATAATACCCTTACCGCCTCTATGCTGTGAAACGTAGGTATCAGCAGGCAAACGCTTGATATATCCTGCCTTTGTCAACGTAATTACGCAATTATGCTTTTCAATAAGATCCTCAAGATCGATATCATCGGTTGCGGGAAGAATCTCCGTTCTTCTCTCGTCACCGAACTTGCGCTTGATCTCAAGCATTTCTTCCTTTATTATATTATTTATCTTTTCGGGGTCTGCGAGTATTCCCTCAAGCTCAACGATAAGAGCGTGAAGTCTTGAGAGCTCGTCCTCTATCTTGTCTCTCTCCATACCGGTGAGACGGCCGAGCGTCATTTCAACTATTGCCTGCGCCTGAACGTCGGTGAGCTGACGAATATCTCCGCCTCCGAGCATTGCCGCAAATTCATCGTTGAATTTTACCTCAAACGTCTCTGCCATAAGTCTTTCCTTTGCCTCAGGTATCGACTTTGAGCTGCGGATTATCTCGATAACTCTATCGATATTATCGATTGCGATGTGATAACCCTCAAAGATATGCGCTCTCGACTTTGCCTTATTGAGATCAAAGGTTACTCTGCGGTAGATTACCGAGCGCTGATGCTCAATATAGAGGTCGAGTATCTGCGGAAGCGAAAGAATCTTCGGCTCGTTGTTTACAAGCGCGAGCATATTTACAGCGCAGGTCGACTGAAGCTCGGAGTATTTATAGAGCTGATTCAAAATTACCTGACCGTTTGCATCTCTCTTATATTCAACTACGATGCGCATTCCGTTTCTTCCCGACTCGTCGCGAAGCTCGGTTATGCCCTCGATACGCTTATCCTTAACGAGATTTGCAATCGTCTTACAAAGCTCGCTCTTATTAACACCATAAGGTATTTCGGTAAAGATTATTCTGCGGTTATCCTCATCGATCTCCGCCTTTGCGCGAACCATAACCTTACCCTTACCGGTGGTATACGCCTGAATGATTCCTGCCGAGCCGTATATCGTAGCATAGGTCGGGAAATCGGGTCCCTTTACGTATTCCATAAGCTCGGGAACGGTCGATTCGGGATTTTCCATACGGAATATCGTTGCGTCAATTACCTCACCGAGGTTGTGGGGAGGAATATTCGTTGCCATACCAACGGCAATACCCATCGATCCGTTTACCAAGAGGTTCGGGAATCTGGAGGGAAGAACCTTAGGCTCTTTTCTTCTGTTATCGAAGTTCGGTACGAAATCAACTACCTCTTTTTCGAGGTCCGCCATAAGCTCGTCCGAGATCTTTGCCATTCTCGCCTCGGTGTAACGGTATGCTGCCGCCTCGTCTCCGTCAACCGAACCGAAGTTTCCGTGACCTTCAACGAGCGGGTAGCGGTAGGAGAAATCCTGCGCCATTCTTACCATTGTGCCGTAAACTGCGCTATCTCCGTGCGGATGGTAGCGTCCAAGCACGTTACCTACCGTTGTTGCGGATTTGCGGAAGGGTTTGTCGTGCGTGAGGTTGTCCTCATACATAGCGTACATAATTCTTCTCTGTCCGGGCTTCATTCCGTCGCGAACGTCGGGAAGAGCACGCGCCGCTATAACCGACATGGAATATTCGATGAAGGACTTTTTGACCTCCTTCTCCATATCCACTTCAACTATTTTTTGATCTAAAAATTCTATATTTTCGTTATTTTGATTTTTCACTGTGTGTTCCTTTCCTTTAATGATTCATACAACTGTATTGTACTTTTCATCACTGTCGAAAAAAATATTTATCACAAGTATTTTTATAAATTTTCATTCAGTTTTCTGAATAAAGTGTCGAAAACCGTCGTTTACACCTGCATAAATGTTAGTTATCAACACAGTTTTCCACATTATGTTGAAAACTTCGGTATTGATTTTATAAACGATTATAAAAATACATCACACTTTTTTCTAAATTATATATCGAGATTTTCAGCGAACTTTGCGTTCTTTTCGATAAATTCACGTCTCGGCTCAACGCTGTCTCCCATAAGCAACGAGAACATTGCGTCGCACGCCATTGCATCCTCGGTGGTAACCTTGAGAAGCGTTCTGCGCTCGGGATCCATCGTTGTTTCCCAGAGCTGCTCCTTATCCATCTCACCAAGACCCTTATATCTGTCCGCCTCGGCTCCTGCACCAAGCTCCTTAATTATCTCGTCTCTCTCTGCATCCGAGAACGCATATCTTTCGGGGCCCTTGCCGTTTCTCTTATACACTCTGTAGAGTGGCGGCTGTGCCAAGTAGATATGTCCCTCGTCAACAAGCTGTCTCATATGACGGAAGAAGAACGTGAGGAGCAATATTCTGATATGCGATCCGTCGACGTCGGCATCCGCCATAATGATTATCTTGCCGTATCTGAGCTTTTGTATATCGAAATCCTCACCGATTCCGCATCCAAGCGCTTGAATTATCGGAATAAGCGACGGATTGGAGTAGACCTTATCAAGTCTGTTCTTCTCAACGTTGAGAACCTTTCCTCGCATCGGAAGTATTGCCTGGAAGCGGCTATCACGTCCGCCCTTTGCAGATCCTCCTGCGGAGTCTCCCTCAACGAGGTAGAGCTCTGTGAGCTCAACTCTCTTTTCCTGGCAATCTGCAAGCTTTCCGGGAAGTGTAGATCCCTCAAGCAAGCCCTTACGTCTTGTGAGCTCTCTTGCTTTTCTTGCCGCCTCTCTTGCTCTTGCTGCCTCAAGAGATTTCTCGAGTATTGCCTTTGCAACCGACGGATTTTCCTCAAAGAATTCCGAGAGCTTTGTAACAACGGTATTCTCAACGAGCGTTCTTATCTCGGAGTTTCCGAGCTTTGCCTTTGTCTGCGACTCAAACTGCGCATCCTCAAGCTTTACGCTGATTATTGCGCATATACCCTCACGAACGTCATCGCCCGAGAGGTTCTTATCGTTCTCCTTGAGAATCGAGTTCTTTCTTGCGTAATCGTTAAGTACCTTTGTAAGACCCGACTTAAAGCCCGTCTCGTGCGTTCCTCCGTCGATAGTCTTCATATTATTTGCGAACGTGTGCACGTTATCCGTAGCGTAGGAATCGTTATACTGAAGCGCGATCTCCGCAACGCTCGATCCCTTCTCGCCGCGCATATAAATTACGTCTGCGTGGATCGGATTGCACGCCTTCTGCTCGGTAAGGTAGCTTACAAACGTACGAATTCCGCCCTCAAAGTGGAACTCATCCTCTATAATATTATCCGCATCACGCTCATCACGGAGAATTACTCTGATTCCTCCGTTCAAGAACGCCTGCTCACGCATACGGTTTGCGAGTATATTATAATCGAACACCGTCTCCTCGAATATCGTCGGATCGGGCTTGAACGTTACCTTTACTCCGTGCGGTCTTTCGGGGTATTCGCCCTCATCCTTAAATGCGCGAACTACCTTTCCTCTTTCAAATCGCTCGGTAAATCTTCTACCCTCGTAGCAGTCGTCAAGCTCTACCCACTCGGAAAGCGCGTTTACAACCGATGCTCCAACTCCGTGAAGTCCTCCTGCGATCTTGTATCCGCCACCGCCGAACTTTCCTCCTGCGTGAAGTATCGTATATACTACCTCGGGCGTAGGAATACCCTGTTTCGGATGCATTGCCGAAGGAATTCCTCGTCCGTTATCCTCTACCGTTATGCTGTTGCCCGGATTTATCGTAACCTTGATCTTGTCACAAAATCCCGCACGCGCCTCGTCGATCGAGTTGTCGACGATCTCATATACAAGATGGTGAAGTCCGTGAATAGAAGTCGTACCGATGTACATTCCGGGACGCTTTCTTACTGCCTCTAAGCCTTCCAGTACCTGTATTTGGTTTTCATCATATACCTGATGAGTGTTGTTGTCCATTTCTTTACCATCCTTAATTTGTTTTTTTAAAATTATTGTTTTTCTGTGGGGGAGGAAAACTTTTTTAAGGAAAAAGTTTTTCCTCCCCCACACCCCCACCTTTCAAAAACCTTGAATGAAGGGTGTGTGTTATTGTTTTACATTATTTGCTGATTGATGCTGTCGGGAGAGTTGCCGCGAAGTCAAGAGCACAATGCCCGACTCTTGGCTGTCGGCACTGCCGACCTTTCTTCCCCCCACACCCCCTAACTCCCAAAAACTTTGAATGTGGGGTGTGTTTTTTGTTTTACATACTTGTTGATTGATAATAAATTTTAAATTTACGCAATGAATCTATATAAGCCTTCTCCTGTGGGAGAAGGGGGACCGCGACAGCGGTGGATGAGGAGTCATTTAAAAATAAGAACACCTCATCCGTCAGCCTTACGGCTGCCACCTTCCCCTGCTGGGGAAGGCTTTTTATTTCATTATCTTTAGCAATTACACTATAGCACAATGCCCGACTCTTGGCTGTCGGCACTGCCGACTTTTTTGTTTTACATAGTTTGCTGATTGATAACGAATTTTGATTTTATGCATCGCTTTATTTTAGCCTTCTCCAGGACCACGCAGTGGTGGATGAGGTGTCTTATAGACAATCCCTCAGTCAGCTTCGCTGACAGCTCCCTTTACACAAGGGAGCCTTTTATTATCTTCTCCCTCAACAACAAACACCTTGTAGAGGGCGGAGAGAAAACAACCCTTTTGCTGAGTACAACATAAAAATTCTTCCCAGTTGCAAAGTTTTTGCGGAGCTTTTTTCAAAAAGCGACCATTTCTATACACAAACTAACTTAACTCACATTCTTCCCCTCAATGATGAAGAAGAAAACTGTGAGAAGCATATTTTATAATTATTATCCGAATCGAGATAGAGAACAAATGATTTTGGAATTTCGTATCCTGCGGCATTTTCCGAGAGCTTTGCCTTTTCATTGACCGACAAAAATTTTCTCGTTACTGCCGACAGCGTTGCGTTATCCATATCAAATATTCCAACGACTCTCTCTATCAAAATACTTTTATTATTTCCAACCTGCAAAAACATAGCTATTCTATTTCCTTATACGTTCCGTTTTCGACCAAAAGCTTTTTATCCACCTGCAAATTTTTCTGCACCGATTCCTCGCACGTAGTAATTATAACCTGCTTTCCCGTCGTAAACCGTATCATGAAGTCTCGTCTGGTCTCATCTAATTCAGAAAAAACGTCATCAAACAGAAATACCGGATAATCTCCGAACTCCTCGTGGCAAATCTCTCCCTCGGCAAGCTTTAGAGCAAGTGCCAAAGATCTTTGCTGACCCTGAGATGCAAAGCTTCTTGCGCTCTTTGAATTTATCTTGATTTCGATATCGTCCTTATGAATACCGTACAGTGTTGAGCCCACGAATATCTCTCTATCGTGCGCAGAGCAGAGAAGCGCTATATATTTTTCCGCCACTCTCTCCTTATTCAAATATTCCTCTTCGTCAAGACCTGCCGAGCCTCGGTAGATTATATCCACCTTTTCTTTTTTGCCCGTCATTCTCTCAAAGCACTCCGACACTATATTTGCTACCCGTTTTATGAAAACGTATCTGTAATAAGAAATTTCCGCCGCCTCATAGGCAAGTCTCTCGCTCCAAAGATCAACCGTTGCATCAAATGCCGATCTATCCTTTTGAGCCGACTTTATAAGCGCATTTCTCTGCTTTAAAAGATACGCATATCTTTGCAGCGAATAAATATATTTAGAATTTATTCTACTTATTGCAATATCGAGATAATTTCTTCTCTCAAGCGGGCCGTCCTTTATCAATGATAGATGCTCGGGGCAAAACAGCACTGCTCTGAACGAGCCTACTATATCCGAGAGTCTTTCGACCTTCAGATGATTTTTTTCCACGATCTTTTTCTTATCCGAAAAAAGCTTTATTGTGATATTAT
This sequence comes from Eubacteriales bacterium, assembly GCA_045633925.1. Classification (GTDB taxonomy): domain Bacteria; phylum Bacillota; class Clostridia; order Oscillospirales; family CAG-272; genus HGM12713. The sequence goes on from JAZQZG010000027.1 coordinate 11,469, forward strand.
CGCTTTTTTCCTTAACGTCGCTCATATAATCTATCGACAGAACCGAATTTCTCTTGCCGAAGCTTATAAGCTCATTCGATGCCGTAGATCTGAAGCTTCTTCCCACCGACGCGTAAAATATTGCCTCAAGAAGATTGGTTTTTCCCTGCGCATTCTCGCCCACAAGGACGTTTATTCCGTCGCAAAAATCAACCGAGCATTCGCTTATATTTCTGAAATTTTCTAATTTTACCCTTTTACAGTACACGAATTATTCCTTAGTTCTTACGGGAAGAAGCATAAAGAGCTCCTCAACTCCGTTTTCCTCGTACTCGCTGTCTGCCGGCTGTATATTCATACTGCTGAGCGGTGTTGAAAGCATAAGGCATATCTTCTTTCCGCTGCAGGAGCGAACGCTGTCTATCAAGAATCTGTTATTGAACGCGATAAGAATGTCATCATCCTCGTGCTCAACGTTTATTTCATCATAAGTGCTTCCTGCAACCGACATAGCGTAGAGCTTCAAAACGTCGCCCTGAATATCTATCTTAACGTGCGCTCTTACGTTATTTGCAATCTTTTCCTCTGTAACAAGCGCCGCGCGCTCAAGGGCAGAGAAGAACTCCTCTTTTCCAACCGTTACAGTGATCTTATGGTTCTTTACTATAATTCTTTCGTAATCTATATACTCACCGTCAAGCAATCTTGAGAAGAACGTAAGCTCTCCTATATTGAAAACTATATGCTTTCTCGTTACGAATACCTGAGTGAGCGCATCATCGTCATCATCAAGCAAGCGGCAAAGATCTCCTACAGTCTTGGAGGGAACTATAAACGCATACTCGAGATTCTCGTTTCCGTTTGTATTCTTATTTACAAGCTCGGTACGTCTCTTGCACTTTGCAAGCTTAAAGCTATCGCACGCTACCATCGTTACCGACTCGTTATCTATCTTCATAAACGTTCCGTTAAGAACAACTCTTTGGTCGTTATTTCCCATAGCAAAGGAAACCTGCGAGAAGAGCTTTTTGAGCACTCCCTGACCTACGATAAAGCTTCTGTCGCTCTCAAGCTTAGGAATCGAGGGAAAATCCGTTCCGGGAAGCGCGCTCATCTTGTGTGAGGATCTTCCGCTTACTATATTTGCAACCATCTTGGAGTCAACCGTGAGCGTTATTTCATCTCCGTTCATTACTCTGAGCGTCTGATTGAATTTCTGCGCGTTGATTATGTACGCGCCCTCCTCAAGTACCTTCGCCTCTATTTTTATGCGAAGTCCCTTGTCACCGTCAAACGTCGTGAGTATGCACTCATCGGGAAACTTTGCATCGATAAATATTCCGTCCGTTGCCGTGAGCGTGAACTTTCCCGATACAGTGTACATTAACGGCGCTACTGCCGCAATTACCGTTGAACGATTAAAAATAACTTTCATTTCTATACTCCTTATATGTAATTAGTTTATGTTTAGATTTTCCGCTTTTTTGAAAAAAAGCTTGGCAAAAAACTTGCTACTGGGGGTACTTTTTATTTTTACACACTTGTTGGTTGATAACAAATTTAAAATTTACGCAATGAATCTATATAAGCCTTCTCCTGTGGGAGAAGGGGGACCGCGATAGCGGTGGATGAGGAGTCATTTAAAAAACAAGAACACCTCATCCGTCAGCCTTACGGCTGCCACCTTCCCCTACTGGGGAAGGCTTTTTATTTCATTATCTTTAGCAATTACACTATAGCACACTGCCCGACTCTTGGCTGTCGGCACTGCCGACCCCTCGACGACCCTTTTTACGCAAGTGTTACCACAAGCCTTCTCCAGCGGGAGAAGGGGGACCACGCAGTGGTGGATGAGGTGCCTTATAGACAATCCCTCAGTCAGCTTCGCTGACAGCTCCCTTTACACAAAGGAGCCTTTTATTATGTTCTCATTCCTCGCTTGATGCTTTTTTAAAAAACCCGAAAGACATATATATAAAATATATATTATATAATAATATAATTATTATTAGTACCTGTCAAAACTGTTGAAAAGTTTGCAGATGCCCTTTATACAAGCCTTTTGAGTATTTTAAAAATTTGAAAAGCTGTCAAAATTTAAGATAAAATCTGTCGTATTTTTGGGTAAAACTTTTTTAAAAATTTGAAATTTCAGCTCTTTTTTATCAAAATTTGCTCTGTTTTTGAATTTTGTTCAAAACTCTGAGTTTTCCACAAGTTGATAATTTTTTTGCCAAATTTGCGATTTTTGAAAACCGTGTCAAAACTCAATGAAAGTTAAAATCACGTTTATAAAAAATTCAAAATTTTTATCCTTCAAAAAAGTTTTCAACAGGGTGTGTGAAACTGTGTCGATAACCGAAACGCCTTATTTTAAGCCATTTTTTTTGGCAACTGTTGAAAAACTATCGACAAATTTTGATAAGTTAAGTTTTCAACAGCAAATGTCAAAAAGCAGTGCTCAAAGCTGTTTATAAGTGCGTGAGAAAACCGTGTCAAACAGTGTCACATCTCCTCAATATCCTTCTTGATATCAGAGATATTTATAGCGAAGAGCGGATCTGCCGAAAGCTTCTTTTCGATAAGCTCGCAGGATGCGATGATGGTTGAGTGATTTCTGTCGAAAAGCTTTGCTATGCTCGGGTAGGACATCTCTGTTACCTCTCTTATGAGGTATATCGTTATATGTCTTGCAAGAGCTATATCCTTAACTCTTGACTGACCCATGAGCGTTTTCTTATCCACTCCGTATTTTTTATGAACGCAGGTAAATATCTTATCAACTATAACTTGAGTGGGAACTACTCCGCCGGTGAACTCCTGCAAGCAGTTTGCGGCGATTTCCATATTTATCGGACGTCCCTCAAGATAAACTATTGCGCTGAGTTTTTTAACCGTTCCCTCGATCTGTCGGATATTCGAGCGGAGATTTTCCGCAAGGAACGTCGATACCTCATCGGAAAGAGTGATTCCTGCCTGCTCGGCTTTTTTCTTGATAATAGCGATTCTGAGCTCAAGATCCGGAGGCTGAATATCTGCGATAAGTCCCCATTCAAATCTTGTCTTAAGTCTGTCCTCAAGCGTTGCAATATCCTTTGGGGGGCGGTCGGATGAGAGAACTATCTGACTGTTATTCTCGTGCAGGGTATTGAAGGTATGGAAAAATTCCTCCTGCGTTGACGTTTTTCCTGCGATAAACTGAATATCGTCTATAAGGAGAACGTCGCACTTGCGATATTTTTCGTGAAATTTATTCATTGCCTGGTTAGAGAGGCATTCGATCATTTCGTTGGTAAAGTCCTCGCCCTTTATGTAGACTACCTTTGCTCTTGGGTTCTTGCGCTTTATCTCGTTTACTATTGCGCTCATAAGGTGAGTTTTGCCGAGACCGCTGGGGCCGTATATGAAAAGCGGATTATAATTCGTAGCGGGATTTCTTGCAACTGCGGTACACGCTGCGTGAGCAAATTTATTTGATGCTCCTACGATAAAGTTATCAAACGTGTATTGAAAGCTTATCGGTCTGCCGATAACGCTCTCGTCCTCATAGTTTTCCTCTGCCTCTGTTTTTTCCTCTTCCTTTACGTCATCCTTTTTCTCTCTATTGTCAAACTCTCCGATTTTGATTTTGAATTGCTTGCTGATTCTTTCGTCCGATGACATCTCTCCGATGAAAACTACGTCTACCGACTGATGGAATCCCATATATTTTTCAAATTCTTCCTCAAGAAGCTTTGAATATTTTTCCTTTGTCATCTTGTATTTAAATTCAGATTCGGTAGAAAATATTATAGTATCGTCTTTATGCTCGATGACCTTAAAATCGCCAAACCAAAGATCGAGAGTTGAGGGTGCTATTCTTTTTTGCATCTCTGCCTTAACGTCAAGCCAGATGTCGTTAAGATCGTCAATATACGCCATTTTTTACACCTTTCTAAGTTAAAATCATTATGTTAAATTTCAAAAATAAAAACACTGTGCCATATTAAAATAATTATATCATAAAGTGCGGATTTTTGCAATAATTTTTGATAATTTTTATAATATATTTTAATATATATAATATATTTATAAGCGATCTCTTTTTTACTCTCTTGACAAAGCAAAAAATAAACTGTATAATATAAAAAAACGGACTTGAAAAATCCGTAATTTTTTAAAGGTGATCTATGAAAAAAAGATATTCCGTAAAGGGTATGTCCTGCGCCGCCTGCGTATCTCACGTTGAGCGCGCGGCAAGGGAGGTATGCAAGGATTCGGAAATAAGCGTAAGTCTGCTCACAAATTCACTCACGGTAAATATTTCCGAGGGTGAGGACGAGGAAAAGCTCTTTTTGGCCCTCAGATTCTCTATAAAAAAATCGGGGTACACTCTTGAGCGAGAATCAAGAGGCAGGGAGGATGCGTCCTCTCTTGAATACAAAAAGGCTTTGAGGCGACTTATCATCTCGGCTATTCTGACGGCTCTTCTTATGCTTGTGGCAATGGGGCATATGTTTGGAATTCCGATGCCCTCCGTATTCTCGGAGCATCCGTTTATTTTTGGCGCTCTGCAGCTTATTTTAACAATACCCGTTATCATACTTAATTTTAAATTTTTCAAAAGCGGTACTCTGGCATTGATAAAAAGAGCTCCGAATATGGATTCTCTTATCGCCCTCGGTTCAGGTGCGTCAACACTGTATGGTGTTATTGCAATAATTTTAATGCTTGTGGGAGAACTTAATTCAAACTCTACTCTTATCGAGCTTTACCGTCATAATCTCTACTTTGAGGGTGCTTCAATGATACTCACTCTCGTTTCCCTGGGAAAGCTTCTTGAGAGCAGGGCAAAGGTAAAGGCGGCAAGTGCTATATCGGCTCTTTCCTCTCTTATGCCCGACAGCGCGTCTGTTCTTCGCGGTGAGAGCTTCATTGAAATTCCCATCGAGGAGCTTTCTGTCGGTGATATAGTAGAGCTTCGCACAGGAGATACCGTTCCTGCCGACGGAAGCGTTATTTTCGGCTTTGGCTCTATGGACGAGTCGGCTCTTAGCGGCGAGAGTATTCCGGTGGAGAAAAACGTTGACGATCAAGTAAAAAGCGCTTGTATTCTTACCGACGGATATATTCGTATAAGGGTTGAGAGGGTAGGCGAGGAAAGCTCACTTGTGAGGATTATTCGTCTGCTGGAGGATGCTTCCTCATCAAAGGCTCGACTCTCACGAATTGCCGACAAGGTAAGCGCTGTATTCGTGCCGATAGTAATAGCAATATCTGTCTTAACTGCGTCGGTTTGGATGATTGCTACTCAAGATATAAATATGGCTTTTCAGTGCGCTATATCGGTTTTGGTAATATCTTGTCCTTGCGCTCTCGGTCTTGCAACGCCTACTGCGATAATGGTGGGAACGGGGCGTGGCGCGCGTATGGGAATTCTCATTCGCTCTGCCGAATCTCTTGAAAATCTGCGCTCGGTAAAATATTTCTTAACCGACAAAACAGGTACTCTGACAGAGGGAAAGCCTACTGTTACCGATATTATTTCTTATTGTGACGAAAAAAGATTTTTAAAAATTGCCTATCTTGCAGAGTCTATGTCCTCGCATCCGCTTTCCTTTGCAATATGTAATTATGCGATTGAGGCGGGAGCTGTAGAATCTTATCCGGAGATCTCTGCGACCGACCTTTGCGTTATCCGCGGACGTGGAATCAAGGCTACCGTACAAGAAAACGGCAATAGCAATATTTGTCTAATTGGAACGCCAGAGCTTTTCTCGGAATGCGGTGTTTTTATACCCGACAGCGTTCTTGATTCGCTTGCATCTCTTGAAGAAAAAGGGCGCACTGCTGTCATCTGTACTTTTGGTGGAGAGGTGCTTGGAATTATTGGAATTTTTGACAAGGAGCGATCTGACAGCGCCCTTGCAATTCAACAGCTCAAAAAAATGGGTATTACTCCCGTTATGCTGACGGGTGACAATGATCGAAGCGCTCGCGCCATTTGTGATGCTTGCGGTATTGACGAATTTTCCGCTCGTCTTTTGCCCGAGGACAAGGAGGCTCTTATTCGTTCTTATTCTGAGCGAGGCGTTTGCGCTATGGTTGGAGACGGTATAAACGATGCCCCCGCTCTTGCGGCAGCCGATATCGGTATTGCGATTGGAGCAGGCAGTGAGATTGCTATTGACAGCGCCGACGTAATTCTCTCTAAGAGCTCGTTATGTGATGCTGTGAGCGCAATAAGTCTTTCGCGCGCTACTGTGACTGTAATTAAGGAAAATCTCTTCTGGGGGCTTTTTTACAACGTTATATGCATTCCTATAGCGGCAGGCGTTCTTTATCCACTTTTAGGCATTGCTCTCTCCCCGATGATTGCCTCTGCGGCTATGAGCTTTTCATCGGTTTGTGTGGTTCTCAATTCTTTACGTCTTAGATATAAAAAAATATATATAAATAATAATGTAAAAACGATTTCAGAGGAGGAAAATGATATGTTTGGAAAGACCAAGACCGTTACTATCTCCGTTGAGGGAATGATGTGTAATAACTGCAAAGCGCACGTTGAAAAGGCGCTCTTAGCCATTAAGGGCGTTAAATCTGCTGACGCTTCCGTTGAAAATAAAAACGTCATTATAGTTGCAAAGGCTTCTATCTCCGACGACGACCTCGCCGGCGCTATTATCCAAGCCGGATATAAGGTTAATTGAGGTTTTGTGTTGTGTTTTCGTGGGGGGAAGAACCCTTCTTGAAAGAAGGCTTTCTTCCCCCCACACCCCCTAACTCCCAAGAACTTTGAATGTGGGGGTATTTTTTTTATTTTCACACACCTGCTGACGGATGCTATCGGGAAATTTGTTACAAATTAAGGAGCACAATGCCCGACATTCAAAGTTTTCGCCCGCCTTTTTCAAAACGCGACGCTGTCAAGGGCGCGTAGCCCTTGTCGCCCATCGCAATGGGCGAAACTCCCCTTATCCTTCCCAAAACGCAGGAGAGGGTGAATTTCTTTGCTTGCAAAGAAAGAGGGAGAACCCTCGTCGGGGGTTCTCCTTTTGTTTGGTTTATGTTTTCGTGGGGGGAAGAACCCTTCTTGAAAGAAGGCTTTCTTCCCCCCCCACCCCCCAACTCCCAAGAAATTTGAATGTGGGGGTATTTTTTTTATTTTCACACACCTGCTGACGGATGCTATCGGGAAATTTGTTACAAATTAAGGAGCACAATGCCCGACATTCAA
>JAZQZG010000028.1:0-66865 GCA_045633925.1 Eubacteriales bacterium
GATCTATGTAATGAAGTACAAGTCCAAGAAGAACGAGAAGAAGAAGATTGGACACAGACAGCCTTATACTAAGGTTCAGATTTTGTCCATCAAGGCTTAATTTGAGATGACAAAAGTCGTTTTTTACAGAAGCGGAGGCGTGTTTTACGGCTTCGAGGAGCAGGGTCATACGGGATACGGTGAGGCAGGAGACGACGTTCTTTGCGCAGCACTTTCTGCTATGACGATGTTGATAATAAATACTATTGAGGTAGCTTATGCGTCTCATGTAGATTATACGATAGACGAGGTAACTACCGATATAAAGATTCGATCCAAGTCGGCTCTTTTAGAGTTTGAGGATGACGAGCGTAAGAGATACGCTGTGTCGGGATTGTTCCTTTCGTATTTTTATCAGTTAAACGAGCTTCGTGAGGAGTATTATGATTATCTTGACGTTGATGTTAAGGACGTAGAATACGAGGACACTTAAAAAAGACTTTAGGCATTAAAACGTTACATTGTACAAAAATTACAGAAATTATGGAGGAACAAATTATGTTAAGACTTAGTTTGCAGTTCTTTGCTCATAAAAAAGGTGTTGGTTCTACCAAAAACGGCCGTGATAGCGAATCTAAGCGTCTTGGTGTTAAGAAGGCTGACGGACAGGCTGTTCTTGCAGGAAATATCATTGTAAGACAGAGAGGTACAGCAATTCATCCCGGTAACAACGTAGGTATCGGAAAGGATCACACACTTTTTGCTCTTATCGACGGAAACGTAAAGTTTGAGCAGAAGACAAAGGATAAGAAGCAGGTTAGCGTTTACGCAAAGTAATGCTGCTTTGAAATAAAAAAGAGTGCTTTTAGCACTCTTTTTTATTTTTTATAATAAGCTTATAACAAGCTTTTGTCGGGCTCAAATGCAGGGATAACCTTCAATTTGAATTCGTTTATGCGGTTTAAGCGGTCGATGCGCTGCTTTGTGCTTTCATCCTCGCAAATTCCCGTGCGAATGTATTTATCAAGCGTTGCGTAGGTAAAGCCGAGCTTGTCCTCGTCGCCCATTCCCGAAAGTCCGTCTGAGGGCTTCTTGTCAACGAGGTCGATAGGAAGACCGAGATATTTTCCAATCATTTTTACCTCTTGAACGGTAAGCTTGCCAAGCGGGCTGAAATCTCCTGCGGAATCGCCGTATCTTGTTGAATATCCAACGTAGTCCTCAGAAAGATTGCAGGTGTTTGCAACTCTTCCGTTTAAGGTCTGAGAAACGGCGTAAAGAGTTGACATTCTGATTCTTGGAGGGAGGTTTATGCGAGCCTGCTCGCTAAGTTCAAGACCGCAAGAGGAAAGCGAGCTGATAACTCCGTCGGTAGCATCCTTTATGTTGCAAACGTAGCTCTTAATGCCGAGAAAGTCAACAAGCTTTTGCGAGTCATCAATATCGCTTTGAATGCCGTTGGGCATAAGAACTCCCACAACGCGGTCTTTGCCGAGAGCCTCAGCGCAGAGTGCGGCAACAATGCTGGAATCCTTTCCGCCCGAGATGCCAATGATAGCATTACAGCCTTTTCCGTTTTCTTCAAACCAATTTCTTATCCAATCGATAAGATCGCGAGTCACCTTTTCAACGTTAAACATAATAATTGTATCTCCTGAAAATTATTTGCATAATACACATAATAATTATAGTATTTTATTTTTGCAAAGTCAATAGTAAAGTGTATTTAAAATATAAATGTTATCTTTTTGGCGAAAAAAGATTGACTTATTTTTAACATTGTGATATAATAAAGGTGTAAAAACTTTCCCTGAAAATAAGGGTGTTATCCCTGACTTGAAGGTAATGTGCTAAACCGAGTTATATGCTATAGCCATACCTTCAGGTATGGCTATATTTATTTTTGGAGGTTTGTGTAGAATGGAAACACGCATAGCGGTTATGGGGATTATAGTTGAAAACGTGGATAGCGTTGAGAAGCTTAATTTCCTTTTGCACGAGTACAGAGAGTATATAATCGGAAGAATGGGTATTCCGTATAAGGATAAGGGAATAAGCGTTGTTAGCATAGCGGTTGATGCGCCTCAGGACGTTATCTCAACAATGTCCGGAAAGATAGGCAATCTTGCGGGGATAAGCGTAAAGACCGCGTATTCAAGCAAGATTTATAATTAACGGTAATATATTATGAGAGAACTTATAGAAAAGCTTTCCGCAGAGCACAGCTTGACTCTTGACGAATACAAGACACTCGTTGAGAGTTACAGCGAGGAAAATGCAAAAGTGCTTGCATCTCTTGCGGTGAGCGCAAGAAAGGCGGCTTATTCAAACAAAGTCTTTATCAGAGGACTTATCGAGATAAGTAATTATTGCAAAAACAACTGTCTTTACTGCGGAATAAGGCGTGATAACCGTGACTGTGAGCGTTATCGACTTGAGAAGGAAGAAATACTTTCCTGCTGTGAGGAGGGCTATGAGCTTGGCTTTAGAACCTTCGTTATGCAGGGCGGTGAGGATGCGCATTACAGCGATGATTATCTGTGTGAGATCATCTGCGAGATAAAGGAAAAATACCCCGATTGCGCAATTACGCTCTCACTTGGCGAGCGCTCATACGGAAGCTATAAAAGGCTTTTTGATGCAGGCGCAGACAGATATTTGTTAAGACACGAGACGGCAGATGCCGAGCATTATGCAAGGCTTCATCCAAAGGAGCTGAGCTTTGACGTGCGAATGAAAGCTCTAAATGATCTGAAGGAGATAGGCTATCAGGTAGGATGCGGATTTATGGTAGGCTCACCGTATCAAACGAGCGAGAGCATATCAAAGGATCTGAAATTTATTGAGGATTTCAAGCCGCAGATGTGTGGCATAGGTCCGTTTATACCGCATAAGGCAACACCGTTTGCCAGTGAAAAAGCGGGAAGCGTGGATTTTACCTGCTATCTTTTGTCGATAATAAGACTTATTCATCCAAATATTTTACTGCCTGCTACGACGGCTCTCGGAAGCCTTGAGGAGATGGGCAGAGAAAAGGGGATAATGGCGGGGGCGAACGTAGTTATGCCGAATCTTTCGCCATACGATAACAGAAAAAAATATGAGCTTTATAATAATAAGCTCTTTGGAAATGCAGAATCGGCACAGGCAATATCCGATCTTAAACGCCGAATGAGCGATATCGGCTATGAGATCGTCGTAGACCGAGGAGATGCAAGAAGATAAAAATATCAATTCGAAGAAAGGAATATACTAACATGGCAATTTATAACCCTAAATCATTAAAGGCAGAGGAATTTATCAACGACGGAGAGATACTTGATACGATAGCGTATGCAGAGGCGAATAAGCACAATGCGGCGCTTATCGAGGAGATACTTGAAAAGGCAAGACCTAAGAAGGCAGATAAGGGAATGGTCTGCGCAGGACTCACTCACAGAGAGGCGGCGGTGCTCTTGCTTTGCGACATCCCTGAGCTTAACGAAAAGATGTATGCGCTTGCAGAGGAGATAAAGCTTGCGTTTTACGGTAACAGAATAGTTATGTTTGCGCCCCTTTATCTCTCAAATTATTGCGTAAACGGTTGCGTTTATTGCCCTTATCACTTGAAGAATAAGCATATTGCGCGTAAGAAGCTTACTCAGGATGAGGTCAGAGCCGAGGTTATTGCTCTTCAGGATATGGGACATAAGCGTCTTGCTATTGAGGCGGGCGAGGACCCCGTTCACAATCCTATTGAGTACATACTTGAGTGTATCAATACGATATACAGCGTAAAGCATAAAAACGCAGCTATTCGTCGAGTAAACGTAAATATTGCGGCAACCACGGTTGAGAATTACAGAAAGCTTAAGGATGCCGGAATCGGAACGTATATTCTTTTCCAGGAAACCTATCATAAGGAGAGCTATTTGAAGCTTCATCCCACGGGACCTAAGCACGATTATGATTATCACACTGAGGCTATGGACAGAGCTATGGAGGGTGGAATCGATGACGTTGGTCTTGGAGTTCTCTTTGGTCTTGAGCTTTACAAGTATGAGTTTGTAGGACTTATGATGCACGCAGAGCACCTTGAGGCTGTTCACGGCGTAGGACCTCATACCATAAGTGTGCCGAGAATCAAGCGCGCTGATGATATAGATCCTAACGTATTTGATAATTCTATTCCCGATGACGTATTCGCAAAGATAATTGCTTGCATCAGAATTGCAGTTCCTTATACGGGTATGATAATCTCCACCCGTGAATCCGAGGAGGTAAGAGGAAAGGCTCTTAACTATGGTATCTCGCAGATAAGCGGAGCATCCCGTACCTCTGTTGGCGGATACACCGAGGAGGAGCGCCCTCACGATTCCGAGCAGTTTGACGTATCCGACCAGAGAACTCTTGACGAGGTAGTTGCTTGGCTTATGAAGCTTGGACATATTCCGTCGTTCTGCACCGCTTGTTACAGAGAGGGAAGAACCGGTGATAGATTTATGAGCCTTTGCAAGACGGGACAGATACTTAACTGCTGTCATCCCAATGCTCTTATGACGCTCACAGAATATCTTATAGATTATGCGAGTGAGGAAACGCAAAAAATAGGCTTTGAGCTTATTGATAAGGAGCTTGAGAAGATACCTAACGAGAAGGTAAAGGCAATAGCAAAGGAAAATATAGAGGCGATAAAGTCGTCTAACAGACGTGATTTTAGATTCTGATTTTGATTTTAGGAGGTAGATATGGGACTTAATGAAAGCGTATCGGCAGACCGTGTTCATATAGGCTTTTTTGGACTTCGTAATGCGGGCAAATCAAGTCTTGTAAATGCTGTTACAAATCAAGATCTCTCACTTGTCTCCGATGTTTTGGGCACTACCACGGATCCTGTGAGAAAGGCTATGGAGCTTCTTCCTATAGGGCCCGTGGTTATAATAGATACCCCCGGACTTGATGATGAAGGACTTTTGGGAGAGGCAAGAGTAAAGCGTGCTCGAAAGGTCTTGAATACCGTTGATATAGCGATACTTGTCACAGATGCAGGCAAGGCTTTTTCCGAGCTTGAGACTGAGCTTGTGGACTTGTTTATTTCTAAAAAGATTCCGTATATTATAGTGCATAATAAGATAGACGAGTGCGAGAGTATCGACGCAAGGGAGACCGAGCACGAGATATGGGTGAGCGCAAGGCTTGGCACTAACGTAGAGCAATTAAAAGAAAAAATAGGAAGGATTGCTGGTAAAACTGAGTCGGATAGACGCATAGTTGCAGATCTTTTGTGCGAGAACGATACCGTTTTGCTGGTTATCCCGATAGATAAAGCGGCTCCTAAGGGCAGACTTATTCTGCCGCAGCAGCAGACGATAAGAGATATACTTGATGCGGGCGCAAGAGTGGTTATCTGCAGAGATAGCGAGCTTGCCGCAACGCTTGCCGATATGGAGAGAATGCCGAGCTTGGTGATTACCGATTCTCAGGTCTTTGGCAAGGTGTCAAAGATAGTTCCTGCCGGCGTTCCGCTGACGTCATTTTCGATTCTTTTTGCAAGATATAAGGGTAATCTTTTGGGTGCTGTCAGAGGAGCGGCAAAGCTTGATTCGCTCTCTGACGGAGATAGAATACTTATCTCTGAGGGATGCACGCATCACCGTCAATGCGGTGATATAGGCACTGTAAAGCTTCCAAAATGGATAAGCGAGTATACTCAAAAGAGCCTTGAGCTCGAATTTACCTCGGGTAGAGATTTCCCCGAGGATCTCTCACCGTATTCGTTGATAATTCATTGTGGTGGTTGTATGCTTACCGAGAGGGAGATGCAATACAGAGCTCGTCAGGCTGAGGATGCAGGCGTGCCGATGACGAATTACGGAATGGTAATAGCGCATACGCACGGAATTTTGAAGCGTAGTCTTGAGCCCTTTGAAGAGGCGCTGAATGAATTAAAATAATAAAAAAGCCTTCGTTGTCATTATGATAGCGAAGGCTTTTTATTAAGAGTTATTCTTTTTAAAAATCGGTGTTTTTAATATCGGTGTTGCTATAAGTCCAATGAGAGCGCCCGTGATAGCACCAACAATTAAGAGGATTGGCAGATAAAGTGCTATTGCGAATTCATCCATAAGAATGATAGCAACGATTATTTGTCCTATATTGTGTGTGACGGCTCCGCAGATGCTAATACCGATTGGCGAGAGCTTGTTCGTGCTTTTCAGAAGAGCCATTACTAAAAAGCTCATAAGACCGCCGATAAGGCTGTACCAAAACGAGGTGAATGTTCCAAAGAGAAGAGAGGAGAGAAGAATTCTCGTCATATTTATTGTGAATGCCGCAGAGCGATTTATGGCCAAGAGCATTATAACAACGGCAAGGTTCGGAAGTCCAAGCTTCATTCCGTACATTCCGGATGGGAGAGGAATAAGATGTTCAACGTATCCGAAAACCAATGCAAGCGCAGTCATAATTCCGCACAGCGCGATATTATAGGTGGTGTTGCGTTTTATGACGTTCACTTCCTTTCATTGAGCGTTTGTTATTCAAGCGAGATACTCACGCGATTGTGATTGCAAACGATAGGGGAGATCTCGGAGACCTCTCCGTGATTCACACATATCTGCTTTGGACAGCTTGCGCTCTCTATCCAAGCGTGCTTGTCCTTTATGATAAGTAGGTTTTCGCCATTTTCACTCTTGATAAGTAATTGCGTATCCTTATCTAAGGGAAGGCGAGCGTATTCCTTACCGTCTACCTTTACTATCACGCTTTGTCCTTTACCTAAAAAGATAAGCGCAAAAACGCAAAGCAGAATTATGGCAACGGCAAGAATTGAGCAAAGAATAATTATATCCCATTTCTTTAATATTTTCATTCTGCACCTCCAAATCCGGGGGAGGTCTTGTAGCTTCCATCATTAAATATCCACAGAGCTTCTACTCCGTCTATAGATGTGATAAGAGCGAGTCCCTCCTCGAAGCTCATGCAGAAAAGCGCCGTTGAGAGGGCATCTGCGAGCCCTGACATAGAGGAGGACGCTTTTATGCTGACAGAGGTGAAAAGCTGTGCAGGATAACCGCTGTTCGTATCTATGATGTGAGAATAGCTCTTTCCCTCAAAGATGAAATAGCGCTGATAAGAACCGCTTGTGACTAATGTAGAGTTGTCTAAGATAACGGCTTTGTTATACCCCAAGGAATCGATGTTAAATGGGTTTTCTATTGCGGCGCTCCACTTGGTTCCATCGGGCTTTTCACCGCAGGATACTACGTTTCCGCCAAGGTTTATCAAAAAGCTCTCACAGCCAAGAGCGATAAGGCGATCGTATAAAATTGTGGCAACGTACCCCTTCGCTATTCCGCCAAGATCAAGTTTCAGAGAGGGATCGGTGATGTTTATTGATAACTTGTCTGCGTCAAGTATAATCGAGCTTATATCCGTGTGTGTGAGCGCTTCGTTTATTATATCTTGAGATGGCAACTCAATGCTTGATGGCGAGTCGGATGCTTTTTCTCTTACGTCGTGCCAGATTGAGGAGACAGAGCCTATTGCAATATTTAAGCTTCCGTTTGTTTTTTCGTGCATTTCAATGCCGAATTTTATGACGTCAAAAAGCTCTTTTGAGATGGTTAGAGCGCCTTTTCCTGCATTATCGTTGACAGATTTTAAATTTATTGCATTGTCATACGAATTGTATATATCAAGAAGCTCGTGATATTTTTTAAGTATTTTTTCTGATTCTTCAAAATACGGAGCAGTCTCTTCCTTTGTGCCGTATGCCGTGACGGTTGAATAGGTATCAAAATAGCTGAAGGTCTCAAATACCTGCTTTTCTTTTTGTCCGCAGGATGAGAATATAGGAAGGGCGGTTAATACGACAAAAAGAAACGAAACGACTCGCTTTAACATAAAATTCACCTCCTATATTGATAATACAATTATACAATATAAAAGGTCAAATGTCAACAAAGAGGAAATCAAAACAAAAGCAAAAAGCCTCCTTCAAGGTCTTTGAAGAGAGGCTTTTTTGTTATATTCCGTCAAAGCTCGTTTCAACGAGCTTTGCGGCGCTTTTGGGAGAGTAGATCCAACGCGATATGTGCTTTGTATTATTGCAATCAATGTAATAACGGTGCTTGCTGCGAGGAAGCGCTCCGCTATAGGAGTCGATAAGTACGAGCTTTATCTTCATTCTGTCGGGAAGGATGCTTTTTATGTAGACCGCAATAGGCGATCCTATTTTTGCAACGTCTTTGTCTCGTGAATCGGGGCGAATTTCCGCAAGTCCTGCAAGGTTAGGGGCGAGCTCTATGAAAACTCCGTAATCTTCAATGCTTCTGACGATTCCCATAACCGTCTGTCCAACCTCAAATTCACGCGCGTTTTCCTCCCACGTGCCGAGAAGCTCTTTCATAGTCACGTAAATTCTATTGGTCAGAGGATCCTTGCTTTTTACCGCTACAAATATTTCCTCGCCAACGCTCAGTCTGTCTTTTGGATGCGAGATGCGAGAGACCGAAATGCAATCCACACAGAGAAGAGACGAGAGACCGCATCCGATATCCACAAAAGCGCCAAAGCTTTCAAGGTGAGTTATTCTGGCCGGAATAATATCTCCGGGGCGTAGGATGCTGAGATATTCCTCCAAACATTCTTGCTGAGCCTTCTTTCGTGAGAGCAGAACGACAGTTTTTCCAAATTCGTTTCTAAATCCAATAATTTTAAAGGCAATCGGTTTTCCGACTCGTGTGATGATAGCGATGTCCTTTGCGGTCTCGCCCTCACGGCAGAAAAGTGTTTCCTCTTTATCCATTATTCCAATCAATCCGTTAAGGTCTATATGAAGTCTGAAAGACGAGTCGCAAAACAGAACGGTTGACTCAAGAATCTTATTTTCGGCAAAAGCTCTCTCAAGTCCTGATAAAGAGGAAATATATTCTTGATTTTCTGCCGTGTAGAGCAGTGAACCTTCCGGGAAATAGGCGTTTTTCATAAAATTAAACCTCCGTGTCTTTTTTATATTAAAGAGTATGAGGGTTTAATTGAAAATATGCCGATATTTTTTATATTTGTGCTTTCATTTGTTTCAGAGCTGATTTTTCAAGTCTCGAGACCTGAGCTTGCGATATTCCGATCTCGGCGGCTATCTCCATCTGCGTTTTGTTCATATAGTAACGCATATAAATAATTTTTCTTTCTCGCTCGGAAAGGTGGTATATAGCTTCTCTGAGTACGATGTTCTCAAGCCATATTTCATCAGAACTTGAGGAATCGCTTATTTGATCGAGAACGTAGATCGAGTCGCCACCTTCGGTAAATACCGGCTCGTAAAGCGAGATCGGCTCGATTATGGCTTCGAGAGCTCTGACGACATTTTCCTTTTTTTCACCAAGATGCTTTGCAATCTCTTCAATGGTCGGCTCCTCGGATTTTTGCCGAGTCAGCTCTTCTCTCGCTTGCAGCGCTTTGTAGGCAAGATCACGTATCGAGCGGCTTATGCGGATAGAGTTGTTGTCGCGCAGATAACGGCGTATTTCTCCTATTATCATTGGCACAGCGTAGGTGGAAAATTTAACGTCAAGCTCAACGTTAAAATTGTCTACTGCCTTGCAAAGCCCTATACAGCCTACCTGGAAAAGATCGTCAAGATTTTCCTTTCGACTTGCAAATCTTTGAACTATGCTGAGCACGAGTCGCAAATTTCCATATATCAGCTCTTGCCTTGCGCACGCATCACCGCTTTTTATTCGCAAAAGAAGAGCCTTTTTTTCGTCGTCGGATAGAACCTTGAGGGAAGCGGTGTTTACACCGCAAATTTCTACTTTGTTGTAGTACATATATAAATCCTCGCTTTTTTATTCCTTAATTTGAGTATTTGCCAAATAAGGATTTTTATATGCAAAATTTGAGAGGTAAAAATATGCTATTTTTTACCTTTGAATATGTAAACAAAATGTTAATAAACTTGAGAATATATTTTAATTTTTTTTTGTATATAGTATAATTAATTATAGTAAAATACGTGCTTTTGCATAGGTTTTGGGAGAAAATATGACACTTGTAATTCTTGCGGCGGGCATGGGCTCGCGCTACGGAGGACTAAAGCAGATAGATCCCATCACCGCAGAGAATGAATTTATAATCGATTTCTCGGTTTATGATGCAATTCTTGCGGGATTTGATAAGGTGGTTTTCGTTATCAAAAGAGAAAATCTTGAGCTTTTCCGTGAAACTATAGGTCAGAGATTTGAAAGCAGAATAAAAGTTGAATATGCTTTTCAGGAGCTTTCGGATATTCCTGCGGGATTTTCGGTCCCCGAGGGCAGAGTAAAGCCGTGGGGAACGGCGCATGCATTGCTTGCGGCAAGAGATCTTGTTTCTGATCCGTTTATGGTAATAAATTCTGATGACTTTTACGGAAGAAGTGCGTACAAGCTTTTGGCAGATCATTTTGCATCCGGTGCGGCTGAGCAAAAATATAAATATGCGATGGTTGGATATATTCTTGAGAATACTCTCACCGAAAACGGTACGGTCTCAAGAGGCATATGCGAGGTCGGCAAGGATAGAATGCTTCTCTCAGTTGAGGAGAGATGCGAGATTCGCAGAGATGGTGATAAGGCAGCTTATAAGTCTGAGGACGGAGTAGCGTATATGCCGCTTATGAGCGTTGCATCTATGAACTGTTGGGGCTTTACCCCCGATATATTTGAAAAGCTTTTGAAGGGTTTTGAAAAATTCCTTTCCGAGACACATAAAGACGAGCTTAAATGCGAGTATTATTTACCGTTTGCCGTTTGTGATATGCTTAAGGCGGGCGAGTGCGAGGTGAGCGTCTATTCCTCAGAGGATTCCTGGTACGGAGTCACCTACAAGGAGGACAAGCCCTTCGTGGTCGAGCGCATAGCAGGTCTTAAGGAAAATGGAATCTACCCAAAGAAGCTTAATGCTTAAAATATTTTAAATGAAAGAGGTATAAAGACATGGCAATTTTAATTACCGGCGGAGCAGGATATATAGGATCACATACGATGGTCGAATTTTTGGAGGCGGGCAGAGAGCTCGTTGTAGTTGATAACTTCCTCAACAGTAAGCCCGAGGCTCTTGAGAGAGTTCGTCGTATTACGGGTAAGGATTTTAAGTTCTATCAGGTAGATCTTCTTGATTATGATGCTCTTGATAAGGTTTTCGAGGAGAACGATATTGATAGTTGCATTCACTTTGCAGGTCTTAAGGCTGTAGGCGAATCCTGCTTGAAGCCTTTGTATTACTACCACAATAATATAACCGGAACTCTCAATCTTTGTAACATAATGCAGAAGCACGGAGCAAAGAGAATCGTATTCAGCTCCTCTGCAACCGTTTATGGAAACCCCGCAAGCGTACCGATAACTGAGGATTTCCCGCTTTCAACAACTAACCCTTACGGTGAGACAAAGCTTATGATAGAGAGAATTCTCAGCGACCTTTATAAGTCGGATAACGAGTGGAGCGTATCTATCCTTCGTTATTTCAATCCTATCGGAGCACATAAGAGCGGTCTTATCGGTGAGGATCCTCAGGGTATCCCGAACAACCTTCTTCCTTACATCACTCAGGTAGCATCGGGAAGACGAGAGTGCCTCTCTGTTTTCGGAAACGATTATAAGACTCACGACGGAACCGGTGTTCGTGACTACATTCACGTAGTAGACCTTGCAAAGGCACACCTCAAGGCTATTGAGAGAGCAGAGACCGTTACGGGCGTTGAGCACTTCAACGTAGGAACCGGTGTTGGATATTCTGTTCTTGATATCGTTAAGGCTTACGAGAGCGCAACGGGTATAAAGATCAACTATAAGATAGCTCCCAGACGCCCCGGTGATATCGATGAGTGCTATGCAAATCCGACCAAGGCATACACTGTTCTTGGCTGGAAGGCAGAGAACAATATCGAGGATATGTGCAGAGATTCTTATAACTGGCAGTTGAAGAATCCTAACGGATATGATAATTAATTGAGGTGATACGAGATGAGTATTAAGAAAAAGCTTTTTGGCAAGCTTGCCGATGGTACTGAGGTTTACAGATATACACTCAAAAACAAGAACGGTATGAAGATGAAGGTTATGACCTATGGTGGAACCGTAACCGAGCTTTGGGTGCCGGATAGAAACGGAACCTTTACCGATATTATCGGTGGTTTTGATAGCCTTCAGAATTATATCGATGCTCCCGGCAGCTGTCAGGGTGCGCTCATCGGAAGATGGGCAAATCGTATAGGCGAGGGAAAGTTTAAGATAGACGGTAAGGAATATCAGCTTGGCGTTACCGCAAGCACAGGAAACCACTGTCACGGCGGCCCCGTTGGATTCAACAAGAGAATCTGGACGGTTGAGGTTATCAACGAGGATGAGCCCGAGATAGCGCTTCATTTGTTCTCTCCCGACGGAGATCAGGATTTTCCCGGAAATCTTACCGTAACTGTAACTTATAAGCTCACTAATGAAAATTCTTGGTATATTCGCTACGTTGCAACTACCGATGAGCCTACTATTATCAACCTCACTCAGCACGCATATTTCAACCTCAAGGGCTATGCAGGAGGAACTATACGTGATACCGAGCTTATGATCGATGCAGATACCTATCTTGAGACCGATTGCAATCTTTTGCCCACGGGTGTGATAAAGAATGTAGAGGGAACTCCCTTTGATTTCAGAACTCCCAAGGCTATAGGCAGAGATCTCGATCAGAAGAACGATGATCTTCTTAAGGCAACTAACGTATTTAACGGATACGATCATTGCTTTAATTTCTCTGACGTTACACGTGAGTCTAAGAAGAGAGCAGTAGCTTATGATGCAAAATCGGGAAGAGTTCTTGAGATGTATACCAATCAGCCCTGCGTTCAGCTTTACACAGGTAATTTCTTGAATGATGAGGCTCACCCCTTCAAGGGCGGTTATAATCAGAGTGTTCAGACTCTTTTCTGTCTTGAAACACAGTGTATGCCCGACAGTATGAACCATGAAGGATTTACAAACGGAATTCTTCGCCCGGGCGAAGTTTACGACTACGTAACCGAGTATAAATTCTCAGTTAAATAATTATAAAAAAAGGAACGAAAATTCGTTCCTTTTTTTAATATTTATGAGAAAAAAGATTGACAAAAAAATATGCGTGTGATATAATATAATATGTATTTATTTATTATATATTATTATATTTAACAGGAGATAAAAAATGGACAGAAAAAAGGTTAAGATAATAGTAGGCGCTGCAGCGCTGTCTTTCTTTGTTATATCGATAATATTGTTCGTTGTAACGTTTGCGGCTGATATGAATACTCTTGCATCTGTATTTCTTGGAATCGTTGCAGTAATTTGTTTAGCTTTGGCGGTTGAGCTTGGATATATGTTCTTGTTGAACAGAACCTCAAAGGCAAATTATTTTCTATACGATCCCGCAACTAAGAGAAACGTGCCTGTCCAAAAGCTTTCCTTTGCTGTTGTAAATGCAAGAACCGGACGTTATCTTTCTGCTTTTGCACCTTCTGAGGGTAAGATTTGGAACGATAGAGTTCTTGATGAGGCTGAGATAGACCCTGAGTTTAAGCCCCTTGTAGCTTATAAGCTTTTGTACAGCCTTGCTGATAAGGACGTTGATGCAGGCTGGAAGTGCCTTGAAAATTCTTCAAATAAAACTATAGTATTTATATGTGAAGCTCTGAATGCAAATTCGGATTTTGAATTTTCCAACAATTTTGGCAAGATGATGGCAGAAAAGCCTTTGAATATGGGTCTTATCAGAGATTATCTTGTTAGAAATAAAAGATATATGCAGAGCAGAATGTTAAAGTACGTAACGGATAACATAGAACTTTTTTAATTTAACGTAAGCAAATACCGCATATAGCTTTTTGCCGTGTGCGGTATATTTTTATTTTACGGAGGTAGGCGCGAATGTGTCCAAAACCGATATTTTGGGGAATAGATTTATATACGATATTTCTCTGCTTGGGAATAATTGCGGCGCTCGTAATATTCAGAGTTTTCTCGGATAGAGAGAAGATGTATTGGAAGCTTCAGAATTTTGCAATTTTTGTAGGAATGGGCGCAATAATTATAGGTGTTTGCTCAGCAGTGCTTTTCCAAGCGTTTTATAATTTCCTTGACGATCCCGCAGCCGGATTTGTGATAGATTCATCAACGGGCGCCACGTTTTATGGCGGACTTATTGGCGGAGCCGCAAGCTTTTTGGCGTTGTATTTTATTGTGGGAGCGTTTGTTTTCAAAAAGAATAAAGATCATTTGCGCGGATTTTTCCATATTGCTAATATCGGAGCAGCGGGAGTTGCCGCAGCGCACGGCTTTGGAAGAATTGGTTGTCTTATGGCGGGATGCTGCCACGGAGCGCAGACCGATGCTTGGTATGGAATATATTTTGAAAGCTACAAAATAAAGGCTGTACCGATACAGCTGTTTGAGGCGATATTCCTCTTTTCCTTGTTTGGATTATTTATGTATAGAATGATAAAGGGCAAGAGCTATAATCTGCCTACGTACATGTGTGCATACGGTGTATGGAGATTCGTTATAGAATATTTCCGAGCAGACGACAGAGGAGCTACTGTTGTAAGCTTTTTGTCTCCCTCACAGCTCATAGCGCTTCTTATGGTGTTGGGCTCGGTTGCTGTTTTCTTGTGCGAAAAGAAGGTAAGAGCTAAGTATGATTCCTTGGAAAGCGAGGCTAATGTAGAGACAGAGAAGGACGGTATCAATGAAGGCTGAGGTTAAAAATAAGCTTGTCAGGTTGCTTTTCTTTGCTTTTCTTGCGGCGCTTCTTGCTGTGGAGATAAGCTATGCTGCTCTGAATTATAACAATGATCTTTATCTTTTGATGAGTAGATTTTTCGGTGGATGTGCGTGTATGGTCTTTATGATCGATTTTTCGATAACACGTGTGTTGAATCCGCTGGGAAATCGAAGATTGCTTTTGATTTTACTTACTATCCCGGGATTTATAATAGCAATAAATAATTTCCCATTTGTATCCTACTTTTCGGGAGATTGCGTTATAAATGCTGAGGGAACGTCGATATTGATATTTGCGCTCTCTTGTTTGTGTACAGGCTTTTTTGAGGAAATGGCTTTCCGCGGTTGTGCGTTTATGCTTATTCTGAAAAAAAGAAGACAGAGTAGGTTAGGGATATTTTTATCGATATTGTTATCATCCGTAGTTTTTGGAGTGATACATTTTGTAAACGTATTTTTCGGAGCTTCGCCGATTTCTGTAATTATGCAGATCGGTTATTCAGCGCTGATAGGTGCGCTTTGCAGTATGGTTCTCTTGCTTACAAGAAATATATGGATGTGTGTTATTTTGCACGCGACCTATAATTTCTGCGGAGGGCTTATAGGATTGGATAAGGCTGTGGGCAGCGTTCAGTGGACGGTGCCGCAGATAGTATTTACGGCGGCGGTTGTAGTTGTCGTTGCGGTTTACTTTGTGATTTTGTTCTTTAAGATGCCAATATCCTTAGGGGACGATCTTTTTGATGCTAAACGTGTTGAAAGTCAAAAGGCAGAGTAAGCTTGCGCTAAACTCTGCTTTTTGTTGTAAAAAGTTGAAATAATTTTTAAAATAGTATTGACAAAAACACTTTATTGTGTTATCATAGTAAAGTATTAAAACAAGACTTTTATTTTGGAGGTTTAAAATGAAGGTAGAAGAAATAAAGGGATTTGATCTTTTGGTTAAGGCACTTATGTCTGTAAAGAATGAGAAGGAGTGTGAAGAGCTTCTTCAGGACCTTTTAACAATGAGAGAAATAAATGATATGGCGCAGAGAGTTTTGGTTGCAAAAATGCTTTCCGAGCAGATCATTTATGCAAAGATAGTTGAGGAGACCGGCGCAAGCACTACTACGATAAGCCGTGTAAACCGCGCTTACGTTTACGGAACCGGTGCATATAAGAAGGCTCTTGACGCAATTGCTGAGGAGGAAGAGAAATGATTCTTTCGGATAAAGCCTTGAGAGCGGATGAGATGGCGTGCTATAAGCTTCGTGAGCTTTACAGTGCGCACGGATATCTTCAGTACAAGGTTAGCAAGTTTGAAGAGTACGATCTTTATGCAAAGAATAAGAATTTTCTTGTTAGCGAGAATCTTCTTACCTTTACCGATACAAACGGAAAGCTTATGGCTTTGAAGCCCGACGTTACCTTGTCGATAATAAAGAACGTTGTTTCAAATGAAAAATCAAATTACAAGGTTTACTATGATGAAAAGGTTTACCGCACGACCTCAAGTGGAGACGGCTTCCGTGAGATAATGCAGACGGGACTTGAATCGATTGGAAATATCGATGCTTTTTCACAGAGCGAGGTAATTATGCTCGCAATGAAGAGCCTCGAAAATATAAGTGATGAGTATTTGCTTGACGTTTCTAATATGAGATTCCTTGAGGGCTTGCTTGAGTCGGCAGGAATCGAGAGTGATAGCATTCCATCCTTCTTGACTTTGATTGAGAGCAAGAATATTCCCGCAATTCGCGCTTTGTGCGAGAAGTTGGGAGTTGATGCGGAAAATGCAGAGAAGATAGCAAAAATTTCTTCGATGTATATGCCTATAGAAAAGGCGCTTGAGCAGATCAGACCGTTGCTTTCGGGCGAGAAGATGCAAGGTGCGTTTGAGGAGCTTGAGGAGCTTTATAAAAATCTCAGCTTGTACGGACTTACCGATAAGCTCTACGTTGATTTCTCTATAGTCAACGATATGAATTATTATGACGGAATAATTTTCAAGGGCTTTATAAACGGTATTTTTGATAGCGTTCTTTCGGGCGGAAGATACGACAGACTTATGGAAAAATTCGGAAAGAGAACGGGAGCTATTGGCTTTGCCGTATATCTTGACAGACTTGAGCGTTTTGCCGCAGATACCGATAATTATGACGTAGACGTGCTCGTGCTTTACGGTGAGAACACCGAGGCTCGTGAGATCATTGATCTTGTGGAGCAGTTTAAGGCAGAGGGCAAGACCGTGAGAGCGGCAAATATACTTGATAAGAGCGTTAGCTATAAAAAGCTTGTATGCGTAGGACAGGAAGGGGCTGATATCCTTGAAAAAAATGATTAATATTGCGCTTCCTAAGGGAAGACTTGGTGAGAAGGCTTACGGAATGTTCGAGGCTGCGGGATATGAATGTCCTTCTATCCGTGAGGAAAGCAGAAAGCTTATTTTTGAAAATCCCGAGAAGGGTGTCAGATATTTCTGGGTAAAGCCCTCTGACGTAGTAATATACGTAGAGCGTGGAGCGGCTGATATAGGTATTGCGGGAAAGGATATAATCCTTGAATATTCTCCTGATATATATGAGTTGCTTGATCTCGGAATGGGAAAATGCAGAATGGCTGTTGCCGCAAAGAAGGACTTTGTTGACCGCAGAGACAGAACTTTGCGCGTTGCTACAAAGTTCCCAAATATTGCAAAATCATATTACAATAAGCAGAGCAGAGAGATCGATATAATAAAGCTTAACGGCTCTATTGAGCTTGCTCCTATCCTCGGACTTTCCGACGTAATAGTTGATATAGTTGAAACGGGAAAAACGCTTTACGAGAACGATCTTGAGCCTAAGGCAGATATCGTTGATATAAGCGCAAGACTTGTTGCAAATAAGGTAAGCCATAAGTTCAAGAATGCTGAAATATGCGAGATAACAGAAAAATTTGAGGCTATGCTTTTGGCAAAGGGAAAATGATTTTTTCAAGGAGGATTCAATGATTAAGATAATAAGTTTTAAGGATATAGATCCTTCCGAGATATTAGATCGTAAGGAGAACGTGTTTAACGTAGCAGATGCCGTTGCGGATATTATCAAAGAGGTAAGAGCAAACGGAGATGCAGCGCTTTTTGAGTATTCAAGAAGATTTGACAAGGTAGAACTTTCCTCTCTTGAGGTTTCCAAGGAGGAGATTGACGCTGCTTTTTCTAAGGTCGAGCCCGAGTTTGTTGAGATACTTAAGGAGGCTAAGGAGAATATATACGCATTCCACTCTCGTCAGGTGAGAAATAGCTTTCTTATCAACGAGAAGGACGGCGTTGTTATCGGACAGAAGGTAATTCCGATAGAGAAGGTTGGACTTTACGTTCCCGGTGGTACGGCGGCGTATCCCTCCTCGGTTTTGATGAATGCGATCCCTGCAAAGATAGCAGGATGCAACGAGATAGTTATGGTTACACCTCCTGCAAAGGATGGAAGCGTAAATCCCGCTATTTTAGCTGCCGCAAAGGTTGCAGGAGTTGACAGAATATTTAAGGTTGGAGGCGCTCAGGCTGTTGCAGCTTTGGCTTATGGAACTGAGAGCGTTCCTGCCGTTGATAAGATCGTAGGCCCCGGTAATGCATACGTTGCAGAGGCTAAAAAGCAGGTGTTCGGCAAGGTTTCTATCGATATGATAGCAGGCCCCAGCGAAATTCTCGTTATTGCGGATAAGAACAATAATCCTGCATACGTTGCCGCTGATCTTCTTTCTCAGGCAGAGCACGATAAGAATGCAACTGCTGTGCTTGTTACCGATAGTAAGGAGCTTGCGGATGCCGTATCCGCAGAGCTTGAGCGTCAGATACCTCAGCTTTCTCGCTCTGAGATTGCAAGAGTGTCGATAGATAATAACGGAAAGATAATCATCACCGAGAGCATTGACGAGGCGATATTCGTTGCAAACGGACTTGCTCCCGAGCATCTTGAGATATGCCTTGACGATCCGTTTATGTATCTTGATAAGATAAAGAATGCAGGCTCGGTATTTATGGGTAAATATTGTCCCGAGGCGTTGGGTGATTATTTTGCAGGTCCTAACCATACGCTTCCCACAAGCGGAACGGCAAGATTTTCAAGTCCCTTGTCGGTAGATGATTTCGTAAAGAAAACGCAGTTTTCTTACTATACCAAGGAGGCTCTTGAAAAGGTTGCAAGAAAGGTTGAATTCTTTGCAAACAAAGAGGGACTTGGCGCACACGCAAAGAGTGCGGTTATAAGATTTGAAGATAACGAAAAGGCGTAAAAATGAGCAGATTTTTGAGTTCAAAATATAAGGATCTTGAGGCGTACACCCCCGGTGAGCAGCCGATAGATAAAAAATATATCAAGCTGAATACAAATGAATCTCCGTATCCGCCCTCAAAGAAGGTGGTTGATGCACTTTCAAGTGAGGAGGTGCTCAAGCTCAACCTCTATTCCGATCCTACGGCAAGAGGACTTAAGGCGCGTATTGCAGAGCTTTACGGAGTGCAGAGCGAGAACGTATTTGTTTCTAACGGTTCGGATGATATTCTTAATTTCTCCTTTATGGCGTTTTGCGAGAAGGGAAAGAGAGCGGTTAAGTTTCCCGAAATATCCTATGGATTTTATAGCGTTTATGCTGAGCTTCACGGAGCGGATTATACGGCAATACCCTTGAAGGACGATTTCTCAATAGATATTAAGGATTATTCAAACAACGATGCAACCGTTGTAATTGCAAATCCCAATGCTCCCACGGGAATTGCGCTTTCTGTGGCGGACATCGAGAAGCTTGTAAAGGCAAACCCCGATAACTTGGTACTTATTGATGAGGCATACGTTGATTTTGGCGGTGAGAGCGCAGTTGATCTTACCAAGAAATATGATAATCTCTTGGTTGTTTGCACCTTCTCAAAATCTCGCTCTCTCGCAGGAGCAAGACTTGGATTTGCTATTGCAAGCAAGGATATAATTGCCGATCTTGAGAAGATAAAATACAGCACGAATCCTTATAATATCAATCGTCTTTCGCTTATTGCAGGTGAGATGGCGATTCTTGATAACGATTATTATATGGATAATTGCAAGAAGATAATCGAAACTCGCGAGTATACGCAGAGCAAGCTCAGAGAGCTTGGCTTTGAGGTTACCGATTCCAAGGCGAATTTTATCTTCGCAAAGAGCGATATGATAGAGGGCAAGGAGCTTTATCTTCGTCTTAAGGATAAAGGTATTCTTATCCGTCATTTCGATAAGGAAAAAATAAAGGATTATAACAGAATAACGGTTGGCACGAGAGAAGAGATGGATGCTCTTATTTCCGCCGTTGCCGAGATTTTGGAGGAATTAAAAAAATGAGAAAAAGTGAAATAAGCAGAAAAACAGCGGAAACGAATATCGAGCTTTCGCTTGCACTTGACGGAAAGGGCATTTCCGAGATAAATACAGGCTGTGGCTTTCTTGATCATATGTTGACTCTTTTTGCATCGCACGGAAAATTTGATCTTTCCGTTAAGTGTGTAGGAGATACTCAGGTTGATTATCACCATAGTGTTGAGGACATAGGTATCTGTCTTGGTAAGGCGTTTGCTCAGAGCCTTGGTGATTGCAAGGGCATAAAGAGATACGGCAATATGATGCTTCCTATGGATGAGAGCCTCGTTTTGTGCGCGCTCGATATCTCGGGCAGAGCTTATCTCAAGTACGGTCTTGATATGAAGGCAGAGAAGATCGGTGATTTTGATACCGAGCTTGTTGAAGAATTTTTCTTAGCGTTTGTTCGCAATTCCAATATCACGTTACACATAAAGCAACTTGACGGAACTAATGCGCATCACATCGCAGAGGCGGCATTCAAGGCGTTTGCCCGTGCGCTCAGACAGGCTGTGGAGATAGACGAGAGAGGAAAAGACGAAATTCCGTCAACAAAGGGAGTTCTTTAATGATAGCAATTATAGATTACGGTGTAGGAAATCTTTTTTCGCTCAAGTGCTCCTTTGAGAGCATTGGCGCGGATATTTGCGTGACGTCCGATCCTGAGCAGATAAGAAAAGCTGACAGAATAATACTGCCGGGTGTTGGCGCATTTGAGGATGCGGCAAAAAAGCTTCGCGATAGCGGACTTGATAAGGTAATAAAGGACGAGTGCGCAGGCGGAAAGCCTCTTTTGGGAATCTGCCTTGGTATGCAGCTTTTGTTCGAGCGTAGCTTTGAATACGGAGAGCACGAGGGATTAGGTCTTATTAAGGGCAGCATCCGTCCTATAAGCGACGTTATAGATAAGGAGCTGAAGATTCCTCATATAGGCTGGAATGCTCTTCATTTCGGTGAGAATAAGGACGAGCTCTTTAAATACTTAAAGGAAGGCGATTTCGTTTATTTCGTTCATTCTTATTATGGAGCTGATTGCAGCGAGTCGGTAATAGCAACTACCGAATACAGCGCAGAGCTTACTGCCGCTGTAAGATGTGAAAACGTTTGCGGAGTTCAGTTCCATCCCGAAAAGAGCGAGAGAGTAGGACTTGCTATTCTCAAAGCATTTTGCGAAATTTGACAAGAAGGAAGAAAACTATGTATATAATACCCGCTATTGACTTGATCGGTGGCAAGGCTGTAAGATTGCAAAAGGGCGATTACGATAAGGTAACGGTTTACAGCGATGCTCCCGAGAAGGTGGCAAAATATTTTTACGATTGCGGAGCAAAATATTTGCACGTTGTTGATCTTGACGGAGCAAAAAGCGGAAATGCCGATAATTTTGAGACCATCAAGAAGATACTTTCTGCGACCGATCTCTCTGTTGAGGTAGGCGGTGGAATTCGCAGTATGGAGGTTATCAAGCTTTACGTTGACGCAGGCGTTGACCGCATTATCCTCGGTACCGCGGCTATAACCGCTCCCGACTTTTTGGAGCAGGCTGTAAAGCTTTACGGAGACAGAATAACCGTTGGCGTTGATATAAAGGACGGAATGGTTGCAATAAAGGGGTGGACCGAGCTTTCCGACGTATCTTGCGAGGATTTCTGCCGTCGCCTTGAGGCTTTGGGCGTATCAAGCGTGATATGCACCGATATATCCAAGGACGGAATGATGTCGGGAACGAATCTTGAGCTTTATAAGCGCTTGAACGAGGAGTTTTCGATAAATATAATCGCATCGGGTGGTGTTTCTACTCTTGAGGACGTAAGAGCGCTCAAGGAGATGGATATGTTCGGAGCGATCGTAGGTAAGGCTATTTATACGGGCGCTATAGATTTGCCCGAGGCAATTAAGATAACAGAGGAAGAAAAATGATAACGAAAAGAATTATTCCGTGCCTTGACGTAAAGAACGGCAGAGTTGTAAAGGGCGTGAATTTTTTAGGACTTGCAGACGTTTCATCTCCTGTGGAGCTTGCAAAGTTTTACAGTGATAACGGCGCTGACGAGCTTGTTTTTTATGATATAACGGCATCGGCTGAGGGGAGAGCGTTGTTTACCGATATTCTCACAGAAGCCGCTTCAAAGGTGTTTATTCCGCTCACAGTAGGCGGAGGAATAAATACGGTTGATGACTTTGACCGTGTTCTTAAGTGCGGTGCAGATAAGGTAAGCGTAAATTCGGGCGCTATCAGAAATCCCGATCTTGTGCTCCAGGCGGCAAAGAAATACGGCGATCAGTGCGTGGTTCTTTCTGCTGATATAAAGCGTGTGGATGGCGAGTTTCGCGTTTTTGCTAAAGGCGGCAGAGAGGATACGGGGATGGAGGCTATCTCTTGGATAAAGCGTTGTGTTTCAAACGGAGCCGGTGAGATAGTTGTAAACAGTATCGATACCGACGGAGTTAAGCGTGGCTTTGATATCGAGATGCTTCAAGCCGTTTGTGATGCAGTAAACGTGCCCGTTATAGCATCGGGCGGAGCAGGCTGTATCGATGACTTTATAACATTGTTTGATGCCTTGCCGAAGGTCGATGCAGGACTTGCCGCATCGATATTCCATTTTGGAGAGGTAAGCATTTCGGATCTTAAGCAGAAGCTTAAGGGCGCAAATATAAACGTTCGTATATAATTTAAAATATGGAGAATAAAATCATGGCAGAATTTACAAAGATCGAAGAGCTTAAGTTTGATGAAAAGGGATTGATTCCCGCAGTTGTAGTAGACGCTGCAACCAAGAAGGTGCTCACCGTTGCATATATGAACCGTGAGAGCCTTGAGATAAGCATGAAGGAGGGCACTACCTGCTTCTGGTCGCGTTCACGTCAGGAGCTTTGGCGCAAGGGCGAGACCTCCGGCAATAAGCAGCACATCGTAAGCATCACCGCAGATTGCGATAAGGATGCGCTCACCGTTCTCGTTTATAAGGACGGTCCTGCGTGCCATTTGGGTACAGATTCTTGCTTCAAT
Source organism: Eubacteriales bacterium (assembly GCA_045633925.1). GTDB lineage: Bacteria > Bacillota > Clostridia > Oscillospirales > CAG-272 > HGM12713. The sequence goes on from JAZQZG010000028.1 coordinate 23,112, forward strand.
AATACCGTATATGAAAGCGACGAGAGAGAGGAGTTTTCTCTTGAAGCGCTTATGAAGGTTATTGAGGGCAGAAAGCTTGAGAAGAAGGAGGGCTCATACACAACCTATCTCTTTGAGAAGGGTATTGATAAGATACTTAAGAAGGTTGGAGAGGAGTGCACAGAGGTAATAATTGCAGGTAAGGCAGACGATAAGGCTGAAACCATATACGAGATTGCCGACCTCGTTTACCACGTTATGGTTCTTATGATAGAGATGGGAATTTCCATTGACGATATAAGAAACGAGCTTGCATCTCGCCACGTAATTGATCATAAGGTAAAGCAGGAAAAAATGACTGCAGGTAACTAAAAAAAGACGCTATCGTAATGATAGCGTCTTTTTTTAAATTAATTATACATCTGCCTTCCAAAGGCCGTGAAGATTACAGTAAGCAAACACTGCTACGGGCTCTTCATCGCAGAGAGCAAAGCTTACCTCAGGTTTGCTTCCGATTGCTAAGCACTTGCGCTGACCGCCTCTGTTTGTCTGGAGATATACCCACTCGATGTGGTGCTCCTCAAGCATAGGATGCTCGATAGAGCCGATCGTTACCTTGATAATATCGCCATCGCGCTCTACAACGGGAATATGCTTTTCGTGGCTTGCTTCAACAACACCTGCCTCAAGCTTTGTCATCTTCTGACCACAGCACATCATAGGTACACCTGCATCGTGAATAACACCGATGATGTTTCCGCAATGCTCACATACAAAAAATCTGATTTCACACATAATTAAAAACCTCCGTTTAAATTAATATTAGTTTGAATTAAAATATAAAAAGTCATTCATTATTAGAAGCATTTGCATCAAAAATATTCATTTGAGCAGATGCTTTTTCCGTCGTTTTATAGGGAATTCCTAAATGCTCGTAGGCAAGACGTGTTACGCAGCGTCCTCTCGGTGTTCTGCTAAGGAATCCTATCTGAAGAAGGAAGGGCTCGTAAACGTCCTCAAGCGTTATAGCCTCTTCTCCAACCGTTGCGGCAAGAGTTTCAAGACCAACAGGACCTCCGTCGTAGAATTTTATGATGGTCTCCATCATCTTTCTATCGGTATTGTCAAGACCCAATGAGTCGATTTCAAGTCTGCCTAAAGCAAAATTTGCAATATCGGCATCGATAGCGGATTTTCCGGTTACCTGGGCAAAATCGCGAACTCTCTTTAAGAGTCTGTTGGCAACACGTGGAGTTCCGCGTGAGCGAGATGCAATTTCTCTTGCGCCGTCGGGTGTTATGTCAAATCCGAGTATAGATGCGCTTCTGCTGACAATGGTTTGCAGCTCATCTGTTGTGTAAAGCTCAAGCTTTAAGAGTACACCAAAGCGGTCGCGCAGAGGCGTTGTCAGCTGACCTGCTCTCGTGGTTGCGCCAATGAGAGTGAATTTCGGCAGATCGATTCTTATACTGCGAGCGGATGGACCTTTTCCAATAATAATATCGAGTGCATTGTCCTCCATAGCTGGGTAGAGAATTTCCTCGATGGAACGGGAAAGTCTGTGTATCTCGTCTATGAAAAGAACGTCGCCCTCTGAGAGGTTGGTGAGAAGCGCCGCAAGGTCGCCTTGCTTTTCAATGGCGGGGCCCGACGTTACACGGATGTTTACACCCATTTCGTTTGCGATAATATTGGAAAGTGTAGTTTTTCCAAGCCCGGGAGGGCCGTAGAGAAGAACGTGATCAAGGCTTTCTCCGCGAAGCTTCGCCGCTTCAATATATATTTTAAGATTATCTTTAACTCTTTCCTGACCGATGTAATCGTTCAGAGTTTTAGGGCGGAGGGAGGCGTCTATATCGCTATCCTCGCTCTTATAAGAGGTGGTAACTATTCGGTTTTCAAAGTCAAAATCTTCGGTGTTCATGTATTACCTCCTTATCTTATAAGCTTTTTGAGGGCAAGACGTATGATATCGTCAAGCTCGAGGGATTCGGTATCGATAGAGCGGAGAGCGGAATTTGCCTCGGCTCTCGAATATCCAAGTCCGGTAAGGGCGTCCTCTGCATCCTTGCGCTTTCCGGAAGGCGTTGACGCGGAGAATTCTTCTGCGGAGATCTCTCCATCGGTGTCAATGGATGTCTGCCCCTTGAGTTTGTCTTTAAGCTCAAGAATGATTCTTGCCGCGCTCTTGGGACCTATTCCGTTTGCGCGTGATATTGCTTTTTTGTCGTCGTTGCAGATAGCTATTGCAAGCTTTGTTGGGGTGAGCTCCGAAAGAATAGAGATAGCGGCCTTTGGACCTACGCCCGAAACCGAGATCAGCATTTTAAAGCAGGAGAGCTCGTCCTCGCTGATAAATCCAAAAAGCTCAACGCCGTCCTCACGCACAGCCATATAGGTATAGAGCTTTACCGTATGAGCTTCATTTACCGAAAGATGGTGAGGCATTGCCGCGTGAGTTGTTCCGGAAATCGCGAGCTTGTATCCAACGCCCGATGCATCAATTACCGCAAAGGCGGGATCAAGGTGCGCAAGCTTTCCGCTGATATAGTAAAACATAGTGTCCTCCGTAAAAAATGAATAGGGGATAAGAGCCCTATTTTTTAGGGCTCTTTATTGTTGTTGTCAAAGTCTGATTTTGGATCTTTTTCGTCTGTATTGTCGGCTGTTTCGTGTGGCTCTTCAGTTGCTGTCTCAGATGGAGACACATCATTTGACGGAGGCAAGATATCGTTATTATTTTCTTCTACGTCAAAATCAGCAAGATCAAAATAATCACGTTCGTATACTCTTTGAGGCTTCTTTGATACTTTCTTGCGAACTATTTCGAATATTATAAGAGCAATGAAAATCAAAATGCCTATTGCAGTAATTATATAGGAGTAGACGTATTCTGTCGGCATATACTCAAGAACTATTTTATAAGTTCCCGCTTTGTCGATATTGAACGCCATCAAAGCATCGAGGGTTTCGTAGGTCTCTACCTTTTCACCGCTGACATAAACGTTCCATCCCTTGTCATAGGGGATCGTTGTGAGAATGGTTTGGTCTTTCTCCGTTGTTTTGAGGAATCCTTCTATGTGATCCTCGGTATAATTGGTCGAAATATCAAGCTGAGGATTTTCCTTCAATCTCGCGAAGATTGCGTTGTATTCATCAAGAGACATATATGCAAGGTTGTTGGAGAGAGAGTCTACCGTGTAGCTACAGTCTTCAGGGAGAGTAATAGTTACTTTGATAGGCTCGTCCTTCTCAAAATATCCACCGATAATTATATGCTTGTAGTCATTTCGCATATAATTTCTCTTTGTGGGATAATTCGTGATGGACAAGGTAAGATCCTTGTTTGCGCTTCCGTGAGTAAAGAAGTAATAGTAACCATCCTCGGGAGCAACGTAGTTAAATATGACTGTACCTGTTCCGTCGGATGAAGTTTTAAAGGTGGCTCCGCCTTTGAGATTGCTGTTTCGTGAGGCTTGTCCGCCCAGTGTTACATCATCACTTGGAATGAATTTGAAAAGGTCTACGGATTCTTCTTCACCTAACATCGCTGTAAGGAGGGCGTTGTAACGCTCAAATACGTTTGAATAGTCGGTAAGCTTAAGGTCGTTTATTGCAGAGTCAACACCGTATACGAGAGAGAGAGCATTGGGATTTTGGTATACGTTAAGCTTTTCTGTTTCAAGAGATTCTACCGGAACGTATACGTTGTCAAATGTAGAGTGCGTTTTTTCGTCAATAACGTATTTGATTCCAAGCAATGAATCACCAACTGCAGTACCGCCTTTATACATTGTAAGGTGAGAACGTCCAACGTAACCAAGATTTCCAACGAAACTTATTGCTTTAGAGTTGAGCGTAGAGGTTGAGCTGGTAAGACCGTACATTTGCAGAGCCATGTTATCATTTTTGGTTCTGAGATAGGTTTTCTCCATTCTGTAGAAAGAAGGATCGTATTCCTTAGTCTCGTTAACAACGGCACGGTAGGTTGACAAGTGCGTTGATACCTTTGAATATTTTGCATATACCACGTCTTTATTAAGCAGATTTGTGCAGACAACTCCGTTGCAGAAGAGCTCAAGGCACACAATTGCCGCAAGAACTCCTGAGAGTGCAGTAATGTGAGAGCGGTTGCGACGTTTTCTTAGTCTGACGAATATGCAGACAAGCGCTGCAATTATCGCAATAAATGCAACGGAAAACCAGATACATTCAAAGGTCTTTAGCTTTTTATCTGTAGTTATAAAGGATTTGAATTCGTATTTTTGTATTATTACCGTGAAGAGTATGAGTCCTCCTGCGATTCCGAGGATCACTTTTTCGGAAAATTCTTTCAGATTTCCAAACGCCTTGTAGGCAAGAACTAACAAGAAGAAGCAAAATAGGAAACTGTATCTTCCGTTAAGCCAGTTTGGTGCGGAAAATCCGTGCCAAATAAGATCAAGAGGTTTTACGATAAATGAGAATAAAAATACTGATACAATTGCAAGAGACGTTATTTTTTCTCGAATGGCAATTCGCTTTGAAGCAAAATACAGCGGGACGAGAATTATAGTAAGAACTCCGCAATAGATAAACGGAATACCTGCAGGCTCAACGGTATCGTAGGAGCCGGGGAGGAACTTTGCAAGGAAATCCATAATATCAAAGTTCGCTGTCATATTCCAGTTGGGATTTGAAAACTCTGTTTTTCCAAATCCGAGAGAGTAGTATGCGGCTACAAGCATAAATGCGCTGATAGCAGCGGCAAGAATCGAAAATACGGCAAAGCGTGTTCCGGTTCTTATAAAGTGGAATTTTTCGTTATAGGGATTTAAATAATCCTTTGGTTTTGAATAGTAGCAGAACACAAAGTACAGAAGAGAGAAGATGCATACCATAAATCCGATGTAGTAGTTTGAGATCAAGATGAATGAAAGCGAAACTACGTATAGGATATATTTCTTGCGGTATACGAGGTTTTCAATTCCGTAAGCAAGCAGAGGAAGCCAAATAACGGCATCGATCCACATGGTATTGTGCTGATGCACCACAGCATATGCTGTGAGCGCATAGAGCATAGAAAACGTAAATATTACAAGCTTTTTGGGATTTCTCGACTTTTTGTGAAGATAAAATCCAAAGGTAAGACCGGAGAGACCGCACTTGATAAGAAGGATTGTAAGGATAGCTTCTTGTATTCTGTCTACCGGGAAGAGTACGGTTATAAGCGTAAGCGGGCTTGCTGTGTAGTAGGCTATCATTCCACCAAACTCACCGCCAAGGGATCTTGAAAATGAATACAATGCACTACGGTCGCCAAGAATAGAATCTCTTGTTGCTTCAAAGAATGATACGTACTGCGCATTCATATCAAGTACCAATGGAGAGGTGTCTCCAAAAGGATAGAGTCCGAGTATGATGTATATTAAATACATAAGTACTATGGGGACAAAGAAGCAGAATGCTAAATAGGTATATTGCGATTTAAAAAGTCTGTATTGAAGATTCTTTAAAAATCGCTTGGGATGTAATCTGTTGCCTTGGATCAAGCCAAGCTCAAGCGGTTCATTATTGTTCATTATCTGTGTTCTCCTCGCGGATGATGATTTTTTTTGTTGCCTTTTCAAGCTTTATTCTGTCTATCTCCATATCTCGGTTGCATTTTTCGCATACAACTCGCATAGTAGATCCTACACGAAGCACACGAAATTGATTGCCGCCGCAGGGATGGGCTTTTTTTAACTCGATTATATCGTTGACTGCGTATTTTATGACATTCATAGTAAATATAATTCTTTCTTTAAGCATATCTATGTATATTCTATCACAGAGAGCGCAATTTGTAAATAATTAAATCAAAATTTTACAAATATATTATAATTAAATAAATTTAAATTTACAAATTAAGTATTAAAAAAGTTTGACATAGGTTATATTTTGTGTTATAATATAATTTAGGTTTTTATGTGAAAATTTTGAAAGGAGCCCGTGTTATGATTATTCTCGGCATAGATCCCGGCTTTGCGATAGTCGGTTGGGGAGTAATAGAATACAATGCCTCAAGATTTAAGGTTCTTGGCTACGGCTCGATAGAAACTCCTGCGCATACCTTAATGGAGGAGCGCTTGGTTCGTATAAACGAAGGGATAACACAGTTGATAGATACCTATCATCCCGACGTTATGGCGGTTGAGGAGTTGTTTTTTAATACGAATATAACGACAGGAATAAAGGTTGCCGAGGCGAGAGGCGTAATTATTATGCGAGCGCACAGTATGGGCGTTAAGGTCTTTGAATATACGCCGCTTCAGGTAAAGCAGGCTGTGGTTGGCTATGGTAGAGCAGAGAAGAAGCAGGTAATCTCTATGGTTACAAGATTCTTGAATCTTGAAAAGCCGCCAAAGCCCGATGACACAGCAGATGCGCTTGCAATTGCCGTGTGCCATGCACATTGCGGAGCATCAAGGCTGGCAGAGTATTATAACAAATAATTATTAGGAGCTTTTACTATGTGGGTTGCAGATAAATGGACGGATTATGAATTGCTCGATGCAAGTGACGGAGAGCGTCTTGAATCTTGGGGGAAATACGTTTTGCGTCGTCCCGATCCTCAAATAATATGGAAAAAGGCGGCACAGCATAAATTATGGAATAGAGCTGATGCTACTTATAAGCGTTCTTCTTCCGGTGGTGGAGGTTGGTCAAAGAACACTCTTCCTCAGGAATGGAATATAAATTACGAATCCTTGGGGTTGACGTTCAAGATAAAGCCTATGGGATTTAAGCATACAGGTCTTTTTCCTGAGCAGGCGGCAAACTGGGAGTGGTTCTCAGATCTTATAAAAAAAGCCGGAAGACCTATAAAGGTTCTTAATCTTTTTGCTTATACCGGAGGCGCAACTATTGCAGCGGCAAAGGCTGGAGCATCTGTAGTTCACGTCGATGCGGCAAAGGGAATGGTTGCTCAGGCTAAGGAAAATGCGGCTCTTTCGGGACTCTCTGAGGCTCCGATAAGATATATAGTGGACGATTGTCAAAAGTTTGTTGAGCGTGAGATACGCAGAGGAAATAAATACGATGCGATAATAATGGATCCTCCGTCTTATGGAAGAGGCCCCTCGGGCGAGGTGTGGAAAATAGAGGATAGCGTGGACGAGCTTATAACTCTTACGGCGTCTATACTTTCTGACGATCCTTTGTTCTTTCTCGTGAATTCCTATACTACGGGACTTTCTCCCGCAGCAATGCAGTATATACTCGGGCTTAAGTTGCTTCCTCGTTACGGTGGGCGCTTAGAGGCAGGCGAGCTTGGCTTGAGAGTTAGAAGTACGTCTATTGCAATTCCTTGCGGAGCTAGTGCTAGATGGCAGGCGAAATAGTTTATTATATTTGAGGTTGTTTTATGAATTTGGGTGAACCGTTTATAAAAATAGAAAACGTTTCGTTTAAATACGATGACGAATCGGCTGAAGTTCCGGCGCTCAGCAATCTTTCTCTTGATATAAAAAGAGGTGAGTTTGTAGCGGTTATAGGACATAACGGATCCGGAAAATCGACTCTTGCAAAGCTTTTGAGTATGATAATTTTTCCCACAGAGGGAAAAATATTCGTGGACGGTAAAGATATAACCTCAGAGGAGTTTTCCGATGAGGATATGTTGGATCTGCATAAGAAGGTCGGAATGATCTTCCAGAATCCCGATAATCAGCTCGTGGCAACTATAGTTGAGGACGACGTTGCGTTCGGACTTGAAAATATCGGAGTTCCGTCAAAGGAAATTCGCAAAAGAGTTGACGAGGCTCTCACAGAGCTTGGAATGATGGAGTATGCTAAGCATGAGCCGCACAGACTTTCGGGCGGACAAAAGCAGAGAGTTGCTATTGCAGGAGTTCTTGCGATGCGTCCCGAGTGTATAATCTTTGATGAATCAACAGCTATGCTTGATCCGCTTGGTAGAAAAGAGGTTCTCAATGCGATATTGAAGCTTAATGTCGAAAAGAACATGACCGTTATAATGATAACGCATTATATGGAAGAGGCGGCTATGGCAAACAGAATAGTTGTTCTCAACGACGGTGAGCTTGTTTTGGATGGAACGCCAAAAGAGGTCTTTGATAATGAGGATAAGCTTCTTGAATGCGGATTGGCAATTCCTCAATGCACGGAGATAGTTCATAGACTTCGTGAGGCAGGTCTTGAACTTGATGGAGAATGCGTATCCTTTGAAGATTGCGTTGATCTTATTGCAGGTGCATTGAACAAATAAAAAATAAAACGAAGAAGGATAAATAATGTCTGCTATTGTACTTGAAGATTTAAGCTTTTTTCATGCTAAGGGTACGCCGTTTCAGATAAAAGCTCTTGATGAAATTGCATTAAGTATAAAAAAAGGAAAAATAACGGGAATAATCGGACATACGGGCTCCGGAAAATCAACTCTCGTTCAGATGTTTAACGGTATTTTGAGACCGCATCAAGGTAGGGTTTTGCTTTCGGGAGAGGATATATGGAAAAATCCTAAAAAAATAGGAGCCGTTAGATTTAAGGTGGGTCTTGTTATGCAGTATCCCGAGTATCAGCTTTTTGAGGATACCGTGTACAAAGATATTGCTTTTGGACCTAAAAATATGGGATTGAAGCCCGACGAGATAGACTCGTGCGTAAAAGAGGCGGCAGGATTTGCCGATCTTTCCGAGGAGCTGTTTTTAAAGTCTCCGTTTGATTTGTCCGGCGGACAGAAGCGCCGTGTTGCCATAGCGGGAATAATTGCTATGCGTCCCGACGTTTTAGTGCTTGATGAGCCTGCGGCAGGCCTTGATCCGAGAGGAAGAAACGCAATCTTTGAGAATATAGTTGAATATCAGCGTAGAAGCGGGAAGACCGTTGTTGTTGTAAGTCACAGTATGGAGGATATGGCAAAGTACTGCGATGAGCTTGTTGTTATGTCAAAGGGAAAGGTTATTCTTAACGGAGATTGCGCAGAGGTCTTTTCTCATTCCGACGTTCTTTCCGATGTAGGACTTGACATTCCTCAGTCGACAAAGCTTTTATTAGCCTTGAAAAAGCGTGGCTTTGACGTTGACTGCGGCGCATATACCGTTGAGGATGCAATATCACAGATTAAAAAAATATATGATTCACAGAAAATGGAAGATAAAAAATGAGTAGTATTTCATTTGGACAATATTATCCGGCTCGGTCTCCTTTGCATAAGCTCGATCCGAGAATAAAGATAATATTGACGGTTTTGTATATAGTATGCACGTTTATATGCTCTAACATAATAAGCTATGGGGTACTTTTGCTTTCTGCAATATTGCTTGTAGCTGTAGGCAGAGTGCCGTTTAAGATCGTTTTGAGGGGTCTTAAAGGTGTTTTGATCGTGCTTATATTTACATCGATTATAAACGTGTTTTGGACAAAAGGCGATATGCTTCTTTTTGAGTGGCAGTTTATCAGCATATACGTAGAGGGACTCTACGCAGCATTGTTTATTATAATCAGAATAGCAGTTCTTATTGTTGGTACAGGAATGCTTTTGACGTATACTACCACACCGATAGCGCTCACCAATGCGATAGAGGATCTGCTTTGGCCATTAAAGAAGATTCACGTTCCTGTTCATTCTTTTGCTATGATGATGACGATAGCATTAAGATTCATTCCGACGCTTTCGGAGGAGACTGAAAGAATTATGACAGCTCAAAAGGCAAGAGGCGCAGATTTTTCATCAGGCGGACTTATAAAGCGAGCAAAAGCGCTTATTCCTATATTGATACCGTTGTTTGTTTCTGCATTTAACAGAGCAGGGGATCTAGCAACGGCTATGGAATGTAGATGCTACCACGGAGGAGAGGGCAGAACACGTATGAACGTAAGACACGTTCGTTTCGTTGACTTTATTCCGTTGGTTTTGATAATAGCGCTTGGAGCAGGAATTATAATGCTTGATATTTTAGCTATTGGCTATACCGCATAAGAGGTGTTGTAATGAAAGTTTTGCTTCGTATATCCTTTTTGGGGAAGGCTTATTGCGGATATCAGGTACAGCCGAATGGAATTACCGTACAGCAAAAGTTAAATGAGGCGGCAAAGGCTTTGTTTGGAGTTGATTGTGACATAGTTGGATGCAGTCGTACCGATAGCGGTGTTCATGCAAATGATTTTTGTGTTGCCGTAACGCAAAAGGGAGAGAGTTATTTGAACACAACGGTTCCAATAGAAAAAATTCCGCAAGCAATGTCTTTTTGGTTGCCGAGCGATATTTCGGTTTTTTCTGCCGAGTGGGTTGAGGATAGCTTTCATCCAAGGTATGACGTGAAATATAAAGAGTACGTTTATCAAATTTGGAACAGCTCCTCTCGTAATCCTTTTTTGGCAGACAGAAGCTGGCATTGTCCTAAAAAAATCGATGAAGAGGGATTTGCGGCAATGCAAAAGGCTGCCGAGAGATTTAGGGGAACGCACGATTTTTGTGCATTTATGGCGGCGGATTCAAAGGTTAAGGATACAGTTAGAACCGTATTTGATGCTGAGGTCACACGTCAAGGCGATTTGGTTGTATTTAGAGTGAGAGCTGACGGATTTCTTTATAATATGGTGAGAATATTCGTGGGCACGTTGCTTGACGTTGCTTATAAAAAGATATCTTATGAGGATATTGATAAAATAATTGAATCCCGAAACAGAAAAAATGCAGGTAGTACCGCACCGGCAGAAGGATTGTTTTTGAATCGAGTGGTATACTGATAATTTATTAAATTTTTATGAAAGGAGAGTGCTTGTGAAAAAATCATATTTTAACAGAAAAAAGTTTGAAAAAGAAATGAAAAAAGATATAAAGAAGCATCCTCCTAAAAGTGAACCGATGCGCGAAGACGAGTTCGATGAAATGAACGATAGCGAAGGCGCAACGGACGAAAATACTAAAAATAAGAGATTTGGGAAAAAGAAGATATTTGATAAGGTCGGAGGCTTTTTTGATCCTGAGCCTCAAAAAGAAAGAGTTTTAAACAAAGAAGATTTCCATGCCGCAGGAGACGTTTATTACGCTTCGGTTTCTGCCTTTTATAAGGTTTTTGAAAGAATTTTATGGGTTCTTCTCGCATTGTTTTTGACGTTTTCGATTGTTACGAATTATAGAGAGATAACGTTTGATAACTTTTTCTATTTGTTAAAGGATTTTTCCAACGTTGCGGATAATGATGCCTCTAATTATCAGATACTTTCTTATGATTCTGATAAGAGACAGAAATTTGATCTTTTCAATGGTGGAATAGTGAGCGCTGCACCGTCGAGCGTTTCCATCTTTACAAGCAGTGGAAGACGAAGCTTGAAAAACAACAATGATTACTATTCGCCGAATATAGTAACGTGCGATAAATACGTTTTAGTTTATGATTCGGCAAGTTCATCCTTCTCTGTGTATAATTCGTTTTCTAAGGTTTATAATAAAAAGCTTGAGAATCCGATAACCGATGCGGAGTTTGCCGAGAATGGTGCTTTTGCCGTTGCAACTCGACAGGCGGATATGAAGACGGTTGTATATCTTTATGACAAAGACATACAAGAATATGGATATATCTCGCAAAGCGATTATGTTTTTGATATGGCTTTTTCCATGTCGGAAAAGCGATTTGCCACAATATCGTATGACGTTGCGAACGGTACAGGCGAGACGATAGCGGCGTTTTATGACGTAAGCAGTTCAAAGGGAGCTAAAAAGCTTTCTGAAAAGATCATATCTGAGGAATTTCCGATTTCTTGTTCTTATCTTGAAAACGGTGATTTTGTAATAATAACCAATCAGTCGATGTGGTTGTTCGATGATGATTTTAACGTTAAAGAAAGAAAGCAGTTCTTTGATTCAAGTGTGAGTGCTTTTAACGCAACCACGGAAGGCGCGGTCGTTGTAATCACCGATGGAGCTGTAAAGATGGTGTATGCAATAGATTCCGCAGGGGATCTTGTATACAGCGGCGTAGTTGGGGAAAATATTAAACGAGCAGATGTTTGCGGAGATTACGTTTTCTTGCAAACGTCGTCAGGCGTGATAAGAATAAATACAGATACCGAACAGAAGGATTATTTGCCGTCAAGTCAAGGCGATATGCTTGTGTACAGCGCGGATACTGCAATAGTGTGCGGTTATTCGAAGGCAGAATATCTTGTGTTTGAGTAGATGAGTGTTGATTTATAAAACAGTTGTATTTTGATGTTGATTTTAAAGATAGTTAAAAGGAGAAGAAAATGAAAAACATACCGAACATTTTATCTGCAATAAGAATAGCTCTAGTTGGAGTCTTTGTAATTGTTTTCTTTGCAGACGTAAATAAAATATGGCCTCTTATCGTGTTCTTGGCGGCAGGTCTTACTGACGTTATCGACGGAATCTTGGCGAGAAAGTTTAATTGGATAACCGATCTCGGAAAAATACTTGATCCCTTTGCAGATAAGCTTATGCAGTGTACTGCGCTTATTTGTCTTTGCATTGAGTCGGTAGTTCCGTTGTGGTTCTTGATAATCTTCTGCGCAAAGGAGATAATGACGCTTTTAATTGGATTCATAGTTATCAGACGCAGAAGCGTTGTGGTTGTAAGTAAATGGTATGGAAAGACGTCGGTATGTCTTTTCTATGCAACGATATTCTTTGCAGTAATATTTAGATATGCATGTGGTTTCACCTTGGTTGGATGGCAACAGTTGTTGCTGTTTATGCCTGCTGCTATTATGGCTATCTTTGCTTTTGGAGCTTATATTGGTTTCTACTCAAAGCTTTCAAAGGAAAAGATAGAGCACGGAAAGCTTAGCGAGGTGATAAAGAATTCCGGAAAGGATAATGATAAATAAATTATGGTAATGTGTTCAAAGTGCCACAAAAGAGTGGCTGTGGTATTCGTTACGAAAATAGAAAACGGAAATAAAATAAACGAGGGTCTTTGCATAAAGTGCGCAAAGGATCTTGGTGTCCCTGTGGATAGCATGCTCGGTGACGTTATGAACCAGTTTGGTATTTCCGCAGAACAGCTTGAATCAATGGAAAACGAGCTTGGCGATATTTTGAACGGAGGCGGCCTTGTGCCTACCGAGAATGATGATCTCGAGGAAGGTGGAGCGCCTGCGGTTGATCTGCCGTTGCTTTTTGGCAAAAATGGAGAATTGCCGGTAGAGTCTAATGCTGATGCTCAGTCAAACAAAAAGAAAAAGAAAGAGTCTAAGACGGAGGGGGGCAAGAAATATAAGTTTCTTGATACCTATTGCCGTAATCTCACAAAAAGAGCCGCTGACGGTAAGCTTGATAGAATTATAGGCAGAGAGCGTGAGCTTTCAAGAGTTATACAGATTCTTTGCAGAAGACAGAAGAATAACCCTTGCTTGATCGGTGAGCCCGGAGTAGGTAAAACGGCTATAGCAGAGGCTCTTGCGCAGAGAATCGCAGACGGAAACGTACCTTTTAAGCTTAAGGGCAAGCAGATATATCTCGTTGATATGACGGCTCTCGTTGCGGGAACGCAGTTTAGAGGCCAGTTTGAGTCGAGAATTCTGGGACTTCTTAATGAAGTTAAGGAAGCAGGAAACGTGATACTCGTTATAGACGAGGTTCATAATATAGTTGGAATCGGAGACTCTGAGGGAAGCGTTAATGCGGCAAATATTTTGAAGCCTGCTCTGTCAAGAGGCGAGGTGAGAATACTTGGCGCTACTACCTTGAATGAGAATAGAAAATATATCGGAAAGGATACCGCTCTTGAAAGACGTTTTCAACCTGTCACCGTTGAGGAACCTTCAATAGAGGACAGCGTAAAGATGCTTGAGGGAATCAAGCATTATTACGAAGAATTCCACGCAATAAAGATACCCGATTACGTTGTGTACAGAGCAGTTGTGCTTTCGGAAAGATATATAACCGATAGATATCTTCCCGACAAGGCGATAGACCTTTTGGATGAGGCGGCATCACATCTCTCGCTTACGAGCCCTGCGTTGAATGAGACCCAGGAGATACGTGAGGAGTTGCTTTTGCTTCGAGACAAGAGAGAGGCTCTTGAGGTAGAATCTCCTACCGATGATAAGTCTGCTCAAAAGTGTTATGAGGAAATAGCTCAGATTAAGTCAAAGGAAATTAAGCTTTCTGAGCGCCTTCGTGAGCTTGAGCCTACCTGCGATGCATTGGAGCTCACTGAATCGCATCTTGCAGAGGTTATAGAGGTGTGGACGGGTGTTCCCGCAACCGATATAAGCGAGAATGAGTTTGAGCGCATAGATAAGCTCTCCGAGAGATTGAAAAAGAAGATAATAGGTCAGGATGAGGCTGTAAACGCTGTAGCGAGAGCTATAAAGCGAAACAGAGCGGGAATTTCTTATAAGAGAAAGCCTGTTTCCTTCATTTTTGCAGGACCTACGGGTGTGGGCAAGACCGAGCTTGTAAAGACTCTTGCTGCGGATCTTTTCCATTCTCCCGAGACACTTATTCGTCTTGATATGTCTGAATTTATGGAGAAGCATTCTGTATCGAGAATTATCGGAGCGCCTCCCGGATACGTTGGCTATGATGAGGCTGGACAGCTCACCGAGAAGATACGTCGCAGACCTTATTCGGTAGTATTGTTTGATGAGATAGAGAAGGCTCATCCCGACGTTCTTAATATACTTTTGCAGATATTGGATGACGGAAGAATCACCGATGCACGCGGAAAGACTGTTAACTTTGAAAATACGGTTATAGTTATGACTACCAATGCAGGCTCAGATAGATCATCTGCAACGATAGGCTTTGCGCTTGATGAGAGCGCGCAAAGTCAGGATGCAACGATGAAGGCTCTTTCGGATTTCTTAAGGCCCGAATTTATCAACCGAGTTGATGAGGTCATAACCTTCCGTTCCTTGGATAAGGAGGACTTCTGCGCAATTGCCAAGATTATGCTTGACGAGCTTAAGGATGCGCTTGAAGAAAAGAGCATTAAGCTTAAATATTCCGCTCACGTTCTTGATTATATTGCAAGCAATTCTTATTCACGCAAGTATGGAGCAAGAAATATGCGCAGATTCATACAAACACACGTTGAAGATCCCATTGCAGAGAAGATTATTGCCGATTATGGCAAGAGCATCTCGGGCGTAGCTCTTTCTTATTCAAAGAAAGAAGATAAAATAACGGTAGAGTGTATTTAAAATTATGAATAGAAAATGGTTTGCTTTATCTATTGATCAGATAGAGGAAAAATTGAATACGAACGCAGCCTCCGGTCTTACGATAAAGGAGGCTCGTTCAAGAAAAGGAAAGGACGATCCGTTTTTT
The DNA here is from genome assembly GCA_045633925.1 of Eubacteriales bacterium. Taxonomy (GTDB): domain Bacteria; phylum Bacillota; class Clostridia; order Oscillospirales; family CAG-272; genus HGM12713. The sequence goes on from JAZQZG010000028.1 coordinate 38,371, forward strand.
ACGGTTAAGAGGAAGGGCATTGGACTTTTAGCAGTAGAGCTTGTATCAGAGATATTTATGATCTTGCTTATGCTGATCTCATTTTTCTCCATCTTTTTCTCGGGGGGAAGAGTTCACGGAATTTCGGCGATCATCGTTATTGCGGTAAATCTTTTGCTGTCCTTTTTGATACATTTTATAGGTGTGAAGAGCGTTGAGTCTATGACTAAGCTTTTTTTGCCGACGGTAAAGGTAATACGTGGCGGAAAGCTCTATATCCTTGATTACAGCGATGTAGTTGTGGGTGATGTTATCGTGCTTGAGCGCGGTGACGTTATCGGTGTGGATGCAAGACTTGTATATTCCGATTCTCTTAAGGTGCGTATGCAGGTCGATAAAAAAGAAGAGAAGGATCTTGAGAAATACGCAAACAGCGCGGTAAATCCGTCCGAGATATATGCTACTAATATGACGAATATGGTTCATGCAGGATCTATTGTTTTGGAGGGTGGCGGACGGGCTATTGTAACTGCAACCGGACAGTATACCTATTTGGGATCTATAACCGGAGGGATGCGTCAGGACGTTGATGATTTATTGCCTGAGCCCGTGAGAGTTTTGCAAAAGAAATTCTCAAAATTCAGCCTTGTTTTGTTGTTGGCTGTTTTTCCGTTCTGCGTAGTCAGTGTTCTTCTGTCTAATTTTATTACAGGTGCAACAGCAACGTTGCCGGTAATAGTTATTACGGTTTTGATGTTTTGCGCAATATTCAGATTGGCATCCTTTTCAACGCTGTACGTTCACTTTTTTAATAGATATCTAAGAAAGCTTGCAGTATCCGATAATCCTTGTATTTTCAGATCCGCAAACGTATTGGATAAGGTTGCGGAGACAGATTACATATTCCTTCTTGACGGAGCTGTTGCAACTGATGGAATTTTGCACTTTGAATCTCTTGAAACGGTGGATGGCGCGCTTAAGGATCTTGATAATATAGCTGGTAGCGCAAGAAGCCTTTTCAATATGGTGACGATATATGCGCAGGCAAGAGAATCGATGCCTACAATAGGCGTTAAATCTTTTGACGTGATCGATTCGGCGCTTGATGAGCTCCGCTCGAAGAGCCGATTTGACAGAGCTGCACTTAAAATAAGGTGTAGCATAAATTCTTACCTTCCCGGAGCGGGTATAGGGGCAAGCGACGTTATAAAGTATACCGAGTTTGGTGAAAGAAAGGAAATGTGTGTATCAAATTCAAGCGCACTTATCGAGCGCTGTAATTGCGCGCTTGTTTCAAGCGAGATAAAAGCTATATCCGAGGCAGGCGTTGCGGATATTAAAAAGGCTTTCTTCAATAATTTGAACTCCGGAAAGAGACCGATAGTTTTCGTGTCTGTTTTTGGTGAGCAGATTTGCTTTGTCGGAATGCTTGTTTTGAGAGAGGGTTTGGATTATACTACTGTTCATGCGGTAAATGAATTCAGAAGAAACGGAATACAAGTTATATCCTTCTCAAATTGTCATGATAGAGACGCAAGTGTTCCGGAAATCCCTGATCTTCTAAAGAGTGATAGACGAGCTTCGTTCTTTGATTTTAAGCGAAGAGAGATCCCCGCAACCTTTGAGTTTGGAAATTACGATGAGTACGTGGGCTTTGGTGAAGAGGATATTTATCAGCTTGCAAAGCTTGTAAAATCACAGGGAAAGATCCTTACTGTTGTAGGCTTTTCAGAATATGCAGAAAAGGCTATTGATATAGCCGATGTATTTGTTTCTTGCGCTCCGATAAAGACTCGAAGCGAGGGAAGATTCTCTGAGGAGGTAACGGCAGGAGAGATCCCAAGTACGGAGAGCAGCGCAAGCTGTATGCAAACCGTAAAGACGGGAGCCGACGTTTTGCTTATGCGTCCAAAGAGCGGAAAGGGCGGACTTGAGCCCATGATGCGCGCGATGGAGTATTGCAGAATGGCGTATAGAAATCTCAACAGATTTTTCATATATCTGTTTGCAGTTCAGATAATGAGATTTATCGTAATAATCTTTCCGCTTTTCTACGGCCACGTTTTTGCAGATGCGAGACAGCTTGTTTTGCCTGGACTGTTGTTTGATCTTTTTGCTTTGATATTGTTTATGACGAATTCAAGCAGAGCCGGAAATTCGGTGAGCAGTATAAAGAGAATGTACACCGATCAAAAGCTTTCCGACATTGTTAAAAAATATAAAAGTATTATATTGTGTGCGATTATAGGCGGAGTTTCAGTTATACTAATTCCTTCCATATTTAATTATTTTAATTTCCTTGGAGGATATAACCATACAGAATCCTTTGCTTATATTGCATTGATGTTGCTTCAGTTCGTTCTTTTTGCAGGTGTTTATCTTGTTGATCTCAGAAGGAAGGGAGCTATCAAACATCTTTTGAATAGAAAGTTCTTTTTCCTTGAGATAGCGATCTTTTTGATTGTTACCGCCGCGGCTTTCTTCTTTACGCCAATAGGTAATTTGTTTGGCTTGACGAGTGACTTTATTATAAGATCTCCGTTCTACTTTATGCTTTCGGCTGTTCCTGCAATTATTTTTGCATTTTTGTATATAGCTATGAGAAGTGCAGAGGAATCGAACAGAAATATACCTAAAAAGGAAAAAGCAGCTCAAAAAAATCGAAACAGAAGCAGAAAAATGTAAACAATTTGTTAAAAAAGTTGGCAAATCTTGAAAAAACATATAAGGTATGCTATAATAAACCGTAATTTGCGTGCGTGGAAAACGCCGTAAAAATATTAATCACACACACGTGGCAAAAAGACGGCTCGGTGTTGCTCAAAAGAGCGATAAACCGTTGTTGTTACGTGGTGGAAAAAAACCGAAGGAGGACATAGAAATGTCTGTAATCTCAATTAAGCAGTTGCTTGAAGCAGGTGTTCATTTCGGACACCACACCAGAAGATGGAACCCCAAAATGCAGGAGTACATCTTCACCGAAAGAAACGGTATCTACATTATCGATTTGCAGAAGACCGTAAAGAAGTTTGATGAGGCTTATAACTTCATCCGTGACATCGCAGCAGAGGGCGGAAACGTACTTTTCGTAGGTACGAAGAAGCAGGCTGCAGACGCTATCGCTGAGGAGGCAACCCGTTGCGGTATGTACTACGTAAACGTTCGTTGGCCCGGCGGAATGATGACCAACTTCAAGACCATTAAGAAGTCTATCGGACGTCTTAACGCTCTTGAGAAGATGCAGGAAGATGGCACCTTTGATATGCTTCCTAAGAAGGAAGTTGCTGCAAAGCAGAAGGAGATCTTCGATCTCACTAAGAGCTACGGCGGTATCAAGACCATGGATACTCTTCCCGCAGCAATATTCATAGTTGACCCCAAGAAGGAAAGAAACGCAGTTCTTGAGGCAAAGAGACTCGGTATTCCGGTAGTTGCTATCGTTGATACCAACTGTGATCCTGACGATGCTGATTACGTTATCCCCGGTAACGATGATGCTATCCGTGCTATTAAGCTCATTTCTGCAGCACTTGCTGATGCAGTTATCGAGGGTAGACAGGGCGAGCAGAATGCTCCCGCAGAGGCAGCTGAGGCTGAAGAGGCTGCTGCAGACGCAGAGTAATTATTTCTTAAAAACGAGAAAGGAATATAAACTATGGCAAACATTACTGCAAAAGACGTACAGGCACTCCGCGCAAAGACCGGTATCGGTATGATGGAGTGTAAGAAGGCTCTCGTTGAAGCTAACGGAGATGCTGAAGAGGCAATAAAGATCCTCCGCAAGAGAGGTGAGCTCAAGGCTGATGCTAAGGCTGCTACCAGAATTGCTGCTGACGGTATCGTTGATATCATGAAGGATGGCAATATCACTGCTATCATTGAGGTAAACTCTGAGACCGACTTCGTTGCAAAGAACGCTTCTTTCCAGGAGTTCGTAAAGAATCTTCTTAAGACCGTTATCGCAAATAAGCCCGCAAACGTTGAGGAGCTCATGGCTTCTACTTACGTTGACGGTGACGTTACCGTTGAGGCAAAGCTTAAGGAAATGATCTTCGTTATCGGAGAGAAGATAAGCATTCGCCGTTTCGCAATCGTTGAGGGATGCACCAGCACCTACATTCACGGTGCAGGTTCTATCGGTGTTGTTGTAAAGTTTGAGGTTGACGATGCTATCGCTGCAACCGAGACCTTTGCTGAGTTCGCAAAGAACGTAGCACTTCAGATAGGCGCATTCGAGACTCCTTACCTTGACAGAGATTCCGTTCCCGCATCGGTTATTGAGAAGGAAAAGGAAATCCTTATGGCTCAGATCGCAAACGATCCTGCAAATGCAAAGAAGCCTCCTCAGATCATCGAAAAGATGGTTGTAGGTAGAATCAATAAGTTCTACGAGAACAACTGCTTGCTCGATATGGAGTACTTCAAGGATGATGATCTTAAGGTAGGCAAGTACCTTGAGAACACCGAGAAGGCTCTTGGCGGAAGCATTGCAATCAAGGGCTTCTACCGCTTTGAAAAGGGTGAAGGTATCGAGAAGAAGGAAGAGGATTTCGCAGCTGAGATCGCAAAGCTCGCAGGTGGAAATTAATCTTAAATAATAAAAATATTCAGAGCATCTGTTTTATGATAGATGCTCTGATTTTTTATGTATATAAAAGCTATAGTAGATAATCGAGAATTTTTTAAGCTTTTCTATGATATAAGATGGATTTTTTTGTTTTATCTATTGACATTGACGTAGCGATAAGTGATATGATATAATCATAGAAAGGGGTGAACATAATGGAAGAAAAAAGACTTTATGATATAACAGAGGTTTGCAAAATTTTGGGAACAACGTCGAGAACGTTGCGGTTTTATGAGGAAAAGGGGATTATTACAAGTACTCTTATAGGATTATCCTCACGGCGTCATTATACGGAAAAACAGTTATTGCACATAAGAAATGTTCTTGTTCTTCGTAATCTTGGGTTGTCAATAAAAGTTATTGCAGAATTGCAAACCGAAAATGTGAATTTGAAAGATGCGGTTTTATTAAAGCGTGCCGAAATATATAGCTTTATAAATTCTCGTCTTAAGGATGTAGATTTATTGAATGAAGCTTTATGTATATTAGAATCGGGTGAAGATATATTTGATGAAAAGCGCAAATTTTATTTAGCAGAAACATCTAAGGAACTTGAAATTGCAAAAATTTGTACAGATGCGTTTTTGAATAATAATGACGAGACTTTATATATGTATTTAAGTTCTCATTTGGTAGAATATATGCCCAAAGAGGTGTATAACGTTGTTAAAAAAGATATCTTACATTCGGTTGGTGATTTTGTTGCTGTTGAAGATGTTATTGTTGATGAAAAAGAGCACAATAAAATATATAGTAAGGTTAAATATTCTAAAATCGGTTTAATGATTACGTTTGTGTTTTATAACACAGAGATAGAAGGCTTTTGGTTAGGATATTACGATGTTGAAGGGTGATATATAATATGTTGATATATTATGGTTTGACTATTCTGTTTAATATTATAATTACTGTTATTTTTTATGAAAATATAAACATAACAGGATTATCAGTTGTGCCGCTTTTCTTGATTATATTGATGATTTTTCAGTCATTTATTTTTAAAACTGAAAAGGTGGAAAGTGAATTTCAGATTCAGTATGGCTCAAAATTAACTGCGGACGAGGAAAATCGTATGTTTAGTAGTACTTCGGCATTTATGCTTGCTGCTGTTCCGTGGATGGTGCCGTTTATATTTTTCTTTCCTTCTTCGCTTAAGCTAATTTCAATAGCTGTTTATATTTTTGGATTAATTGGTGGATTTGTTTTGTATAGGATAAAAAGCAATAAAAAGATAAAGGAAAGAATAGAAACGGAAGAAAAAGAGAGAAAAGCACAAGAAAAAATGGAACAGCTTGGAAAATGGAAATAGTATTTTTGCCCCGCGAAAAGCGGGGCGCTTTTTAACTTCATAATATAATGAATAAATACAATAAAATATTCATTTTTTCTTGACTTTTTTCGCTATTAGCGGTATAATATTATTATGGCTATTTTTGCCTTTATGCATAACTTTGCAAAAGAAAGGGACGCTTTTTTGTATGAGTGAAATTAAAAGAAGAGAAGCACGTGAATTAGTAGTTGGACTGCTGTTTGAGATTGAATTTAAGACTGATGAGGACGTTTTGGAAATCTATAATCTTTCTGTTGAGGACAGAGATATTCCCGAGGATGATTATATAAAGCGTGCATATTTCGGAGTGTGCGAGCATAGAGAGCAGATTGATGAGCTTATCGGAAAGAACGCGCACGGCTGGAAGGTTTCGCGTATTTCTAAGCTGTCTCGTTCTATCTTGAGACTTTCCGTGTACGAGATGCTTTTTGAGGAGAAGATTCCGAAGAGTGTTTCTATCAACGAGGCAGTAGAGCTTACCAAAAAGTTTGATGATCCTAAGGCAAAGGCTTTCGTAAACGGAATTCTTAATTCCGTAAAGAACGAGCTTGAAGGAAACAGCGAGAAAAATGACTAAGCAGAAAAAATGCTTTGTTGGTATAGATACGAGTAATTATACAACGTCTGTGGCTGTTTGTGATGCGGACGGTGTGATAGTTGCAAATTTGAAGGCGCCTTTGCCGGTAAAAAGCGGTGAGTGTGGACTTCGTCAATCGGATGCAGTATTTGCACACGTTAAAAATCTACCTGAGCTGATGCAGAGACTTTCCGCAGAGCTTCAAGAATATGAGGTTTTGGCGGTAGGTGTTTCGGCAACTCCGAGAAGCGTTGAAGGCTCGTATATGCCGTGCTTTTTGAGCGGTGTAGCGGCTGCTCATTCTTTTGCGGCGACAAATCAGATTCCGGTTTATGCGACAGCACATCAAAACGGACACGTGATGGCGGCTCTTTATTCGTCTGGCGAGACGGAAAAATTATTAAAGAATCGATTTTTAGCCTTTCACGTATCGGGAGGCACGACCGAAGCCTTGCTTGTTACGCCTAAGGCTGACGGAGATGCGTTTTCGGTTGAGCTTGTTGGCGAGACCGAGGATATAAACGCAGGGCAGGCTATTGATAGAGTAGGAGTAATGCTCGGGATTGATTTTCCTGCAGGCAGAGAACTTGAAGCTCTTGCGAGCCGTTATGACGGAAGTATTGAGAAGAAAAAGATAACCGTAAAGGATTGCCGTTGCAATCTTTCGGGTGTTGAAAATATAGCAAAGAAGCTTTATGAGCAGGGCGAGAGTAAGGAAAAGGTGGCGGCGTTTACCTTTGATTTTATTCAAAGAACCCTCTCTGAGATGGCTTCGCAGATATTGCAAAAATACGGTGAGATGCCGATTCTTTTTGCAGGGGGAGTGATGTCGAATAAGCTTATGAGACATTCGCTTAGCAAGAAGTTTGAGGCTTATTTTGCAGAGCCCGAGTTTTCGGCAGATAATGCGGCAGGCGTGGCACTTTTGTGCAGACTTGCTTATAACAAAAAATAAGGAGAACCAAAGGATGCAGATGGAGCGTGATAATGTTCTTACCGTCGGGGATCTTAACCGATACGTAAAAATGCTTATGGATAATGATGCGCTTTTGTCTGCGGTCAGTGTTCAAGGAGAAATTTCAAATTTAAAATATCATTCAAGCGGACATCTCTATTTTACTCTTAAGAATGGGGAATCCGAGATTGCCGCAGTTATGTTTCGTTCTGCGGCTATGAATCTTAATATGACTGCAAGAGACGGAATGCAAGTTGTGGCTTTCGGTAGAGTTTCGGTCTATGAAAAAAGCGGAAAATGTCAGCTTTACGTTTCGGCAATGCTTGATAACGGTATAGGCGCGCTTCAGCTTGAATATGAAAAGCTTAAGAAAAAGCTTGAGGCTGAGGGACTTTTCGACAAGGAAAGAAAAAGACCGCTTCCCAAATTCCCAAAGTGTATAGGAATCATAACTTCGCCCACGGGGGCGGCTGTCAGAGATATGATAAACGTTACGGGCAGAAGATGGCCGTATTCAAAGATATTGCTCTATCCCACGCTTGTTCAGGGAGAGCAGGCACCCGAGTCTCTTTGTATGGGAATCGAGTATTTGAATGCTACCGAAGCGTGCGATGTGATAATCATCGGCAGAGGCGGAGGATCTATTGAGGATCTGTGGGCATTTAACGATGAGCGCCTTGTCAGAGCCGTTGCAAGCTCAAATATTCCTACAATATCAGCAGTAGGACACGAGACGGATTTTACACTTTGTGATTTTGCAGCTGATATGCGAGCTCCGACACCGTCGGCGGCGGCAGAAATTGCCGTTCCTGATAAGGATGAGATTCGTCTTCGTCTTGATGAGCTCGTAGGCAGAGCGGAGGGTATAATAAATAAAACGGTAGCCTCAAAGCAAAATGCATTCTTGGAGCTGTTTAAGCGCTTGGAGCTCTCTTCTCCAAAGGGCAGACTTGCAATCGAGCGCAGTGAGCTTTTGCTGAAAACCGAGCGCATGGAGCGCCTTGTTATGGATCTCCTTGATAAAAATCGAGAGAGGCTGTCGGTATCTGCGGCAAAGCTTAATGCAATGAGTCCGCTTGCCGTTTTGAGCAGAGGATACTCTTATACTCAAAAAGATGGCGCTGTAGTGTCGACGGTAGATCAGATAGCTGTCGGAGATAATGTTAGAATACGATTTTCAGACGGAGCGGCAGAGGCTAAAATTCTTTCTACAGAGAAAAACGGATAGTTTGGGGAGATTGATATGCAAAATTCAGAGATAAATTTTGAGATGGCGATCGAGCGCCTTGAAAAAATAACCGAGGAGCTCTCACGCGAGGGTATAACTCTTGAGGAGTCGCTTGCTCTTTATGAGGAAGGCGTTGCACTGGCAAGAGTGTGCAATAAAAAGTTGGACGATACCGAGCGCAGAATAAAGATATTACAGCTCTCTGCGGACGGTGAGATAGAAGAAAAGGATTTTCTTGAAAAATAAAGTGAAAAACGGAGTTAAGATGATCGATACGGTAAAATTTTCAGCTCTTGAGGAAAGATTAAAAGTGAATAGTGACGAGCTGGAAAAGGAGCTTGTCGGCTATTTTGAAAACAAAAAAATAAATGCTGCGGCAGAGCCGTTTCTTGCAACGCAAAAATATTCGTTGCTTGGAGGCGGAAAGAGAATAAGACCGTTTCTTGTAAACGAGATATGTCTTATGCTTGGCGGAGATGTTTGCGCATCTATGCCTTATGCTATGGCGGTGGAAATGATACACACCTATTCTCTTATACATGACGATCTTCCTTGCATGGATGACGATGATATGAGAAGAGGAAAGCCCTCAAATCATAAAGTGTTCGGTGAAGCGTATGCTCTTTTGGCAGGTGATGCTCTGTTGACAAATGCTTTTGCCGTTGCCGCATCTAATCGTTTTGTTGATCCTCAGATTGCAACAAGAGCGCTTGAATTGATAGCCGATGCCGCAGGAGATGCGGGAATGATCGGAGGTCAGTTTATAGATCTTGAGGGCGAGATAAGACGTCTCTCGCTTGAGGAGCTTTTGGTACTTCATAATTTAAAAACCGGTAAAATGATAGAGCTTTCGGCAATTTTAGGCTGTCTTGCGGCAGGATATAATGAAGAGAGCGTAGAATTTGCAAAGGTTTCCGAATATGCAAAAAAGATAGGACTTGTTTTTCAGATAGTGGATGATATTATCGACGTTCTGGGAGATGAGGAGGTAGTAGGCAAATCGCTTCGTTCGGATAACGAGAATGAAAAGACTACGTTTATAACGTTTTTTGACGTTGACAGAGCAAAGCGCTATGCTAAGAGTCTGACGGACGAGGCTTTGATTGCGGTTTCGGATATAGATAAAAATGGGATGCTTTCTGCATTGGCAGAGTATCTTTTGGTAAGGGAAAAATAGTTTTTTATACAGATAACAGAGGTAGTATGGATATAATTTTGAATATGTTAAAGGATTTGGTTTGTAATTATCTTTTAATATCGGCTGTTTGCGCTTGGTTTGTAGCGCAGATAATAAAGTTTTCAATAGGTTTGTTTAACAAGAAAAAGAAGAGCCTTAAGGATTTTGTTTTTTCAATGGGAGGAATGCCAAGCTCGCATTCCGCAACAATGATGGGACTCACTACTGCGGCTGCTTTGAGGGACGGCTTTGGCTCTTCCGTATTTGCGGTGTGCGCTATCTTCTCGATAATTGTTATGAGAGATGCATTTGGTGTTCGTTATCAAACGGGAAAACAGGCAAAGCTTTTGAATAGCTTGATGAAAAAAGAAAACCAGAACAATGCGGATTCTGCACAGAATGGAGCTGTATCGGAAAATTCACCGAACGATCCTGCTTTTGATGAGAGCGTTGGACATACTCCGATGCAGGTTGTTGTAGGAGCTATCGTTGGCGTGGTAGTTGGCATTGTTTTAGCTTTTATTTTCGTATATTGATATTATGAGGGTAGACGTTTATTTGGCGGCGGCGAGATACGTTGCAAGCCGAAAAAAAGCGCAGGATCTTATAGATGCAGGGGCGGTCATAATAGATGGTCAAAGAGTAAAAAAAGCCTCTGCTCCTATAAACGAAGCTGTTTTGCACGAGGTAGTCATAGAGCAGGTATTTCCTTACGTTAGCCGTGGGGGAGTAAAGCTCAAGGCTGCGCTTGATGCTTTTAAAATCAATGTGAATAGAAAAAAAGCAGTTGATGTTGGAGCTTCAACCGGAGGTTTTACCGACTGCTTGCTTCAGCACGGAGTATCCTGTGTTTATGCCATAGACTCGGGATCAGATCAACTTCACGAGAGCTTGAGAGAGGATAAAAGAGTAGTATCTATAGAGCGCTTTAATGCAAGAGATTTAAACTTGGAAACTACGCAGGGTGAATGCGACGTGGCGGTGGCAGACGTTTCTTTTATTTCACAAACCTATATAATTCCTCAAATAGCATCGGTGTTGCGTGACGGAGGGGTGTTTGTGAGTCTTATCAAGCCTCAGTTTGAGGCAGGTAGATCAGCGCTTGGAAAGAATGGAGTTGTTACCAATTCTGCATATAGATTTCTTGCGGCAAAGAGAGTTATAAGCTGTGCTGTCGAAAACGGATTTGATTGCTTGGGACTTATTCAGTCACCGATTGAGGGTGGCGACGGAAACAGAGAATATCTGGCGTATTTCGTGAAGAAGACCTGCATAAAACCGCTTGTGGATGATAAATTTATTAAGCGTATTACTGCGCGTTAAGGAGACGGACGTGAAGATAGAAAAGATAGCAATAATTACCAATTATAATATATCGGACAAGCTTTCTGCGGCAGTTTCCGTTGCAGAAAAGCTCTCTGAAAAAGCGGCTCTTTTGTATGTTCCCGAAAATTATAAGGAGAGAATATTCAGAAGTCATAATCATAAGCCGTATTTTACTTATGCTTCCTTTGATGAAATATATTCTAAGAGCGATCTTGTTGTGGTTATTGGCGGAGATGGAGTTATGCTTGAGGCGGCTCGCAGAGCAACGCCTTGCGGAATACCGATACTCGGTATCAATATGGGAAGAGTCGGATATATGACTGAACTTGAGATGACCGAGCTTTCTTTGCTTGATAAGATCTTTTCGGGTGAGTTTTATCTTGACGAGCGTGCAATGCTCAGAGTTGAAATACGTTCAAATAAGGGACAGAGCCGTTTCTCAGCTTATGCGCTTAACGAGGCTGTAATTGCCAAGGGAGCAACTGCGAGAATAATTGATCTTGAGCTTTCCGATAATGGACGCCTGGTTAGCGAGTACCGTGCAGATGGAATAGTTATAGCGACTCCTACGGGATCTACGGCGTATTCTTTATCTGCGGGAGGGCCTATAGTGGATCCGGCGCTCTCTTGCTTTTGTGTAACGCCCATATGTCCACACTCATTGGTTGCAAGACCGCTTATTTTCCCTGATAGTGCAAAGCTTGAGGTGAAGAATATATGCGTCAGAGAGAAACTTTTACATCTCACTGTAGATGGCAAGGCAACCTTTGACCTCTTCTTCGGAGATACGGTGGTTGTAACGAAAGCGGCAATAAATACTAAGCTTTTGAGAATTAAGGACGAAGATTTTTATTCTAAAATACGTATGAAAAAATTTATATAAAAGGATGCGTGCGAATGAAATTACAAAGACAACAAAGAATACTTGATCTTATTGCAAAGTATGAAATAGAAACGCAGGATGAAATGATAAACCGTTTGGTTGCCGAAGGATTTAAGGTTACGCAGGCGACGGTTTCAAGAGACCTTAAGGAGCTTAAACTCACAAAAATTCAGACGGCTCGAGGAACATATAGATATTCTCAGGGGCAGACCAGACACGGAGTCGGCAACGTAAAAATAAACAACGCAATGGCAGATTCGATTATCGAGGTGAAATATTCCTTGAACAATGTGGTTATAAAGACCTATCCCGGACTTGCCGCAGCAGTTGCTTTTGCGGTTGATTCCTTGAGCATGCCAAGTGTTTTGGGATGCGTTGCGGGAGATGATACCGTAATCGTAGTGACAGCCGATGAGGCGAGCTCGATCGAATTTGGTGAGAAGGTAACCGAGCTTATGAAGAATTTCTGATCTTCAAATAATTGATCAGAAAAGAAAGGAGGGTCTATGCTTCAGACGTTGCATATTGAAAATATAGCCGTTGTAAAGAAAGCGGATATTGATTTTTCAAGCGGTATGACGGTGCTAACCGGTGAGACGGGTGCGGGAAAATCTATAATAATCGATAGCTTGAATCTTCTTTCGGGCGCACGCGCCGATAAAGAAATGATAAGAAGCGGAGAGACCCGAGCAGAGGTCAGCGCCATTTTCTCTAATATAGGCGCAGAGACCGAAAACAAAATAAGAGATTTAGGCTTTGAATGTGAGGACTGTTCGATATTTTTGTCAAGAAGTATTTCTCAAAGCTCGTCTACGGCAAGAGTTAACGGAACACCGATAACACTTGCTATGTTGAAAAAAATATCGGCGCTTTTGTTTGGAATTCACGGACAGAATGATAATGCGTTATTGTCAGAGCCAAAGAATCACTTAAATATTCTTGATATTTATGCAAATAATTCACAGCTTCTTTCGGATTATTTATCAAAGTATGAAAAAGTTGAGAATCTGCGCAAAAAGCTTCGTGATCTTTCCGATGATTTGCGTGAGCAAGCGCGAATGAGCGAGATGTTGAAGTTCCAGATAAATGATATCGACGCAGTAAAGCTCAAGATTGGAGAGGAGCAGGAGCTTGAGGCGCTTGCATCGAGACTTAGAAGCATCGAGCGCATTACAAAGGCGTGTGGACTTGCTCAAAGAGCTCTTGAAGGCGGAAAGGGAATGGGAGCTATCTATCTTGTTGATAGAGCGGCAGGAGCATTATCTTCGGTTTCGGATGCCGTTGAGGAGGCAGATTCGTTGTCCGATAGGCTAAGTAATATAAAATACGAGCTTGAGGATATTGCGGAAACGCTTGCATCACTTGTTGATATGGGCGGCGATGATCCGGTAGTGCTTCTTGATAAAACCGAAGCAAGACTTGATGCAATAACAAAGCTTAAGAGAAAATACGGAAATTCTACGGAGGAAATATTAGCATTCAGAGACGAGGCGAAAGCAAAGCTTGATTTTCTTGAAAACGCTGATGATTTCCGAGTTGATATAGAAAATGAACTTAAAGCGGCAGAGGCGGAGGCAAGAACAGCGGCACGCTCTCTTACAGAATCGCGAAGACGAGCAGCGTTTTCGTTGAGCAAAAAGGTGTGTGAGACACTTGCGTTTCTTGATATGCCAAAGGTCGTTTTTGAGGTATCTCTTGTCAGCTCAAAGGATTTCTTGAGAAGCGGATGTGATGAGGTGGAATTCTTGATATCGGCAAATTCCGGAGAGCCGCTTATGCCTATGGCAAAGATCGCCTCGGGCGGAGAGCTTGCAAGAATAATGCTTTCATTAAAGAACGTAATAAACGAATGTGACGGTATTGATACTGTTATATTTGATGAGATAGACACAGGAATCTCGGGCAAGACCTCAAGGAAGGTTGGAATGAAGCTCAAGGAGATTGGAAGAGGCTCGCAGGTAATATGCGTAACTCATTCGGCGCAGATAGCGTCTCTTGCGCATAATCATCTTTTTGTTTCGAAGGAAGAGTGCGACGGAAGAACCGAGAGCTCGGCAAGAGTGCTTGATGAGAACGAGCGTATAGATGAAATTGCAAGAATTCTTGGTGGAATAGAAATAACAAATGCACAAATAGCAGCCGCAAAGGAAATGATCCTTGAGGGCGCAGAGTATAAATAAAGGAGACTGAAATGTTACAGATCAAAGGAGAGATAGCGCAGAATATTGCGCAGGCACTTAAGACGATTAACGCAGAGATTAATCTCGAAGCAAATGATATATTGGGCTTACTTGAATATCCCCCGGATGAAAAAATGGGTGATATAGCGCTTCCGTGCTTTAAGCTCAGCAAGGTTCTTCGTATGCCCCCTGTAAAAATTGCAGAGGCTATAGCTACATCTTTTTCTGCATCGGCAGTAAAGAGAGCAGAGGCGCTTAACGGATATTTTAATATTTATCTTGACGGTGAGTATCTTGCAAAGAAGGTTGTATCAGAGGTTAAGGAAAAGGGTGAGGCATACGGTGCTCCCGATATAGGGAAGGGAAAGACCGTTGTTCTCGATTATTCCTCGCCTAACGTTGCAAAGCCTTTCCATATAGGACATCTTGGAACTACTGTTATAGGACATTCGCTCAAAAAGCTTCATGAGTTCGCCGGATATAAATGTGTCGGAATTAATTATCTCGGAGACTGGGGAACTCAGTTTGGTAAGCTTATCGTGGCTTATAAAAAGTGGGGCAACCGTGAGGAGATAGAAAATGGTGGCGTTGATGCGCTTGTAGCGCTTTACGTTAAGATCAATAACGCTATTTCCGGAAACGAGGAGCAGGGAATCCCTGCAGATCCTGCGCTTGCGGATGAGTCGAGAGCGGAATTTAAAAAGCTTGAGGAGGGCAATGAGGAAAATATTGCGCTCTGGCGTTGGTTCGTTGATATAAGCCTTGCGGAATATCAAAAGACCTATGCTCAGCTTGGAATAGAGTTTGATAGCTATAAGGGTGAGAGCTTCTACACAGATAAGATGCCCGCGCAGGTACAAAAGCTTCGTGATATGGGACTTCTTAAGATTGATGACGGTGCATCCATCGTTGATCTTGAGGAATACGGAATGACACCCTGCTTGATCCTTAAGCGTGATGGCTCTACGCTTTATCCTACCCGTGATATAGCCGCTGCGGTATATCGTAAGAATGAGTATGATTTTGATAAGATGATCTACGTTACAAGCGCAGGTCAGTCCTTGCATTTTGCTCAGTGGTTCAAGGTAGTTGAGCTTATGGGATACGAGTGGTTTGATAAGCTCGTTCACGTTCCGTACGGTACGGTAAGTATAAACGGTGCAAAGCTTGCAACTAGAACCGGTAACGTAATTCTTTTGAGAGATCTTTTTGCAGAGTCGATTGCAAAGGTTTCAAGCATTATGCATGAGAAGAATCCCGATATCGAAAACGGAGATAAGATTGCAGAGGCAGTAGGCGTTGGAGCAATAGTATTCTATTATCTTTCCAATAACAGAATAAGAGATATAAACTTTATGATAGAGGATGCGCTCAGCTTCGAGGGTAATACAGGACCCTACGTTCAGTACACTTATGCAAGAACCTGCTCGGTACTCTCAAAATCTCCTGATTACGATGCGAATGCACCGCTTGTGATAAGTGCTGACGAGGAGGTATCGCTTCTTAAGACACTTGCTCGCTTTGAGGAGGTAGTTCGTGAGGCTATCTCGGTTTATGAGCCTTCTGTAATAACAAGATATATTCTTGACGTTGCGGGTGCATATAATCGCTTCTATCATAACTGTTCAATATTGAACGCAGAGAATCAGGATGTAAAGAATACACGTCTTGCTCTTACAAAGGCAACTAATACTGTACTTGGAAATGCATTCAGTCTTATTTGTCTTGCTAAAACAGAAAAAATTTAAATTATTATATTAAAAGGGGAATACAACAATGTCCGGACATAGCAAATGGGCCAATATTAAGCACAAAAAAGAAAAAACAGATGCGCAGAAAGCAAAAATCTTTACAAAGATAGGTAAGGAGATAACTATCGCTGTTAAGGCAGGCGGTGGAGATCCTAACAACAACTCTAAGCTTCGCGACCTTATTTTGAAGGCAAAGTCTAATAACGTTCCTAACGATAACATAGAGAGAACTATTAAAAAGGCTCTCGGTTCTACCGGTGAGAACTATGAAGAAATCGTTTACGAAGGCTACGGTCCTGCGGGAATTGCCGTAATCGTTGAAACAACGACCGATAACCGTAACCGTACTGCAGGAAACGTTCGTTCCTATTTCTCAAAGTATCATGGAAATATGGGACAGTCTGGATGCGTATCCTATCTCTTTGCAGATAAGGGACTTATCGTTATTTCTAATGAGGATGGCGATATAGACGAGGATAAGCTTATGGAGACCGCGCTTGAGTCGGGAGCAGAGGATTTTGCTGCCGAGGGAGACGTTTTCGAGATCTATACCGAGCCTGACGATCTTTTCCCTGTAAAAGAGGCGCTTGAGGCTGCAGGATATGCAATTCTTTCTGCGGAGCAGGATAAGATTCCCTCTAACTACGTAACCCTTGATAACGAGGATGATATTAAATTTATGGGACTCCTCATTGAGCATCTTGAGGATGATGATGACGTAATGAACGTATATCATAACTGGGAGAATTGCGACTAATATGGGAAGAATAGGAAAGCTTCTTTCCAATATGGCAATCTTTGGAGCAGGTACCTTTATATCAAAGGTACTTGTTTTCCTGCTGATGCCGTTTTATACCGCGTATCTTTCCAGCGCGGAGTTTGGCGTTGCGGATATTTTGGTGCAAACGTCAAATCTTATTATTCCGCTTGCTGTTTTAGGCATAAGTGACGGACTTTTCCGTTTTACGCTTGATGCCGATCAAACGAGGCGAAAGCAGATATTCACGTCGGCGATTTTAGTGTTCGTTATAGGCATGCTGCCGCTTGCCCTTATAATCCAGACGTTGAGAGGCTTTGACGTATACGACGGATATATCTGGCTTGTATTTGCATATATTTGTTCTGCAAATTTGCATATGATTGTTGCAAATTATATTCGAGGCTGTGATAAAACCAAAGCGTATGCAATTCAAGGAATAATAAACACGGTTCTTGTGGTATGCTTTAACATCCTTTTCTTGTTAGCTTTTGATATGGGTGTTATGGGATACGTTCTCTCGGTGGTATTGGCTGACTTTATCGTTGCGGTAGGGATTTTTATCTTCTTTAAGCTTCATAAGGAAGTTACACTTAAGGGTGTAAATAAGCCTCTTATGAAGGATCTTTTGAGATTCAGTATACCGTATATTCCGCTGACACTTATGTGGGCGATAACCTCTGCTTCGGATAGATTTGTTATATTAGCGGTGATGGGTGACGACGCCGTATCGGTGAACGGACTCTATGCGGCGGCATATAAGCTCCCAACGCTTATAACCGTTGCGGGAGGAATATTCATAAAGGCGTGGCAGATGTCCTCTGTGAGCGAAAAGGACCCGAGGGAGCGAGCATCGTTTTTCGGAATGGTTTATAAGAACTATCTCGGGCTTGTCTTTATGGGAAGTGCGTGCCTTATTGCGCTTGCAAAGGTGTTAACTGTCATTTTGCTGGATGAGAGCTATTATTCCTCCTGGGAATACGTTCCTATTCTTGTTGTGGCAATGATCTTTTCGGCATTTGCCGAGTTCTTGGGAAGCGTTTATTTCGTTCACAAAAAGAGTGGAAGATCGCTGATTACAGCCACGGTGGGAGCTGTTGCAAATATTGCGCTTAATTTTGCGCTTATTCCGTTAATAGGTGCGCTTGGCGCGGCTATAGCAACGGTTATATGCTATGCGATAGTATTCTTTATAAGATTGCATGATACTCAAAAATTCATAAAATTCGAGCGCGCATTTTTCAAAACGATCGTGAATATTTTGGTGATAACAGTGCAGGTTATATTGATGCTGATCGAGATGCCGTATTGGTGGATATATCAGATAGGTATCGTATTATTTATGACGGTTTTCAATGGAAAGGACGTTTTTTCAGCAATTATGTCTTTGATTAAGAAAAAGTCAAAAAAATCATAAAAAATATTTAATTTTTTCAAAAAAACTATTGCATTTTTTTTGGATTTATGTTATAATATCTCGTAATGTGTGCAAAGCACGATAAAGAGTGGTCCGCTGCGAAGCTCTGCATGAACACTCGGATTTTTAAGGAGGACTGAAAGATGAATAATTTGCTTCAGGCTTTTACAAACGAGCAGCTTAAGACAGAGGTTCCCGTTCTTAACGTTGGTGATACCGTTCGTATCCACAACAGAATCAAAGAGGGTAACCGTGAGAGAATCCAGATGTTCGAGGGCACCATCATCGCAAAGCACGGTGGCGGAATTTCCGAGACATTCACCGTAAGACGTGTTTCTTACGGCTGTGGAATTGAGAAAACTTTCCCTGTACATTCTCCTAATGTTGTTAAGGTTGATATCATTCGTTCGGGTAAGGTTAGAAGAGCAAAGCTTTACTATCTCCGTGATAGAGTTGGTAAGGCATCTAAGGTTAAGGAAAAGATCTAACCCTTGCTCAAAACAAAAAAGGACACCTCGGGTGTCCTTTTTTGTTTTTCAAAATTGCTATTTTGAAAGAAGCTTGTCGGCTTTTTCAAATACGTTGTTTTGCTCTGATGAGTCGGAAACAGTAAAAATAACGTAGGAGCCGTATCGACGTGCTTGCGCTGAGTTTAGCTTTTGAAGTTCGTTTGGCGCATAGTTTCTTAAAAATTCTTGCTTTTGTTCTTGAAGATTTTTTATATAAGATTTTACTTCCTCGTACAGCGTTTTGGCGCTTTCTTCGTCTGAGGCACGAAGTATACCAAGTTCTGCGATATCAGTTGAATCTGCGGAGTATATTATATAAGCCTCTGTGTAAATAGATTGATTTGGGAAAAAGAATTTAAGTTCCTCGGTTGTATATTGTGAAAATTCTCCCTCAGGGACGGAAATTTCGCGTGATAGCGCATTTGATAGCTCAGAGCAGGATAAGGAATCGGAATATTCTTCTTGCGAGCAGGATGTGAATATTCTAATGAAAACACACAGGCAAATGATAATAAAAATAATTTTTTTAAGACTCATGTAAATCTCCTTTTGAATTTATATTTTTAATTTTGTTTAATATTACTTGATAAGCCGATGTGTTAAGATGAAATCCGTCTTCCATTTGATATTCTTTGCAGAGATATCCGTTTTCGTCTTTTAAGAGGGAAGAGGTGTCTATATATATGAACCCGTTTTTGATGGCAAACTCATATGCCCAGGAGTTTATCGTATCTATATATGAATTTAATGTTTTTGCATCTATTTTATAGCTAGACATATCCATGTTTTTTGCAATAGGGAAGCAGGAGTTTATATATATTTCTGTATCGGGTGAAGCTGCGATAATTGTATCTGTAAGTTTTTGATAGCATAGCTTAAGATATTCTTTGCCTCGGTTGATGAAAGTCGTTGCCCCGTTAAGTCCAAACGTGAGCATCATATATTCCGGTTGTTTCTTTTTTAATGCTTCGGATAGTTCAAGCTCCTCTCCGGTTTCGGGAAAAACAATTCGACATTTGCAAATACCTGTATCGAGCATAAGAGTTCCGCTTTTCGGTGCCCAAACTTGTAAAGTGTTTTTGCCATCTTTTAAGACTCCGCGACTTTTGAGATGATACGTTGTGGATTCACCTAAAAAAATAATTTTATCGATAAATTCATCGTTTGAATCGGTTGATGTATTTATAATCGACGTAGGAGCGTCACCAAACTGTGTGCTTGAAGCACAAGATACAAGCAAAAGAGTAATTGCAAGTAGCAGTATAAATAATTTTGACATAAAAAACCTCCGCGCATAATGCTTTGGGATAAAGCGTTATGTACGGAGGCATAGATTTTATATGTTATTTATTTTTCTTGTTAGTTTGCTTTTTAGAACCTGATTTGTTATTATTTTGCGCTTGAGTTGCTTTTTTCTCTTGAATGGTTTTATTTTTTGCAAATCTGCGCTTGAAGAATGCGATAATGGGCATAACGATTGCATAGCCGATAGAGAAAAAGATTATTCCTACTAAAAGCTTTGAAGCGCCCATGCCATTCGGCAGACAGAAGCAAAGTAAAAATCCAAGGGAGCATATGATATAGTGGAACATATATCTTGCAATCACTTCTATTTTTTCAATGGACAATATTGCGTTTGCGATAGAAAGTAAAAGGGAA
Source organism: Eubacteriales bacterium (assembly GCA_045633925.1). GTDB lineage: Bacteria > Bacillota > Clostridia > Oscillospirales > CAG-272 > HGM12713. The sequence goes on from JAZQZG010000028.1 coordinate 58,726, forward strand.
AATACAAAAAACAATAATATTCTGCTTGCTTCAACAGCTGCTGATACCTCTTGAGTTGCGTTTGTTAATTGAAGAATAAGCATATAAACCGCCGTTATTACGGTAAATATCACACATGTTGAGACAAGTGCTTTTTTGATTAGCTTTTTTATATCTAACATTTGAAGTTGACCTTTCTTATAGTTTACTCAATTATTATATCATAAATACGTTTTTTTTCAAGTATAATATGTAAATTTTTAAAATAAAAGGCTACCTTGTGTAAAAATTAGGTAGCCTTTGCTATTATTTTTTGTTCTTTTTTTGATTGTGATTCTTTTTTTCTTGTGGAGCTGTTTCTTCTTTTGGTGGCTCTGATAAAAATTCTTCTTCCGAAAGAGGAACGATTTCATCCGGAATTACTTCGGCTTTTTCTCTGCAAAGTTTCTTTTCACGCAATTTTTTGAGCATCCATTGGTTGATAAGAGTATACAAAACACTGCATAAAGGAATTCCTAATATAATTCCCAGAATTCCAAAAAGTCCACCGCAAACAACGACAGATGCAATTACCCAAAATGCCGGGAGCCCTATCTTGTGTCCAATAATTTTGGGATATATAAAGTTTGCTTCGATTTGCTGCAGGAAAATAATAAATACTAAGAACCAAAGAGCTTGCAGAGGACTTATGAGCATTATTATGAGCGCTCCGATTATGGAGCCCACAATAGCACCGAAGATCGGTATGAATGCTGTTACAGCGATTATACAGGATATCATTGCCGCATGAGGGAATTGTAAAAGTGTCATACCTATGAAAGTAATGGTTCCCAAAAATATTATGTCGAGACATTGACCGGTAATGAAATCTTCAAAGGAATTCTTTGCGAGGCGAAGTATTTTAAACACAGTAGCATAGTTGCCTTTTTTGCTAATTGAAATTATAAATGCTTTAAGTGTTCTCTTAAGCATTTCTTTGGAGGCAACGATATATATTGCCAAAATAAAGCCTATACAAATATTCCATATAGAAGTAAAAACGTCTATAGCTGTATTGACAACGTTGTGGAATATATCGTTTGATGTGTTGCCAAAGAATGAAGCTAGCCAACCTGCAATGGTATCCCAGGAAAAGTTTATATTATCAGGATTTATCGGTAAATTGAATTTAACAACTATGTCGCGCAATGTGTTAGTAAAAGAGTCCATATATTCGGGGGCGCTTGAGATAAATCGGTCGCATGTTTTTATAAACTCAGGAGCGATGATAAAAAGTCCCACGGATATTAAAAGCAAAAATAGGGTAAGACTCAGGGTAATAGATACAATGCGTTTTATTTTAGACCATATAGGACCGTTTTTTTGCGTTAACTTTTTAAATACTTTTTTTTCAAAAAAGTTAACGGGTATATTTAATATCATTGCGATAAGTATACCTAATAAAATGGGGGAGATCGCTGTAAAGATAAATGAAAACGTGGAAAGGGATTTGTCTAAGTTAATAATTATACCGATAAGCAATATAGAGGTTGCGAATATTCCCAACCATTTTAAATAATGCCAATTAGAATCTTTTGGTATTTTTTTCATAGTACATTTGCCCCAAATAAAAGTTTAGTTTTTGTCGGAATCCTCAGTTTTGTTGTTTTCTTCCTCGGATTCGGGATCTTCTGTTTTCAAGCTCACTATAGCTCGATCTATTCTGTGATCCTTTATTTCCTCAATATGAATATTAAGTGTTTCTGTTGTGAGATCAAAGTCGGATCCGTCATCAGGGACAGAGCCGTAAATAGCTAAAGCGTATCCGCTGAAGGTATCGGAATCGGTGTCACCAAGCTTTATTCCAAGAGCGTCCTCAACTTCATCTATCGATGCGCTTCCGAGAATTCTCCAGGAGTTTTCGGATAAAAGCTCAACGGGGGGGAGTTCTTCCTCTCCGTCCTCGGTCTCGCTGTTAATGTCTCCAAGTATGCATTCAACAAGGTCTGTTAAAGTGACAACACCAAAGAGTCCGCCGTATTCGTCAAGAACTACGGCAAGTGATTCCTTATGCTCACGCATATTCTTGAAGAGAACGTCTGCCTTTACCGCTTCGGGTACGAAATATGGCGCGGAAACAATAGTTTCCATTACGTTTTCACGGCTCTTGTCGTCAAGACGGAGATATAATCTTGCATCAAGAATACCGATTATATTATCGATACTGTCCTTGCAGATAGGATAGCGGGAGAATCGGCTGTTGTTAATAATGTTATCCCATTCTTCCATTGTGTCGGAATAATCGAGGAATGTAAGGTCGGTTCTGTGCGTAGCAATTTCACCGGCGCAAAGATCATCGAAATCAAAGATGTTTTCGATAAGTTCTTTGTTGTATTCATCAATACTTCCGTCTTCGTGAGCCTCATCGATAAGTGTGAGAACCTCACCCTCGGTAACAGTGTCGATGGTTTTTGTTTTGAATATCTTTGTTAAAAGCTTTTTCCAAAGCATAAAGATTGCATTAAGAGGTGTAAGAATAACGATCAAGAAACGAAGGATCGGAACTATTGCCATAGAGAATCCTTCAGCGTGATCCTTAGCAAGGCTCTTGGGCGAGATCTCACCGAAAATAAGAACCAAAACGGTGATAACTGCGGTAGAGATAGCGGTTGCCCAATCTGCTGCTTGAGAGGTTTTTAATGCCTCAACAAACCAAATAGTTGAGATTGATGAAAGAGCGATATTTACAATGTTGTTTCCAATTAAGATCGTGGAAAGCACTTTGTCATAGGAGTCGGCAAGCTTCAGCGCAGATGCTGCACGCTTGTTGCCCTCCGCTGCAAGATTTTTCATTTTCGTGCGGTTGAAAGATGTATAAGCCGTTTCACTCGCAGAAAAGAAGGCGGAAAAGCAAATGAGGATGAACATTAAAATAAACGTTAAGGTACTCCCATCAGGTATTGACATGATATTTTTTACTCCTTAAAAATAGTATGAAGAAAAACTCAAAAATAAAACAAAAAGATTTTTCCAAAAACACAAAAGAGCATATCCTAGGCGCAACACAAAAAGGCGCAAGGGTATGCACTAAAAATTTATAGATATTCGGTTCGTTTTATTGTGTCTCCGTCGTTCACGGCGTTTTTTCTCCTAATTAAAATATATATTATACTATAATTATACCATAAATTTATGATTTGTCAATAGAAAAGTAAAAAATATAGGCAGAGTTTGTGGTTGTTCTGCCTATATTTTTGCATTTTTTCATTATTTTTGCATTTTGTATTCCTTGAGTGCCGTTGCGAGCTGGTCGGGGCAGGAGGTACTCTTGAATCCGCATTTGATGCCCGAGAGGCGTTCGATTGCCTCATCTATGCTCATTCCCGCAACTAAAGCGGCAACGCCCTGAGTGTTTCCTGCGCATCCTCCGCTGTATTTTACCGAAGCTATTATGTCTCCGTCAAATTCGATGTCTATTCTTCTGGAACAAACTCCTTTTGGTGTGTATGAAAATTTTTCCATTGATTTTTAATTCCTTTCGTTATAGTATTTCTTTGTATAAGCCTATCGGCGTGTAATTTGATTGATTCATTGCAACAAGCAATCGAAAGAAGAGTGCATTTTGATACGGTATTCTAAAGCTGAAGAAAAACTTTTGAAGATGCTGTGAATATTCAACGGGGAAGGAGTCGATATTGACTATCTCGGCATTAGCTTCTTTTGCGGCAAGAATTAAAAGACTTAGAAAATCACTCGTTGAATCAACAGTGAAAAATTCAAAGATGACTTCATCTTTGGAATTTTTCTTTGTAGATTCGTGACATGTCTTTCCCACACAAGCATAGCGTATCGTTTTTGAGGAATCATCATCTTCGATATCTGTCACAGCGCATATCTTTAACTCATACCTGTCAAGCAAGGAGTAAAAGCTCATTAGTCGGCCGTCCTCTGAGCTTGTTATCGGGAGTATGCAAAATTCGCAAAATCCGTTTGTCACGTTCTCACAGCTTTCTTTAAAGCTTGTTGCGTAGTCTGCTTTGGCATTGGCAATGAAGTGTGAGAAGCGCTCAAAAGCCAAATCGTTGTATTTGTTTTTTATAAAAGAAATTTTTGAGTGAGCGCCTGCCGGCGTAGGTTCATTTGATCCGATAGAGAGAAGTGAGGGAATATCCTTGCGCAGATGTGAGTTGCATATAGCGAGGCAAAAAGAAATTTTATCCTTTGTGGATAGTTCAAAATCCAAGGTGGAGAGAAGCTCTTGCAATTCTTTTGGAGAGCTTGCATCGTTGCAAAGCGTGTCGATCGCATCTTTGATTGCAAGATTCTTTTGAGCTCTTAAAATCGTTTGCCTTGTTGTTAGCAATTCAAGATTTTTTAAGTGTATTTTGGCTTTTTCTTGACTCGTCATATTAAAGATTCATAAGAAGCTTATAACTGACATTCATAAACTCCTGCATTTCCTCTGCGGTAAATTTCTTTTGGGAGAGAAGTGCTAACTTGTAGATGTATTCGGCAAAATCCGAGGCGAGCTCGGGATTTGTATCGCACAGTGCGTCAAGCTTTGATACAAGAGGACAAGCGGTGTTGATGATAAGCTTCTGCGGAGGTACCGTAGGAGCGGTCATTCCGTACATTCTCATCATTTCTTCCATTCTGCGAACCTCTTCATCAACGCTCAAAAGCGCGGGGACGCTCTCGTCGGGAAGAGATGCAAACTCAACACTGTCTCGCTCTGTTATAAGATCTGCAAAAAGATTCTTTACTTTTTCGTTTTCTTCTTTGAGATCTCCGATTATATCGGTCATATTCGAGTCAATGCGAAGGAATTTGATTCCTTCCGAGTATCCCTCTGCAAAGGAGGCAAACTGAACGTCGATGGGACGCTCAAAGAGAGCGACCTTTATACCCTTAGATTCTGCCATTGCGACGTAAGGAGCTTGAAGCGCTTTGTCGTTTGTATAATATATCTTGTTTTCGTGAGATTCCTTGGCATCGTTGAGATATTCCTCAAGAGTCATGCTTGTTCCGTTGGCAAGCTCAAGCAATATTGCATTTTTGATTCTGTCATAGAATTTTTGCTCTTTCATAGATGCGTATTCCACGTAGGGAGCTATTTCTTTCCAAATGCTCTCATATTCTTCGCGATCATTCATTGCAAGAGAGTTGAGCTTATCTGCAACTTTTTTTGTTATATGAGCAGAAAGCTTTGAAACGTAGGTGTTGGTCTGAAGATAGCTTCTTGAAACGTTGAGGGGAAGCTCTGGGCAATCGAGAACGCCTTTTAACATGGTGAGATATTCCGGAATAACTTCTTTTATGTTGTCGGCAACGAACACCTGATTGTAGTAGAGCTTAACCTCGCCCTCGAGAGATTCGTAATCGTTTGAGATTCTGGGGAAATAGAGTATTCCCTTGAAGTTGAGAGGATAGTCTGCGTTGATGTGAACGTAGAATAAGGGCTCTCTAAAATCGTTAAATACCTTGTGATAGAACTCAATATATTCTTCTCTTGTACATTCTGAGGGCTGTTTTTGCCAAAGAGGGGTAGTATCGTTTATCGGTTCGGGTATCTTCGGCTCGTCCGAGTCCTCGTCAATCTCGGCAAAGAAGATCTCAACGGGCATAAATGCGCAATATTTGTTCAGAATTTCAAGAATTTTTGATTTACTTAAATATTCTGATTCATCATCGCTGATATGCATGATTATAGAGGTTCCGTGCTCGGATCTTGTGCCGTCGCTAACCTCGTAATCTCCGTTTTCGTTGCATATCCAATGAACGGCAGGGGCACCTGTGTAGGATTTTGTTTCTACCTCAACTTGATTGCTTACCATAAAGGCAGAGTAAAATCCGAGACCGAAATGACCGATGATTCCGTTTGATGCGTCTGCTTCGTTTTCGTATTTTTGAATAAAATCCACAGCGCCCGAAAGAGCGATGTTGCAGATGTATTTTTGTATCTCTTCGGCAGTCATTCCTATTCCGTTGTCGCTTACAGTGAGAGTCTTTTCTTCGGTATCGAGAGATACGGTTATTGCGTATTTTTCGTTTTCCGATTCACGAAGACCTAAGGACTCAAGGCGCTTGAGTTTGGTTATAGCATCGGATGCGTTTGATACTATCTCTCGAAGAAAAATATCCTTTTCGGAATAAAGCCATTTTTTGATTATGGGAAAAATATGTTCTGTATCAACAGATATACCGCCGGTGTATTTGTTTTCAGCCATAATGAGCGCTCCTTTTTAAGATAATTAATATATTAATACTATTTTATAACTAAAATCGGCGTTCGTCAATAGAGTTTGAGTTAATTTTTTGTAAAAAGAGCTTTAAGTTTTGCTTTTCTATTGAAAAAAACGGCTTTTTTTGATATAATTTGTTTGTAAAAAATATTACCTTTTCATAGAGGTGAAATGATGAAAACAGAAATTTCGGCGTATGCCAAAATAAATCTCTTTCTTGACGTGGTGGGAATACGGGGGGACGGATACCATGACGTTGAGACCGTTATGCAAAGTATATCACTTTTTGATACGGTAGAGGTAGAGCTTTTGGATGATGAAAGAATAATAATCGAGTGTGACAAAGAGGGCGTTCCGCTTGATGAGAAAAATATAGCTCACAAGGCGGCGAGACTCTTTTTTGATCGCGCTAATATAAAAAAAGGTGCAAGGATAAAGATAAAAAAGAATATTCCGATGGCAGCGGGGCTTGCCGGCGGAAGTGCTGACGGAGCGGCTGTTTTGGTTGGATTAAACGAGCTTTGCAATAATACTTTTTCAAAGGAAGAGCTTTGTAAAATGGGCGCGATTCTTGGCGCTGACGTCCCGTTTTGTATTGTTTGCGGTTCTATGTATTCTGATGGGCGCGGCGATAATTTGAGAGAGTTTCCTTCAATACCTGAGAACACCTGCTTTGTAATAGCTTGCGGTGGCGAGGGTGTTTCAACTCCATGGGCGTACGGAATGCTTGATAAGGATCATAATAATTTTATCGGTTATGAGAAAAAGGGAACGCAACTGCTTTACAAAGCAATAGTTGCGGGAGATGATGCTTTTTGTGATGAGCTTTTTAATCTTTTCGAGGCAACTGTATCAAGGGAGCGACCCGTTGTGAGTGAGATAAAAGAAATTATGGAAACCCATGGTGCAAAACGAGCTATGATGAGTGGTAGCGGGCCTTCGGTTTTCGGTGTGTTTAAGGATGCGCAAAGCGCAGAAACAGCATCGAAAAAAATTTTAGAAAAGGGCTATTTTTCCTGTGTTGCATACCCGATTTTTGAGAGAAAACAGGTCTGAAAATATTAAAAAAGGCGAGGAGATTTTTATCTCCTCGCCTTTTTGATTTTACCGGTAAAAAAAGTCGAAAAATAGCTTAAAAAAACCTCAAAAAAGAGGCTTTTTTAGTTGACAAAATTATAATAAAGTTGTATAATTATTATGTATTTATATTTTTGAAAAATTAGTAAAAAAAGCATTCTTTTCGGAGGATTTTTATGTCGTATAAAAATGATGTGAACAACATGAACGAAGCGATAGCAAATCGCAAAAATAAACTCATTTTAATAATAAAAATAACCTTTATCGCGTTGTCGGTATCGCTTGTCGCTTTAATAATAACTCTTTTTGCCACCTTCTTTTTGCATGATGAGGCACCTGTGATAACCGCAAACGGTTCTACCACTGTAGTAGGTTATTTGGGTGATGCTCCTGTGTATAAGAGTTACGTCACTATAACCGATGATAAAGATGATTTTGAGCAGATAGATCTTAAGATAGTTAGTCCTACAATGGATAACAATAAAGTGGGAGAATATCCGGTATATTACAAAGCAACCGATACTTCCGGAAACGTATCTTATTTCACGATTGTTTATAAAGTTATAGAGGAAGAGTATCCAATAGAGAAGCTCAATGAAATGATAGCTGAGATCGCTAAGGAAAACGGCATCACTGAGTCTTTGGATACCGAGACCAAGATAAGAAAGATATATGCTTTTGCAAATACCATTATAAAGTGGTCGGGCGGAATTGGTAATTCGAATATTCCCAATATTAACAGAGATAATTGGAAGACCGATTGGATAGAAGAGGCAACGCGCACCTTGGAGCTTTATGAGGCGGAGATGTGCGAGGGCGATTGCTATTCTTATTATTCCGTTTCAAAGGCGTTCTTTGAATAT
>JAZQZG010000029.1:0-2120 GCA_045633925.1 Eubacteriales bacterium
ATCTCAAAAGCGCCCTGACCGTTGAGATTGTCGCGCCAAAAGTGATTGATATTGTCCCAGGGGGCGTGGCAGTTATCGATGTCAAGACCAACGCGGCGGATGATCTCTGCCTGTTTTTCGTTGTCAAAAGTGCCGCTGAGGCTGATGAGAACCGAGTCAAAGCCCGCGCGCTTGATCGCCTCAAATATTGCAGTCGGGTCAGCGTGCTGCTTGCCCGTATGAATTCCGTATTTGATCATGGTTTTTCTCCTATTATGTCGTTCTAAAATTCGGTTCTTATTTTGATATGCTTTAAAATATCCTTGCAAATGCTTTCAAAATAATCATTTACTTGGCGATTTTTATATCTTAACACCATAATTCCGATGCTTTCGAAATATGCGTCCCTAATTCTGTCAGCTTCTGCATTCTGTGGACGCAGGTGCTGTTTGCCGTCAAGTTCTATAACCAATTTGGCTTCGGAAATATAAAAATCGGCAACGTATTTTCCTATAACTTTTTGCCTATGCACAGTTATGGGAAGTTTTTTGAAAAAATCATACCAAAGATGATTTTCTTCTGGTGTCATATTTGATCTGAGCACTTGCGAAATATGAGTGAGCTTGAAATTTTTTGTGCTTTTATACATCTGCTCTCTCCTTCGTTGTGTGCAAACGGCGCCACCCCTCATCCGTCAGCCCCAAGGGCTGACACCTTCTCCCAAGATCCGGGAGAAGGCTTAGTTCGCCTAACGGCGAACAGTCGATTCTGCCTCGTCGGCTTACGCATCTTTTTTTATGCGAAAAACCGTCAAAATCGACGGAATAGGATAATATCCGCTTATTTGTACGGCGAATTATATTAAATGCTATAATTCAGTTGGTTAAATAGGAATATTTTATTGAAAAAATTTAGTACAAGCTTCGCCTCGAGCGCTCAATTATTTTAATAAAAAATTCCTATTTGCTTTCAATAAGTTAAGCTGATACGGAGTTCGCTGAATATCAAAAGAGGTTTGCACTAACTTTTAGCCTTCTCCCGGATCTTGGGAGAAGGAGGACCGCGTGAGCGGGGGATGAGGGGTGGCGGAGTCTGTAATGCACTAAATCAAATGCTTATCAAAGTAAATAATACAAAAAACGGAGCAACGCCAAAAAGACGTTGCTCCGCAAACGAAATTAAAGAGTATTGGAAGAGCCGAGAACGTTGACGATCTTGTGCTTGACCATCTTCTTGACTTCCTCGCGAGCGACCTTGAGGTAATCTCTGGGGTCGAATGCTGCGGGAGTGTTGGTAAGAACACGGCGGATGCCTGCGGTCATAGCAAGACGGATGTCAGAGTCGATGTTGATCTTACAAACGGCCATCTGAGCTGCGCGGCGAAGCTGCTCCTCGGGAATGCCTACTGCATCGGGGAGCTGACCGCCGAGAGCATTGATCTCTGCAACGTATTCCTGGGGAACGGAGGATGCGCCGTGGAGAACGATGGGGAACTCGGGAAGGCGCTTGCCGATCTCTTCGAGAATGTCAAAGCGGAGAGGAGGAGGAACAAGGATGCCCTTCTCGTTTCTGGTGCACTGTGCGGGAGTGAACTTGTATGCGCCGTGAGAGGTACCGATAGAGATTGCGAGGGAGTCAACGCCGGTGCGGGTTACGAAATCCTCAACCTCTTCGGGACGGGTGTAGGAGGAGTGCTCAGCTACAACGTCATCCTCAACGCCTGCAAGAACGCCGAGCTCACCCTCAACAACGCATCCGCGCTCGTGAGCGTATTCAACGACCTTCTTGGTAAGAGCGATATTGTCTTCGTAGTCGAAATGAGAACCGTCGATCATAACGGAGGTGAAACCGCCGTCGATGCAGGACTTACAGATCTCAAAATCTGCGCCGTGGTCAAGGTGAAGAGCGAAATCAACGCCGCTGTCCTCAACTGCTGCGCGAGCAAGGCCCATAAGGTATGCGTGCTTAGCATACTTACGTGCGCCTGCGGAAACCTGGAGAACGACGGGGGACTTTTCCTCAGCAGCAGCCTCGGTGATAGCCTGAATGATCTCCATGTTGTTAATGTTGAAAGCGCCGATAGCATAGCCGCCGGCATAAGCCTTCTTGAACATTTCCTTGGTTGTTACAAGTGCCATTTT
>JAZQZG010000030.1:0-8293 GCA_045633925.1 Eubacteriales bacterium
GGGGTAAAATATGAATATTTCACGTTTTCCAAGCCTTTTGAAGCTATCTTTTTTAATACTGCACTACGGAATATACGTTAGCGTAGTACACGCAAGCGCTGTTTTACTTTATGCAAAAATCTCCCCCTCTCTCCCACCTATGACTTGCTTTTCCACCTATTTTCCTATGATAGAACATTCGATAGTATCTTTCGTATGTGTACTCTTAGGAGCACTGTTGTGCTTCTACATATCGAAAAGAGAAGAATAAAATATAGCTGAGTTATCAATCCAACACCAAAAAAACAGAGAGTATACGTTTTTGCATACTCTCTGTTTTTTACTGTATCAAGACGATACAATTCGAGTTAAAACTCTGCCTATAAGCCGGGTTCTGTCGAGAACGGTCATCTATCTTTGCTTTGCGTCACCGCAAAGCTCCAAGGCATAGCCTTGTGCCACCCGCGGACATACGTCGGGCAAACTATCCGCATACGGTGTTGCTTCGAATAAGGTTTACAGCAAATCTATGTTACCATAGAAGTGGGTGAGCTCTTACCTCGCCTTTCCATCCTTACCTGCAAAATGCAGGCGGTCTATTTCTGTTGCACTTTCTCGGGAGTCGCCTCCGACTGACGTTATCAGTTATCCTGCCCTATGAAGCCCGGACTTTCCTCACGGTAATACCTTTCGGCAACATACCGCGCGACCGTTTAGCAAAGTACGAAAATATTATAGCATACAGCCTTTTCTTTGTCAAGATTTATTCTCTTCGTTTTTGAAAATAAGCCTTCTCATAGCAGGAGTCTTAAGCAATATTATAGCACCTGCCGTTGTAAATATTATCTCCGGGAGCATATATGCGCCGTTATAGAGCAAGCTGTACAACCACGAATTTTCAACCGAAAATCCGTTCCAAAGCTCACCAAAGGAATTAAATATCAAAACTCCGCTGATAAAATGGCACAAGAAACGGCCCATAAGCGCAACTACTACTCCACCGATTATCGAACCTACTTTTTTATTACCGAACACGCCTGCTATTCCAAGTATCGAGAACGCAAATATGTAGTCGATAAAAATACACGCAATAAGTGCCACCGGCGTGAGTCCCCAACCGAAGATTCCGTCTGCCATTCCCTGAACAAACTGTATAAGTGAATAAACAAACGCTACACCAAGACCGTATTTTACACCGTATCTGAGTGAAAAAAGAACTATCGGCAGCATCGATAAAATCGTTATCGCTCCGCCCCACGGGAATTTAAAGACCTGAATAAAGCTCAGAATCGTTGCCAGCGCGATCATTACCGCTCCCTCTGCCAGCATCCTTGTTTTTTGCTTTTTTGTTTGAGTCATATCAAACCTCCGAAAATAAAAAATTAAAGACCGCACGAAATCTCCGTGCGGTCAAATTTCTCATCTTCGGCATCTGCAGCCACCAAATTTGAATCAATCTCCCTACGCCGGCATTATCCGTATCAGGTTAAAGGGTTCGACTCTCGTCATCTCAGCCATAATAGGCACCCCCGATCTCTATGCGGTTTTTACACGAGTATTATATCATCAAAGACTCGACTTGTCAAGCCTTTTTAATAATAAAAATTCGCTTCTACGTTTTTTATCTTTGCATCAGCTAAAAGATCCGTATCAACCTCTATCTTTGCTATACTATCCTTTACGTAATCATACATAAGCTGGTCTACAAGATTAGACATAAAGGAATACGTTCCTGTATTCTTGCTGATAAAGAAAGTCTCATTACCTTCAATCATATATCCTTTGTCCTGGAGCTCATATCTCATAATAATGTGAATTCCGTAATCCGACGAAACTTTTGTGATTTCGCCAATTTCAAGCTCCATAGCCTTGTCTATTACTTCTGCAACATCATAATCAAGTTCTCTGTGAACGTAGTGACCGTTAGGATACGTTTTATTCGTATCGTCCTGATTATATACGTCAACGAGCGCGTCAAAGCCTACCGTATCTCCTTCCTTTACCTCTGCTATAATCGCATCCGCGTCGGAATTCAATATCTTCATTTGCTCAGGAGTAAACTCATCCATTATAGGATTATTGTCATCATCATATACGTATCTGGTCTCTGCGCCATCCTTTTTATATGCTATATGCTCATTGCCATCCTCGTCGGTATAATAATAGATTCTATCTCCATTCTTATCCGCCTCGTAGCTTCCATCCTCTTTTTGCTTTGCAGTCTTCGTCGTATCATAGGATATTTTTGAAGAACCCGTTACGTAATATATCTTATCACCGTATTCATCTGTTTCGTATCTGTTCTCATAAGATTTAAGTAATATCTGTCTGAATCTTACGTAGTTTTCCTTATAATATTCATCGACCAAGGTAGAATTAACCTTGCTTCCGTTTTCACCGAAAAGATGCTCTTTGGTATACTTTATTTTCTCCTGAATAATATACGCCTCACGCAAAACGTCATAATTTGCACCATACTTAGAAAGAATCGAATTGAACGTATTCAAAGAGCCATTAGCATCCGCATCTATAAGCCCCTGTATTTTTGTCTCAATTGCATCTATCTTAGACTGAGGAAGTTCAAGGCCAAGCGTATCAAAAGTATCTAAAATAGCCAGCACAGTCTTCATCTCATTAAGAGTGAGCTCCGAATAATAATCATTATACGTCTTTCTTTCTGCCGGGCTGTACAAATTCTCCCAGAATTCGGGCTTCAATGCCGAATCTCCGTATCCGGACAAACAAATCGTCGCCTTCAATCTAGAAAGATAAAGCTTATATACGTTTACTGATATAGACGAGTCACCAAGCGTCAACAAAGGCTCGCCTACACCTCCACAGCTAACCAGCGTAGCTGAGAACATCGTGAGCGCCAGAACCACGCACAGTATCTTTACAAACAATCCAAATTTTTTCATTTGAGTTCCCCTTTTTTATGAATTCAATTTGCATCCTCAGATGCAACGCGTATCTTCTGTATATCCTCAAAAAGTCCAAGCAACATCTCGGGTACGTTTTCCCCGCTCTTTTTCTTTATCACGGCACACAGATTCTCCGTACCGATGAAGCGTATTCTGCCCTTAAATTGCTTTGATTCAAGCACCTCTGCCCAAACATCGTAATCAAATGCCGAGGGGTATATCTTAACGTCGGATACATCCTCAACTATATTTACGATATCGCATTTTCTTGCCGCAGCTCGCACAAGCGCTATCGTCAAAAGGTCGAGCGTTGGACGAGGAATATCTCCGTAGCGGTCGATAAGCTCGTCGATTATATCCTCTCTGTCCTCGCGCGTCTCGAGCATAGCAATTCGCTTATAAAGACCCATTCGCTGAGCAGAATACGGCACGTATCTGTCCGAAATAAAGGCATCGCTTCGAAGCGAGAGCGTACAATCCTTTTCCTCGGGAATAGGCTCGCCCTTCTCCTCAAGCACCGCTTCATTCAAAAGCTTTATATAAAGCTCATATCCAACAGCATCAAGATGTCCATGCTGTTCTGCGCCCAAAAGATTACCCGCTCCTCTTATCTCAAGATCGCGTATAGCAATTTTAAATCCTGCGCCAAATTCAGCGTAATCTCTGATCGCCTCAAGACGCTTTACAGCTATCTCGTTTATTGCGCGATCCTTAGGAAAGGTGAAATATGCATACGCACGTCTTGAGGATCTTCCAACTCTTCCTCTTATCTGATGAAGCTGTGAAAGTCCGAGTCTGTGAGCGTTCTCAACTATCAAAGTATTTGCGTTTGGAACGTCAACTCCGGTCTCGATTATCGTTGTCGATACCAAAATATCAATCTCTCCCGCAAGCATATCGCTCCAGATCTCCTCAAGCTCATCCTTATCCATCTTACCGTGAGCAACGGTTATTCTCGCCTCGGGAATAGCATTTGCTATCTTAGTTGCGCAAAGCTCTATTCCTTCAACGTAGTTATACAAATAAAACACCTGGCCGCCACGGCGAAGCTCACGCCGTATAGCTTCAATTATAATAAGCTCATCGTGATCAAGCACGTAGGTCTGAACGGGCAATCTATCTCCCGGCGCTTCATCAAGCACCGAAATATCACGAATTCCACCCATCGCCATATTAAGAGTTCTCGGTATCGGCGTTGCGGTGAGCGTCAAGACGTCCACGTTGCCCGCAAGCTGCTTCAGCTTTTCCTTCTGCGCAACGCCAAATCTCTGCTCCTCGTCAACGATAAGAAGTCCAAGATCCTTAAACTCTATATTTTTTCCTATAAGTCGATGAGTTCCGATTATAACGTCAGTCTCACCACGCTTAAGCTTTCTCAATGAATGCGCCTGTTGCTTTGGCGTGCGGAATCTTGATATCATATCAACACTCACGCCAAATGCTCTCATTCGACTGACAAATGTCTGATAATGTTGAAGCGCAAGAATGGTGGTAGGCACCAAAATTGCAACCTGCTTTCCGCCAAGCACAGCCTTATACGCAGCTCGCATAGCAACCTCGGTCTTTCCAAATCCTACGTCTCCGCAAACGAGTCGATCCATCGGTCGAGCGCTTTCCATATCTCGCTTTACGTCCTCGATAGCGGCAAGCTGCCCCTCGGTCTCCTCATACTCAAACGATGCCTCAAAATCCGCTTGAAGAGCATCATCTGCAGGGAAAGCAAATCCCTCTCTGCGCTCTCTTTCGGCATAAAGCTTTATGAGCTCCTTTGCAATATCCTTTACAGCCGCGCGAGCCTTGGATTTCGCCCTATTCCATTCAGCGCCGCCGAACTTTGAAAGCTTTATAAGTCCGTCATCCGAATGTGCGCCTATATATTTTGAGACCATATCAAGCTTTTCTACGGGCAAAAACAGCTTATCGCTTCCCGCATAGCGTATATTGATATAATCTCTGCTGACTCCGTCAACCTTGAGATTTTCAATTCCCATATACTGACCAAGTCCGTGTATCTCGTGAACTACGAGATCTCCGATCTCAAGATCATTATAAGAAAGAATCGCCTCAGTTCCCTTCTTGCGTCTTCTTTTGCGCTTTAATGACGATGCCGAGAATCCACGGTCTCTATCATCCCCCACGGTAGACAATACCGCAACCTTTGGGGTTGAAAGCTCGTAGCCTCGCACTCCGTCACCGCATCCTATAACGATGACGTTCATAGGAAGCTCGTGAAGAGCATTATTCGTATCAACGACCGTCATCTCTCCGTTTTCTCTTAAGAGCTCGGAAAGATTCTTTGCCGCCGCTTCGTTTTCCGCAAGTATATAAATTCTGTACGAGCTACGCTTATACAGCTCGATATCCTCACACAAAAGTGAAAAATTATCTCCATAAGAGATCATATGCTTTGTGCGGAAATTAAATATTCCCGCAAGTCTCTCACCAAGAGAGGTCTGACTGAGCGCGTTAAAATAAACGTCAACTACGCCGCCAAGATAATTTCTAAAATAAGAAAAATCCTTAGAATATACAGCGTATTTTGCAGATACCGTGCCCCCCTCAAGTATATCCTGCACCGTTTGTGCAAGCAAAGCCTCGGAGGACTTTATTCTATCGTTGATAGCGGCAGTATCCTTTAAAAACACAATGCTTTTTTCCGTGAAATAATCAAGCAAGCATACCTGCTCGGGATATACCACCGAGATGTATTTGTCAAGAAAATTAAGCTCTCTTCCCGTCTTTATTATCTCAAGCTCCTGCTTAAGCTCGTTTCTTGCATTATCATCCTTTGTCTTTTTAAGCTGAGCGGAGATTACGTCAACGAGCGCCTCTCGTGAAGAATCGTCAAGCAATATCTCTCTTGAAGGATAGAGCTCCACCTTATCAAGCGAGGTTGACATTCTTTGCGTTTCAACGTCGAAAAGCTCAAGACGGTCTATCTCGTCGCCAAACAGCTCTATTCTGAACGGAGCGCTCTGCAAAAATTCATTTCCATCCGAGTCAAAGAACTTTGCAACCGCGGGAAAAATATCAAAAATTCCACCTCTCGTTGCAAACTGCCCCGGCGCTTCAACCATTTCAACTCGAACGTATCCAAGTCTTAACAAAAACGTGCAGAGCTCATCGGTATCAATAAGAGTTTTTCCGTATTCTATCTCTCTTCTGAGCTCAAGAAGCCTCTTTTGAGGAATCGTAAAGCTCAAAGCCGCATCGGGTGTTGTTACGATAGCATCGTATCTTCCGCCAAGTATTCCCGACAACACGCAAAGCCTCTCATGCTCATACTCATGGGAGGCAGTGATATTATAAAAGGTCAGATCTCTTGCTACGTAAAATCCTGCCTCGACTCCATTTTTCTTCAAGAACGAGGTCAATCGAACAGCGCTTTTCTCATCGGGAGCAAGGATCAACACCGTGCCGCAATCATCACTCTTCAAATCCTTTATTGCGGAAACAAAGGTGGCGTCAAGCGCACCGTCACAAAGTCCCGTTACGAGAACGGGTAAAGGAGTATTTGATCTGCGACTCTGACGTATCGCACCCAAAAGCGCAGAATACTCCTTATCCAATCGTATAAAATCCGTTACAGTACTCATAAACCTAAATCAATTATTTTGCATTGCATATCTGCATAGCGCTCTCGGTATCCCCCGAGATCATCATAGCAAGTCCCTCATAAAGCTTTGAGAAATTCTCATTGAGCTTTGCTGTATCATCGCTCGAAAAATTGCCAAGCACCCAATCTACAAGATCAAAATTGGGGTGAGGCTTTGAGCCTATGCCTATTTTTATTCTCTGATAATTCTGCGAAGAAAGTCTTGCCTCAATACTGCGCAAGCCGTTATGTCCTCCGTGAGTTCCCTTTCTGCGCACTCTCAATCTGCCAACGTCAAGTGTAATATCATCGGAAAGAACTATAACGTTCTCGGGAGCAACCTTGTAAAAGCGAGCCGCTTCGATAACCGCATTACCCGAAAGGTTCATAGAGGTCTGCGGCTTCATAAGAAGCACTCTTTTATCAGAGATTACAGCCTCTCCGACAAGAGCCTGAAATTTTACTCTGTCAACCCTTGCGCCAAGCTTATTTGCCAAAAAGTCTATTGCCATAAAGCCTGCGTTATGTCTTGTTCTCTCGTATTCCTTTTCAGGATTTCCAAGTCCTACGACGATATATTCAATATTTCCCTGCGGTTTGTTATCATTTCCGCTTGATATCTTTTTAAACAATTCAAAAATGTCTGCCACGAAAAATTTACTCCTTAACGAAAGCATAAAGCGCACATCCGCGCGTTCCTTATTAGAATTACAGTAATTATTATATTATACAAAGCGTGAAAAATCAACCCCATTTAGCTCTTTTTTAAACGTTCACAAAAAATTTACACTTTTCGAGGAATATATTTTGCGAAGATTATAGTCATTTTTTTAGAATTATGTTATAATATATCTTGCTATGTGGGCGATGAGACTTCACTATGCCTGCAAAGCATAAATATGTCAAAATTTTTTATATCACGGAGGTATATTCCAATGGCAAAGAAGTATTGCTATCTCTTCTCCGAGGGTAACGCAAATATGCGTGAGATCCTTGGTGGTAAGGGCGCAAACCTCGCAGAGATGACCAACATTGGTCTCCCTGTTCCTCAGGGCTTCACTATTTCTACCGAAGCCTGCACACAGTACTATGAAGACGGCCGTCAGATCAATGACGATAGCATGGCTGAAATCATGGACTACATCGTTAAGATGGAGGGTGTAACCGGCAAAAAGTTCGGTGACCTTGAAAACCCCCTTCTCGTTTCCGTTCGTTCCGGTGCACGTGCATCCATGCCCGGTATGATGGATACCATCCTCAACCTCGGTCTTAACGAGGAAGTTGTTGAGGTTATGGCAAAGAAGTCCGGCAATCCCCGTTGGGCTTACGACTGCTACAGAAGATTTATCCAGATGTACTCCGACGTCGTTATGGAAGTTGGTAAGAAGTACTTCGAGGAGCTCATCGACAAGATGAAGGAAGAAAAGGGTGTAACTCTCGACGTTGAGTTGACTGCAGACGATCTTAAGGATCTCGCAAATCAGTTCAAGGCTGAGTACAAGGCAAAGATCGGTCAGGACTTCCCCTCTGATCCTAAGGAACAGCTCATCGGCGCAGTTAAGGCAGTATTCCGTTCTTGGGACAACCCCAGAGCTAACGTATACCGCCGTGACAACGATATTCCTTACAGCTGGGGTACCGCTGTAAACGTTCAGGCAATGGCATTCGGTAACATGGGTGACAACTGCGGAACTGGTGTTGCATTTACCCGTGACCCCTCCACCGGTGAGAAGAAGCTCATGGGTGAGTTCCTTACCAACGCACAGGGTGAGGACGTTGTTGCAGGTGTTCGTACTCC
>JAZQZG010000031.1:0-35366 GCA_045633925.1 Eubacteriales bacterium
TGGTAGAATGTACAAGTCAATGGTTGCCGTACTGTGTGCGGCAGCATAGTAGCAACAAGACTTCTCGCTCGGAGAGCGAGGTCGCAGGCGACGGAACTTGCGATGCCCATTCGGCTTCTTTGGTACGGATATTCATAACGAAACTGATTGTTTTCGACATTATCCATACATATTCCAAACGTGCCTAAAGCCTTATGTTTTCAAGTAAAATCAACACTTGAAAGGAATATGATTATGGAAAAGTACATCACTCAAAACGGTATCAAATACGAACTTAAAGGCGAGCAATACTACCCGATGCTCAGAATGGTTGAACAGGAAGAACATTCAATCGGCAAATACGGACTTCTTCACCGCGACTACATCAAGCTGCATCGCAGAGGTACATACACCACACTCTTGACCGATGGTAGACTTAACTCCTACCTTCACGAAATCGACGTACAAGCCGCTTCAATGGTCGAAGCCATAGTTGCCAACCTTGCCCACAAACGCGGCATAGACGAAGAATTAAAGGCTTCTGATACCCTCAAATGGGTTGCCGGGATGAATAACATCAAGGCAAGCGCGGAAGAAATCGTTTTGCGGGAGGTGATTTATCAATGAAGTCGATCATCAACGAGCTTTGGCACGGAAACATCATACCGCAAGAGGATAGTAGAACCAACTCTAAGGAAATGAAGGAACTGCTCGGCTATATGTCACGACACCACGAGGACTTGGAAAAGAGTTTTACCGACGAGCAAAAAGAGGTATTCGAAAAGTTCCACGACTGCTGGAGCGAGTATATGAGCCTTGCCGAAGCAGCAATATTTGAATATGCATTCAAACTTGGTATGCAAATTGCCATCGAAGCGCTAAGCAAATAAGTACACGGAGGCGAGAGTAATCTCGCCTCCTCTTTTTTTGCAAACCATACTTATCTCAACCTAATACATAAATAATCCGACACAAATCGGCATTTGCATCTTGAATGTTTTGTTGTAATATGGTATAATGTTATTTACAAAAGTTTATTTAGGGAGATGTGAAAATGTCCGAAAAGTTTGATATGCCTGATCGTTGGTACTCTACAAAAGAAATCTGCGCTTATCTTGGTATAAGCCGTGATACGATGCTTGTGTGGATTGCCAAAAAGAATATGCCTGCTCATAAAGTAGGTCGTAATTGGATGTTCAAAACAAGCGAGATTGATGAGTGGGTTAGAAGCGGACAGGCATCTGAAAAATAAAAGGAGACTTAATTGTGGACGTAGAGAGTACATATAAAAACGCAGAAAAGTTTGTAATGAACGAATTGCAAAAATTGAATTATCCAAAGGAACACCCTTTTAATGATTATCCCAAAACTCCAGAATCAATGATTTTACGTTTTATTATAGTAATCAAAGCACTAACCAACAAAGACGAGATGATTATTGCATTTTTGAAAAAATGCAAGTCTATTGACAATGGTCGTTTTTCGTATGTAAAGTATAATCAAAGTGCAAGTGAGGTTATTTGGTTTTACTATATGTATGTTAGTTTAGTAAAAAACGATTCCCGAGAATTGTTATTGGATATATATGATGAAGATGTTTCTATATACGATAATGACAAAAAGTTTGAGTATTCACTTTTGATGCGTGATAAAGATAATGGAAGTGACTTTGTTATAGCTTCAGAGGTAAAGGCTATTACCTGTGATCCTTTTGCGAAAGAATTGGGATTAAAAGTCATTGATGGGCAAAAGTTAATTAAGCCATTTTTCCCAGCTCTTAAAGAATCTGAGGTATTGAAGCAAGAATCGGATGCTATTGTATTACAATCAAGCACCTATTATTATCAGACCGAACAAAACATCAAGAAGATTATAAACAAATGCAGAGGAAACAATCTAATCAATAAACCTGTTTTTAACATAGGAGTATTATTTATCAATTTTTCCACTTCTATCGAAGAGTTTTATTCATATTTGTTCCATAAAACTTATGGAGTATATGATAAATTGTTAAAAAGCAATGTTGATGCCTTGGTGATTGTTTCATTGGATTCACGTAATGATTTGGATTTAGATAATATATATTCTATGGGTTATGTTCAAACCATATTGGTGAATCCAAGTGATAGAAACAAAAAAATATGCGAAAAACTGAGAATCGACACATACATCGCACTCGGTGATGAAATAAGTGAGTATGCATATGAGAACGCTCAAATTGAATATGGGAGATACAAGATTCTATGTCGTGAAGGTTTTTTAAATATCATCCCGTTTGAGTCGACTGAAGAAGAAATAAATGAATATCTGAATTATTTAAAAGGCACTGATGTGCGACATTGAAAAATTGAAATTGGAGATTAGTGATGACAGAAGCAGATAGAAAGAAAGCGGCGAAAGCCTTCTCAGAATATTGGAAAGATCGTGGCGACGAAAAGAGTGACAGCCAATCCTTTTGGCTTGCCCTTGTTCGTGACATTCTCGGCGTTGCAGAACCCGAAAAGTTTATACTGTTTGAGGAACGCGTGAAGCTCGACCACACGAGCTTTATTGACGGTCATATTCCCACGACACACGTGCTTATTGAGCAGAAAAAGAAGGGCTTGAATCTTCGCAGCCCCATTCGTCAGTCGGACGGAACTTTGCTCAATCCCTTTCAGCAAGCGCAGAGATACTCCGCCGCGTTGCCGTATTCTCAGCGCCCTCGTTGGATCATCACTTGTAACTTTGAGGAATTTCTTATCTACGATATGGAAAAGCCTACGGGTGAGCCGGAGAGCATTTTGCTGAAAGACCTCGCAAAAGAATATTACCGTTTGGAGTTCCTCGTTGAGGAAAAGAGCGAGCTTTTGCACCGCGAGGAACAGATTTCCATTCAAGCGGGAGAACTTGTTGGAAAGCTCTACGATGCTATTCTGAAACAGTACATACACCCCGATGATAAGGCTTCGCTTCATAGCCTTAACATTCTTTGCGTGCGCCTTGTTTTCTGCCTTTACGCAGAAGATTCGGGTATTTTTGGCGAACACCTCAAATTCCACAACTACATCAAGAGCTTTGCGCCTAAAGATGTGCGTAAGGCATTGATAGAATTGTTCCGCGTTCTCGACACCAAGACAGAGGATCGCGATCCTTATATGGATGAAACTTTGGCGTCATTCCCGTATGTCAATGGCGGTCTTTTCGCTGACGAAAATATCGAAATACCCAACTTTACGCAGGAAATCGTTGACCTTCTCTTGCACAAGGCAAGTGAGGACTTCGATTGGTCGCAGATTAGCCCTACAATTTTTGGCGCGGTATTTGAGTCAACGTTGAACCCCGAAACCCGTCGTAGCGGCGGTATGCACTATACTTCTATTGAGAACATTCACAAGGTCATTGATCCCTTGTTCCTTGACGAACTTCGTGAGGAATTTGATGCAATCAAGGCTTTGAAAGTGCCCAAAATCCGTAACGATAAAGCGGAAGCCTTCCGTGAGAAGCTGTCAAAACTGACCTTCTTCGATCCCGCTTGCGGTTCGGGCAACTTCTTAACCGAAACATATATTTCCTTGCGTCGTTTGGAGAATGAGGCTCTTATGCTCGTAACGGGCGGTCAGATGCTTCTTGATTTTGGTGGCATCATTAAAGTATCTATCGGTCAGTTCTATGGCATTGAGATCAACGACTTCGCTGTAACCGTTGCAAAGACGGCACTTTGGATTGCAGAGTCGCAGATGATGAAGGAAACCGAGGAAATTATGAATACCAACCTTGATTTTCTCCCGCTGAAGTCCTATGCCAACATCGTCGAGGGCAACGCGCTCCGTACCGATTGGGAA
Organism: Eubacteriales bacterium; assembly: GCA_045633925.1. Classification (GTDB taxonomy): domain Bacteria; phylum Bacillota; class Clostridia; order Oscillospirales; family CAG-272; genus HGM12713. Next base: position 3,804 of record JAZQZG010000031.1, read on the forward strand.
ACTGTTGTGCCGAAAGACAAGCTTGATTACATTATGGGCAATCCGCCTTTCGTTGGCTATTCTTTGCAGAGTGAAGAACAAAAGAAAGATATGCTTTCCATCTATGTTGACGAAAAAGGTAATCCATATAAAACCGCAGGCAAAATCGACTATGTTTCCGGTTGGTATTTCAAAGCTGCATCTTTGATGGATAGAACTCGTATTCGTACTGCATTTGTATCGACGAACTCTATTACACAAGGTGAGCAGGTTGCGGGAGTATGGAAACCGCTTTATGATCGTTTTAACATTCATATTGATTTTGCTCACCGCACATTCCGTTGGGATAGCGAAGCAAGCATCAAAGCACACGTACATTGCGTAATTGTTGGATTTAGTACCGCGACGAACTATAAGCAAAAGCAACTTTATTCTTCCGAGAGATTTCAACTTGTCGATAATATCAATTTCTATTTGATTGAAGCTCCTACCGTGTTTGTAGAAAGCAGAAATAAGCCGATTTGTGATATTCCAAGTATGACAACGGGAAATAGACCTGCGGATGGAGGTCATCTAATCATAGAAAATGATGAGATTGAAGAATTTTTGAAAAAAGAACCTAATGCACAAAAATATATTAAAAAACTGATTGGTTCAGAGGAGTTTATTAACAATAAAAAGCGTTGGTGTTTATGGCTTGTTGATGCAAATCCCGCAGAACTTTTGAAGATGCCCGGAGTGATGAAACGCATTGAGTTGTGTCGTCAAGATCGCCTAAACGGCGCCCCCGACAGACAAAAGTTGGCGGATACTCCTACATTGTTTAGAGAAACAAAAAATCCAAATACATTCATTGTAGTTCCTGCGGTATCCTCTGAACGTAGAAAATATGTTCCGATTGGCTTTTTAGATAGTGCTACAATACCGACAAATCTTGTAACAATCATTCCCGACGCTTCTTTGTACCATTTTGGCGTATTGACATCAAATGTTCATATGGCGTGGATGCGCGCGGTATGCGGACGCTTAAAGAGCGATTACAGATATTCAAAAGATATTGTTTATAACAATTTTCCTTGGTGTAATCCTACGCCCGAACAAAGAGCGAAGATTGAGCAAACCGCCCAAGCCATTTTGGACGCTCGTGCGGCATATCCCGAGTGTAGTTTTGCAGATATGTATGGTGAGCAGATGTATATGTTCCCAAAGCTTTTGCAAGCACACAGAGAAAATGACCGCGCAGTAATGCAAGCGTATGGTTTCCCGGTAAGAAACGATTTTACTGAGAGTATGTGCGTTGCAGAACTTATGAAGATGTATCAAAAAATGACAAATATGTAAGTAGGTTTTTATGGATGGAATGATATTTGATGACTTTAAGAAGCTAATTGCATTTTTAGATGACTTAACTCAAAATAGTGGGAATATTTATCGTGGTTACAGCCACGATGATGAGATATATCCTAATATAATTCGTTCAAGAGATCTATCGAAGCACGAAAAAGACTTCTTGACTCAATTTGAACGATATGGATTGGCATATTTTTCTGCAAACAATGCTATGGAGTTTTTATCTACCGCGCAACATTACGGTTTGCCTACACGATTATTAGATTTTACATACAATCCTTATATCGCATTATTCTTTGCGTTACACAATGCAAAGCGAGATGAAGAAGATAGATATTATAAGATAATCTATTGTGACATCAATGGCTGTAATCAATTCAAAAACGAAAAGAATCCAAGCAGGCACGACATACACAAAGCGAAAACTAACGAGGAGCATTTTCTGGAATCGGATTATTCCAAGCGAATGACATATACCGAGGAATTGATGGCTCGCTTTAACAGATTTGGAACCTTCAATAAGTTGTGTATTGTCAAGCCAAGTCTTAATAATCAAAGAATCATTATGCAGCAGGGGTTGTTCCTTATACCTACGACATTGGATAAAACTCGTCACAAGGAATTGATAGAGAGAAACACGAAAAAGATTTTAATTGATAAATCGATAAGGAATGAAGCAATTAGATATTTAGATGTCTTGGGTTTTGATGCTTTTCGACTTATGCCAGACTTGGCAAGCGTATGCTATGCAATTAAAAACAGAGTTATTGAAGATACGAGCAGCAGATAGTAATCATCGGAGGTAAAATGGCTAAAAATACGGGCAAAGAGTACGAGAAATTAACGCAGTATATATTCAATCAAATCGTAAATCAAAATCAAGTAGATAATATTGATGTGCAGCACAATGTAATCATTGAGGGAAAATCTACTACACATCAAATAGATGTGTTTTGGAAATTTGAAGTCGGTGGTGAGGAATACTGTGCTATTGTGCAAGCTAAGGATTGGAAAAGCAAAGTTCCTCAGAAAGAGATGCTTGCCTTTAATGATATTATTCGCGATTTGCCATATGGAACAAGAGGAATTTTTGTTTCTTTAAGCGGATATCAAAAGGGCGCAATTGATGTTGCTAAGGCAAATGGTATAACGATATATGAATTAAGACCGCCTAAAAGCGAAGATTGGGATGGTTATATCAAAGCAATAAATCTACAGATAAATGCAAAGTTTCCGGTTTATGAAAATATGGTTTTATCTATAGATGGCAAATGGGCTCAAAAACAAGACGAAATGAGTTTGCCTGATAAAGGACGTATGTGCTTCGATACGGATGATAAATTTTACGATGAACACGGTGTTGCATATATAACGTTAAAGCAACTTTTACAAGGTTTGGCTGAGAAAAATCCGGACGGTGTAAAGCATACGATATATAATTTTGACAAAGCCACATTTACATACGTATCAGGCAAATATGTAAAGGTAAATGGAATAGAGGGAGATTTCGGTTTTATAAGTTCCACGTATGTTCATCGTATTGATGCTGAAGATTTCACAAGTTATGTTTTGAAAAACATCATTTCTGGTGATTCAAGAATGTTTGATACAAATCATATTTTGAAAAACTGAAAATCAATTGAAGGCACTGAAAACAAGGAGGCGAAGATATGGAAACAGACGTTTATACAGGAACATTGTCACTCAAAAATATTGATTTCACTTTTGTTTTTGATAAGCAAGAATTGAGGCTCATTCCACCGCAAGATAAGAAAAGAGAGGTTGATCTTTGGTTTTTGAAGGCGCTTGGCGGAGGGGTGTATACTATGGGGGATCCCATATATGTCGAAACTCCTCTTGTATCAGCAAAATGTAATGAGTGTTATCAAATTATCTTTTTGCCTTCCTATCATAGTTCTGTGGGACATATAAATTCGGTTGTCGTTATTGATATTCAAGCATATATTATTTACAATAGCAGGGGCAACGGAATCAAAAAAATATCTTTTGAATGTCCTGAAATCAACTCTATTTATTCAACAAGACAAGCTATCGAAACTAAGCGGTACTCTGATGGTGTATTTGAAATTAAAACTTTGAAGATTGATACCTCAAATGAGGAAAAGCAATTCTTCAATGTCGATGGCAAGGATGTTGAAGTCTATTTTGACATTATTCAGAAAACCACGCAAGAGGTAACAAAACCGCCGCTTTCGCTTCAATCCTGTTTGTGCTTTCGATTTGAACCTACGGATGATATTGACTTTATATATAATCTACATCAGATTGCAAAGTGCTTTGTGGAATATATGTGTTATCGAAAAGACATCTTTTTTGAGAAAATACATATATACACAGAGGCAAATGATACTGTGAAAACAACATTTCAGAATGGAGTGCTTTATGTTGTTGGTGATAAACCGCAGATCGATGAAGAAAGCATAAAAGACGGAAGATGTATTAAACATTGTTATATAGCAGAAGCCGAAACCACCATTCTTAATGCTATTGTAGAAAACACACTTTATATGCGCCATTTACCCGAATCAAGAGCAGCGGGACAACATATAAACGCTGCCCGCTTTGTAATGATTACTGCTGCTTTTGAGTGGGAGTTTAAGAAGCTTTATCCAAGTGGACTAAGAAGAAAAGATGCTTCGATTAAGGCAGATGAAACAGCTACACAAGTGCTGACTACACTGATTAGTGAAAGCAAAGGAAAACTTAAAGAACTATATAAATCTTTGTTGAAGAACGGTATTGGTTTTGCACCATTACAAGCTAAAATGGTGCAAACGGGAAAAGACTTGGATTCAATAATATCTCCGTTTGGAAAGTATCTGTGCGCCATCAACAAAAAAGAATTGAACTACTCTAAAATGGGGGAACGGTTAGCTTCTCAAAGGAATCATTATGCTCACGGAGATTTAGATGAGGACTTTATAGGAGATTCTTTGCTTGATCTTATATTTTTGGAACGCATACTTTATGCAATGCAGTTGAAACGATTTGGTGTTAGTGAGAAAAACATTCAACACTCTATCAATGATCTTTTTCATTGTAATATTGCTATTGAAGATTAAAATATAAAAATTGCCGCTATCAAAGCGTGATTGCCACGCCGCGATAGCGGCTTTTTCTTTTTGCTTGCGGGCGGTAAATTCTGAAAATAGGGGCACGGTTTTGCTTTTTCCAAGGCTTCTATATGAAGGCATTTTTGAAAAGCGCCTACGAATTTGCCCTTTGCCAAGGCTATTAAGTGGTTAACTTTTTTACTTTTCATCTAATAAACCGTGCGATCTCGTCGGCTATTATATGAGAAGAATTTTTGCTTACCCCGTTTAATTTTGGCGTTTTCTATGGCTATTAAGTGAAAGAAATAATTTTTGAGGGTGTACAAGGTGAATTAAAAATAGCTTTTATATAAGTGAGAAGAATTTTTAGTAAAACGTCTAAGGTTTTCTCCAAAGTTTACTTTTACATAAGTAGAGGGATGAATTTTCAAGATATACCCCCTAAAAATAGTAGTTTGGTGGCAATAGATGAGGATATTTTCTTTGAAGCCTTAAGTTTTGCTTCTTCTCAAGGCTATTAGGTGAGAGGAAGTTTGTAAACATACTTTGAATTTTTGAAAAAGCACCCAGCCAAAACGCCATTCTCGTGGCTATTAAGTGAGGAAACTTTAGCAAAACACCCCACCAAAAAGCTTTTACAGTTGCCTTTATATAGGCAAGGAGAAAAATTTTTTGAGTTAGGGTGGTCACTTGACGTTGAAAACTGCTTTTATATAAGTGGAGGGGTGAAAATTTTGTTCGCATAATTACCCCTGCGAAGTCCCTTGTAAAGTGAGATGGAGTTTATTTTTTACTTGCAAAGATGCCCCTGCGAATCGGCAGATATAGTGAGGAGGTTCGTAAACAAATTGTAAACTGTACGCTTTTTGGTTGTGCAAGTACCCTCTGAATTTCCTTGTATAAGTGAGGGCATATAACTTCGGCTCAACTTGATACGAAGTTGATTTTTGTAAATAAATTGTAAAACAATGAATTTTTATCGCACACTACCCACGATTTTTTCCTTTGGATAAGTGAGGGATATTTTCAAAACTACATAGAGTGAACCGCCCGCGAAACGGAAATGCGCAGAGCGAAAAGGAGGCAACTATCATTTCTGCGGTACGTATTCGAGGGTGAGAAAGTAAGGCGGCTTGCTTGTTTTCAAGCATCGCTATTTTAATGACAGAAGTGCTTGCACGACTGTCTATCAGTCTTAGCAAGCACTGGGATTTGGTACCAACTGCTGTTTGCTTGCTGTCGTTTCACTCTTAGCAAGCACTGCATTTGTATATCCAAATCCCGATTGTGAGGGGAGAAACTCCCCTAAAACCCCACGATATTTTTAACAACAAAGGAGAAAAGAAAATGAAAGATCAAAGTAACAGAACACACCTTATCAAAGCTTATCTGAATGATAGTGAATACGAACGTTTTTGTCGTATGGCAGAAGCAACTAAGAGATCGAACAGCGACCTCGTCAGAAGACTCTTGCAGACCTCGGTGTTTGTAGAGTTTCCACCCGTGGAATACAGAGAGATTATTGATCAGCTTGAACACATTGGCATCAATCTCAATCAGTTGGCATACAAGGCGAACTCGCTCGGCTTTATTGATGAGCTTCAATACCGTAAAAACGCAAGCGAGGTTTGGAGAATAGTTGCACAGCTTGCTGAAATCTATTTACAAGTCGGTGCAAGAATTGATGAGGATATTCGTAGAAAGAAAGGAGAAATCGTATGACGGAAACAATGAACTTAACAACAATAACCGCAGAGGATAATCAGACTCGTATTTTGAACATACCAACGGACAAGTTTCAAGCATTTGATGGACATCCTTTTAAGGTCGAAGAAAATGCGGATATGCAAAGTCTTATCGAGAGTATCCGCGACAACGGAATATTAACGCCCTTTATCGTGCGCCCGGTGTACGGTGACAAATACGAGATCATTTCGGGACACCGCCGCTTGTTCGCTTGCAATGTTCTCGGTATCACCGAGGTGCCTGCCGTTGTAAAAGATCTAACGCGAGAAGAAGCCGTGATTGAGATGGTTGACTCAAATATCCACCGCGAGAAGATATTGCCATCCGAAAAGGCATTTGCTTATAAAATGAAAATGGACGTGCTACGAAAGCAAGGTAAAAGAACGGATTTAACTTCGTCGCAGAATGAGCCGAAGTTGCGGAGCGATGAGCAGATTGCAAAGGAGAACAACGAAAGCAGAGCTACGGTACAAAGGTATATTCGTCTGACTCGCCTAATACCCGAGCTTTTGCAGCTTGTTGACGAAGGTCGTATTGCACTTGGTCACGGCGTTGAAATCGCGGTTTTTGATAAGAAAATTCAAAAGCTTATTTTGGACGTTTATCAAAGTGAAGAACGGACGCCTAATCTTTCACAAATCGTAAAGCTGAAACATCTTGAAAATGCGGGCGCGTTATCCGAGGAAGCGGCTATGGAAATATTGCTTGCCGATAAAGCCAACCAAGTGGAAAAAGTTAGCTTTAAGTATAATGATATCCAAAAGTATTTTCCGCGTAGTTATACGCCAAAGCAGATAACCGATACAATATTGGGGTTGCTTGACAAATGGAAAAAGGAAAGAGATAGAGGGGAGGAACGCGATTGAGAAAAAACGAAAAAAAGAATGTTACAACGATTGAAATACCCGAGGGCAATAGGGTTTACAACTTCAACGGAGTGTTCTACCTTGTGCAGAGCCGCTTCGGGAAAGATAGCGAACATAATATCCAAAGCAGATTTGGACGAATGATTGAAAATATTTCTCCCGCACATTTGACGGAGGAAAACGAAGATGATAAAATAAAGGCGGAATATGTTTTGGATACTGCCGGAGAGGAGGATTATGCAGACCAAAACTAAAAAGAATAATAAAAATCAAATTGGTATTACCGCCTTGTATTGCCGTCTGTCCCGCGATGACGGAGTGGAGGGGGATAGCAATTCCATCAGCAATCAGAAAAAGATGCTTGCTAAATACGCCAAAGAAAATGGTTTTGATAATGTCAAATACTATGTTGACGATGGCTATACGGGAACGAACTTTAACCGCCCTGATTTTCAAAAGATGCTTGACGATATGGATATGGGTTATATATCCACCGTTATCGTCAAGGATATGTCGCGACTCGGTAGAGATTATCTTCAAGTCGGCTATTACACCGATACCTATTTTCCCGATAGGGATATCCGTTTTATTGCTATCAACGATTGTGTGGATAGTGCCGACGGAGAGAATGAGTTAGCGCCTTTTCGCAACGTAATGAATGAGATGGTTGCAAGGGACATTTCACGAAAAGTTAGATCTTCTCATCGCCTTCGCGGAAACGCAGGTGAGCCGCTATCTCAACCGCCTTACGGGTATATGAAAGCTCCCGACAATAACAAAAAGTGGATCATAGACGAGGATGCTGCGAAAGTGGTTCGTCAGATATACTCTTGGTGTTTAGAGGGGAAAGGCAACGAAACCATATCTCGTTTGTTGCAGGAAAGTGAAACTCTCGTTCCAATGGCATATTGGCAGAGCAAAGGTCTAAATCGTGGCGGCAAGAAAACGCAACCAAATCCGTACAAATGGTGCAAGACTACGGTGGCAAAGACGCTTGCACGTCGAGAATACACAGGTGATCTCGTCAATTTCAAGACTACTTCAAAATCCTTTAAGAATAAAACGAGGTATCAAAATGACGAGGAAAACTTGGTAATATTCAAGGACAAGCACGAGGCGATCATTGACCGTGACACTTGGGAGAAGGTGCAAGAGCTTATTTCCAAAACAAAACGCCGTGCTCCGAAAAAGGAGAACGGCGAGAAGAATATGTTTTGTGGATTGCTCTATTGTGCCGATTGTGGCAGCCCGTTGTGGTTTAACGTGTGCCATCCGAACACCTCTATTCAGTATTTCAACTGCTCCAATTACCGATCAGCTCGCGGAACTTGCCCGACCACGCATTATATTCGTGCCGACTCTCTTGAACAAATCGTCCTTTGCGAGTTGCGGAGATTGGCGGAATACCTCACTCACGACGAAGAAGCCTTTGCAGACCTTTTGGAACAGAAGACAAACAAGGATATGATACGGGAGAGAAAGGCGTTGGAATGTACCTTACAAACGGCTACGGCGCGAAATAACGAAGTATCACGACTTTACGAGCGTGTCTATGAGGATAACGTAAACGGCAAGATAACGGATGAAAGGTTTATGCAGCTCTCAAACAAGTATGATACCGAGCAAGCGGAGTTGAAAAAGCAAATAGTAAATATTCAAGAGCAACTTGCAAGGCTTGATGAAATGAAGACCTCAAAGGATAACTTCATCAAAGCGGTTCGGAGGTTTATGGAAATGCAAACACTTACCCCTGCAATCCTTCACGAGCTGATTGATAGAATAGAGGTTCATCACGTCGTAGGCGTAGGTAAATCGAGAGTGCAGCAGATTATTATTCACTATCGTTTTGTTGGTTGCGTGGAAATACCCGATGCACCGCAAGCCACTCACACCCAAGACACAAGGCAAGGCGTTTCTGTCACCTACGAAGCAATCGCGGGATAAAAAGAAAAAAGAGCAGAAAACCTGCTCACAAACAACACAATATTAAGAAAACTAAGGCTAAAAAAAGTATCGAGTGTTCTAACAAAACTCAGTTTCGTTATGAACACTCGATATGGTCTGAGTGACAAGACTTGAACTTGCGGCCTCTACCACCCCAAGGTAGCGCGCTACCAGCTGCGCCACACCCAGAAACCTATTTATGTAGTGGGATTTCCCACGACTTGAACATTATAACATAAATAAGTTTGCTTGTCAAGTCTTTTTTTGAATTTTTTGTTGTTTTTTGAGAATATTTTTTATGAATTCATTTTGACTTGGATTTTGCAATGTTTATAAGCTCAAGTTCTGCATCTGTTTCGTTTTTATAAGGATATGTTTTTGCAATTTTTTCAAAGTTCTTTAATAGTTTATCGGCTTTCTCATAATCTTTTTTTATCAAAAGTTCATACGCATATTCTGTTCTTATTACCGAGGGATAGTTTTTCATCGCTTTCATAATTGATTTTTGCTCTGTCGTGAGCATTTCTTCAACTGTTTCGTTTTTACATTCACCGATCAATTCAAGATATATTCTGTCGCATGTAAGCATCCTTTTATAAAACATTATTACTGCGTTTTCTTCATCAATTGTCTTTTTTATGATTAGCTCCGCTTCTTCAAATCTTTTTTGATAGAGGAGTCTGTTGGCAGAAAAAACAGCAAGTGCTGCGATTATAGAGTTTTGCATTTCTTCTTCGGAGGGAACTGTGAACCATTCGTCAGGCATATCGGTTAAAAGAATACCTTTTGAGGTTTCTTCATTTATTTTCATCTGTATCCAAAATGCTCGCATTGCTGCAGGATTGTTTTTTATGGAAATTGCATTTTTTCCATCATTATCAATACCACCCGCTGACATAGGAATTCCGTTGGTCATTGCAAAAGTGAAATTTATGATGCAGAATATCATTATTATGATTGCGAGGAGTTTTATATTTAAAAAGGAGAAAAACAATACTAAAAACAGGATACCAAATATTATATTAGCAAAAACTCCGCCCAAATTATAGACAACCGATGGGATTTTGCCATTTTCCATATCAGGAGGAGCCATAAGGCATTGACCTCCCGTTCCTGAAATTTTAAATCTCTTTAGCTTGATGTTGTTGTTTTTGTCTTTTAACCACATAAAACTGAATATTCTGTAAGACGAAAATTTATATCCCGTTATAAGACCGAATATAAGATGTCCTGCCTCGTGTATAGCAATTCCTATAAAAACTGCCAATATTCCTATGGCTATATACATAAACAGAACGCAGAAGTAAAGTGCGGTTGATATATCGCCTAACGCCCAGTTTATGAGTAAAGCGAGCGAGAATCCTGCTATAAATCCGGGGATTAAGCCAAGTATCATAGGTATTATTTTAGATTTTTTCTTGATTTTTGTTTTTTCTGACATATCTCAAGTCCTTTTTGCATTTTAAAAATTTCCAACTTCCTATTTCGAATTTATTTTCAGAAACGGGTTTTAAAAGCTTTTTAGTTTCTATAAATTCATCGGTTACTGTCACTAAAAACTGTTCATTATTGCGCTCTACTAGATAAAATTCTTTATCTGAGTGTTGGAGTGAGTTGAATAATGTTGAAGAATCCAAAGGTGCCCACCACACAAAAAATCCGATGAGAAAATCAACTGTTTTAACAGAGCGTTTTCTTTTTAGTTTTCCAATCAAAGTATATATTTTTGTATCAGGAAATTTTTCAAGCATTACACGATCTTTCTTTGCTTTTTTTATACCTTTTCCATAGAGCTTAATATCATAACTTTCTTTCGTCACAACCTCGGTAATTTCTTTTTCACCATCGTCAAGTAAATAATCTATGCTTACGCTTAAAAGGGAAGATATTGCTTTCAAATTTTCAACATCGGGCATTCCTTTGTCTGTTTCCCATTTTGCGACAGCCGAGCGTGATACGCAAAGCTTTTCTGCCAATTGTTCTTGTGAGAGTCCGTGGTTTTTTCTTGCCTCTTTGATTTTTTCACCTAATGTCATTTTTGTTCCTCCGTGAGTTTTTGTTTATGGCTTCATTCTATCGCAAAGGCTGATTTTTTGCAATAAGTTCTAAGTAACAAAGCTGTTACTCTCCGTAACAATAGTTTTTGTGGGGGATTTTACCTACATATTATAGCATATTTAGTATGATATTTCAACGGAAAACAAATAAATCTTGCATTTCGGTACGTTTAATGATATAATATATTAAAATAAGATTTTGTTAAAAATATGGAGAAAATAAAATGATTTTAGAAAAAGGTGCGCCTCAAAACATTGAACATAGATTGCCAAAAGAACAAAGAGTATATGCTTTTTTGGATTCTCTTGGGATAGAATATGATCGAGTTGATCACGAGCCTGCTATGACGATGGAGGCGTGTGAGGCGGTGGACGTTGCACTTGGTACTGTTATGTGTAAAAATCTTTTTTTGTCAAACAGACAGGAGACAACGTTTTATCTTTTGCTTATCCCCGGCGAAAAGCCTTTTAAAACAAAGGATCTTTCGGCACAGCTTGGTGTTGCAAGACTCTCATTTGGAAAGGCAGAATATATGGAGGAGTATCTTGATATAACTCCCGGCTCTGTGAGCGTTCTTGGACTTATGAATGATAAGGAGAACAATGTTCAGCTTTTGATAGACGAAGACATTTTTAAGGCTGACACTATTGGTTGTCATCCTTGTGTTAATACGTCGAGCTTATCTATTGCTATAAACGATTTGAAAGAAAAAATTATCCCGGCGCTTGGGCACTCTCCGATAATCGTCAAGCTTTAATTTATAAAATATATTAAATAAAAGAGCACCGCTTTATTATCTTGGTTTTGATAATAAAGCGGTGCTCTTTGTATTGATTCAAAAACCTTATTTTTTCTTTTTCTTCAAGGTATTAAGCGCAATATATACTGCCAAGAGCAGAATAATTGTGCCGCCTACGATAAGATACATAGTAGGAATGTTGACCTTGTTATCAAAGAAATGTATATTGCAGTCAAGTCCCTTCTTAAGCTCTTCTATGGTATCGGCTGAGAGACCCTCTTTTTCCATCTCTGAGAGGACTCCGCGCATTGAGTGATTGCGGATAAGGGACGTACCGTACGTGCCGGGGAAGAAGGAGAGAGCCTTCTGCAGACCGTCTCCAAAGGAGGAGAGCGGCATATAAGCTCCGCAAATGAATCCGTATCCTGCGCTGACTATCGTTCCGACGGCTGAGAGCTGACCCTGCGAGGAGAGGAAGAAGTTTATAACCGAGGAAAGCGCTGTTCCAAAAAGAACGAGCAGAATCACGTCGGCAAATAAGAGAAGGACATCGGCTATCGACATATAAAATCCAATCGTTGCAAGATATGCAAGGCAGAGCGCGGTTGCCGTAAAGCAGATAAGCAAAGATGATATTATCGTAGCTATATAATAGCTCATAGAAATCATCGAGCTTTTTGCAGGGGAGATTGTGAGATCCTTTATCGTTCCGTTTGCCTTATCCTGAACCATAAGAAAGTTTGCGCAGAACGAGATGGTTACGCAGGAAACCGCAAGAAGAGAGGATATAAGCTGTGATGCAACGAGGCTGTCAATAAGTCCCTCTGAGATCTGAGCTTCTTTAGGAAGTGCTAAGAGAAAGCTATCCTTGAATACGTCACCCAAGAACGTAGCGTAAAGCACGAGAAGGATGGCGGGGGTGATAAAGGCGGTAAAGAACATTCCTTTATCTTTGAAAAATAATTTTACGTTTCTTTTTATAAGAATGGCAGATGATCTCATTTTTCCTCACCTCCCATAAGAGCTCTTCCGGTGACCGCCAAAAATACGTCGTCCATTTTGCCCTTGGTGATTTCATAGTCGGAGAAGAGGTCGGGATTCTTTATTATAAGCTCTGTTGCAACCCTCGTGCTGGGAACCGATATTCTGAATGCGTCTCGTATACATTCGTATTCAAAGCCGAGCTCGCGTATACGCTCCTCGCTTTTGACGCCGTAGATAGTTATAAAATCTTTAGTATAGGCATTCTTTAATTCAAGAGGCGTTCCTTGAGCAGAGATTTTCCCTGCATTGAGTATAACTATATAATCGGCATCGGTTGCCTCTTCCATATAGTGCGTTGTGAGGAATACAGTTAGATTTTCTTTTTTTCTAAGATCTGAGATGACCTCCCAGAGAAGTTTTCTCGTTTGAGGGTCAAGACCCGTTGTAGGCTCATCAAGCAGAAGAATATCGGGCTTGTGAATAAGCGCTCTTGCAATATCGATTCTTCTGCGCTGACCGCCTGAGAGCTTTCCTAAGGGGCGCTTTAATATATCCTTGAATTTAAGAAGATCCGAGAGCTCATCAAGTCGTGCTTTGAAATCATTGCCGGTTATGCCGTAAAGCGCAGCGCGGCTTTGCAGATTGTCATATACCGAAAGAGCCGAGTCGAGCAGAGAGCTTTGAAATACCACGCCAAGAGAGCCCTTTATCTGAGCTTCCTCCTTGTCGATGTCAAGGTCGTTTACTCGCACGTTTCCGCTGTCCTTTGAGAGCTGACCGCAGATGATATTTATTGTGGTTGATTTTCCGGCGCCGTTTTCTCCGAGAAAGGCAAAAAGCTCGCCTTTCTTTACCTTGAAAGAAAGATTCTGTACGGCTTTTACCTCACCAAAGTTTTTGCAAAGCTCGGAGATTTCTATTATTGATTTCGTATTCATAAAAAAGTCCTTTGGTTTTTATAAAAAATTATAGAAAAACGGCAAACGTTATAGCTTGCCGTTTTTGGTGATCCACCGGAGACTCGAACTCCGGACCCCTTGATTAAAAGTCAAGTGCTCTACCGTCTGAGCTAGTGGATCAAGGTCTATTTAACCTACCTATATATAATAACACAAATAGGATTTTTTGTCAAGGAAAAAATCGATTTGTCGGTTACAAATAAAGGTGGTTAAATAGAAGCTGTTTTTGTGTATTTTTAACAAATGTTAGCGCGGGATACGTTTTATTCTTTCGGCAAGAGCCAAAATGTTTTCGGGCATAAATTCGGGGAGCTCAAGACCGCTTGAATGCGCAAGATCCGAGTCCTGAGTGAGTATCTTTTGACGCATCATTTTGGTAAAGAGTTTGTCAAATCCGTGCACCTTGTCGGGCTTCAACTCTCCGCCGAAGCATTCGATGCCGAGGGAGAATTTGATCTTTGAGGGGAGCTCGGTTGCCTTGTAGTCGTCAACGTCACGAATTATACCGCAACAGAAGAAGAATGCGCTCGGCATAGCAGAGATTGTCTCAAGATGCTCCTTGAGATATTTTTTTAGAGCTTTATTAAGCTTTGTCATACGAATCGAGCCGCCAAGTATCACAACGTCGAAACCTTCAGGTGAAGGAGGCGCATCGTGTATGTCATAGAGCGCTATTTCATTGGTTGCTGAAAGCTCGGATGAAAGCTTTTCGGCAGCTTTTTTAGCAACACCGTTTTTTGAGGCGTAGATTATCAAAATCTTCATAGTTTATTTCTTTCCGTTTTTCTTTACTTTTTTGTGTTTGCTAAGACTTGTTTTGCGTTTGCCCAAAGGTTTTTCTTGCGATTTTTCGGGTTTTACTGTTTTTTTGGTCTTAGGTGAAGGCTTTCCTTTCTGCTGTTGAGCAGGTACTGCGCCTCGCTCGGGACGAACCAAACATTCTGCACCAAAGCCGATAAGATCCTCACGTCCAAGCTTTATAAGCGCCTCGCGCACAAGAGGTGCGTTTTGAGGGCGATTATACTGAAGCAGAGCTCGTTGAAGCTGCTTTTCGTGATAATCTGTGGCAACGTATACAGGCTTCATTGTGAGCGGATCTATGCCGGTGTAGAACATAACCGTTGAAGCCGTTCCGGGTGTGGGATAATAGTCTTGAACCTGTTCGGGCGCATAGCCGTCTCTCTTAAGGCAGAGAGCAAGCTCAAGCGCATCTGCAAGAGTAGAGCCGGGGTGACTTGACATAAGATACGGTACGAGGTACTGTTCCTTGCCAAAGGACTTAGTAAGCTCAAAATAGCGTTTTCTGAATTTTTCATAGACCGCAAAATCGGGCTTGCCCATACAGCGAAGCACAGCAGATGAGCGGTGCTCGGGAGCAACCTTGAGCTGACCGCTCACGTTATCACGAACGAGCTTTTTGAAGAATTCCTCGTCGTCATCTGCAAGAAGATAGTCAAAGCGGATACCCGAGCGAATAAATACCTTTTTCACTCGCGGAAGCTTTTCGATCTCCTCGATAAGCTTTATGTATTCCTTGTGATCTGCAATAAGATTTTTGCAGGGTGTAGGTGAGAGACATTTTCTTGTGGAGCAAACACCGTCCTCAAGCTGTTTTTTGCAGGCGGGATAGCGGAAGTTTGCTGTGGGACCGCCAACGTCGTGAATATATCCCTTGAAATCGGGCATTTCGGTTATTTTTTTTGCTTCCTCGACTACGCTGTTTATGCTGCGTGAGCGAACTGTTCTTCCTTGATGAAAGGCAAGAGCGCAGAAATTACAAGCACCAAAGCAACCTCTGTTATGAGTGAGTGAGAATCTAACCTCTTCTATAGCTGGAACACCGCCATCCTTCTCGTATATCGGATGATAGGTGCGCATATAGGGAAGCGCATATACCTTGTCAAGCTCCTCACGCTCAAGCGGAGGCATAGGTGGATTTTGAACGAGCATCTTGCCGTCGTAATATTCAACGATAGCGCGGCCGTTTATCGAATCCTGGTTTTTATACTGAACGCCGAAAGCCTCAGCGTATTTGCGCTTGTCGGATTTTAAATCGTTGTAGTCAAATTGAGCTGCAACGGGGAAATGTATCTTTTCGTCGGGCTTTGAGATATATACTGTGCCGCGCACGTCGTGTATCTTTTTTACGGGAACGCCCTTGTCAAGAAGCTCTGCGATTCTGACGAGAATCTTCTCGCCCATGCCGTAGGTGAGTATATCTGCGCGGCTGTCGACAAGGATCGATCTGCGAACATTGTCCGACCAGTAATCGTAATGAGCAAATCTGCGCAAGGATGCCTCAAGTCCGCCAATGATTATCGGAATATCTCCGTATGCCTCTCGCACTCTGTTACAATAAACGATTGTAGCTCGATCGGGGCGTTTGCCGGCTTTTCCACCGGGGGAATAGTAGTCTGAGGATCTCTTTTTCTTTGCCGCAGTGTAATGCGCTACCATTGAGTCTATATTGCCTGCGGATACCAAAAAACCGAGTCGAGGTCTGCCGAATTCCTTGAATGCATCGGCGCTCTTATAGTCGGGCTGAGGTAATATGGCAACACGGAAGCCTGCATCTTCAAGCACTCTTGAAATTATTGCCGCACCAAAAGAAGGGTGATCGACGTAAGCATCACCGCACACGTATACAAAGTCGGGTCTGTCCCAACCGAGCGCTTGCATATCTTTTTTTGAAATCGGCAAAAATCCCATATATAACCTCTTTATAAAATACTTCTATAATATTATACAGTAAATATTGCAAAAAGTCAATTAGATAGGCGAGAAGCAAAATGTAAAAAAATTTTGGCGTACCCACAAATTCGTGGATACGCCGATATGTTTTTGCTTACTTTTTATGTTTTTTTGGACTGTTCGTTATTTTGAAAATCTTTTTGATGATAGGTGATAAAAAAGACGGAGTGCGAACTAAAACGATCTTCATAACAAGCCTCCTTTTTTGCTTTCTATTATAGTATATGCTTTTTTTTCAAAAGTGATTTATTTTTTTTGAAAGTGACATATTATATATTGAAAACATAATGGGAGGAATATATGAGCGCTATTGGCGGTGTGATTGATTTTAAGGATGGTGCGATAGATTTTTCTGTGCTTGATTCAATAAGAAAGGTGACTTGCTTGAGAGGAAAGTTGAAAAGCTCTGCGTATATAGACGTAGGCGTTGGAATGTTTTGCAATATGGATGAATTTTCACAATGCGAGCAACCGATAATTGCAGATCGTCGAGGATACAAAAGCGTGTTTTTGATGGATAGTCCGTATCTTGACGGAAATGCGGTGTTTGAAAAATATCGATGTATGGGCGTGGATTTTTTGAGCTTGATAGATGCGCCTTTTGCAATATCTGTGTATGATTCCGAGCGAAGACTTTTTTTGCTTGCGCGTGATAGAGACGGAAAGAAGCCGCTATATTATTTTGCAAAGGCGGGAAGAGTTTGCTTTTCATCTGAGGCAAAGGGAATACTTGAGACTCTGGAGTCGCCGTCAAGAGTAGATGGAGAAGCGCTTGCACTGCACATGATATCTCCGGCCGGGGTCTTTGGGGCAACGGATATATACAAGGACGTTTGCGAGGTGCGTCCGGGGGAGTGCATTCTTTTTAATGAGATAGGTATGAGTCGATTCTTTTTTAGACGTAACGCATCACAGCGCCGAATCGCAGCGAAGAACGTTTTTAAAGAGAAAGATAGAGCGTTTGAAGGATATTTCGGATTAGAGGAAAAAGACGTAACCAATGCTCTAAGCGATTCGTTGGTATCATTTGACATACCTCAATTTAATTCAGAAATGCCGATGCTTTGCAGATTGTTTTCATCAATGAAGAGCAATAACGTAAATGCGTTTAGATACAGAGATTACTCAAAAAGAGCTACGGTGAGATATTCAAGTGAGCTTGATGATAGACTCGGTAATTTTTACGGCGTTCTTGCAAACGGTGTTTTATCAAAAGTCGATATAGATAAACAAGAGCAGATAAACGAGGAGAATAGAAGAATATATGAGATGTTGCAGAGTATTTTTTATAAGAGTGTTGATGCGCATTTATTAGATAGATTTTTTGGTAGTGGAGGAAGAGAGTATCTATTGCGTTACGTTGAGGAAAAAAATGCAAAAAAAGAGGATACGGAGATGAGAATCCGTATCCTCGGGATGCTATGTCAGCTATCTGAATGGGAAAAGCTGAGAGCTATTGACGCTCGGTGTGAGCGAAACGTATTTTTGTCGGGGTGGTTTTAGATCATATTTTATCGGAAGATTCGACGATAAGAATTCCGCCTTTTTTTACTGCGATAAATGCGCAGTTTTGCAATATCTCGTTTGAGATAGTAAGGCCCGTTGCAGTGTTTTTTATATTCTTTTTCTCAAGGGGATATTTGCATCCTAATATGGTAAGCCCTTTGAGAGTTTGGCTTCTTGGCACTATCGAGAGATATTTAAAATGGCTTCTGGGGATAAGAGTGCTTGTGGATTCTATGTAGCGCACACGGTTCATGCCGTTTGTCATAGTTATATGTACGCCGTTTCTTGAAAGATCCTCAAGCAGCATAATATTGGTAAGAGTATGATCGAGTCTTCCGTCGAGTCCGCCGATTACAACTATCTCATCAGCACCTTTTTTGAGAGCTGTATTGATTGCAAGCTCGGTATCGGTGAAATCTTTTTCTGCGGGAACAGTGGTTATCTCGGCGCGGGGAAACTCCTTCTCAAGTGTTTCAAGCTTTGCCGAATCAAAATCCCCTACGATAATGTCGGGAATATCTCCAAGCTTTTTTGCGTTAAGTGCGCCTATATCAGCGGCGATAGTCAAATCATCAGCCTTTGGATGCTCGGTTATGTTTTCGGGGTATACCGATCCGCCTATGTATATAAAAGCCTTCATCTGTTTTACTCCTTATTTACCACTTGGTTTTTGATTTTAAAACGTCGTACAGCTCGCAGAAGCTTTGGTGACGTGTTTTCTCTATCTCGCCTTTTTTGAGTGCTGAGAGAATTGCGCAGCCCTCTTCCTTTGTGTGAGAGCACTTGGTGTATTTGCAAAGTCCTATATATGGCTTGAATTCTCGCATAGTATAAACGAGATCATCCTTCTCAAAGAAGTCGAATCGCTCAAAATCAAGCATAGAAAATCCGGGCGTATCTGCGATGTATCCGCACGCATCGGGAGAGTCGCTTGATAAGAGAGGGAAGAGCTCGACTTTTCTTGTCGTATGCTTGCCTCGCTGTATTTTATGACTTATATCCGAGGTTGAGAGTGAAAGATTGGGGAAAAGACGATTGAGAAGGGTTGATTTTCCGATTCCCGATGCTCCTGCAAATGCGGCAAGCTTTCCTGCAAGATTATCCTTGATAAATTCATCGATAGGCTCGATCGCTATATTTTCGATTGCGCTCAGACAGAAAACCGTGAAACCGCTTTTTTCATATATTCTTTTGAGCTCGCTTGCGTAATTCGAATCAAGCTCGCATTTGGTTATAACTATAATGGGTTCTATATCATTAAATTCCGCTATGGAGATAAGCTTGTCAACCGTTGTGAGAATAGGCTGAGGAGCCGCCGCCGCAAGGGTTATAAAGAGATAGTCAAGGTTTGCAAGCGGAGGACGGATCAGCGCATTCTTTCTTTCAAGCATTTCTTCTATCACGTAGTCGGAATCGTTAGATTCTTTTTTGGATTTGTTTTCTTCTCTTGCGGGAGAAATTACAACGTTGTCTCCTGCAAGGGGAGATATATTATTGTGCCTAAAAGAGCCTCTTGCTCTGCAGGCAACTGTGGTGCCGATAAGATTTATATTGTCTGTACTTTCGGTGGAAGTGATGCGAACCGAATAAAGTCCGCCTATTCCTTGCAGTATTTTGCCTTCAAGTTTTTGAGACATAAATACGTCCTTTCTTAATTGTTTTATTTATTGTTCCTTTTGTTTTCCAATGCTCACCGTTAAGGATATCTTTGAGCCCTCTCGTACCGATTCACCGCCGTTGAGACTTTGTTTGATAACAAGTCCTGCAGGGTAGTGTGAGTTCTCATAGGAAACGTCGGATATTTCGATGTTTCTTTTTTCTAATATAGATATAGCTTCGCTTTCAGGATATCCCAGCACATCGGGGACAGACAGATATTTTATCTGCTTTCCGATGCTTTTTGTGAGCGTGACCGTAGCTCCGCGATATATCTTGGAGCCCTTTTTGTGCGAGGAGGATATGACTCGTCCTGCTTTTACGGTCTCTGAGTAGGCTTCTTTGATTTTTACGTTTATGCCTGCGTTCTTTAATTCAAGAGCGATGATGCGAGCTTCTTGCCCCAATACGTTCGGCAGGGTGATAGGCTCGCTTTTTTTGTTTACGGTGAGCTTTATATCGATTTTATCACTTGACGTGAAAAGGCTTCGCTGTGAATGTGGGGCGGGGTATTGTGATACAACGCTTCCCTCTGGCGCATTTGGGTTATCTTGATATTCGACTGTGTAATTAAAGCATTCGTAGTTGTCAAGTAATTTTAGCGCATCGGATTCCGAAAGAGAAGAGAGCTTTGGTATTTCTATTTGAGTGTATGCTCCACCAAAGCGATAGAAAAGAGTGAAAAATATTGCTGACGCGCATATTATTGCAACGCTACACGAGGCAAAGAAAAATCCAAGAAAAAAGCTTGGGGGCACTTTGGGGTCGGAAAAGCCTATTTTTTTCGTTGTCGCGTAGTTTTCGCCCGCAAACGAATCCTCGTCAAAGGGAGAGAAATCGTCAGGCTCATACGGCTGAATATTGCTGTATATTTCTATGTTTGCATCAAATGCCTCATCGATTGGTACGGGCAGGTTTTCTTCTTTTTTATCGCAGATGTTCTGCTTTCGTTTCTTGAAAAAGTTAAATTTCATTTTTCTCTCCGTATAAATTTTGTATGTAGGAGAGAAGAAAGGTGATTTTAGGAGTGTTCCTGCTCACGTCTGAGCTGTCCGCAGGAGGCGTTTATATCAGCGCCTAAGCGTCTGCGCACGGTAGCTCGGATGCCTTTCTTTTCAAGAAGCGCAACGAATTTCTGTATTGCTGCGTTATCTGATGCGGAAAATCCCGTTTCGGTAACAGGATTGACGGGAATTAGATTTACGTGTATCGGGAATGGCTCACCTTGTCCTTTTTTGCGGAGCTTTCCGTTAAGGAGCGTTGCCAATTCAAGCGCCGATGCCTCGGAATCGTTCTTTCCTGAAATAAGTGTGTATTCAAAGGAGATCCTGCGCTTTGTAGTGTTATAGTATCTGAGGCACGCATCTAAGAGTTGCTCTACAGACCATTTTTTGTTTATCGGCATAATAGAGCTTCTTATATTATCGTTTGATGCGTGCAGAGAAATTGAAAGCGTAATTGGAAATGCTTCCTTTGAGAGCATATCGATTTTGTCAACAAGGCCGCAGGTTGAAAGAGATATATGTCGGTAGCCGATGTTGAGAGAATCCTCATTACCTACGAGATTTAAAAATCTTATTACGTTATCGTAATTGTCAAGCGGCTCTCCGATTCCCATCATTACAACGTTTGAAATTCTTTCGTTAAGGTCAAGCTGGGAGGCAAGTATCTGTCCGAGTATTTCGGATGCGGCAAGATCTCTTATCCTTCCACCGATGGTCGATGCACAAAAGGCGCAACCCATACGGCAGCCTACCTGTGAGGATACGCATATCGTGTTGCCGTGCTTGTATTTCATTACAACGGTCTCGATGGTATTTCCATCGTGTAACTCATATAGATATTTTACCGTTCCGTCGAGTTTAGATACGAGCTTTAGCTTTATTTTCGGCAGATGAAAAAAGGAGACCTCGGCAAGCTTTCTTTTCGTTTCTTTGCTTATATTGGTTATATCGTTTGGGTCAATGCCTTTATGTATCTGTGAGAATATCTGCTTTGCGCGGTATTTGGGCTCACCCAAGGAGAGCACTAATTCCTCAAGCTCTGCAGGATACAGTGAAAGAAGATCGATTTTGTTCATGTTTTTAATTCCTTATAAGCTTTGCTATAAAAAAACCGTCAGTATTGTGTATGTGGGGAAGCAGGGTAATCATTCCGTTGTCTGCTTGAATATCTCCTGCGCTCCAAGGAAGCAGAGAAAATTCGGGATGCTCGGAAAGAAATGCGTTTATGTTATCTTGGTTTTCCTCGGGGAATACGGTGCAGGTGGAATAGAGAAGTATTCCGCCTTTTTTTACGTATTTGCAGGCGTTTTCTAAAATATCTCGCTGAATTTTCGGTAAAGTTGCAGATTCTTGAGGATCTTTGTATCTGAGCTCAGGTTTTTTTGAAATTACGCCAAATCCCGAGCATGGCACGTCACAGATAACTCTGTCTGCTTTTTGTTCAAATTCGGGGAGAAAGCTTCTGCCGTCACAAGCATCGGTCTCTATAATATCTATTTTGAGCCGTTTTGCTCCGTTTATTACGAGAGAAAGCTTGTTTTTATGCAGATCAAAGGAAAATATTTTTCCTTCATTGTTCATATCTATTGCCGCGCCAAAGCTTTTTGAGCCGGGGCAAGAGCAGATGTCCATTATGAGCTCGCTTTTTTGCGCTCCAAGCGCTATAGTTGATATTTGCGAGGCTTCGTCCTGCACAAAGAATAATCCTTCTGAAAAGCCGTACATGTCACGGACAGAGCCGGTTGCGGATATGCCGTTGAGCGAGTTTTTCGTAGGCTCGCTCTCGGGTATGTTTTTGAGAAGTGTTTCTCTGCTTGTGAGCAGAGTGTTTACTCTAAGCGTAGTTTTAGGATTTGTATTTATTGCTTTTAAAAAGCTCTCGGTCTCAGCAGATCCGAAGATTTTTAAGAGCTTCTCCAAAAGAGGTACGTCAACAGAATATGCTACAGAAAGATAATTTACAGTATCGTTTTTATCTGGCAGAGCAAGCTCACCGCATCTGAGAAAAGAGCGCAAAATAGCGTTTACGAATCCCTTTGATCTCTTTTGGCAGAGCTCGACAGTCTCACAGATAGCCGCGTGATGCGGAATTCTTGTGAGATAGATAAGCTGATAAAGTCCTATTCTAAGCGCAATCATAGTGCTTGCGTCTATATCCTTGACGGGTATTTTTGAGAGCTTGTTTATTTGATAGTCGAGTGTAATTCGTCTTTCGATAACACCGTAAAAGATTGCCGAGACGAGATTTTTATCAGCCACGGACAAATCGTTCTTTGATAGCGCCGAGTCAAGGGCAATGTTTGAATACTGTTTTGATTTTTCTGCCTTGAGCAAAAGCTCCAAGGCAAGTTCTCTTGCGGTCATAATTTAGTTCCTTCGATTGTTTGCAAGAATGATGAGACGGAGGAGCGTGAGCAAGGAGGTCAAAAGCGCCGCAACGTAGGTCATAGCCGCAGCAGTGAGAACCTTTCTTGATGCGCGAAGTTCATTTTCGTTTAATATGCCAGTTGATGCAAGAGCGCTCATAGCTCTTGAGGATGCATTGAATTCTACGGGAAGGGTTACAAGCTGGAAGAATGCTATCAAGGCATAGAGAACTATTCCGCCAAGAATCATATAATCATTTGCCAATATAAGACCTATGAAGAACAGTGGAATTGAGAGTGAAGAACCGAATTTGGTTATGGGAACGATCTTCATTCTAAAACCGATAGGTGCATAGTTCTTAGCGTACTGTATAGCGTGTCCTGCCTCGTGCGCTGCAACGCCTATTGCTGCAGGGGAGGTTGCGTGGTATACAGACTCGGAGAGCCTGATAACGTTTGCTTTCGGGTCATAGTGATCGGTGAGATTTCCTCTGACTTGTTCTATACGAACGTGCGAAAGTCCGTTTGCATCGAGAATTCGTCTTGCAGCATCTGCTCCGGAAAGACCTCTTACAGTGCGCATTTTAGAATATTTATTGAAGGTAGTGCTAACCTGTATCTGTGCCCAGAGCGATATTATAAATCCGGGGATTACTAAAAGTATCGTCCAGTCAAAATAAAACCATCCAAATAACATAAAAAATCTCCTTGTAGAGTTGTTTTTAAATTAAGTGTTTTAGGAAAGAATATCGCCCACAGCTACAGCACGTCCGCGTATAAAGTCGGCAGCATTCATTCTTGATTTGCCTTCCGGCAAAACCTTTGTAACGTATATAGAGCCCGTTTTGCAGGCAATCTCGATTCCGTTGTCAAGAGAAAGAATTTCTCCACATCTGCTGTGGGGTGTAGATGTGTCCGCTATTCTTGATTCTATTATTTTCAAAATCTTTCCGTTTGGTGTGTGCGTAAAGCCGAGTGGAATAGGGGAGAGTCCACGAATTTTTGCGTGTACAGCTTTTGCATCGGAAGAAAAATCTATAAGACAGTCTTCCTTGGTTATCTTTTTTGCGTAGGTTGAAAGAGCATCATCCTGAGGCGTGCGTGTTGCGGTTCCATTTTTGAGCATAGGAATTATCTCAACAAGCATATCGGCGCCAAGCTTTCCAAGACCGTCGTGAATGTTTTCAAAATTATCGTTCTCTCCTATAGCGAGCTCTCGCTTGAGGAGCATATCTCCGGTGTCAAGACCTTCAGCCATATACATAATGGTGATTCCGGTTTTGTCCTTTCCATCGATTATCGCTCTTTGCATTGGAGCGGCTCCTCGATATTCAGGAAGAAGAGAGCCGTGAACGTTTATACATCCGTATTTCGGGTAATCGATAACGTTTTTAGGTAATATTTTTCCGTACGCCACAACGACGATAAGATCGGGAGAGAGCTCTGTCAAAAGATCGGAAAAGGCTTCATCCTTGAGAGTCTCGGGCTGGTATACCGGAAGGCTGATTTCATTTGCATACTGCTTTACCGGAGGGGGGAGAAGAGCATAGCCTCGTCCTTTTGGCTTATCCGGTTGGGTGATGACTCCGCATATTTCTATTTCTTCGGATCTTGAGTACTCAACAAGGGCTTTTAATGAAAAAAGCGCAAAGTCGGGTGTTCCCATAAAAAGAATCTTCATAGTTGTTGTATCTCCGTTTTTTAGGTGTTTTCCATTTTTATAGCGCAGTCTATATAAAGCTTTCCGTCAAGGTGATCTATTTCATGGCAGAGAGCCTTTGCCAAAAGTCCTGAGCCGTTTACCTCAATAGTCTCACCCTTGCGGTTGAGAGCGCGAACTGTTACGTGCATAGGACGAACGGTTATTCCGAATTTACCGGGAACCGAGAGACATCCCTCTTCGCTGCGCTGTTCACCTGCAAAAGCAATGATTTTGGGATTGATAAGCTCGAAAAGACCTTCTTCGGGGGTTTCGATAACTACTATTCTGCGCAATATGCCCACCTGAGGTGCGGCAAGACCAACACCGTCTGCGGCGTGCATAGTATCTATCATATCGTCTATGAGCTGAAGAGTTCTGGGGGTTATATTTTCTACGGGGCGAGAGATCGAACGAAGAACGGGATCTCCTATTTTAACTATTTTAAGTTTAGC
This sequence comes from Eubacteriales bacterium, assembly GCA_045633925.1. Taxonomy (GTDB): domain Bacteria; phylum Bacillota; class Clostridia; order Oscillospirales; family CAG-272; genus HGM12713. The sequence goes on from JAZQZG010000031.1 coordinate 28,940, forward strand.
CATGGTTGGGGTTCTCCTATAAGTAATGTCTTGATTTAGTTGATTTATAACATCGATGGATTAAGATCGATTGAAATTGTTACTTGCTTTGAATTTATCTTTAAAAAGTGTTTTAAAAGTGTTGAAAAAAGCTCGCGTGATCGTTTGTTAAGACGGCATTTTACAACGGTTCTGAGACGGTATTGACTCTCAACCTTATATACGGGGGCTTCAAAGGGACCAAAGATTACCAGTGGAACGTCGGCAAATTCTTTGCTTGCAAGTTCCGTGAGTGATTTTGTAAACTGATTTGACAGTTTTTGAAGCTCGGTCTCAAGCGAGGATGAAAGCGTGATAACTGCGATGTCGCAAAACGGGGGGAAGCAGAGTTCCTTTCTCAATCGTATTTCTTGATTGAAAAATTCCTCAAAGTTTTGCTCGCATGCAAGCTTTATGCATTCGTGCTCAGGATTTGACGTTTGAATTATTGCAAGTCCTTCCTTGTCTGCACGTCCGGCTCTTCCTATTACCTGCGTTAGCATAGCAAAGGTTCTCTCTGCGGCACGGTAATCATCAAGGTAAAGTGATGCATCTGCCGATAATACGCCAACGAGGGTAACGGCAGGGAAATCGTGACCTTTGGTAACCATTTGCGTTCCTAAAAGCACGTCTGCCTCATGCGCTCTAAAGCTTCCGAGGAGCTTTTCGTATGAGTTTTTGGATGTAATTGTATCTGCATCCATACGAATGATTCGTGAAAGCGGTAACAGTGAAGTGAGTTCTTGCTCGACTCGTTGCGTGCCGTATCCCATTTTTGTAAGATGCTCACTGCCGCATTCGGGGCATACCATAGGCAAAGGTATACGCTTTCCGCACCAATGGCATCTGAGCTCACCTGTGTTGTAAGCTACTCCGTACGTGTGGTAAGTCATAGAAACGCTGCAGGTAGGGCAGGATATTGCGCTGCCGCAGGTTTGACAGCTTATAAAGTTATTATATCCGCGACGGTTTAGAAATAGTATAGATTGATCGCCCTTGTGAATATTTTCCACAAGCTTTTCGCAAAGCGGTGTGCTCAAGGGTGAACTCATACCACCGGACTCGGCTTTTCTCATATCTACAATAGAAACCTTTGGAAGCTTTGCGTTTCCAAAGCGTTGAGTAAGCTTTATTAAGGTGTATTTTCCTTCTTTTGCTTTAAAAAAGCTTTCAAAGGAAGGGGTAGCGGATGCTAAAAGCATAAGAGATGATGTATGAGCACATCTGAATCGCGCAATGTCACGAGCGTGATATTTTGGATCCATATCGGATTTATAAGTGTGCTCCTGTTCCTCGTCAATGACTATCAATCCAAGCCTTGGAAGAGGCGCAAATACTGCTGAGCGAGTTCCTATTACTATATCTGCATCTCCTCGTTTTATTCTGCGGAAGGTATCCAAGCGCTCTCCGGCTTTAAGACCTGAGTGAATTATAGCAACCTTTTTCCCGTAGCGTGCGCAGAATATCCCTAAGGTTTGTGGGGTAAGTGCAATCTCGGGTAGAAGAACTATTATCTGCTTGTCTTTTGAGAGCACGTGATCAATTGTTTTGAGGATAACAGAGGTTTTACCGCTTCCGGTAATGCCGTAAAGCAGGGCAGCCTTCGGCTCATTTGAATCGGATAGCGTTTTTAATGTGTTAAATGCGCCTGATTGCTCCTCGTTAAGAATAAGCGGAGCAGGGGGAGTATCGCTGACGGCGGGGGTTATAAGCGCAATTCCTCTGTCTACCTCGTGTGAGGTTCTTTTGAAAACGCCTTTGTCAATGAGTGGCTTGAAATGAGTGTACGTAGCGCCAAATTTTTCATTGAGTGTTTCTCTTGATATCTCTTCTCCCTCTTTTAAGGTGAGAAAGTGCTTTATCATTTCGATTTGTGTGATAGAGCGTATGCGATAAAATTTATCGCTTCGGTCGACTATTGCTTTAGCATCTTCTGCAGAGATGGAGAGGGAATAATAGCTCTCGTATTTTTTTGGAGGATCGTGTATTTCATAGTCCTCATAGATGATCTCGGCATCGTAAAGCTCTTGCAAAAAAGGAGCTACCTCGGCTGTATATTTCAGCTTAAGTTCATCCAAGCTTGTTTTGCCTTTTTTTCTTATGTGATCCGCAATAAGCCTTGAGGGCTCGCTGACGAGTCCCTTAGGAATCTTTTTTTCAAAAGCGCTGTTTACCTTGATTATTTTGTGAGGATCGGTGAGAGTTGCAACCGGCATCATAGCAGACACTGCTTCGCCTATTGAGCAGAGTGTTTGCTCTTTGATAAAAAGGCAGAGCTTTAGCATTTCATCCGAAAAGGAAAGCGCTTTGTCGCATATTGAAAAAATAGGCTTGCAAGATACGCTGCTGTTATCGGGATATTTTTTTAGGGAGACTACCAAAGCAATCTCCCTTTTGTTTGCATTTCCAAAGGGAACGACTGCAAAATCTCCTACCGAGAGGGATCCGCGAAGATCGGTCGGTATAAAGTAGTCAAAGGTATTATCAATATGGAAGGGATTTCTTAAGATGTGTACCCCTGCATATTCAAACATATATGACCGCCTCCGTTCTCTTTGCTATTATTTTGTTAAGGGGATGTTTTACGCCTCTGTGGACTCGATAGTCTCATCAGCCTCAACGGAGATTTCTGCGGTATCGTCAGTAGCTTCTGTACGAACGATCTTGTACTCGCCGTTATGAATCTTAGTGATAGCGTTCTTTACCGCTTTCTCGTCGCGGTATTCTTTGTTTATCATGTTTATAAGTGTACGCTCGGTATCCTTATTTCCGCCTGCAGCCTCCTCGGCAGCAACTCTCTGAGCTACGTACTCGTCAGTGATTATACGTGCGCATTTAGCGGTAGCCAATGCAAGCTCGTAACGGTTGAATTCGTCCTTAGTAAGTTCAGTGATGGTTGGGTAAAGCATAGATTTCTCCTTTTTCTATTTGTTTATGTAATTTAATTTTTTTCAAAGTAATTTTTTTCTATCTGAGAGTTTCTCTTCACAGATGCTTTTTCTGCATCGATTATAGAGATGATCTTTTTTGCGGCATCAAGATCCATTCCGTCGTAGTTGTAAACTACGTAGTCGTAGCAATTTGCAAACTTGAGCTCGTTTTTCGTTTGCTCAAGTCTTGCAAGTATCTTTTCTTCGGTCTCGGTACCTCTGCCGCGAAGTCTTTGCTCCTGGGTTGCAAACGAGGGGGGGAGGAGAAGGATAAGTATTGCCTCGGGATATTTTTCTTTTACGTTTCTTGCACCCTCAACCTCGATTTCGAGAATGAGATTTTTGCCCGAATCCAAAACGGCTTCGGCTTCTTTTTTTGGAGTGCCGTAGAAGTTTCCGCAATATTCCGTGTATTCAAGCATATCACCGTCATTTATGCGAGATGTGAATTCTTCTTTGGAGATAAAATGATAATTTATTCCGTTTTGCTCGCCGGGGCGGGGCGCTCTGGTTGTTGCAGATACGGAAAATGCAAAGTCTCCTGTTTTTAAAAGATGTGAGCAAACGGTTCCTTTTCCGCTTCCCGCAGGCCCTGAAATAACTATAAGTAGTCCTTTGTTCATAATCTTTATTCCTCGCTGTCGTTTTCAATCTCGGTCTCGCCGTCAAGTCGATTTGCAATAGTCTCCGATTGAATTGCACTGAATATAACGTGACCGCTGTCTGTGATGATAACTGCTCGGGTACGGCGCCCGCAGGAAACGTCTATGACCTTTCCCTCGGATTTTGCATCCTGCATAAGTCTTTTTATCGGTGCGGATTCAGGACTGACAATAGTTATTATTCTGTCCGCCGCAACCATATTTCCAAATCCAATGTTTATAAATTTCATTTTATGTCTCCGAGTATCATAAGTGTAAGCAGTATTGCTTATTCTATGTTCTGTATCTGCTCTCTGATTTTCTCAAGCTCAGATTTTACGTCAACCACTATTCTTGCAATAGAGGAGTTCTGACATTTTGAACCGATTGTGTTTATCTCTCGGTTCATTTCTTGAAGCAGAAAATCAAGCTTTCTTCCCGCAGGCTCGTTTGCCGATAGAATATCGGAAAACGCACTGAAGTGAGAACGGAGACGAACGATCTCCTCATCGATAGCTATCTTATCTGCAAAGATCGCACATTCGGTGAGAATGCGAGATTCTTCAAATACAAGCTTGTTGTCCGAGAGCATCTCTCGAAGTCTTGCTTCAAGCTTTTCGCGATATCCTGCAATGTCGGATACCGATATTGCTTCTATCTTTTCAACAAGGGAAGAGATGTTGGATACCTTTGCTTTGATATCGGTTTCGATATTCGAGCCCTCACGCTGTCTTCCTTCGATAAATTTGTCAAGAGCCTCGTCAAGAACCTCTCGAATGTCATTCCATTCCTTTTCGATGTCCTCGTCGGATTTTCTGATTACAAATATATCGTGATTTTGCGCTACTTTCATAACGCTTATATCGTTTTCAAGGGGGTAGCTTTGAGCAAGCTCTTGAAGTGCGTTTATATAAGCTGTTGCATAACCCTTGTCAATGGTGATCTCTGGAATGGGGGAGTCGATAACGTCTATGCCGATGTAAACGTCAACCTTTCCGCGTGTCACGGATCTTGATTGAAGATGGGGCTTGATTTTTTCTTCAAGAAAAGAAAATGCTCGAGGAAGCTTTACAGAGCAATCGAAAAAACGATTGTTTACAGAGCGTATCTCCACGGTTATATCTTTTCCACCAACGGTTTTTTTTGATCGTCCGAAGGCAGTCATACTTTTTATCATTATACGATAGTCCTTTCAAAAATAAACATACATATATATTATAAACTTTTTTTGTGAAATTGTCAATCAATTTTTGCATTTTGAGAAGATATTTACAATATACCTTTTATATTCGGCAATTTTATAGCAAAAAAGACCATAAAAACAAAATTATGCAAATAGATTTAAGAAAAATAAAAAAAACACTTGAAATTTTTTGAAAAATGAGGTATAATGTTTTCGTATGAAAAAAGACTTACTTTTTGGAGGTAAATAAAATTATGGTAGTAGCAGGCGATTTTAAAAACGGAATTACGTTCGATATGGACGGAGCTGTATTTCAGGTTGTTGAATTTCAGCACGTAAAGCCCGGTAAGGGAGCAGCATTTGTTCGTACCAAGATCAAGAACGTTATAACGGGTGCGGTTATTGAAAGAACCTTCAGCCCTACGGACAAGTTTGAGAACGCTTACATCGAAAGAAAAGAAATGCAGTATTCTTACAACGACGGAGATCTCTATTATTTCATGGATATGGAGACCTATGATATGCTTCCTCTTAACAGCGATAAGCTTCCTGAGAGCTTTAAGTTTGTAAAGGAAGAGATGATGTGTAAGATCATTTCTTATAAGGGTAACGTATTTGGCGTTGAGCCTCCTACGTTCGTTGAGCTTGCAGTAACTCAGACCGACCCCGGTTTTGCAGGAAATACCGCAACCAACACTCTCAAGCCCGCAACTCTTGAGACCGGCGCAGTAATCAAGGTTCCGCTCTTCATTAATGAGGGCGAGGTGCTCAAGATAGACACCAGAACCGGAGAGTATCTCTCCAGAGCTTAATTTTTAGGAGGTAATATAAATGACTCTTAGCGAAAAGGCAGCTTACATTCAGGGCTTGGCAGACGGTGTTGAGCTTGATGAGACTACAAAGGAAGGCAAGCTTATTGCGGCTCTTCTTGATATCGTAGGAGAGATGGCAGATGCAATAGCAGATCTTGAGGAGACCACCGATACTCTCAATGATTATATTGAGGAAATCGACGAGGATCTCGGAGCACTTGAGGAGTTCGTTTATGACGAGTGTGATTGCGATTGTGATGATTGCGATGACGACTGGGATGACGACTATGAGTGCGATGGCGATTGCGATGATTGCGATGATATCTGCGCACTTGCAGACGAGGATTATTTTGAGGTAGAGTGTCCTTCTTGCGGAGAGACAATCTGCTTTGACGGAAGCATTGATCCCGAGGAGCTCGCTTGTCCCGCATGCGGAGAGAAGTTTGAGTGCTTGGTATCTGAAGAGGATCTTAAGGCTCTCGACGAGGAATAATTAAGTAAAATTATACCGCTTTGTTGCTCATAATTTGGCGACAGAGCGGTATTTTTTGCTTTTTAAAAAAAGTGGTGAAAAATATAATTTTTTTGCCGAAAAAGTATTGACATGATTAAAGGAAAGTGGTATAATAGGGATACCTCTGCGAGTAGGCTTTTTGTTGTGCAAGGATTTGCGCCAAAATTCCTTGTATCCTACTTGGTGAGGGAGGTACACAGACCGGTGCTTAACACGTGCTCCGTGTAGGTGTTCGGTCAAATATTTTGAAAATGGAGGTGCCGCAAAAATGGCTAATGATGCAAGAGTTAAGATTACTTTGGTATGCACCGAGTGCAAGCAGAGAAATT
>JAZQZG010000032.1:0-12923 GCA_045633925.1 Eubacteriales bacterium
AACTCGTCGGGGTATGAATCGGTCGATACTTTGAAAATGCTCGACGATCTTGTTGATATATATCTTCCCGACCTCAAATATTTTTCACAAGAGATTTCAAAAAAATATTCCGCCGCGCCCGACTATTTTGAAGAGGCAACGAAAGCTATTTTAGAAATGCTTCGCCAAACAGGAAGATACGCATATCAAACCGAAAACGAAAATCTTTTGAAATCGGGAGTTATCATCCGCCACCTCGTTCTTCCCTCACAAAGAAAGGATAGTATAGAGATTTTCGAGCATCTTGCGAATATGCTCTCCCCCTCCGACGTTTTAGTCAGTATAATGAGTCAGTACACTCCCGATTTTGCAAATGATTGCGACTATAAGGAGCTTCACCGCAGAGTTACAAGTTTCGAATACATATCCGTTTGCGACAAAGTAACAGAGCTTGGATTTGAAGGATTTATGCAGTCCCGCTCCTCCTCGGATAAATCATATACCCCCGATTTTAAAAATTAAATTTTACTCATAAGGGTCTAAGATACGCCCCTTTTAAAACACAGAAAACCGCGGAAATTCCGCGGTTTTCTTTATATTATTCACCTGTATAATTAAAGATTATCTGGCAAGACGAGGGAACATTTACATTCCAATACATGTCCTTTTTAATAGCATTCCATTCTGCCTCGCTGCCGCGGAACTTAATACTCATAAGTCCGGTGCATTCATAGAACGCACCAGAGCCTATACTCGTTACGCTATCGGGAATATCTATACTCGTAAGTCCGGTGCAACCATGGAACGCACCATAGCCTATACTCTCAACACCGTTACCTATCGTGACACTCGTAAGTCCGGTGCAATTTTTGAACGCATAATCGCCTATACTCTCAACACCGTTACCTATCGTCACACTCGTAAGTCCGTCGCAATCTTCGAACGCACTATAGCCTATACTCGTTACGCTATCGGGAATATCTATACTCGTAAGTCCGGTGCATCTACTGAACGCACTATAGCCTATAGTCTTTACGTTATCGGGAATATCTATACTCGTAAGTCCGGTGCAATGATAGAACGCATAAAAGCCTATACTCTCAACACCATCAGGAATAGCAAAGCTGGCATCTGTTTTTCCTATTGCATACTGTACAAGTGTCTTTCCATCTTTGCTGTAAAGATTTCCGTCTGTATCTTTATATGCGGTATTATTCTCATCCACACTGATGCTCGTAAGTCCGGTGCAATCAGAGAACGCATAATCGCCTATACTCTCAACACCGTTACCTATCGTTACACTCGTAAGTCCGTAGCAATTATAGAACGCAGAAGAGCCTATACTCTTTACGCTATCGGGAATATCTATACTCGTAAGTCCGGAGCAAGAACAAAACGCACTAGAAGCTATAATCTTTGTTCCTTCCTTTACAGAATAATTACCTGATTTATTCTTTGCATCTATAAAATACTTTCCTATGTACAGAACGCCGTTTTCCCAATTCGATTCATTGTTATAGTATGCCGTTCCATAGAACGCAGAAGAGCCTATACTCTCAACACCGTTACCTATCGTCACACTCGCAAGTTTGGTGCAATCAGAGAACGCCCTCTCGCCTATACTCTTTACGCTATCGGGAATATCTATACTCGTAAATCCGTCGCACCAAGCAAACGCATCATCACCTATGCTTTTTACACTATCGGGAATATCTATACTCGTAAGTCCGTGGCAAGAACAAAACGCACTAGAAGCTATAATCTTTGTTCCTTCCTTTACAGAATAATCACCTGATATATCATCATTTGCCTCTATAAGATACTTTCCTATGTACAACACGCCGTTTTCCCAATTCGATGCATTTTTATAGTAAGCCGTTCCTAAGAACGCAGAAGAGCCTATACTCTCAACACCGTTACCTATCGTCACACTCGCAAGTTTGGTGCAATCAGAGAACGCCCTCTCGCCTATACTCTTTACGCTATCTGCAATATCTATACTCGTAAGTCCGTTGCAACTATAGAACGCACGATCGCCTATACTCGTTACAGGCTTTTCGTTATATTTTGAAGGAATGACAATTTCGGTAGTCTCTTTAGCAGTTCCTACCGAGACTTCATAGGTATCGTTATCAAGAAGCTTGTATGCAAGACCTTCCGTGCCTATCTCATTATCATCAGATGTTTTTTCACTGTCGTTAACCTCTTCCTTTTCGCTCTGCGCGTCGCTATCTTGTTTTCCGGTCTCCTCACAAGAAGCAAATGCGACTATCGCCAAAGAAAGCACCAAAAGCAAAACTACAGCTCTCAAAAATATCTTTTTCATTCCTTTTCTCCCTTGAATTTTTCTAATTTACCTTTTAATTATATCACCGTTTGACTCTTCCCGCAATAGTTTTTTAAAATATAATAAATGCTGACAAACAAAAAACTGCGGTTTTTCCGCAGTTTTTTGTTCTATTTTAAGCCACATCAAGACTTTTTCTTATCCTTAAACACAAAGAATTTACTAAAGAAATAATTTCCTATAATAACGAGCACTGCCGCAAAGAGCTTTGCTCCGACTTCGTTCAAATTCAACGTTATACCAAACAACGTAACCTCATTGAAGAACGGCAAAATATGCGTAAGCGCAAGTCCGCCGAAAAACGTAACGACAAAATCAAGGACAAAAGTCGCCACTCTGCCACCTGCAAAGGTTGCAAGCTGCAAAAATGTGTTTTTGCCCTTTTCCGCCGACTTAAACACCCATTTTCTGTTAGTAAAAAAGGCAAAAAGCACCGCGCACACCCACTGAACGACCTGCGCCGTTGTATAGAGCGCAACGTATTTTCCGCTGATCGCATCATCGTAAGGAATATCAAGAACCGCTCTTCCGACAGCCATTATCACAAAATAGACCGCCCAGCCGACAATCGTTGTGAGCACTCCGAACACAAGATAGCTAACTATCTCTGCTCTCTTCCCCGACCCTGCCTTCGTATCTTCATTTTTTTCTACAGTCTCGCTCTCCTTGAGCTCCTCTGCTTCGTTTATATTATTCTCCATTGCATTTCCCACTCGGCAATTAACAGATTTTTCCATATAACCGTCTTTTACCGCTTTTTAACTATATCTTTTTCTTAATCAAAATTTCATTTACATTATTTACCAAGAAAGCTTTATTTTCCCGTCATTTAATGCGAATTTTTCTTAATCGAGCCTATTTTCTCGGCATATTCCTTTGCCGCCTGCTCGGTTTTATTCTCTCCGTAGGTATAATACTGCTTATCCTTTATATCATCGGGCAGATACTGTTGTTTCACGTAATGATTCGGATACGCGTGCGGATACTTATACCCCTTAAAGAGCGGTGAGCAAAGGTGTGTCGGAATATTTCTTCCAAGCCCTGCCGATGCATCCGCCATAGCCGCATCGATTGCCGCCTCTGCGGAATTTGATTTTGGTGCTGTTGCAAGCAATATTGCCGCGTTTGCAAGAGGAATTCTTGCCTCGGGCATACCAAGCTCCCGCGCCGACTGGCACGCCGCATAGGTCACCGAGACCGCAAGCGGATATGCAAGTCCGACGTCCTCGGATGCGATAACCTGGAGTCTTCTGCACGCAGAAATTATATCTCCCGCCTCCAAGAGCTTTCCAAGATAAAAAACCGCCGCATCGGGATCAGACCCTCTTATCGACTTTTGCAAGCAGGACATAAGATCAAAATGCGTATCGGTATCGAAATTTCCGCTCTTTACGTTAAACTCGTTGACCGTATCGAGATCGATCTCGCTCTCCGAGGCGTAAAATGCGTTCTCGATCACGCCTATTGCGTGTCTTACGTCCCCTGCCGTGCTCTGCGCTATATACAGCAAAATCTCATCGCTTGCCGTCTTATTCTGCGAATTCTGCTCGTTGAGAAAAGCAAGCGCGCGCTTGAGCGCTCTTGCGCAATCCTTTGGCGCAACGGGTCTGAATTCAAAGAGCGACGAGCGTGAAATTATTGCGTTATAAACGTAAAAATGCGGATTTTCCGTTGTCGATGCGATAAGCGTTACTCTGCCGTCCTCAATATATTCAAGGAGCGCCTGCTGCTGTTTTTTATTGAAATACTGTATCTCGTCGATATAAAGCAGAATACCGCCCTGCGAGAATATATTATCTGTGGAGCTGAGTATCTCCTTTACGTCGGAGAGCGACGCTGTGGTCGCATTTATTCTGTGAAAAACCATCTGCGCCTTGCGTGCAATGATCTCAGCAGCCGTTGTCTTTCCCGTTCCGGGAGGGCCGAAGAAGATCATATTTGTGAGCCTGCCCGCATCCATCATGCGTCGAACGACTCCTCGCTCGCCAAAAAGGTGGTCCTGCCCCACTATATCCTCAAATTCCTTTGGACGGATCACGTCCGCCGTTTTTGACGTATTCATAAGGAAAGACCTCCTATCTAACAGATTTTAACCGCTTATAAGTCCAAAGAACCACGGCAAGAAGAAGAGCAACGCAATAAAAATTCCTGTGAGCGCAAGTATCGCAAGAAGCATTGATACCCACGTCGAGCCCTTCTTGTTAAAGCGTCTTTCCGCCAGATCGTGAAGGTCCTGCGGAATATAAAAATGATCGTTGTCGATATCAGCTCTGTATATCTTAGTCTTGAATTTGCGAAGCTTTTTGTTCTCTTCACGAGCCGCCTCGCTCTCCTCTCGCTCCTTTTCCTGCTCCTCATAAAAATCATCCTCCTCAACGCATTTTATCACACGTCTGAGAGATTCACTGTCTCTGAAAAGGCTGCGAATAAAAAAGTTCTTCTTGTATCCAAGCTCCTCTACGGTCTTCGCATTCTCTCGAGAATTTATCTCCATCGAGAGCATCTTTCTTACCGTTGTGCCAAGAAGCTGACGGTTGTACGTCATTATTACGCACGCAATAACGCTTCCTACGTAAAGCCCGAGAACTACCATTCCTATGGTGACAAGAGTGTCCGAATCACCAAAGCTTCCGTCCATTTCTATATACGCACTGTAAAGATAATTCCAAACGCTACTAAAAAAATCAGCCATATTAATTATCCTTTTTTGTTTTTGTTTTTTCGTGGGGGAGGAAACCTTTTTTAAGGAAAAAGTTTTCCTCCCCCAAACCCCCACCTTTCAAAAACCTTGAATGCGGGGTGTATTTTTGGTTTTACATACCTGTTGATTGATTAAATCGGGAGGATTGTTGCAAAGTCAAGAGTACAACGCCCGACCCTACACCTTGTAGAGGGCGGAGAGAAGACAATCCTTTTGCTGAAGGAAACACAAAAAATTCTTCCCAGTTGCAAAGTTTTTTGCCAAGCTTTTTTTCAAAAAAGCGGAAAATCTATACACAAATCTAACTTACCGGCTTATTTCTTAATAATATCAACACCGATGTACTTACGGAGAACCTCAGGTACAACAACGGAGCCGTCAGCCAACTGATTCTGCTCAACGAGAGCAGGAAGAATACGGCTGGTAGCGAGTCCGGAACCGTTAAGAGTGTGAACAAACTCGGGCTTTCCGGTAGCGTCACGCTTAACGCGAACCATACCTCTTCTTGCCTGGTAGTCACGAGCGTTGGAAACAGAGGAAACCTCCTTATAGCCGTTCATCGAGGGAATATTGATCTCGATATCGTAGGTTCTTGCCATAGAAGCAGAGCAATCCTCAGCCGCAAGCTTAACTGTACGGAAGTGGAAGCCGAGACCCTTTACAAGATTCTCTGCGTTTGCAACGAGCTCCTCGAAAGCCTCGTCACTCTTCTCGGGAAGAGTATACTGAACCATCTCAACCTTGTTGAACTGATGTCCTCTTACCATTCCGCGCTCGTCGGAGCGGTAGCTTCCTGCCTCACGACGGAAGCAAGGAGTATAGCTTATATACTTGCGAGGAAGATCAGCCTCGGTGAGAATCTCATCACGGTGGAGAGATACGAGAGCGGTCTCTGCTGTAGGAAGCATAAAGCGGCGGCGCTCATCCTCTGCGGTCTCAAGCCAGTAAACGTCCTCTGCGAACTTGGGGAACTGACCTGCAGTGAGTCCGCACTCGTAGCCAAGCATATGAGGAACGAGAACGAGCTCGTAGCCGTTGGAAAGGTGAGTATCGATAAAGTAGTTAAGAAGCGCCCACTCAAGTCTGGCGCCCATTCCGCGATAGATCCAGAAGCCTGCGCCGGAGAGCTTTGTTCCTCTCTTGTAGTCGATAAGACCAAGATCTGTACAAAGATCAACGTGATTCTTAGGCTCAAAATCAAATACCTTGGGCTCACCGAAGAAACGAAGGGGCTCGTTGTTCTCCTTACCGCCGGGCAAAAGATCCTCGTCGGGAAGGTTGGGAAGTCCGAGCATAACAGAGGTAAACTGAGTCTCAACCTCCTTAAGCTTATCGTCGATCTCCTTAGTCTGTGCGGAGAGCTCCTTCATACGAGCAAAGATCTCGTTTACGTCCTTGCCCTCCTTCTTGTACTGAGGAATGAGCTTGTTCGTTCTGTTCTGCTCTGCCTTTATAGCCTCGGTCTTTGCAATAAGATCTCTGCGCTCGTTGTCAAGAGCCACGATCTGCTCGATCTCAGCCTTTGCGTCCTTTCCTTTTTTAAGGAGACGCGCAATCACCTCTTCGGGGTTTTCCTTGATATATTTGATGTCTAACATAGTAAAAATTCCTTTCTGAATTCGTAAAAAGTTGTGTTTTTTATTTTAAAGTCGATTATTCGCTAAAAATATTTTCTCCGCAGAGAGCCAAAAGAAGAGCCTCAAGGTCGGAATCATCATCATAAGTGAGCTCAACTACCTTCTTGTGAGTCGAGCGAGAGATGCGAACCTTTCTGCCAAGAGCCGACATAGCTCTCTTCTCAAGCTCCTTCATATGGAGTCTTACCTGAACGGAGGCAGGATCGGTAACCTCCTCGTCTGCCTTCTCTGCAAGAGCGTTCATACGCTTTACAGCCGCCTCAACCTCACGGACCGAGAGGTTAGATGCAACGGTGCGGTTTGCAAGAAGTATCATGTGAGCCTCTTCCTCAAGTCCGAGAAGCGCTCTTGCGTGTCCCTCCTTAAGCTCGCCCGAGCGCAAAAGCTCAAGCACCTCAGAGGGAAGATCCAAAAGTCTTAACATATTGGTAATCGCGCTGCGGCTCTTGCCAACCTGCTTTGCAAGCTGATCCTGAGTGAGACCGAAACGATCGATAAGTGCGCCGTAGCCGAGAGCCTCTTCAACGGGATTAAGATCCTCACGCTGAATGTTCTCAATCATAGCAACCTGAGCCGCGCGGAGCTCGTCGCCGTCAAAAATTACCGCAGGAATCTCGGAAAGTCCCGCCATTTTAGCGGCTCTCCATCTTCTCTCACCTGCAATTATCTCATAAGTACCTTCAGCCGCAGGATTTTCTCTGACAATTATAGGCTGAAGAACGCCGTATGCCGCAATAGAATCTGCCAAGGACTCAAGAGCCTCGCGCTCAAAGGTCTTTCTGGGCTGATCGTGACGCGGATCGATTGAAGATACGCGGATCATCTCCGCAGCACCCTTCTTGGAATCCATTATATTGTTATCGTTAAAAATATCGTAAAAGCCTCTGCCAAGGCCTGACGTCTTTTTATTTGCCATTCTCTATCTCCCCTTATTTATATTTGTTCATAATTCGTTCATATATTTTTAGCTTTGATTTTAAATGTCCTTATTTTTCTAAGGTTTACTTCTGATTTCTGAAATTAGCCTTTAAGCTCTTATTTCTCTTAGGCGTTTCAAAAAGAGCCTTAGGGGTATCGGTTTTTGATACCTCGGGAGTTATCTTAATAACGTCGCCCTCGGTCTTAACCGTTACTTTACTTCTTCCCTCACGAATATCGGGAGTATTATCATCAAGCAGATCACCAAGACCTCTGCCAAGGCCCGACGGTTTTTTATTTGCCATATATTTCCTCCTAATAATTTATCAATGAAAAAATCAGATTCTCGAGATCAGCTCTTTCGCAACCTCGATATATTCCTTTGCGCCCTTGGAGCTCTTATCATGATAGTACGCAGGCTTTCCAAAGCCGGGAGCCTCGGTAAGCTTTACGTTTCTCGAAATCTTAGTATCAAAGAGCTTATCGTCATAATGCTTCTGAAGCTCGGAGATAACCTGCATAGAAAGCAAGAGACGGCCGTTGTACATAGTTATAAGAATTCCCGTGATCGCAAGCTCGGGGTTGTACATTCTCTTAATACGGTTGATAGTAACCATAAGCTGAGAAAGTCCCTCAAGAGCGTAGAACTCACACTGCATAGGAACGATAACTCCGTCACTTGCAGCAAAAGCATTGATAGTGAGCATTCCCAAGGAAGGAGGACAATCGATAAGAATATAATCGTACTTGTCCTTAACCTCGGCAAGAGCATTCTTTATACGGAATTCGCTGTCCTCAAATTCATAAAGATCGAACTCGGCGCCTGCGAGAGCTGTGTTTGTAGGTATTACGTCAAGGTTCTCATAATCGGTCGAGGTGATTATATCCGAGAGAGCCACGGAACCGTTTAAAAGCTCTTTCGTGGTAGCCTTGAGAGCCTTCTTCGAGATTCCCACACCACTCGTGGTATTACCCTGAGGGTCAAGGTCGATAATAAGAACCTTCTTGCCGAGAATTCCCAAGGAAGCGGCAATATTTACGCAAGACGTGGTTTTTCCAACTCCGCCTTTCTGGTTTGCAAAAGCAATAATTTTTCCCATAATTTATATAAATCCTTTCACCTGATATTCAAGCAAAAACCCTAAATTAAAACAAAAAAGCACAGGTTTTGCACGAAAAACTATACAAGTATAATTATATCACAAGTTCTCGCTAAATGCAAGATAATTTTATCATTTTTGAGCTATTTTTACCAATTTTTTTAAGGCGAAAATAAAGGCATAAAATAATGTTTCACGTGAAACATTAAATACGTATCTCTATCTTTATCTCAACGGTATCTTCGCTCTTCACAATATCGATATCTGCACGCTTCGAGCGTCTATTCAGAAAATCAATCTTCTTTCTGATGCCAAATACAGCCGAGGTAATATCACGAGGTAATGAGCTGCGAGGAGGGGCTTTCACCGGCATTTCAAGCTTATTTGAAGTCTCTTTACCCTCAGCGCTCGAAGTGATCCCACGTATAAGGGCACCTCTTAAATTCTTGTCGGATATCTGCGACAATCTTGATGCATCCTCCTCGCTAAGATTATATTTGAGCACGGTCTGTCTCTCAGCAAAATCAAGATCCAAAAGCTCAAGCTTTTCCGAAAGCTCAGCATCGGACATATATAAACGTGCCGCAAGATTCTCAAAGGAACCTTCGTACGTATCGACGAGCCTCCTTAAAGCAAAAGCCTCCTCAAAATAATCGAGCGGAACGTGAGAAATATTCTCAGCTAAAGACATTTCCGCGGATATCTCCGAGGGAACGTCATATATTATACAAGGAACTACATTCAATCCAAGAAGCTTTGAGGCGCGCAAACGACGCTCACCGGCAATTATCTCATAGTCATAGCTGTCTCCAACCTCGGTTCTGCGCACGCAAAGCGGCTCTATAATCCCGTATCTCTTGATAGAATATGCGAGAGCAATAAGCTTGTCCTCATTAAAATCACTGCGGGAACGCATAGCGTTCGAGCGAATCCTCTCGCAAGGAATATAATATACCGTAGTTTTCTCGATAATCATATCCTCATAATCGCACTCGGTACGAGTCTTCTGTAAACCTTTAAACCATTTCATAATCTACATCCTCCTTAAAATGTTTCACGTGAAACATATATTTACGAGTACATTATATCATCAAGATAACGCAAAACCTGTCGAAATAGGTAGCAAAAATAAAAAAGTCGGCAATGCCGGTCGGCAGTGCCGACAACCAAGAGTCGGGCATTGTTCTCCTAAATCTTCAACAAATCTCCCGATTTTATCAATCAGCAAGTGTGTAAAACAAAAAACAACCCCCCATTCAAGGTTTTTGAAAGGTGGGGGTTTGGGGGAGGAAAAACTTTTTCCTTAAAAAAGTTTTCCTTCCCCACGACAAACACAAACTAAAAAAGGGAGAACCCCCGACGAGGGTTCTCCCTCTTTCTTTGCAAGCAAAGAAATTCACCCTCTCCTGCGTTTTGGGAAGGATAGGGAAATTTCGCCCATTGCGATGGGCGACAAGGGCTACGCGCCCTTGACAGCGGCGCCTTTTGAAAAAGGCGGGCGAAAACTTTGAATGGCGGGCTATGTTCTCTTAAATCTGCAACAATTCTCCCGATACCATCCGTCAGCAGGTGTGTAAAAACAAAAAAATTCCCCACATTCAAGGTTTTTGAAAGATGGGGGTGTGGGGGAACGAGAACTTTTTCCTTAAAAAAGTTCTCGTTCCCCCACGAAAGCACAAAAAACATCTCACCATACTCTTAACTCAAACTCAGCTGAAAGGCAAGGAGAGTGAGACCGTCGCAGATGACGGTACCGCACTCGATAAAGCCGTGCTTTTTGAGAACGTGCTGCATGACGGTGTTCTGCGGATGAGTATCAATTTTTATATTGCCGGAAAAGCGGCGGCAGAAGGCGAGAATTTCGGTAAAGATTCCTTTCTGTGTGCCTGCACTCGCCACACGGTGAATAGCGACGTGAGGCGCATCGTTGAGCCATTTTCCGTTGAGATTATCGTAGATGGCGTCGCCCTCGGGAAGAAAGGCGAATACTCCTGCGAGCGAGGTGTCGGGCGACTCGATAACAAAGAGATGATTCGAGTCAAGATCGTCAAGAATAACCGATGGCTCGGGGTAGGTCTCTCCCCATTGCAGCGCATTTCCGCTCTCCTTCATAAAAGCGCGTGCGCGTGCGTAAATATCAAGAATTGCGTCAAAATCGGCGCGTGTTGCGTTTCGTATTTTCATAAAAAGCTCCTGAAATATGGTTATAAAGATTATATCATAGGCAAAAATGGGTGTCAATAGCTTTTAAAAAACATCGGAGCACTTGACTTTTTTGCGCAGGTGTTGTAAAATGATTTTACAGAAGCTTTTTGCAGTGGAGGACTGAAAAATGATTAAGGTTATGACCTTTAATATAAGAGTGAACGTGGATAAGGGAGAGAACGATTTTGCACTTCGCAAGTATCGAATTGCAGAGCTTATCACTAAAGAAAAGCCCGACGCGGTGGGCTTTCAGGAGGCGGCTGAGAGCATGAAGGCAGAGCTTTCCGATATGCTTGAGGGATATTACGTCGTTGGCAACGGAAGAAGCAAAACCTACGGCGGCGAATCGGCGGCGGTAGCCTTTCGCAAAGATAGATTCGAGCTTTTGGCGCTTGAGACGTTCTGGCTTTCGCCCACACCGCACGTTCCGGGAAGTCGATATGGCGGAGATCAAAGCTCTTGTCCACGCGTAACCACGGCGCTTTTGCTTGTGGAAAAGGATAGTGATAAACCGTTTTGGTTTATAAACACACACCTTGATCACGTTGGCAAGGATGCGAGATTGTTAAGCTCGGTGCAGATTATGCAGTTTATCAGCGAGCATCGTGAGCCGTGCGTTTTGACGGGTGATTTCAATGCGTTGCCCGATTCAAAGGAAATCGGAGTTATCGTTGCTAACGAGACGGTAGGGCTCGTTGATTGCACAGCAGAGATTGACGGCACGTTCCACGATTACGGCAAAATCAAGGACAATATGCAGAAGATAGACTATATTTTCACTAACCTTCCGTTCGACGCGGATAAGACCTACGTTTGTCCCGACGATGCGCCAAACGGAACCTATTATTCCGACCATTTGGCGGTTTGCGCATATATAGATAACGGTGGCGCGGAATGAGGCTAGTAGGCATAGATGCAGGCGGAACAAAGACCGAATTTCTGCTCTGCGATGAAAATGAGAACGTTATAAACCGTGTTGTTCTCGGCACGGGAAATCCAAACGATATTGGAATTGATGCGTGTATAGCGCTTTTTGAAAAGGGTCTTGACGAGCTTTGTCAAGGCATCTCTCCCGATGCGATCTTTGCAGGTGTTTCGGGTGGTGGCTATGGCGAGAGCCGTGAGCGGATCGGCGCTTTTCTTCGCGCTCGCTATCCCTTGGCGCACGTTGATAACGGCACTGACGTGATAAATCTGCTCTATTGCGCAAAGACCGACAAGCCCTGCGCTGCGCTTATCTGCGGAACAGGCTCTGCGCTCTTTGTTCGCAGAGGCGGAGAGATTCTTCGTCTTGGCGGATGGGGACATCTTTTTGATCTTGGCGGTTCGGGCTACGATATAGGACGTGATGCTCTGCGCGCTCTGCTTTTGGCGGAGGAAATTGAACACGACAATTTGGACACGCCTTTATTTGCGGCGCTTCGCGCGCGCCTTTCTTGTTCTGCTCACGATGCGATTGCCGACCTTTACGGCAAAGGCAAGGCGTATATTGCCTCCCTTGCGCCTCTCGTTTTTGAGGCGTTTGAGAGCGGTGATTCCGTTGCTCAGCGTATAATCGAGGACAACGCTCAGATCGTTGCCGACCGTATTTCTTTGGCGGTACGCACCTGGGGCGATCTTTCGCAGATAATCTGCGCCGGCGGATTGTTTTCTGCGCCTGCTTTTCTTTCGGCTCTTTCCGCGCGCGTTGATATTCCTTTAATAATCCCTTCCGTATCTCCTGCTATGGGCGCTTGCCGCCGTGCAATGGAATGGTAGGTTTTGAGCTTTTCGGGAGTATTTTGTGTTTTCGTGGGGGATTTTTTAGTTTGTGTTTAGATTTTCCGCTTTTTTGAAAAAAAGCTTGGCAAAAAACTTGCTACTGGGGGTGTATTTTGGTTTTTACACACTTGTTGATTGATAACAAATTTTAAATTTACGCAATGAATCTATATAAGCCTTCTCCTGTGGGAGAAGGGGGACCGCGATAGCGGTGGATGAGGAGTCATTTAAAAAACAAGAACACCTCATCCGTCAGCCTTGCGGCTGCCACCTTC
>JAZQZG010000033.1:0-69925 GCA_045633925.1 Eubacteriales bacterium
GAGCTTGCTCACCAGGCGCAGAGTGAGCGAATATTCGCCGAAGGCGAAATTCCGGGTGGATTCAAAAGATTTTCAGCTTTGTAGTATGGCCACAGAATCCGGGACGCAACATTCGCGCCCTGCGCGAAATTCTGGGTATGCTCCCGATCCCTCGATGGGTGAAGGGAGCATCTTTTTGTTTGATAATTTAAAGGTTCGTATTCGCCACTCGAAGATCGGGGAGCTTGCTCACCAGGCGCAGAGTGAGCGAATATTCGCCGAAGGCGAAATTCCGGGTGGATTCAAAAGATTTTCAGTTTTGCAGTATGGCCACAGAATCCGGGACGCAACATTCGCGCTGTGCGCGAAATTCCGGAATATTACAAAATGAATTTTTCTTTTTAATAGCATTATATGATTTAGAGAACCTTGCGGAAAATCATTGAAAAAACTTTAAGTGCTAAATGTTAGCGCAATCTCTTGAAAAAAACTAAATTTTGTGATATAATATATCGGTAAACGTTAAATTTTTTCTGTTTGGAGGAAAATCAAATGAACTACGCAGAGGAATCATTAAAGAAGCATTATGAATGGAAGGGAAAAATTGAGGTTACAAAGAGAGTAGAGGTTGATAGCAAAGAGGCTCTCTCGCTTGCTTATACTCCCGGAGTTGCTGCACCCTGCCTTGAAATACAGAAGGACGAGTCAAAGTCCTATGAGCTCACTCGCAGATGGAATACCGTGGCAGTAATAACCGATGGAACTGCAGTTCTTGGACTTGGTGATATCGGACCCGTTGCAGGTATGCCCGTAATGGAAGGAAAGGCGCTTCTCTTTAAGGCGTTTGGCGACGTTGACGCAATTCCGCTTTGCATAAAGAGCAAGGACGTAGACGAGCTCGTACGCACTATCTATCTTATCTCGGGAAGCTTTGGAGGAATCAATCTTGAGGATATTTCCGCTCCCCGTTGCTTTGAGGTAGAAAGACGCTTGAAGGAGATCTGTGATATTCCCGTATTCCACGATGACCAGCACGGAACGGCAATCGTTCTCGGAGCGGCGCTTCTTAACGCGCTTAAGGTTGTTAAGAAGAATATAGATACCGTAAAGGTAGTAATCAACGGAGCAGGAAGCGCAGGAATCGCTATTGCTAATTTCCTCATGATGCTCGGAGTTAAGAATCTTATTCTTTGCGATAGAATAGGAACTCTTTGCGAGGGCAAGGATGGAATGACCGGAGCTCAGGCAGAGCTTGCAAAGATAACTAATAAGGAAAAGCTCGACGGCACTCTCGCAGACGCTATGCGCGGAGCAGACGTGTTTATCGGAGTTTCCGCTCCCGGAATCGTTAGCGAGGAAATGGTAGCCTCGATGAATAAGGGCGCTATCGTATTCCCGATGGCAAACCCCGTGCCTGAGATAGATCCCGCACTCGCACTTAAGGCAGGCGCGGCTGTTGTGGGAACCGGAAGAAGCGACTTTAAGAATCAGATAAATAACCTTCTCGCATTCCCCGGCATCTTCAGAGGCGCTTTGGATGCAAGAGCAAAGGCTATCACCGAGGAGATGAAGCTCGCAGCGGCTTATGCAATAGCTTCTCTTATCAGCGAGGATGAGCTTAATGCAGAGTACGTAATTCCCGCACCGTTCGATGAGCGCGTAGGCAAGGCAGTGGCAAAGGCTGTTTACGATTGCGCAGTTGAGACGGGAATGGCAAGAATTTAAGATAATGCTAAAATAAAGGCAAAAAAATTCAAAAAACTATTGACAAACGAGTAAAAAGAGAGTATAATTAGATAGATTTTGATTGCTTCGGCAATACGCGGAGGGAGGGAAAAACAGATGGCAGAAATCAGAGTCAAGGAAGGCGAGTCTTTGGACAGCGCACTTCGTCGTTTCAAGAGAGCAATGGCTCGTTCCGGCGTACTTACCGAGCTTCGTAAGAGAGAACACTATGAGAAGCCCAGCGTAAAGCGCAAGAAGAAGTCAGAGGCTGCACGCAAGAGAAAATATAAGTAATTCTTGCATAATAAAAAAAGCAAAGAGTCGTTCATTTTTTTGATCGACTCTTGTTTTTTTTGTTGACAAAAAAACCATTTAGTGGTATAATATAAGGTGATTTTTATTAAGGCAAAATTTATTTTTTACGAGGTAGAATATGAAAAAACTAATTTCAATTTTGCTTGTAGTTGCTATGATGCTTGCATTGGTAGCAACGTCGATTCCCGCGCTTGCGCTTGAGGAAGAGCAGGGGCGCGCCACTACTCCGCTGGCAACCTATAACGTAAACTGGAAAGAGTTGGTTGACAATGGGACGATGAGAGCTCAGTGGCTCTATGAGAGACAGCCCGACAATAACAATATGCCGGAAAAATATGACATTATCGCAACTGAGACCGACCTTGCTTTGTCTCTCAAAACTTCAGGAGACACCGACGGTGACCATCGTCAGTACTACTCTGAGGTAATGTTCCCCCTCGCTGCTGATACACAGTATGTGTATGAGCTTGAAGCAAAGAGCACCGGAAGCAATGGCGGTATAGTTATTGCGTTCTCTGAGGATAACCCCAAAGCACGTGATGAAGGCGATTCCAAGATCGATATTAACGGTGATGCCGTAGATTACATGGCTTCCGCTTACATTCTTATGGGTAAGCTCACTACCGAGAACTTGGATCTTAAGTTCGGTGGTTACTGGCCTGATTACGGCTACGAGAATGAGAAGAACCTCAGACAGGCAATCGAGAATGCAAAGCTTACCGAAGACGGTTATGCTAAGTATAAGGTTGTTTACACCGGCTTTACCGTAGAGATCTTCTACCTTGACGTTAACGATGCTTGGGTAGAGCTTTACGCGGATGAGACTATCACTCTTGCAGATAATGCAAAGCTTGCATTTGGTGTTTACACCAATGGTCCTAACTTCGGTGTTGTTAGAAACTGCGTAGTTTACGGCATGAACGAGGCGGCTAAGAATTATATGGTTCTTGACAGAGCTCCTCTCGCATTTGCAATCAACGACGCAAAGACTCTTAAGGAGATCGATTATACTCCCGACTCTTGGGCAGCGTTCTATCCTGCGGCAATTGAGGCTGCTGAGGCGGCTTACAAGGCTGTAACTAACCAGGTTGAGGTTAATGAGGCTATTGCAGCTCTTCAGGCAGCTATCGGTGCACTTGAGGTGTCTCCTCTATCCGATAAGGCGGCTCTTAACGCAGCAATCACTGCAGCTAAGGCTCTCAATCCTGAGGATTATGCAGCAACCTCTCAGGCAAAGCTCGCTGCTGCTATCGCCGCAGCTGAGGCAGCTGCAGCTGAAGAGATCAACGTAAACGTTGAGAACGCAGCTGTTGCAGCTCTTAACGCAGTTGTTGCAGGTCTTATCGATAAGGATTTCACCGCTACTGCTTACTACAACGTAAACTGGAAGGCTCTCGTTGACAATGGGACAATGAGAGCACAGTGGTGCTACCAGAGAAACTCCAGCAATAACAACTTCGAGTCTAAGTATAAGGTTGACGCTACTGAGACCGACCTTAAGTTGACTCGTATCGGCAACGGTGAGAACCGTATGTACTACTCCGACCTTATGGTTGAGCTCAACGAGAATACCTATTTTGTATATGACTTTGAGGTAAATACTCACGCTTATCTTGACGGTGGTGTAGTATTTGCTTGGGCGGCAGATCCCAACGCATACGTTCAGAGCAGCCGTCCTATTAAGGATGATACCAATGATATCTACCCCGGCGTTCCTAAGGCAGCTTACTCTATCCAGGGTAACCTTTCTACCGGTTCTAGATTGGCAGTTCATTTCGGTGGTCCTTACAGAGATAATGGTCTTGGATATGTTAAGTTTGACACCATGAACACTCCCACTGTAGAGGGAATTAAGCTTGATGATGATGGATACGCTAAGTACAGCATCGTTTACAATGGTCTTAACGTAGAAGTATTTGCTTTGACTGAGACTGGTGCTTACGTAGAGATCTTTGCAGACAAGGAAATAAAGCTTGCTGAGGGATCCAAGATTGCATTTGGTGTAACCACTTGGACTCCTGACTATGCAGATATCAGAAATTGCGTACTTACTGCTATGAATGATGCTGCAAATGAATCCATTGAAAAGATGGATATTAACTATGCTATTACTTTGACCACAAAGTATAAGGCTGCTAACTACACCGTTGATAGCTATGCTGCTTTGGAGACTTCTGTTGCAAATGCAAAGGCAGCAACCGATCCTGCAACTTATGATGCATTGATCGAGTCTCTTGACGCAGCTAGACTTGGACTTAAGAAGGCTGCAAACAAGACCGCTCTTAAGGCTGCTATCGATGCTGCAAAGGCACAGATTGGTGACAAGACTGCGGATGCTTTCACTGCTGCAACTTGGGCAAAATTCGATGCAGCTCTCACGGCTGCAGAAACAGTATACGCAAATGATTTTCTTGCCGAAGGTGATCAGAATCTCGTTGACGATGCAACCGCAGCTCTTAAGGCTGCAACCGAGCGTCTTACCGATGCAGGCAAGGCTAACTTGGTAGATTTCAATGCAGCTATCAAGGCTTATGAGGCTCTTGTTGAGACCGACTATACTCCTGCTTCTTGGGCTGTTGCAATGGCAAATAAGGATCTTTATTATTCAGCAAAGCTTCTTGAGAACAAGGGGCTTACCGAGGCTGATCAGGCTGATATTGATGCAGCTACTGAGGCTTTGAACGCAGTTCTTAATGCACTCGTTAAGCGCGCAGATTTCTCCAAGCTCCAGTCTCTCGTTAACAGAGCAAATGCTCTTGACAAGAACCTTTACAAGGAAGCTACTTGGGCAATCGATGCTCCTCTCGCAGCTGCTAAAACGATTCTTGCTAACCTTAACACAGAACAGGCTGACGTTGACGAAGCTTACGCGGCTCTTAAGGCAGCATACGAGGCGCTTGAGACCATCAGAACCAACGTGTTGCTTATCACCGTTCCTGATGATTACGCAATTATCGATACTGAAAAGTTTCCTCCTGCAACCGCTACTTACTATAACAAGATTACCGATATGAGCTACCATGGTTTGGGCAACGTATTCTACTATGATTACCACAAGGTAATTGCAAACAAGAACTTTACTGCAGGCGTAGCATTCCCTGAGTCTATGGAACAGATGAACTTGCAGGGAAGCTCTGATTACGTATTGCGTATTGGACGTAACAGTGGTAGTGCTACTAACAGAGGTGTAGACGGAATTAAGGTTAAGGATCATAATGGTGAATTTAACCACGCATCTCGTGCAGTTGTATTCGGCGACAAGATCTACAACCACGTATTCGGATACAGCTTCAGAATCGCTCCTACATTTGATTCTTTCGCAATTTATCTCCCTGTAGATACTCCTATTGCTTCTATCGACGTTTACGGTGCAAATCGTGAGATCAAGGCTGACGGTACCGTTCTCTACGGTAAGGCTGACTCCGCAGATATCGCTGATGTAAGCACGGCTGACAGAACAATCAAAGATGAAAGCGCAACTACCGCTAAGAAGGTTTACCTTGGAACCGTTGATATTCCCGAAGCTGAAGCCGGTGCAGAGAACATTTTTGCAGAGGGCAAGCTTATGGCATACGAGGCAGAGTACATTTACTTCGCTGTTACTTTCAAGGCTGGAACCTCTGATAATACATACGTTCGCATCTATGAGGTTGAGCTCTACGGCTTCAACGCGGGTGAGGAGAACTTGAAGGCTGACTTCTCTGAACTCAACGCATTGATGGCACATGTTGTCAAACTTAAGCAAACAGAATATAAAGTATTGTCCTGGCAGGGACTTACAGATGCAATTGCTGAACACGAAGCAACTATCATGTCTGTATTTTCTACCCAGGAAGCTGTAGATGCAGCCGTAGATGCAATTGAGGCTGCTGTTGAGGCTTTGGAGTACGGTGAGGCAGATCTTACCGAATTGGAAGCGGCGCTTAATCAGGCTGAGGCGTTTGTGGATAAGTACGCTGAGTATACCCCGAACACCTATAATCCTTTGGCAGAGGCTGTGGCTCACGGCAAGATGCTTGTTGCAAGTGTAAACGTTTCACAGTCCGACGTTGATGCTACTGCGCAGGCTATTATAAATGCAATATCTGCCCTTACCAAGAAAGCAGATAAAACCGAGCTTGCTGAAATAATTGAAAAAGCTCTCACCTATGACGAGTCGGAATGGCAGGGTAATGCAATTGCTTGGGCAATGTTTGAGAAAGCTCGTAACAATGCACAGATTATGTATGCTGATGAAAATGCCGTTCAATTAGAAGTTGATGATATGGTATCGTCCGTTAACTACAAAATAGAACAGCTCAAAGCAACACCCGGTGTAACTCCCGGCAACTCACTCGAGGCAATCATTGAGGCAAGGGAAAATCTTGCAAGTTTGATATCCGATGCAAAAACCTACGTTAAGTCGGAATGGGAGGGCAATTTAATTGCTTGGGCTATGTTTGAAAATGCTCTTTCGGAAGCAGAACTGATTTATGAGGATGAAAGCGCAACTGCGTCAGAGCTTAACGGAATGAGTCAATCTCTTAGCGATAAGATGTCGAAGCTTGTACGTACTCCTAATACCTCTAATTTGGATAAATCCGAGCTTGTGGCGCTTGTAAACAAGGTAAAATCCGAGCTTGTGGAAAGTGATTATACTCCCGAGAGCTGG
Organism: Eubacteriales bacterium; assembly: GCA_045633925.1. Lineage (GTDB taxonomy): Bacteria > Bacillota > Clostridia > Oscillospirales > CAG-272 > HGM12713. Next base: position 6,671 of record JAZQZG010000033.1, read on the forward strand.
ACGGTTCTTTCTGCCGCTATTCGTGTGGCAGAGATGGTTATCAATTATGATGACGTAACCGAAGAGGACATTGAATTTGCTATAGAAGATATTGAGGATGCAGTGGATGCGCTCAAGGTGATTCTTCCCGATACGGCAGCTCTTGATAAGATTATCGCTGATGCTAAGGCTATTGTTGCCGAGAATTATAATGCTTTGACATATAAACTCCTCATGTCCGCTGTTGCTGAGGGAGAGGAGCTTATCAAGGAACTTAAGAATAGTATTAAGCATACTCAGGAAGAGGTAGATAGTATTGTTAAGGAAATCAAGAATAGAATGGATTCTTTGGTTCCAATTCCCGGCGAAACCGATACTGAAACTGAGACAGAAACCGAGATCGAAACTGAGACCGAGACCGGTATAGAAAGTGATACAAATACTGAGTCTGAGATTGAAACAGAGACAGAAACCGAGACAGAAACTGATATAGAAACAGAGACGGAAACAGAAACGGAAACAGAAACCGAATCCGAGACCGAGGCAAAAACCGAGACAAAGCCTAACAAGGAGAGTGATTCTGAGGAAGAAGAGGATGACGTTCTTGGTGGACTTGATTTTGATTCTTGCGGATCGAGCATCGCACTTTCTTCGCTTGCAACCGTTGCGGTAATTGGCGCAGCGCTCACCTTGAAGAAGAAAAAAGAAGACTAATTTAACAAATTAAAAATAAAAGGCTTTCGCATTTTTGCGAAAGCCTTTTTATCATAAAAACTATATTTTGCAGATAAGCTCAAGATCCCAAGCGGGAACGTATGGGTATCTGCGCAGGTAGAGCTTGTAGTCGCTGTGTATTTTGTTTATCTGCAGGGGAATCTCAAAAATATCCTCGCTTCGATGATAAACGGATATATCAAGCGCAGGCGAGTAGGTTGTGATCGTGTTTACAGACCCTTCAATCGCTTGCTTTTCTGATCCCTCAACGTCGTATTTTATGTAATCTATCGAAGCACCGCCAAGAACGTTGTCAAGCGAATCGGCAACTATCTCTACGGTTTTTGTGTTGGTGGTGGGGGCAAATGCTCCGGAGTTTCTGTTTGAGCCGCTGTTGAAAAGAAGCGTTTCAGATTTTGACCAAGCCGCAATATTTAAAGGGTAGAGCTTAGCGGCGCCGTCATAGCCCTCACAAAAGGACACGAGCTTTTTGTAGGTTCTCGCATCGGGCTCGAAAGCATAGGCGTATTCGAGATTTGGCGCAAGTGAGAGCATCTCGGAGAGCGTATCGCCTCTGTAAGCGCCAAGATCTGCAAAGGAGCGAAAACTCTTTGCTTGCAAAAGCTCAAAGGTGTCGGCTCTGTTACATTCGGCATCAAAAAGATAATCTATTTTTCCCGTGAGCTTGTAGAGGAGCACGTTGTCAAATATTTTTCTTGAGAGCTCGTCGGCAAGAAGCGCGCGAGCCTTGTTTATCTTATCTTTGTTTTCGTTTAAAAAATCGAGAGTGAATATATTATCGCCGCAGACGGGAACGTCGGGAGCGTAGACCTCGCATTCCTCGTTTACTTTCTTGAAGAGCGAGAGTACGTCGGGCAGAGAAGAGCCAAAGGAGATAAGAACTATAATGTTATCTTTGCCGTATTTTTCCTTTACCTCTGAATAGGACAATACTCTTTTTCCGTGGAATTGATGTCCTCTGACAAATCCGTCGCTTGCAAAAAAGTCCCGGACGGTAATATTAAATTTTTCACATACTGCAAGAATTTTATCTGCACCGTTGCCCATTCCGTACATTACGATTGTTTTGTTTGTACTAGAAAGATAGCTCCAAAGATCGGAAGAGGGGGCTTTTTTGAAAAAATCCATATAAACTCCTTGACGGAAAAATTTTCCTATGGTATAATTACTATGTATTTTTATTTTAACACAAAAGCGAGGTAAAATCAAGATGGATTGTTTATTTTGCGCGATTCTGAAGGGAGAGATTCCGTCCAAGAAGGCGTATGAGGACGATATGTGCTACGCATTCTATGACATATCTCCCCAGGCGGCAGTGCATATTCTCGTTATACCTAAGGTGCATATCGCATCGGCAGACGAGATCAATGCTGAGAACAGCAAATACGTTTCTCATATTTTCGAGCGCATCCCGAATATTGCAAAGGAAGCAGGGATTAAGAACGGTTACAGAGTAATAACTAATTGTGGCAGTGACGCATGTCAGTCAGTAAAACATCTTCATTTTCATGTGATAGGCGGAGAGCAGTTATCAGATAGGATGGTGTGAGATGGCACGCGGAGATAGATCCCCTTTGCTTGGGGACAAGAGAAGCAAGGTTGCGCCACCTAAGAATTTGAAGGATCTTCCAAGATATTTAAAGGAAACTATCGGCGCATTTTTCAGCAGACTTTTCTATATATTCCGCATGGTTTGGGAAACGGGACATTGGATACTTATAGCGATGCTTCTCGTTGCCGTGTTCTCGGGAGTTTTCCCAGCTATCATTTCTGTTGTATCAAAGGATATTCTCAATGAGCTTCAGTTTGCGCTTGACGGTGAATCCGCAGTTGTTATCTGGGGTTCGTCGATATTCTATCTCATCGTATTCCTCTTTGTATTCAAAATACTTGAGGACATCGTAAGCAGAGTAAAGAGCTTCGTTACCCGAATTGCAGGAGAGAAGGTCGTACGCTACGTAAGACTTGAGATAATGAATAAGGCAAAGGAGATTGATATTGCATCCTTTGACCGTCCTGAGTTCTATGAGAAGCTTGAGAATGCTAACAGAGAAGCAGGGCACAGACCGATACAGGTTCTCTCCGAGACGTTTGATATAATGAGTACCATTATAAAGCTCATAAGCTATATGGCAATTATTTTGGCAGCACCCGATATGTGGTGGATGGCTCTCATTATGATGGCGATTTCGATTCCGAATACGATAATCAATTTCAGATACAGACGCAAGACCGTTAATTATATGTGGAGACGCTCCAAGGAGCGCCGTCAGATGAATTATTACACCGAGTTGATGGTAAACAAGGATATGGCAAAGGAAGTCAGAATGTTTGGACTTTCCGATGTGTTTATCGATAAATATTCATCTGTATTTAACGTATACTATAAGGGACTCAGACGTCTTATCTGCAGTGAATATGCATGGCATATATTCCTTGCCATCATTCACTCTGCGGCAACTTGTGTGTTTTACATACTCATTGCGCAAAAGGTTCTCACGGGCGAGTTTGGTATAGGTGACTATTCGCTCTACACAGCGGCGCTCACATCTGTATCGGCAACTGTTGGAAGCCTTATTACGCTGTCGGCTCATATCTATGAGGGTACGCTCTTTATAGATAACCTCATTTCCTTTGTAAAGGAAAAGCAGACAGTCGTTCCCACAAGCGAAAATCCTGCGCATATAGAATACGGCAAGCCGCATACTATAGAGTTTGAGAACGTATCCTTTGCTTATCCCGGTTCCGATCATAACGTTCTTAAGAATATAAATCTTAAGTTCCGTCCGGGTGAGACCGTGGTTCTCGTTGGACTTAACGGAGCAGGAAAGACCACGTTTATAAAGCTTTTGACAAGACTTTATGACCCCACCGAGGGACGAATCCTTCTTGACGGAAGAGATATTAAGGAATACGATACCACAGAGCTTTACAAGACGTTTGGAATTATATTCCAAGATTTTGGAAAGTATGCAGCAAGCATTGCGGAGAATATCAGTTACGGTAACGTAAGAGATGAGATGGACTTGGAAAAGGTTTATGAATCTGCGCATCAGGCAAACGCCGAGGCGTTTATAAATAAGCTTTCGCAGGGATATGATACTCCTCTTATGAGATATTTTGAGAGCACCGGTACAGAGCTCTCTATCGGACAGTGGCAAAAGCTTGCAATCGCGCGTGCGTTCTATAGTGATGCAGATATTCTTATTCTTGATGAGCCTACGGCATCTCTCGATCCTATGGCAGAGCAGGAGATATTCAATCAGTTTGATGCGCTCCGTCAGGAAAAGACAACGATATTCGTATCACACCGTCTCTCAAGCGCTACGATCGCATCCAAGATAGTCGTTCTTGAATACGGCGAGCTCGTTGAGGAAGGAACTCATAAGGAGCTTATGGCTAAGGGCGGAAAGTATTACGAGCTCTTCTCGACTCAGGCAAACAGATATATAGACAGTATGGCAGAGCAGGCTGAGACATCTGAAAACGATTGATAGCCTAAAGCTTCTGTCCAAAACAAATTAAACACAGTAAAAAAATTATAAAAAAGGGTATTATAACAATGAACATCAAAGTAGTAAAATTCGGCGGAAGCTCTCTTGCCGATGCAGAACATTTTAAGCAGGTAGCAAGTATTATTAAGGCAGATCCCGCACGCCGTTACGTAGTAGCGTCGGCTCCCGGTAAGCGTTGCAAGGAGGATATAAAGGTAACCGACCTTTTCTATGAGTGCTATGAGCTTTCTCGCACTCAGCAGAACATCGATGAGGTATATGCAAAGATCGTTGACAGATATAACGCTATTATCGAGGGACTCGGACTTGATTTTGATATCAGCGGTGAGTTTGAGTACGTAAAGAGCGCGCTTCAGCACAGATCGGGAAGAGACTTTGCGGCAAGCCGCGGAGAGTATCTCAATTCGATCATTCTTGCAAAGTATTTGAAGTATGATTTTGTTGATGCAGAGAACGTAATCTTCTTTAAGGATAACGGAACCCTTGACGTAGAGAAGACCAACGAGGCTATGAGAGCCGAGCTTCTTCAGCATAAGAACGCAGTTGTTCCCGGATTCTACGGCGTAATGCCTAACGGAACTATCAAGACATTCTCTCGCGGAGGCTCTGATATAACAGGATCTATCGTTGCTCGTGCGGTTGATGCTGATATTTACGAGAACTGGACCGACGTTTCGGGATGTCTTATGGCAGACCCCAGAATCGTTGACGATCCTTGTCCCATTAAGCGTGTTTCCTACCGTGAGCTTCGTGAGCTTTCCTACATGGGCGCAAGCGTGCTTCACGAGGATGCTATATTCCCCGTAAAGATGGCAAATATTCCGATAAACATTCGTAACACCAACCGTCCTCAGGATGCAGGAACGATGATCGTTGCCGAGAACAATGAGTTTGATTCCGAGAAGATCATCACCGGTATCGCAGGACGTAAGGGCTTCTCGGTTATCACTATCGAGAAGGATATGATGAATTCCGAGATAGGCTACGGCAGACGTGTTCTTGAGGTTCTTGAGAATAACGAGATATCCTTTGAGCATCTTCCTTCGGGAATCGATAATATGAGCGTGGTTGTTGAGAGTAAGGCTCTTGATGGAAGACGTGATAAGATTTTGTCGGCACTCAACCGTGCGGTAAAGGCCGATAGCGTTACTATCGAGGACGGCCTTGCACTCGTTGCAACGGTTGGACACGGAATGGTAAAATACAAGGGCACCGCTGCTCGCGTGTTTAATGCTATATCCAATGCAGGCATAAACATTAAGATGATAGATCAGGGCTCAAGTGAGTTTTCTATTATCGTAGGCGTTGAGGAGCATGATTTCGATGCAACGCTCCGTGCTATTTACAGTGAGTTTGTAAAGTAAGAATAGATATAAGAATGAGTGAGAGAGGTCTCTTTGAGAGAAAATTTCCCACTCATTCTCTTTTTTTAATTCGATTTTTGTAGCAAAGGGCGAGAATTTTATCGACTTTTTTGCTTTTTTTGCAAAATAAAAATAATTTTTTAAAAAAATTGCAAGAAAAAAAGTAAATCGACTTTTTTTTGCGTATATTAACTATGTGGATTTTCGCCAAATGATGAATAAGGAGGGAATATTGGGTTATGAATTACAAAAGTGTTGTAGACTGTTGTCTTGAAAATGAGAGACAGAATTTGTCGGTATACGCTTTTCATACGGCTGATACAAGGGGCAGAGAAAAGCCTTATAACGTAAGCGACGTGCGTACCGAATTTCAGCGTGACCGAGATAGAATAACTCACTGTCAGTCCTTCCGAAGACTTATGTATAAAACGCAGGTCTTTCTCTCACCGACAGGAGATCACTACAGAACGAGAATGACGCATACTCTTGAGGTGACTCAGATTGCAAGAATTATAGCGAGAGCTATGCGCTTGAATGAGGATCTTACCGAGGCTGCAGCGCTCGGACACGACCTTGGACATACACCGTTCGGACATGCGGGCGAATATGCGATGCAGAAATGCTTTGATTCGGGATTTACTCATTATAAGCAGAGTCTGCGTGTAGTCGAGCTTCTTGAAAATGATGGAGAAGGACTCAACCTCACCTGGGAGGTTCGTGATGGTATAGTAAACCACACGGGCGATCATATTGCCTCAACTCTTGAGGGCGTTATTGTAAAATATGCGGATAGAATAGCTTACATAAACCATGATATTGACGATGCGTGCAGAGCAGGAATTCTCTCCATCAACGATATCCCTGAGGGTATTCGTTCGATTCTCGGAGAGACGCATTCCGATAGAATAAATACGATGGTAATGTCGATAATTCGAGCAAGCTCTGCAAGACCTAAGATAGAAATGGAGCCCGACGTTGCAGAGGCAACTAAGGCGCTCAGAGCATTTTTGTTTGAGAGAGTTTACAGAAATCCTATTGCTAAGGGCGAGGAAACTAAGGCTCAGGATATGCTTATGTACCTCTTTGAGTATTTCGTAAAGCATCCAGATAAGATGCCTGAACTTTATAAGAAGAGACTTTATGTGGATTCTGCCGAGCGCTGTGCGTGCGATTTTATTTCGGGAATGACGGACAGATACGCAATAGAGGTCTATACCGATCTTTGCATCCCTAAGGTTTGGAGGGGTAAGCAATGATCCCAAGAGAAATAATTGACGAGATTGTTTTTAGAAACGATATAGTGGACGTGGTGGGGTCTTACGTTACCTTGAAGAGAGCGGGCTCGAATTATTCGGGGCTCTGTCCTTTTCATAATGAAAAAACTCCGTCATTTACCGTTTTTCCCGCAACTAAGAGCTGTTATTGCTTTGGATGCGGTTCCGGCGGTGACGTTATTACGTTTATTATGCGCACTGAAAATATCGATTACGTTGAGGCGCTTGAACATCTGGCGGCTCGCGCGGGTATAACTATACCCGAGGATAATTTTGCATCAAACGAGCAGAGCGTATCTCGTAAACGAATTTATGCTATGAATCTTGAGGCGGCAAAGTTTTTCAGAGCGTGTCTTATGGATAAGAATATCGGAGCGGAGGCGCTTGATTATTTTTGTCAAAAGAGAAAACTTAATATGACAACTATCAAGCGATTTGGACTTGGATATTCACCAAATGATTTTGGAATGCTCACGTCACATCTGAAGCGGCTTGGATATACCGACGAGGAAATGCAGATAGGCTTTTTGGCGGGTAAGAGCAAAAAAACGGGACGCTCCTACGATTATTATAGAAATAGAGTTATTTTTCCGCTTATAGACACGTCGGGAAATATAGTAGGCTTTGGCGGTCGAAATATGGACGGATCCGAGCCGAAATATCTTAATACATCAGATACTCCCGCATTTAAAAAGAGTCGATTTTTGTTTGGGCTTAATTTTGCAAAAAATCATTGTCAAGAATATATGATTCTTTGCGAGGGATATATGGATGTTATTGCCTTGCACGAGGCAGGATTTGAAAATGCGGTTGCAACGCTTGGAACTGCAATTACATCAGAGCACGCAAGAATTTTTGCAAAATATACAAAAAAAGTAATAACCTGTCTTGACTCTGATAATGCAGGACAGACTGCAACCCAGAAAGCGCTAAGGCTTCTCAGTGAGGTTGGCGTTGAGGTGAGAATACTTAAGCTTTCGGGAGCTAAAGACCCTGATGAGTATATAAAAAAATTCGGCGCTGAGAATTTCCGCAAGGTTCTTGGAGAGAGCAAGACCGGATTTGAATATAACATAGAAAAGATAATCTCTGCGCACGATATGACGCTCGTTGAGGAGAAGGTTGCGGCATCAAACGAAGTTTGCACCCTTATTGCGGGTGTTTACAGCAAGGTTGAGCGCGATATATACGTTCACAGAGCGGCGGAGATATTGCAGATAAGCTCCGATGCGCTGTCAGCTGATGTCGAAAGAGCACGTCGCAAGATAGAGCGAGAGGAAAGATCTTCGCAGAGTAAGGAAGCGATGCTTTCAATAAAGCATATAGGCGACAGAGTTAATAACGATGCGGCGAAGAATATAAAGGCTACGGCAAATGAAGAGGCGATACTCGGTCTTATGCTGATGTTCGATGAGTTTAGAGCGGAGGTAGTGAGATCAAAGCTTCTCGAGAGGGAGGATTTTATTACCGAGTTCAGCCGAAGGATATTTGAGGTGCTCTGTGAGCTTGAGATGAGTGAGGCAGGCTTCTCAAAGGCTATGCTTGGAATGTATTTTAATGCAGATGAGATAGGCAGAATAGAGAAGATCGAGATTGAGAGACGAATGCTCGCTCGAAACGATAGAGACGTTTTGCTCTCATGTATTGAAGGCTTGAAGAGTGAAAAAACGAAAGCTGCAGCCGATGCCGTTGATCCTTTTTCGGATCTTAAAAGAAAACAAGAAGAATTAAAGAAAAAGAAAAATAGAAACGTTTAAAAAACGTAAAGTTGAAAGGAATTGTTATGGCAGTTAATGAAAAGATGGGAAACGAAAAGCCTGAGGTAGATATAGAGGAGATCATTGAGAAGGGCAAGCAGGGCAAGCTCTCGGAGAATGATTATGAGAGAGTTGCCGAGGAGATGGATCTTGACCAGTTCTATGATGCTCTTGAGAATAATGGAATAGAGCTTTCCGAGGACGTTTCCTCTGCAGAGATGAGTGAAATCGAATCCGAGGTTGAGGCGTTCAGCAATAGTGATACGATGGAGCGTATCCTCGAGCAGGAAGGCTTGGCTGTTGATGACCCCGTTAGAATGTACTTGAAGGAAATCGGTCGAGTTCCGCTTCTTACACCCGATAGAGAAAGAGAACTTTCTGAGATAATGACTGACGAAAACGCTTCTGACGACCAGAAGCTTGCGGCAAAGAATGAACTTGTTGAGTCTAACCTTCGTCTCGTTGTAAGTATTGCAAAGAGATACGTTGGAAGAGGAATGTTCTTCCTTGACCTTATTCAGGAGGGTAATCTCGGACTTATGAAGGCTGTTGATAAGTTTGATTACAGCAAGGGATATAAGTTCTCCACTTATGCAACCTGGTGGATTCGTCAGGCGATCACTAGAGCGATAGCAGATCAGGCAAGAACTATAAGAATTCCCGTCCACATGGTTGAGACTATACATAAGGTTTCCAAGTATTCCCGTCAGATGCTCCAGGAGCTCGGCCGTGAGGCAACTCCCGATGAGATTGGTGAAAAGATGGGAATGAGCGCTGATAAGGTAAGAGAGATAATGAAGATAGCTCAGGACCCCGTATCCTTGGAAACACCTATAGGTGAGGAAGAGGATAGCCACCTTGGTGATTTTATTCCCGATGATGATACCCCCTCTCCCGCAGATGCGGTTGCTACCACTATTTTGAGAGAGGTAATAGAGAGAGAGCTTCATACCTTGACCCCTCGTGAAGAGCACGTAATAAAGCTCCGTTTCGGACTTTATGACGGTAGAACCAGAACTCTTGAAGAGGTAGGTAAAGAGTTCGATATTACAAGAGAGAGAATCAGACAGATAGAGGCAAAAGCGTTGAGAAAGCTTCGTCATCCTCAAAGAACAAAACAACTTCGCGGATTTTTGGATTAAGTGTGATAAACCACTTGACTTTAAATGCTTTTTGTGGTAAAATGATACAAGAGTATATTCTCGGATTTTTCTGGGTGATTAGGAGGAGTATATGAAAAAGAGAATTCTTTGTCTTGCTTTGTGTGCAATAATGGTATTTGCTTGCTTTATCGGATGCGAAGAAGAGAGCAGAGAGGAAATAATGAATAAAATCGGAATGGAAGCTTCTGAAAAGGCATCCACTGTAACGATGTATCTTCTTGCAGAGGAAAAGGTAAGCGCAGAGCAGGAGGCTATTATTGAAGCTGGCGTAAACGAGATCATGGCAACCTATGACGTTTATCTTGATCTTGTGTATAAAACTGCCGATGAGTATTATGACGCCTTAGAGAAAAATCTTAAGACGATGAATGATAAGGCAGAGGAAGAAAAGGAAGCTAAGAAGAACAAGAACAATAAGGATACTACCGCATCATCAGATGCAACTACCGATACAGATAAAAAGTATCTTTATATAGACGAAAATGGTCTTCCTACAGTTTATTATCCGCCAAACCCCGATTATCACGTAGATATCTTCTATTTCAGCGGATATGACAAATATGTTAAGTATAGAGATGCAGGCTATTTAGCTGATTTCTCAACTCCTATAAAAGATACTAACGCAAAGGCTATCAAGCATGGAGTTAGCACTGTTCTTTACAATGCTGTTAAAACTTTGAATGGAAAGTATGATATGATGCCTACTAACACTCAGGTAGGTGAATATACGTACTTGCTTCTCAACAAGGAGCTTCTTGCTTCTACTCAGTATAAATCTTCCGAGATAGGTAGTCTTTTGACTGATAATTGCGCAGACTTTTTGAAGATTGTAAATGATTATTACACGGATTATGTTCCGCTTTACTCTTCTGAGGGTGTACTCACTACTGATACAGTTAAGTTCTTAGGCGCAGATTCAAATGGATTTGCCTCCGATGATTTCTCGCTTATCGCAGGATCTTATTCTCGTCTCTGGAAGTACGGTGAGAAGGATCAGTATCCTGTTATGGGCAAGATTACCGACGTTGCCGACAATGGAACAGTCTCTGTAAAAGACCAGATCCTTAAGCTTAAGGATTATGAGTTCAATGGCTACTATGCTACCGATGCTGAAAAGGATAAGCCCTTTGCAGTAGGATACGTAAAGGGAGATATCACTCTTCCCGAGCAGTATGCAGACGAGTATGAGGTAATTGTTCTTGAGGCTCCTACGCTTGAGTCCGAGGCTCTCTATGAGAATGCGTTTGCAATAAGCAAGTATACAAAGACACTTAATACAACAGCACTCGTTTTGTCTGAGATATATACAAACGAAACGATTATCAATCTTTTGTCACACGGCGTAGAGGGTACTAACTATGAGTGGGTAGATTCCGATATGCGTAATGAAACCACCTATGAGCTTTACAAAGTAATTAAGCCGATTGTTGATGATGATCTTAAGTATGTTTATAAGATGGATCCCGCAAAGATTGGTAATGCGGCTAAAGCATATCCCACAGTGAATGACGATCCGAGAAGAACAGATAACATTCTTGAGCAGAATTATCAGGCATCGCCTTCGTTGACACTCGACTTTATGATATATAACCTTAAGGGTGTAGAAGCTAATGATGCGGCTATTAAGACTGTTGCTGAGTATTCAGCACAGGCAGAAAAGCTTTTGATTGATGCAAAGGATGCTGATGCACTTAACGCAGCGTTTGCGCAGATCGACGAGCTGTACGCAACTTCTGAGATGGTAAATGCTCTCAATGTGCTGACCGGTGCTTACGAAAAAGCGCTTAAGTAAGATTTATTAAAATAAACAAAAAGAGGCTGTCGCAGTTTTCGGGACAGCCTCTTTTTTGAGGAGTATATATGTATACCTATTGTATATGGGATTTTAACGGAACCATACTCGATGACATCGAGCTCGGAGTATATTCCGTAAATCTGCTTATGAAGAATCACGAAATACCGCTTGTGTTGAACAGAGAAAGATACAGAGAGCGATTTGATTTTCCCATAATCGATTATTATAAAGAGTTGGGCTTTGATTTTGATAAAACACCCTACGAGCTTTTGGCAGAGGAATGGGTTGATATTTATATGAGCAATCTGTTCAGAGCAAAGCTTTTTCCTGATTTGATAAAATCTCTTGACTTCTTTAAGAGTAGAGGCGTTATGCAATCGATTCTCTCTGCGTCGGAAAAAACCATGCTTAAAGGGCAGGTTGAGGGTCTTGGCATATCTTCTTATTTTGAGGACGTTATGGGCATAGACAATATATACGGCGACTCAAAGCTCTCGATTGCGCGCAGATGGCGAGAGGCACATCCCGATGATAAAGTGATTTTCATAGGAGATACAACGCACGACATAGAGACGGCAAGAGAGCTTTCTGCAGATTGCTATATAGTCTGCGCAGGACATCAATGCAAAAGCAGGTTTGAATCCTGCGATGTAAGAGTATTTGAGTCGCTTGGTGAGCTTACCGGATTTTTAGCAAGATATTATTGATTGTATATTTTCTTCATAAAAGATAGTTAAGCATACTTTTAATAAGTACTTGACTATCTTTTTTGATTGTGGTATAATAACTTATAAATTTTTTGAAAAAAGAAAAGGAAGTACGTTATGAAAAGATTTTTAGCTATTTTACTTGCGCTCGTTATGTCGATAGCGCTTGTTGTTTCTATGGTCTCTTGCGAGGAGAAAACCACAAATGACGCTGCATCGGAGAATGATGATAATTCTCAAAGTGAGGATGTATCGGAAGAAACCGAGGTTGACGTAACCAAATATTATCCTAAAAGTATTCTCCCGGTTGTTATGACCCCCGAGTTTTTTGAGGAAAACATCCTTAAGCCAGCAGAGGAAAATGGATGTAGTAAGATACGGTTGCAACAGCTTATGGCTTTTTTTAAACAAACAAAGTTATTTGTTGATGAGGAAGGAATAGAACTTTCAGAGGCGAAGGAGGCAATGAATAAGGCAAACCTTGAAAAATGGCCAATGCTTCAGAAGACTTTGGAGGACGGAACAGTAGAGAACGTTACATTATATACGTTGGATGAACTTGTCGGCCCTAATCATAAAGCACAGCTTGAAGAGATTTTGAAAACCTATTGCCCGAATCTCACCATAGAGGTGGTAGGAAATCATTATATGGAGCTTGGATACATTCCCGAGGCTGAATAATCTGTGGTATTTAATTTGTAAAAAACACCGCTTCATTATCATTTTTTGATAATGAAGCGGTGTTTTTTATTGGATATTTGATTTTGTTGATTTGAATTATTTTCCCTCGATCATATCGGTCATGTTGTAAAGACCGTTTTTCTTTGCGGAAAGATAGATAGCCGCGCGGAGTGCTCCGGTTGCAAAGATCTCGCGGGAAGCCGCAGAGTGAGAGATCGTTACGATCTCGTTCTCGCCTGCAAAGATTGCTTCGTGCTCACCAACGATCGTACCACCTCTAACAGAGTGTATACCTATCTCGCGAGGCTCTCTTGCCTTGCGAACAGAGTGACGGTCGTAGACGTATTCCGATTCCTCACGCTCGTTTGCAATAGCGTCTGCTATCATAATTGCCGTACCGCTCGGAGCGTCAAGCTTTTTGTTGTGGTGCTTTTCAACGATTTCAACGTCAAAATCCATACCGAGCGTTTTCGCCGCCTGCTTTGCAAGCGTTATAAGAAGATTTATTCCAAGCGAGAAATTTCCCGAGCGGAAGATTGCAACCTCCTTTGCGCTCTCGTCGATCATCGCGAGCTCATCTTCGGTGTGTCCCGTGGTTGCAATAACGATAGGGGTACCGGTAGCCTTTGCGTATTCCAAGAGAGAGGGAAGCGCGGAATGGTGCGAAAAATCTATTATCGCATCAGCCTTTCCGGGAAAGTCGGATATTTTTTCATATACGGGGAAATTGCCTGCTGAGGATGCGTTTATATCAACGCCCGCAACTATTGTGCAGTCGTTCTTTGCCGCAGCCGCAATAGCCTTTCCCATACGGCCGCCACAGCCGCAAAGAATTATGTTAGTCATATATAAGCCTTTCTTTTTTACGTCGTTTTGTTATTATAAAAGACCGTGCTTCTTGAGGGATGCCATAAGTCTTGCCTTTGTAGCATCCTCCATCTCGCAGAGGGGAAGACGCATCTCAACGTCGCAGAATCCCATCTCTGCCATAGCGGTCTTTGCAGGAATCGGATTTACCTCGCAGAAGAGCGCATTGATAAGATCAAGGTATCTGAGCTGAAGCTCTGCCGCCGACTTAAAATCACCGTCAAGACAGAATTTTGTCATGTCGTGGGTCTCCTTGGGCAAAACGTTGGAGAGCACAGAGATTACACCCTTACCGCCAAGAGACATGATCGGAACGATCTGATCGTCGTTGCCTGAATAGATATCAAGGCTGTCACCGCACTCTGCGATAAGCTCTGCGATAGCGCTGATGTTTCCGGAAGCCTCCTTTACAGCAACGATTCTCTCGTGCTTTGCAAGCTCCTTGTAGACCGAGAGGGGAATATTACAGCCTGTACGTGAGGGTACGTTGTAAAGGATAATAGGCTTGTTTGTAGCCTCTGCGGTTGCAATAAAGTTGTTTATAAGTCCCTTGGGGGTTGCCTTGTTGTAGTAAGGTGTAACGAGAAGAAGGGCGTCTGCGCCTATCTCACAAGCATACTGAGAGAGCTCGATTGCATAAGCGGTATCGTTGGAGCCTGTTCCTGCAATAACGGGAACTCTGCCTGCAACGGTATCAACCGCAAATTTCATGCACTCCATGTGCTCCTCGTGAGTTAAGGTTGCGGCCTCTCCGGTAGTACCTGCAACGACGATAGCGTCGATGTTTCCTGCGATCTGCTGTTCGATTATTTTCTTGAAGCTTGGGTAATCTATGCTTCCGTTTTTAAAGGGTGTGATAATAGCCGTAGCGGCTCCTGTGAAGATTGTTGGCTTGAGTTTGCTCATAATTGTTTTCCTTTCAAAAATATTTAAAAAGAATTCATATAAAAACAAAAAAACTGGTTGAAAACCAGCTGAATTTGTACTATAATATAAGGGATAGGTTCCCGTCTTACAGTCAACAAAAACAGATAGCTCTCCATCAAAAGATGACAGTCTGTTGATTATTAATCGAACAGACCAGACGATACGCCGCCGTTTGCGTAGCATCTTCGGCGTTCTGCCCTCGTTGTCTTACCTCAAACGGCCACGGCGGCCTCGGATGAGCAACGGTTGTAAAACGCGCCTCTATCATTATTATATGTATCCTATCATTATAATAGCATACAATAGCTTTTATGTCAATAACTTTTAAAATTTTTTAATTAAGGATTTTTTATGGTAATAGTAAACGAAAAGAAGCCAACAGAGCTTTTGGCATCGGATTTTTTCTATGATCTTCCCGAATCACTCATAGCGCAGCATCCTATGGAAAAGCGTGATCATTCTCGCCTTATGGTAATAGACCGAGAGAGTGGCAACGTTGAGGACAAGCATTTTTATGACGTGCTTGATTATCTCAAAGAGGGTGACGTGCTTGTAATAAACGATTCAAAGGTAATTCCCGCAAGACTTTACGGACATCTTGCTGACAGAGAAGAGGCGTCTCTTGAGCTTCTTTTGTTGCGTCAGCATAATCTTGACGAGTGGGAGTGCTTGGTAAAGCCCGGAAAGCGCGCTAAGATCGGACATAAAGCTGTGTTTGGCGGTGGAATCCTCTGCGGTGAGGTCATAGACGTTGTAGAAGAGGGCAATCGAATTATCAAATTCGATTATGACAGAGCAAAATATACCAGTATATACGACGTTTTGCAGGAGGTTGGCATGATGCCTCTGCCTCCGTACATAACCGAGCGCTTAAAGGATAATTCAAGGTATCAGACCGTCTATGCCCGTGAGGAGGGCTCTGCGGCGGCTCCGACGGCAGGCTTACATTTTACGCCCGAGCTTTTGGAGAAGATTCGTCAAAAGGGTGTGAAGATAGCTCCCGTTATGCTGCACGTAGGACTTGGAACCTTTAGACCTGTTAAGGTCGAGAGAATAGATGAGCATATTATGCACACTGAGTATTTTTCCGTTCCCAAGGAAAGCGCGGATATAATAAACGCGGCTAAAGCGAACGGCGGAAGGCTCATTTGCGTTGGAACTACCTCTTGCCGTACTATTGAGAGCGTAGCGGAGGAGAACGGACATATTCCCGCGATGTCGGGTGATACGGGTATCTTTATATATCCCGGATATAAATTCAAGGCGGTTGACGCGTTAATAACGAATTTCCATCTTCCCGAGAGCACTCTTTTGATGCTCGTTTCGGCTTTTTACGATAAAGAAAAGATGATGAAGATTTATAACGACGCAGTTGCAAAGGAGTATCGCTTTTTCTCTTTCGGTGACGCCATGCTGATTGTATAAATTCCGCAATACGTCGTTAAAGCTGCGGCTTGTCGCCTTCGACGTAGACAACTACGCCGTCAGGCTTCGCGCTTGCTTTGCCTAGTCTTGCAAAATTTCTACTAATCAGCACTACTGCTGACGGATGCAAATTTTATAAATTCCGCAATACGTCAATAAAGCTGCGGCTTGGTATTCTTGGCAAAAAATATAAATCATTCATTTTTGTAAAATAAATTTAGAGGTGATTCTATGAAAAAAATAATTTCTTTTATTTTGGCGTTTATATTTGTTTTCGGTCTTGTTTCTTGTGCGTCTAACGAGGAAGACAAAGGCGAAGACAAACAGAAAAACTCGGAAGAGGAATGTGTTTCATGTGTTGATTCTGATAACGATTTAAAATGCGATGTTTGTAAGAAGCCTATGTCAAAAAAACGTTTAGTATGCGGTGTAACGTATATTACTTCCATGTGCGAAAAGGATGCTAACGGAGAGTGGACAGGCTTCGAGATTGAGTTTGCACGTGAGGTAGGAAAGCTTATCGGTATGGAAGTTGAATTCGAAATGATTCATTGGCCAAACAAGTATACGTCGCTTGATTCCGGTAGTATAGATTGTATATGGAATGCTTTCGATGCCGTTGCTTTGGAAAATGGCGAAACAAAAAGAAGCGAGCTTGTTGATTTTTCTTATGGCTACATTTCCAATCACTCGGTAATCGTAGTTAACAAGAATGACCTTGCAAAATATACGAGCGAGGAAAGCTTTAGAGGCAAGCGTGCTTGTGTTGAAAAGGGAAGTGTATATGAGGATTTTGTAAGATATTTGACAGAGGACGTAGCAGAGGTTAATGATTATATAGATGCTTTGAACTCGCTTAAATCGGGCAAGGTTGATTTTATAATGATTGACAGTATTTATGCCAATAGTCTTTGCGGTGAGGGGGATTATGCTGACCTTGTGATCATTGAGGACGTAGAATTTGATTTTGACGTTTTTGAGGTTTATGCAGTTGGTTTTAAGAAGGGTAGCGATCTCACTGAAAAGGTAAACGCAGGAATAAAACAGCTTTTCGATAATGGAAAGGTTTATGAGATAGCTAAAAAGTGGAATTTAGAGAATTCCTTGCGCTTGACAGAAGACGTTACGAAGATTTGATCGACGCTGTTTAGTGTATTTTATTTTGAGATTGAATTGAGATTGAAATTTTATTAAAGGGTTTTTTATGCCAAACAAGAAAAAAATAATAGCCGTTGTAGGCGCCACCGCAAGTGGGAAAAGTGCTTTGGCATTAGAGCTTGCCAAGCGATATGACGGTGAGATAGTTTCCTGCGATTCAATGCAGATATACAGAGAAATGAATATAGGCACTGCAAAGCCCACGAAGAAAGAAATGCTTGAGGTAAGGCATCATATGATAGATATCGTTGATCCTGACGTAGGCTTTTCCTGCGAGGATTATGCAAAGTATGCCGCGGCAGCTACTGAGGATATATGCTCTCGCGGAAAGCTTCCTATTGTTTGCGGTGGAACGGGATTGTATCTTGATACCTTGCTTCGTGGCGGAAGCTCTGCGCCAACTTTTGATACGGCGGAAATCCGTGCGCAACTCTGCGCCAGAGCTCAATTTGAGGGCATTATGTCGTTATATGAGGAGCTGAGGGCGGTAGACCCGGAAAGCGCTGAGTCTATACATCCAAATAACGAGAAGAGAGTTATAAGAGCGTTGGAGATATATCTTGCTACGGGCAAGAAAAAATCAGAGCTTGATAGACTTTCTGCGAGTGTTGATTCGGTTTACGATGCTACGGTTGTTTGCTTGTCGTATAAAAATAGACAGATTCTTTATGACAGGATAGACACCCGAGTGGATCAGATGCTCTCCGAGGGGCTTGTTGAGGAAACCGTAAAGCTTATGGATATGGGCGTTTTTGAGGCTAATAAAACAGCGGCTCAGGCGATAGGATACAAGGAGCTGTTCTCTTATATTCGAGGAGAGGAATCTCTTGAAATTGCCGTTGATAATTTGAAGCGTGCGACAAGAAGATATGCAAAAAGACAGATAACTTGGTTTTCCGCCAAGTCTTATGTTACACCGCTTTTTGTGGATGATGGAGAGAGTATAAGAAGCTTTGAAGATATTGTAAATATTGCAAAAAATATCTTTCTTATTTGAGCTTTTTGTGGTATAATAATATATAATTTAATTTTGTAGGAAAAAGGAGGTAAACGATATGTCTACGGTCAAAAAAAGACCGGCTTTGCCGAGAGTTGTTATGATAGTTTTGGCAACGCTGATCTTCGTGTATATGGCGTATCATTTGGCCAACCTTTTTCTTGTAAAAAAAGTAGAGACGATTATTTCCGGTGTGACCGTGGAGAGTGATACCGTTAGCGGAACCGGTTATATATTTCGAGATGAGACCCCTATGTACGGTGATGATGTAGGTGCGGTTGATTATCATGTTAGTGATGGAGAGAAGATTTCGGTAGGACAGAAGATAGCAAACATTTATAAGCTTTCTGACAAGACTAGCGCGGAAATTGCAAAAAGAGAGCTTTTTCTTACCGATAAGAAGATAGCGCTTCTTGAAAAGAGTATCATAAGTGATGCAGAGGTTACTGATCCTGCAATACTCAAGAGTCAAGCGAATGACGTATATTTTAGTCTTCTTAACTTGATGGCGGAGAATGATACGAGCGAACTTGACGTTCAGATAGAAAAAATGATGGTGACGTTAAATAAACTGAATATGTTGCCCTCAGGTACCTCTAATGTGAACGCAACGCTTGAAATACTTAAAGCTCAAAGAAATCAGTATCTTGTGGGTGAGAGTATAGAGCAATATTCAACAATAAGCGGATATTTTTATTATACGACTGACGGCTTTGAGTCTAAGTTTTCTTCCGCAGCGCTTGAAAATATGACGGCGGACAGATTTTATTCTCTTGCGTACGAATATAATAATTCAAAGCCTGCTATCCCCTCGGAGATCTTTGGAAAATTAGCTTTTAACACACGTTGGAATTTTGCTCTTCCGATATCTCAGGCAAAGGCAGAGTCTCTTGAGGTGGGTAATGATTATAAGTTGACTTTCAAGGAGAATAATAATACCACGCTTACGATGACCTTGAAGAACAAGATTGAGGCAAAGACGCGCGGAGAGACGGTATTGGTGTTTGAGTGTAATAAGCTTCCGCAGAATTTTTCACTTGAGCGCTGTCAGAATGCGGAGATAGAGCTTTCTTCGATTGAGGGGATTTACGTTCCTATGTCTGCAATGGCAAGAGAGGATGGGATTCTCGGCGTATATATTGCAAGAGGAAGCGTTGTGTTTTTCAACAAGGTTGACGTAATTTACAGAGCGTATGATTATTGTTTGGTTGCAAAAACAGGAGAGCCGGAGGGCGGCTATGATTACCTTGCGACAAACGAACTTATTATAACGAATGGAAAAAATATGTTCCACGGAAGGGTACTGGAATGAGTTTTGAGTATATAGACCGTAATGTTGCAGCTGTTGCGGAAAAAATAGAACTTGCAAAGCAAAAAGCCGGACGAGATGATGACGTAATGCTTTTGGCGGCAGTAAAATATGCAGAACCGTGTGAGATAGAGTATCTTTATCATCATGCCGGAATTAAGCACGTAGGCGAGAACCGTGTTCAGCAGTTGCTCTCGCACAGAGAAGCAATCGACTGCGAGGGATTGGATTTTCACTTTATAGGAACCTTGCAGACAAATAAGGTAAAATATATTATCGATAAGGTGAGTATGATTCATTCTCTTGATTCGATAAAACTTGCCGCAGAGATAGATCGTCAGGCAAAAAAGCACGGTATAATTATGGACGTGCTAGTTGAGATAAACAGCGGAGCAGAGGAGAGCAAAAGCGGAGTTTTGCCCGAGAATCTGGAAAGCTTTTGTGAGGAAATTTCGCGCTTTGAAAACATAAATCACAAAGGTTTTATGACTATGGCGCCGAAATGCGAAAAAAAAGAAGAATATTTAAAATATTTTCAACAAACTTATCAGCAAGTCCTTGACATTTGGGCAAAAAAAAGGCATAATATAGATAGGCCTATTATTTCGATGGGAATGAGCGATAGCTTCGAGGAAGCGATAGCTTGTGGCTCGAATATCGTGAGAGTAGGACGTGGACTTTTTTTGAAATAAAAAATAAATATTAAGATATATGGAGGAAGAAAAAATGGCGATTTTTGGAAAGAAAGCAGGGTTCGGATTTGGCTCTGACAGAGATGATGATTTTGGCGGATACGACAACGACAACGCGTTCGAGGATGATATTCAGGAGGATGATGCAGTAGCTGTAGAAGCACCTGCCGCACCTGCATTTAATGCAACTCCCGTTTCCTTGAAGATAGTTACCCCCAAGGCGTATGAGGATGCAAAGGAGATTACTGATTTCCTTATGAACGGAAACACCGTTCTTTTGAACATGGATAGCATCAGCCGTGAGATCGCTGTACGTATTCTTGATTACCTCAAGGGTGCAGTTCAGGTTGTTGGCGGTATGATTACCAAGGTTGGAAAGACCACTATAGTTGTTGCTCCCAAGAACGTTGACGTTAGCAGCATAGAGGCTATGGTAGGACCTACCGAGCAGTAATTCGATAAAAATTACATAATATCAGGGGTTGAATTATTCGGTATGGAAGAATGCGCACACGGTCGCATTTGTGTGCTTTCTGCAGAACGATGATTCAGCCCCAAATAAAATGCTTTGGATTTTTAGTGCGTGTAATAAAGGAGAGAGGAGGAGCTTTGACTTGAGTTGGGTTATTGTTGCCGAGATATTTAAGAGTACCGTTTCGATAATACTTGTGGCTTTGCAAATTGCGATGACTGCGAGAGCTATACTTTCGTGGTTTCCCGTAGAGCAAAATAAATTTATAGTGTTCTTAAACGTGATAACAGAACCGATAGTTTATCCGGTTAGAAAGCTCTTCGAGAAGATGAATTGGTTTCAAGGTATACCGCTTGATATGTCCTTTATGACCACGTATTTGATAATTTCTATTATCTTGTTGTTCTTGGCTTAGAATTTATGGATCTTAAGAAGGAAGAATTTTTTTATTCAAGGCTTGAGGATTTAAAGAGGTGCGCTATCCGAGGAAACTTAGGGATTAGCGCATTTTTCTCGCCGAGGGAGATCTTTACTGCAACTGAGTATCTGAAGAGAAGCGGAGTGCAATTCGCTTTTTTTGGCGGTTATGGCGATGCTGAGAGAGCAAAATGCTATTTCCTTCCTGAATTTATGGAGGGGATAGACGATATTGCAAAGATTTCGAATTTTGGATATTCATCGGAAATTGTTGCTCTGCAGATAAAGGGTAGCGGATTTGAAGGGCTTTCCCATCGTGCGATAATGGGATCGATTCTGGGGCTTGGTGTACAAAGAGATTCGATAGGTGATATCGTGCTGCTTTCCGAGAGTAGAGCGGTATTCTTTTGCGATGAGAGACTTTATGAGTTTTTCTTGAGTGATCTTAAGAAGATCGGGCGTGACACGGTTAAGATCGAGCGCATAGAGCTTGAGAGCGTGAGTATTCCCGAGAGACGATTTTTACGAATAAGTGACACGGTAGCATCGGCAAGACTTGATTGTATCGTTGCCGCACTTTGCGCTTTGTCACGAGAGAGAGCTAAAGATAGAATAGAACAATCGACAGTTGAGCTGAATTATGAGCTTGAGGAGCGCCCTGATAGAGAGGTGATAGCGCCTGCAATTCTATCGGTGAGGGGCGTTGGTAAATTCCGAGTGCTGTCGGTGAGTGATAAAACGAAAAAGGGGAGATACCGCCTTTTGGCAGAGAAGTATCTCTAAGATTGTAAAGGAGCAATAATATGCTTATATGGCTTTTAGTCGTAGCCGGAGTGGTAATATTAGATCAAGGCTCAAAATTGTTGGTATGGTACGTAATGGGACTTGACGAGGCAGGTGAAAGTATTCCTCTTATAGAGGATTTTCTGCATTTTACTCACGTAAAGAATACCGGAGCTGCTTTCGGTATGTTCGGCGAGGAGAATCAAAGATGGATATTTATGGTGATATCTGTTTTGGGAATCTGCGCCCTGCTTGTTTATTTGTGGAAATTCCGACCCGAATCAAAGCTTGCTTGTACCGCACTTTCTATGGTTATAGGCGGTGGTATAGGAAATATGATAGACCGAAGCTTCCGCGTTGGAATTATTAAAGGCGAGGAGAGAAATTTTGTCTTTGATTTTATAGATTTTCGTGGATTAGGAGATCTTTGGAAATGGACGTTTAACGTAGCAGATGCATTTGTTTGCGTCGGCGCTGGATTGCTTATAATTTGGTGTATTTATGCATTTATAAAAGAGATTAAGGCGGAGCGTCTTAAGAAGGCTTCCGCGGGGTCGGAAAATGCCGTTGAGAGTGAGGATGCTGCTTTGAATGAGGAGAGTGCGTTAAGCTCTGAGGCGGAAGGCGAAATTGATGCTTCTACAGAGGTGTCCGAGGAATTATCTGAGCAGAACAGCTCTGAGGAGACTGAGGAAAAGGAATAAATAAGGATTTAGATAAACGGGTGAGTGATATGGGAGAAGAAATCTTCTTTGAAAGTGAATATCAAGAGGATATCTCTGATGGCAACACTTGCCTTGAGCTTGTTGCAGAGAAGGACGATGCAGGCAAGCGTATAGACGCCTATATAGCTGAAAAAACCGATCTTACACGTTCTGCGGCATCACGCTTGATAGAGAATGGTGATGCGCTTGTTGTCGGCGCAGAGGACAAAAAAACGGCTAAGAATTACAGGATGCGTGAAGGAGATAGAATATCGGTTCGTCTTCCCGAGCCCGAGCCTTGCGAGGCAATTCCTGAGAATATCCCGATAGACGTGATATTTGAGGATGATGATATAATCGTTGTTAACAAGGCGGAGGGAATGGTGGTGCATCCCGCTCCCGGAAATCCGAGCGGTACACTTGTCAACGCATTGCTGTATCATTGCAAGAATAATCTTTCGGGAATAGGCGGAGTCATTCGCCCCGGAATCGTTCATCGAATAGATAAGGATACGGGAGGACTTTTGGTCGTTGCAAAGAACGATGCGGCGCATTTGTTCTTGAGTGAGGAGATAAAGTATCACCGAGTGCAGAGAATTTATCACGCAATAGTTAAGGGGAATTTCTCAGAGGATACGGGAACTGTGAATGCGCCGATTGGACGTCATCCTATCGACAGAAAGAAAATGGCTGTAATTAAGAGTGACGAATATAAGAGCCGCGAGGCAATAACGCATTGGAAGGTTCTTGAGCGCTTTGGACAGTTTACACACGTTGAGTGCCATCTTGAAACGGGGCGCACTCATCAGATAAGAGTGCACATGGCAAGCATTGGACATCCGCTTGTGGGAGATGCCGTTTACGGCGGTGGCGCAACTCCGTTTGAGCATAGACATAAGGCGTATATCGCAGGTCAGTGCCTTTTTGCGTCAAAACTTATACTAACACATCCGAGAACGCGTGAGGAAATGAGCTTTTTTGCACCGTTGCCCGAAAATTTTGAGAAGCTTTTGCAGATACTAAGAGCTTCGGTAGAATAAACAAAAGGAAGAAAAAATGGCTAAGAAGTTTGAGAAAATATTTATAGCGAGTGATCTTGACGGAACCTATTTTGATAGCAATACGTCTATCGTTAAGCGCAACGTGGAGCGAATCAAATATTTCTGTGAAAACGGCGGACATTTTACGTTTGCCACGGGAAGATTGCCGATATTTATAAAAAAGCATATACCGGATGCCGCTCCGCTCATCAATTTCCCTGCAGTTATGGGAAACGGTACTTGCCTTTTTGATTATACAAAGGGCGAGGCAATAGAGGAGTACTTCTTGGATACAAAGCTTCTTGCCGAGGTTGAGGCGTTTATATACCGCCATGCAGGGGTTGATGCGGCAATACGCGCAACCTATGATAAGGGAGTGCTTATGTCGACGTTGCAGAATGAAAAGCTCAAGCACGAGTTTGATACGTTTCCCGAGTATATCGAGCGCAAGGTAGCTCCTGCGAGCGAGTGGGGTGGATATAAGCTTTATAAGTCGAATATAAGAGGAAGAGCAGAGGTAATAGAGCCTTTGTATCCGCTTGTAATGAAGGAATTTTCCGACGTATTGTCGGTTACAACGTCCTCAAAGACGATGATAGAGATCATGCCGTACGGCACGAGCAAGGCTGCAATGCTTCAAAGCATTAAGGAAAAATATTTTAATAACGATATAATGCTTTGCACTGTAGGCGACTACGATAACGATCTTGCAATGCACGCAATTTCCGATTTGCCGGTTTGCCCTTCGAATGCAAACGCCGCAGTCAAGGAGATCTGCAAGCTTCAGCTTTGCAGTAACGATGACGGTGTTATCGGAGACTTGGTTGACTATTTTGATAAAAATATGTAAAAACGATATAATAAAAAATCCTCCGTTTTGCGGAGGATTTTTTATTATATGTTTAAAGATTGAGATATCAATTAAGCAAGCTTTGCCTCAAGACGCTCGCGGATAGCCTTGATAAAGCCTATGGAATTTGTAGCGTGAGCCTCATAGCCCTCGCTTACAAGACCTACGAGGTCCTTGGTCATAATACCGTCGTTGAGAGTATCTATGCAAGCCTCCTCAAGCTTGTTTGCAAAGTCGATAAGCTCGGGAAGGTTATCAAGCTCACCTCTCTTGCGAAGAGCGCCCGACCACGCATAAATGGTAGCCATGGGGTTCGTGGAGGTGTCTTCTCCCTTAAGGTAACGGTAGTAGTGGCGGGTAACGGTTCCGTGAGCAGCCTCGTACTCGTAATTTCCGTCGGGAGAAACGAGAACAGAGGTCATCATAGCAAGAGAACCGAATGCGGTAGATACCATATCCGACATAACGTCTCCGTCATAGTTCTTGCATGCCCAGATGTATCCACCCTCACTGCGAATTACACGAGCAACAGCATCGTCGATGAGCGTGTAGAAGTATTCGATTCCAAGCTCCTCAAACTTTGCCTTGTAGTGTGTATCGTAGATGTCCTGGAAGATAAGCTTGAAGGTCTGATCGTACTTTTTGGAGATAGTATCCTTAGTTGCAAACCAGAGATCCTGCTTTGTGTTTATAGCATACTGGAAGCAGGAGTGAGCAAAGGAGATGATAGAGGAATCCTTGTTGTACTGACCCTGAAGAACGCCGCCGCACTCAAAGTCGTAAATCGTCTCTCTGAAGCTTGTTCCATCGTCACCGGTGAAAACGAGCTCTGCCTTACCCGTACCTTCAACACGGTACTCGGTGGACTTGTATACGTCACCGTATGCATGACGGGCGATGGTAATAGGCTTCTTCCAGTTGCGAACAGCAGGCTTTATAGAGTCGATAAGTATGGGAGCACGGAAAACCGTTCCGTCAAGAATTGCACGAATGGTTCCGTTGGGGCTCTTCCACATCTCGGTGAGGTTGTATTCCTCAACTCTCTGCTTGTTTGGTGTGATAGTAGCGCACTTTACCGCAACTCCGTATTTCTTGGTTGCGTTTGCAGAATCAATGGTAACCTGGTCGCGAGTCTTTTCTCTCTCGGGAAGACCCAAGTCGTAATATTCGGTCTTGAGGTCAACGAAGGGGATAAGGAGCTCGTCCTTTATCATCTGCCAAAGAATTCTTGTCATTTCGTCACCATCCATCTCAACGAGAGGGGTGGTCATTTTGATTTTTTTCATAGTTCAATACCTCCGAACAGTTTGAAAAATTTTTATATTAGTTTTCGCTGTGGTTTTTGTAGTAGTTCATAAGACAACCGTCAAGGATGATCTCCTTTTCGTCGTCGGTAAGACCCTTAACGTAGAGAGTGATGTCCTTAACGTCGCCGTTTGCGCAGATTACCTTAGCGGCAAACTCTTCATCACCGCGGGCAACCTTTTCTCTTATATTCTCAACGAATACGTAATCTCCGCACTCATACGGGAACTCTGCGCCATCAGCAAGAGTGAAGGGAAGAATACCCCAGTTTATGCAGTTGGAGCGGTAACGCTTGGTAGCAAACTCGTAGCAGATGTTTGCAAATCCGCCAAGAACCTTCTGGCAGGAGGCAGCCTGCTCACGAGCAGAGCCGTCACCGGGCTTGTTTGCAAATACGCAAGAGCCGAACTGAGTGTTCTTTATGAGAGCGGATGCATCACCAACCTTGGAAAGAACGGTTGTGAGCTCGGATATATCTCCGCCGTTTCTGCGAGCAGCCTCGGTAGCCGCAACAGCCTTTGAGCGACCTACGTACTCGGGAACTCTGCGGGAGAGTGCAAATTCTGCAAGGCGCAAGGGGTTGGAGCGGTAGGAAGAGGTCTCACCCGAGGGGATGAGCTCATCCGTTGTGGTAACGGGATCACGGATAACTGCTGCAAGCTTTACAAGAAGGTTGTCAGAGAGCTCGTACTGTGCGGGCCAGTCGGTTATGTTAGGACCTAAGATAAGCTCTGCATCGTGATCTGCCTTGCCGTAGCCGTAATATACGCGCTTTTTATAAACACTGCTGTCGAAATGATATTCGTGAGGAGTGTAATCGTAATCTATATCGGTAGCTGCTGTAATGATACCGCCGTTGCGAGCAGTTGCCGCAATACTGCGAGCATCCATAAGAGCTACGCCTGCAAGCTGACCCTCGCCGGGTTTTGAACCTTCACGGTTGGGGAAGTTACGAGTTGTGTGACGGAGAGAGAGTCCGTTATTTGCGGGAACGTCTCCTGCGCCAAAGCAAGGACCGCAGAAGGAGGGCTTGATAACCGCGCCTGCGCTGAGAAGCTCTGCGCTGACACCGATCTTGGTAAGCTCAAGTGATACGGGAACGCTTGTGGGATATACGGAAAGCGAGAAATATCCGTTTCCGGTGCTCTGATCACGCAAAATTGCCGCAGCCTCGTCAATGCTGTCAAACATACCGCCTGCACAGCCTGCGATGATACCCTGATCCGCATTTATAGTGCCGTCTGCATTTACTTTTGATACAAGGTCGAGATTGCACTTTCCAAACTTCTTGCTTGCCTCAGCCTCAACAGATGCAAGGATCTCTTTTGCATTCTTCTGGAACTCGTGGATGGTGTATGCGTTTGAGGGGTGGAAGGGAAGCGCGATCATAGATTCCATCTTGGAGAGATCGATCTCAATCATAGCGTCGTAGTAAGCAACTCCGTTGGGGTAGAGACGCTTGTAGTCCTCGGGACGGCCGTGAGCAATGTAGTGCTTTTCGGTAATCTCGTCGGTCTCCCAAATGGAAGAGAGACAGGTCGTCTCGGTAGTCATAACGTCGATTCCGTTACGGAAATCGATAGAAAGATTCTTAACACCGGGGCCAACAAACTCAAGAACCTTGTTCTTAACAAAGCCTTCCTTGAAGGTTGCGCCAACGAGAGCTATAGCTACGTCGTGAGGGCCGATACCCTTCTTGGGTGTACCAGTAAGATAGACGAGAACTACCTCGGGGGTCTTTATATCGTATGTATTCTTCAAAAGCTGTTTAACGAGCTCGGGTCCACCCTCACCAACGCCCATGGTACCGAGAGCACCGTAACGGGTATGTGAGTCGGAGCCGAGAATCATTTTTCCGCACCCTGCAAGCTCTTCACGCGCATAGGAGTGAATAACGCTCTGGTTTGCGGGAACGTAGATTCCGCCGTACTTCTTTGCCGCAGAAAGACCAAATACGTGGTCATCCTCGTTTATTGTACCGCCAACTGCGCAAAGCGAGTTGTGGCAGTTAGTCATAGCGTAGGGAATGGGGAATTCCTTCATTCCGCTTGCTCTTGCTGTCTGTATAATTCCAACGTAGGTGATATCGTGTGACACCAAAGCGTCAAACTTGATTCGAAGATCACCCTCGGAGTCGCTCTTGTTGTGAGCGCTGAGTATCGAATATGCGATAGTGTTTTTGCGTGCCTCTGCCGCACTTACTGTGCTGGAGGCGCTTGGCTTACCGTCAACGAGGTATACGCCGTTTGAGGTTAATTTTATCATTTTTTATCTCCTTTTATAAATAAAAGCATACAGATATATTATATAGTATTTCGACAAAAAAGTCAAGGGATTGAAGGGGGATATGTTGAAATATTTGAATATTGAATTTTTATTGCTCTAATTGGTAAATATAAACAAAAAATGTGATATTTTTTGATGAATTTGTTTTATTTTTTTACTTGAAATCTTCTTAAATGTTTGTTATAATTGTAACAATAAAAATCACACTTTATTATAGTAAAGGAGAACGGAATGAAAGTTAAGGAAACTTTAAGAAAATATCTGAAGAGATATTTTGTTGATGCTATGGGTTCGATGGCTCTCGGACTTTTCGCATCTCTACTTATCGGAACGATAATCGGAACACTTGCGGGTTACGTTGGCAAGGTAGATAGCCTTGATTGGCTCGCAACGTCTATGAATGCGATTGCCGGAGCGGCAAAGACGGTAACGGGTACGGCAATAGGCGTAGCTATTGCATATAAGCTCGGCGCTCATCCGCTCGTTATCTTCTCGTCGGCAGCGGTAGGTCATCTCTCATACGGAATGGGAGCAATATTCAATGATCAGAGCGGAGCTATTATTAAGTGGGGCGCTAGCGCCACAACGAATAATACAAGCGAGATCTTTTATAGCGCAGGCCCTATGGGAGCGTTCTTTGCGGTAATTATTGCGGCAGAGATAGGTATGCTCGTATCGAAGAAAACAAAGGTTGATATACTTGTTACACCTTTGGTAACCTTGATAGTAGGATTTGTAGCATCGTTTGTTTTCTGTCCCGCTATCGCCTACATAATGTACTATCTCGGAACATTTATAACTATTGCAACAGCTTGGGCACCGTTGATCATGGGTATAATTCTTTCGGTTGTAATGGGCGTAATTCTTACGCTTCCCATATCCAGTGCGGCTATCTGCGGAGTAATATTCTCGCCCGATATGCAAGTACATATGGCAAACAAGGGCTTGGAGGAGGCGTTCCTTCTTGCAGGAGGCGCTTGTGTTGCCGGATGCTGTGCGCAGATGGTAGGATTTGCGGTAGTTAGTTTTAGAGAAAATAAGTGGGGCGGCGTTGTTTCGCAAGGACTCGGTACCTCAATGCTTCAGATGGGTAACATTGTAAAGAAGCCGGTTATATGGCTGGCTCCGACTCTCGCGGCGGCGGTTGTAGGTCCCGTCTCTACGTTGATCTTTAAGCTTAAATGCTTGGGTGTATCTGCAGGTATGGGTACCTGCGGAATGGTAGGCCCGATAGGAGTTATCACCTCTACGGAATGGACGCCTATGATGTGGACAGGACTTTTGCTCGTTTGCATAGTTCTTCCCGCAATTCTTTCGTTTGCATTTAATGAGATATTCAGAAAGCTCGGTTGGATAAAGACCGGAGATATGCAGCTTGATCTCTAATTTATATAAAAATGCGAGGTGTTTGACCTCGCATTTTTATATTGACTTTTTTTGCGCATTAGTGTATAATATTTGAGTAACAATATATTTTTTAATAAAGAAAGGAGAATGTACACGAATGGTTTTAGAGTTAAAAGATATTAACAAATCCTTTGGCGAAAATCACGTGTTAAAGGATGTTTCCTTCAGCGCGCAAAGTGGAAAGGCGTTTGGCCTTTTGGGTAGAAACGGAGCGGGAAAGACTACTACTATACGTATACTTATGAACGTGTTCAGCGCTGATAGCGGAAGCATTTTTATAGATGGAGAGCCGATAGACAGACGTAAAATCGGGATAGGTTATCTTCCTGAGGAGCGCGGTCTTTATCCCAAAAAGGTTATAATAGATCAGCTTGCGTATTTTGCAGAGCTCAAGGGAATGAAGCGTAAGGCAGCGATTGAGTCAATTGATAATTGGCTTGTTCGCCTTGATATGATGGAATACAGAAACAAGAAGCTCAATACACTCTCAAAGGGAAATCAGCAGAAGATACAGCTTATAACAGCACTTGCTCATAATCCCGATATAATAATACTTGACGAGCCGTTTTCGGGACTTGATCCGGTAAATGCGATGATGCTTAAGGATATTGTAAGAGAAGAGATAGCAAAGGGAAAGGTAGTGCTTTTTTCAAGTCATCAGATGAGTCAAATCGAGGAATTTTGCGACAGCATTGCAATAATAAATGCGGGAAAAGTTGTTCTTTCGGGCGATCTCTTTGATATAAAGAGAAATTATATCCGCGATAAGCTTGTGGTAAATACGCTTTATCCCGAGTCTATTAAGAAGGCGTTCGGCGATGCTTGCACAGAGATAGCTCGCGGAGAGCTTATAATAAAGCTTGCGTCTCCCGATGAAAAGGATAGCGTTATGCAGCGCATAGTGGAGAATTATGATATCGACGGAATAAAGGTGTTTGAGCCGTCACTTAACGATATTTTCGTAGAATATACGGAAGAGAGGGTGTGATCGGTATGAAACAGTTTGGTAAAATTCTTAAATTCGAATTTTTTGGATACCTCAAAAATAAAGCGTTCGTAGGTATTACCATCTTTTTGGTAGTTGCTATAGTGATTGCAATGTTTATTCCCAATATGATTGCTGCGGTTGGTAGCGACGAAACCAAAGAGGATCGTCCGATAATGCTTTTGAACTGTGAGAATGAAGAGTTCCTTGGGGAAATGGTAATATACTTCGCTAAGTTGTTTCCCGACTACGAGGTAAAGGCGGCAGAGGGCTCGATAGATGATATTAAGACGGCAATAACCGATGAGAAGGTCGAGTGTGCATTCGTCTTAAGCGAGGATATGAAATCCTATACGTATTACGTAAATACACTTGTTATCTCTGATTCTAATCAGCAGATAGCAGAGAGCGCGTTCGTTGATTCCTACAAGGCTTATGCTATGTCGAAGGGTGGACTTTCCGCTGAGCAGATATCAAGCATAATGAATATTTCGTTTGTTGGCGCGACCGAGTGTCTTGGCGCAAATCAGGTGGAGAATTTTATCTATACCTACGTTATGATCTTTGCGCTTTATTTTGTAATAATGCTTTACGGACAGCTCGTTGCTACCAACGTTGCAAGTGAGAAGAGTTCAAGAGCTATGGAGGTGCTTGTTACCAGCGTAAATCCTACGAGTATGATGTTCGGTAAAGTCTTTGCATCATGCCTTGCCGGATTTTCACAGCTCACACTTGTTTTTGGAACGGCAATAGTTTGTTACAATATAAATAGTGACGTTTATTCGAATCCGATAATATCGTCAATATTCAATATGCCCTTATCACTGCTTGGATTTATGTTGATATTCTTCGTTTTGGGCTTCCTTATATATGCATTTTTGTATGCCGCAATAGCGTCGACTGCATCAAAGCTCGAGGATATAAATACTTCTACTATGCCGGTTATGTTTGTGTTTATTATAGCCTTTATAGGCGTTATGAACGCTATGACGTCCGGTACTATAGACAGCACGATGATGAAGATATGTTCGTATATTCCGTTTACAGCGCCGATGGCTATGTTTACGAGAATTGCATTAAGCTCGGTTGCTTGGTATGAGATAGTTGCGTCGATAGTTGTGTTGATTGCGTCTGTTATAGGAATAGGCTTTATATCTGCAAGGATATATCGCGTTGGCGTTTTGCTCTACGGAATGCCACCTAAATTTACCAATATTATCAAAATGGTGTTTACCAATAATAGTGCAAAAAAGGGCGAAAAATCAGAAAAAAAGGATAAATAATTGCTGATTGTGCACTTTTTACAAAAACAAGTAAGTTGTTTTGTGCACTTTTACAGTCTGTTTATAATTTGTTAATTATTTGGACACAATTGCGTTGTAGAATGTAGCCATAGAGAGAAAGATCCAATTAATACAAAATTTTACAAAGCTAAGAAAAGAAGAAAGGAATGGTAATTAACAATGAGTGTAAACGGAAAATTCGTATATAGCGTAGAGCTTGATACTATGCAGGATGCAAAGGATATGGTTGCCATTGCTACAAAGCTTAAGGGCAAAATCCTTTTAAAGAGTGGAACAAAGTTCACAATAAACGCAAAGAGCTTGCTTGGAGTAATCTATGCAAAGAAGCTTAACTGGTGCGACATAAAGCTCATCTGTGATTTCGACTATTATCACGAGTTCGAGAAATTCATAGTAACCGAGGATCCGGTTGTAATCGAGGAAGAGCAGTAATTTTAAAGGCTCAGGATCTCAGCTAAGCTCTCTAACACTAAATAAAAAATATAAGGCTTTCGCTAAATGCGAAAGCCTTTTTGTTTGGATTTCATCATTTCGTTAAAGCGGAAAAGAGAAATATGGGAATATCCAAAAATATCTTAGCTCGCTTGGGTTCTTTTACAATTCGGTAGAGCCATTCAAGCCCTGCTTTTTGCATAATCTCAGGGGCGCGCTTTACGTTGCCTGCAAAGACGTCAAGGCTACCGCCAAGTCCGATATAAAGTGATACCGAAGGGAGCTTGTCTTTGTTAGTTTTTATCCATTCTTCCTGCTGGGGAGAGCCGAAACAGACGAAAATTATATCGGGGTCAGAGATAGCTATTTCCCTTATAACGGCTTCGTTTTCCTTGCCCGATTTTGAGAAATATCCGTGATGTGTTCCGCAAATCTTAAGGGCAGGGTATTTCTTTAGCAGAGCGCGCTCGGCTTTTTCTGCAACGTGAGGCTTTGCCCCGAGCAAAAAGACCTTGTAGCCTTTGCTTTCCGCAATAGAAAGGAGCATCTTTGCAGTATCTATTCCGCTAATGCGTGATTTTATACCGCCACCTTGTATTTTTGATGCTAAAATTATGCCTATTCCGTCGGGAAGATTCAGAGTCGATGAGTTGAGAGTTTTTTTGTAGGAAGCGTATCTCTGCGCCCTCAAAAGTATTTGCGGATTTGGTGTAAAAATGACGGTTTGCTTTCCGTCTTTTAGCCTTTTGCAGATGAGCTTTGCAACTTCCTTTTGTGGAGATGCGCATATATTTACAGCAAGTATTTTTTCGGTTTTTAATTTTTTCATTTTTTTGCGACCTTTCTTGTTATAAAATGCCGATTTAGATAAAATATTGAAGTGTTTTATCTTGACTTTTTTTCTGCTTTGTTTTATAATATATGTATATGTGTTTAACGTAACGTTTTACTTGCTTTGTGAGCAAGAAGAAAGGTGAAAAAAATGGCAAATGAAAAGAAAATGGTTGAGCAGATAACGTCGATGGAAACCGACTTTGCTCAATGGTATACCGACGTTGTAAAGAAGGCTGAGCTCGTTGATTACTCGGGCGTTAAGGGCTGTATGATAATCCGCCCCTACGGCTATGCTATCTGGGAGAATATTCAGCACGATCTTGATGCGAGATTTAAGAGACTCGGTCACGAGAACGTATATATGCCTATGTTTATTCCCGAGAGCCTTTTGCAGAGAGAAAAGGATCACGTAGAGGGCTTTGCTCCCGAGTGTGCGTGGGTAACCTTTGGCGGTCAGAACAGACTCACCGAGCGCTTGGCTGTTCGTCCTACCTCCGAGACTCTTTTCTGTGAGCATTATAAAAATATAATTCATTCCTACCGCGATCTTCCTAAGCTCTATAATCAGTGGTGTAACGTGGTAAGATGGGAAAAGACAACTCGTCCTTTCCTCCGTACATCCGAGTTCTTGTGGCAGGAGGGACACACTATGCACGAGAACGAGCAGGATGCGCGTGAGGAGACCTTGCGTATGCTCAAGTGCTACGAGGATTTCTACCGCGAGACTCTCGCTATTCCCGCTGTTACGGGTAGAAAGACCGAGAAGGAGAAATTTGCGGGCGCACTTGAGACCTATACTATTGAGCCTATGATGCACAACGGTGTTGCGCTTCAGGGTGGAACCTCGCACTATTTCGGCGATGGCTTTGCAAAAGCGTTTGATATAACCTATACCGATAGAGATAATAAGATATGCTATCCTCATCAGACCTCGTGGGGCGTTTCCACGAGAATGATAGGCGCTATCATTATGACTCACGGTGATGATAACGGACTTATTTTGCCGCCTAAGGTAGCTCCTATTCAGGTAGCTATCATTCCCGTTGCTCAGCACAAGGAAGGCGTTCTTGAGAAGGCAGGTGAGCTTCGCGATATACTTTCTCAGAGCTTCAGAGTTAAGCTTGACGATAGTGATAACTCTACCGGTTGGAAGTACAGCCAGTATGAGATGAAGGGTGTTCCGCTCCGTCTTGAGATCGGACCTCGTGATATTGAGAATAACTGCTGTGTTCTCGTTAGCCGTGTAAGCCGTGAGAAGACCGTTGTTTCTCTTGACAATATTGCGCAGGAGATTGAGAAGGCGTTGGCTGCTGTTCATAACGAGCTTTACGAGAGAGCTCTCAAGAACCTCGCAGAGAAGACGAGCATTGCTACAACCAAGGAGGAGTTCCTTGATATAGCAGAGAATCATCCCGGCTTTATTAAGGCTATGTGGTGTGGAGATTCTGCTTGTGAGGATGCTTTGAAGGAGGAGACAGGCGGAGTTAAGTCCCGTTGCATTCCTTTCGTCGAGGAAAATCTTGGCGCTACCTGCGTATGCTGTGGAAAGCCTGCTAAGAATATGGTAGTCTGGGGCAGACAGTATTAATTGAATTTATATGGGGTTGAGTCATTCACGCTCTGAGGCAAAAAGTGACTCAGCCCTATTTGAATATTTTTGGGGAAGGGGGACAGTAAAAAATGAAAAGCTTTGGCCGTACGTTTTGGGATAAGATAAGACAGGTCGATCCGATACTTTTTTTCTGTACCCTTATTTTGTCCGCAATAAGCCTTATCACGATATTCGGAGCAGTTGATAACTTTGGTAAAAGTAAGCTTATAATGCAAGCCGCAATGGTTGCGGTCGGTATGGTAGCCGTGTTCTTCATAGCGAATTTTGATTATCGTTTCTTTGTTGACCGTTTTGCAATATTTTTGTTTTTGGGATCGGTTCTTATTCTTGCGGTAACGCTTTTGTTCGGTAGTACAGGTGAGAACATGGAGACCGCAAACCGAAGCTGGTTGAAGATTCCCGGAATAGGAATAGCGATACAGCCCTCTGAGTTCGTAAAGCTTGCGTTTTTGTGTACCTTTGCAAAGCATCTTGATACCGTAAAGGGCAGGATAAATAAGCCTAAAACGCTTTTGTTCGTGCTTCTTCACGCAGGGCTTATCGCAGGGCTCATTCTCCTTTCGGGAGACCTTGGCGTTTGTCTTATTTACTTTGGAATAATTGCCGTTATGCTATATTGCGCAGGACTTTCGATATGGTATTTTATAGGACTTATCGCAATTCTGCTCATAGCATTCCCGTTTTTATGGGATTTCTTGCGAGTGGATCAGCAAAATCGAATAATTTTCGGATTTAACCCCGAGCTTGACGTCGAAAACGTCGGAATGCAGGCGATAATGAGTCGTGATACTATTGCAGCAGGCGGATTTTTTGGACAAGGTCTTTTTGGTGGAAGCCTTTATGAGGATCTGCCTGCATCGCATACAGACTTTATCTTTTCAACAATTTGTGAAAAGTTTGGATTTGTAGGCGGATTTGTAGTGGTGCTCACCCTGCTCGTGATGGCGTTCAGGCTTATATGGATATCGCTCAAATGCAGAGATGGCGTAGGTAAGCTAATCTGCGGAGGAATTGCCGCGATAATAATTCTGCAAACGGCAGAGAATCTTTGGATGTGTGTGGCAACAGTTCCCGTAATCGGAATAACGCTTCCGTTTGTAAGCTATGGTGGGTCGTCAATGCTTGCGCTGTATCTGTTGATAGGACTTGCGCACAGCGTGGCAGCGCACGAGAAAAAGTTTTTCTTTAAGAGAAAAAATTAAAATAAAAAAAGCCCGATTTGGGCTTTTTTTATTTTACGTCACCGAGAAATTCTTCAAGAGTGAGTTCGTCATTATATATAATAGTTGCGGCTTGAACTCCAACGAATCTGTAATGCCAAGGCTCGTAGCTGTATTTAGTGATATCGGTTTTGTTGTCGGGGTATCTTAAAATAAAACCGTATTTGTGAGCGTTCTTTGATAACCATTCATAAGCGGGGGTTTCCGCAAAGATCTCTGAAAGCTCTTTGTCCTCATGGCCTATGTCAACAACGTCAACGCAAAGACCTAAATGATGCTCGCTTGCGCCCGGAGGGGCAGAGAAAAATTCTGCGGACTTTCTTGCTTCTTCCTCTGATATACCGGGTCTCATTTCACTTTTTATGTATTTTTCGTGGAGACCTTCTTGATAGCTGTAGGAACGATATGCACTCGATACGAGAATTTTGTCATCGCCCTCAAGTGTCTTATTTGCGTCGTTTATCATGGCGCATAAAGCGAGTGCGGCGATCGGATCAAAAAAATCGTTTGTTTTTGATTTTGAATCAGACACAGGGCAATTGAGTGTCGAGAGGGATATCATTCCTTCGTCTGATATTTCCTCAGGAGTTAGAGTGTGACTCTTGTTAATCAAAGTGAGATTGGTCGTGCGCAATGAGTTTGCCGTCTCGGAATCCACGTGATTGGTGGGAACTGCGGTTGAATATCCGTTCTTTGCCGCAGTTAAGGTGTCTGGGGAGAAGGATATCGGAGGTTTTGTTCCGTTGCTGTAGGATATTCTATGGATGACAACTTCGTTCTTTTCGGATAACTGCACCGCAAGACCGGGATATTGGTTGTCTGCCTTGTGTGAGAAAAGGTTCTGTATGAACGAGAAGGGAACTAAGCATTTGCTTTTCTCTTTGTCGGTAGCGCTTATGATGCGTACAGTCCCTCCCACATCAACGGGGGAGCCGTTGACGATGGCGGTTTGATGTCCGTTTACAAAGCGAACGTAGGTTTTATCTTCACACCAAAACGTCATTCTGCCATTTTTACCGTCCGATCCCGTTACGGTAAGCTCTGCGTATTTTGATATCGATATCAAATCGAAATAGAACTGTCCATATTCGTTTGCATCATCGTAATCCAGCTCGTAAGGCTCTTGATCTCCGACCGAGACGATATAGTCGTCTTTTGAGGGCCCGTTTTTAGCTTGTATTATAACGAATATAACGATCGTTGCAAGAACGGCAAGAAGCATAATTATTGTGAGTGTTACAAATAAAACCTTGAGCTTGTTTTTCTTGACGTAGCGGCGAGCTTCTGCAAGATCGGATTTGTCATATGGATCAAGCTGACTGCGATCCTCACCACGTTTCTTTTTTTCGTTTTTGAGCATCTTTTGCTGAGCTCTTGTGAGCTCGGGATCGGAAAGATCCTCGGCAGAGACGTCTTCGTTTAATTCTCTATTATCGAAATCGTTGTCAAATTCATTTTTCTTTTTTTTGTTCTTCATTTAAGCCTCTTTTTAGGGTTTATTTTCAATAATTATAAAAAACGGTGAGGTAGGTGAGTTCAAAATGTTTATTTTCGTTGCGCAGACCTTGTATCTTGAAAGGGTAGAGAGATATTCGCATATAAGCTTTCCTTCCTCCTCGCCTTCCTTGTGTCCGGGGTATACGGCAACGAGAATTATTGCATCTCTGTCCATAAGCTCGATAGCCGCCTCTATTGCTGGAAGAGTTGTCGCGCGCATAGTGGTGATGCTTTTATCGCTTCCGGGCAGATATCCTAAATTGAACATGCCCGCCTTTATCGGAACGTCAACGTATTTTTTTACGTTGTGATGCGAATCGAGAATAAGTGTGTAATTGTTGGGGCAGTTTGCTCGTCTGAGGTTGTCAGAGGTTGATTCAAGCGCGGCGGCTTGAACGTCGAAGGCAAAGACGTGACCAAATTCGCCAACGGTCTTGGAGAGAAATTCGGTATCGTGGCCGTTTCCCATAGTAAAATCTACGGCAACGTCGCCCTCCTTCAAATGTGAAAGTATAAAATGCTTTTGAAGATCAAGAAGGTCTATCATAGTAATTTCCTTTAGTTAAGAATGGATTTTTCTGATTTCTTTTTCTGGGGCGGATGGTGAAGATCGCTTCGAAGAAATTTCATGGCTCTCTCAACGGCATCCTTTGAATCGTTCCAAGGCTCGTCCTTATAGCGGTAATCAAATTTCTTGCAAAACCAGCTAACGTCGCCCTCAAGCTTGTTTATGTATTCGTTCTGTATTGCAAAAACGTCTTTTTCAAATTCGGAAATACGTTTTTTGTCAAGCTTTTTCTGCGCATATTTGAGCATTCTTGCCGCATGGGGCAGACAGAAATAGGGCTGAGCCTGGAGCTTTGGACGAAAGTCCTCGTCATCATTCCAAAGAATTACAGCGGTCTCTATCATGTGCTCAAAGTTGAATTCGATCTTGCGGCATACAAAGCAGGTTGATTCAAGCTTTTCAATGCGCTTTACAGCCTTATCACCTTGCTTTGCAAAAAGGCTGCCTTTCATATCTTCCTTGAGCTCTGCAAGATGACTCTCAAGAGTCAGCGCCATTCCGAGACGGTTTTTGCGAGTAAACATCATATCGTAATGTATTCTGCAAAAGCCTTCCTCGTTGGTCTTAATTCTCACGTCGGGTTCCATCATAGATGCGCCTAATATGAGATCGAGCTGATCGTCCTCAAGCTTATTGTAAAGGGCGCAAAAGGGGCATCCGCAGGATTTATCGGCGGCGGATTCCTCAAATGCCTCGTTGACGGGTATTGTGTAGATATTTTCCATAAGTTATCTCCAAATGTTTTTACTTGAAAAATAATGCGATATATGTTAAAATATAAATATAATAAATTTCAAAGGTAATGTTATGATAGCATCAGCAAATTTAAAATTGAGTGAATTTAATAAAAACGGAACGCCCGTCGTAGTGGTAGAAGGGCTTGAATATTTTGACATAGGAAAGATATTTGATTGCGGTCAATGCTTTCGCTTTGATGAGGTCGAGCACAGCGCGCATCAAAAGGAGTTTTCGGGTGTAGCGCACGGAAAATTTGTATCCTTTGCGCAGGATGGGAATACGCTGTATATTTACGGTAGCACTATTGAGGAGTACGAGAGTCTGTGGCGAAGGTATCTTGCCATTGACAAAGATTATTTTGAGATAGAGAAGGAAATACTCACTACCTGCGAGAGCGATGCGCTTTTGCGCGCCGCAGAATACGGAAGGGGAATAAGGATCCTTTCTCAGGATAGCTTCGAATGTATAATATCTTTTATAATTTCGCAGAACAATAATATTCCGAGAATAAAAAAGATAATCGAGGCTCTCTGCGCTAAATGCGGAGCGGCGATACCTGTTAGTGATGAAATGAAAAATCATCTCTCCGGAAAATCGTCTCTTTGTGCCTTTCCAAGCGCGCAAGCTATATTGAAGCTTGGTGAGCAGGGACTTTTTGATCTCAAAACGGGATTTCGAGCAAAATACATATACGATGCCGTCAGCAAAATTGAGGACGGACGTGTGGATATTGAAAAGATATTTGATGAGATGGATATTGACGTTGCAATAGAATATCTCTCGCAGATAAAGGGGATAGGCAAAAAGGTTGCATCATGCGCATTGCTTTTCGGATTTGAAAAGTATGACGCTTTCCCGGTTGACGTGTGGATGAAGCGAGTTGCACAAAAATATTTTCCCGAGCAAAAGGAGCTCTCGGGTAAATCCTTTGGCAGATATGCGGGCATTGCACAGCAATATTTGTTTTACTACGAAAGGTATAATAACGTTTAAAAATCAACTATCTACCCTCACCGAGGGTAGATAGTTTTTTTGTATTGGGAATTAAACTTTATCGCTCTGATCCTCGGGAACTACTGCGTTAAATGCTTCAATAGCGCACTCGATCATATCGTCGGTAGGCTCTTTTACGGTGATTCTCTGGAGCCACATACCGGGGGCTGAGATGATTCTCGTAAAGAGGTTGTCGTGTCTGCCTGCAAATTTTATAAGCTCGTATCCGATACCCATAGTCAAGGGAAGCAGACAAAGCTTGATAATGGTAAAGGCAATGCCGTTTGCAGGCTCACCGGTTATAGCCATATAAACGGGGTTTATGCAAAGACCTATGACAATACTGATTATAAGCATAAGAATGAGGAAGGAGGTTCCGCATCTGGGATGGAATCTTTGTTGCTTGCGAACGTTTTCCACGGTGAGCTCAAGACCTGCTTCGTAGCAGAAAATGGTTTTGTGCTCAGCACCGTGATATTCAAAGGTTCTTCTTATGTCCTTCAAGAGACAAACGAGAGCCATATACGCAACAAGAATTATTATCTTAAATATACCTGCAAAAATAGGACGCCAAACCTTTGCGTTAGGCAGAGGATTGGAAAGAAGATTTGCCAAGAAATCGGGGAGAAGTATAAAGAGACCAAGCGCCAAAGCTATACCCAACACAGCAGAGATTATCATAATAACCGTGGTAAGTGTTGATTTTTTCTCTTTCTTTCCACTTGCTTTAGTTTTTGCTGTGTTTTCTTTTTTATCGGTGCTTTCTGCTTCCGAAGACTCTTTTGCAGCAGCTTCGGATGTCGTAGCTTCAGTAGCTTCTTCTGCAACAGCTTCATCGGTTACAACCTCAGCGGATTCTTCTGCAACAACCTCATCGGTTATAACCTCAGCGGATTCTTCTGTCATAGATTCTGCTATAACGGTTGCCGACTCATCGGAGGGAGCTTTCTCATCAGATTCTTTTTCGGTGGCGATATCCGCAGAGTCTGTAATAGGAGTTTCTTTCCCGCTTTTTGCAGCCTTCTTTGCAGCCTTCTTTGCAGCTTTTTCTTTTGCAAGCTCTGCTTCTATTTCCTCAAGACCAGATATTTCGGCGGAACGCATAAGAGCTTTGTAACCGATAACCATGGACATAATGAAATTGTAAACACCGCGCGCTATCGGAATTTTTGTAATAAGCGGACGCTTTTTGATTGCTATATCGGTAACCTCAAGCACGATCTCGCCTTGAGGATTTCTTACAGCCATAGCTGATTTTTTGGGGCCTCGCATCATAATACCTTCCATCAGCGCTTGTCCGCCGATAGAGGTTTTCTTTGCGCAGGCTATTCTTGCTTCCTGTTCGGAATTTTCAAGTTGCTGTTTTTTCTTTTTCATGATGTTTGAATCTCCTAGGTTTTTACCAAGGCTCGGGCTCGTTGTTTTCGTTGTAATGCCAGTAGTTACCGCCGTCAACGCGAGTCTCGGAGTAGAAATAAGTTTTTGCAGAGAGTAATTCTTCGTTGTTTCCTAAAATATTTATCTTCTCAAAGTCCTCTTTCGATCCTTTGTAGATTACGGCGCCAAGGTTTTCGGTGCCGAAAAATGCGGAATCCTCGATCAACGTTAAAGTTGAAGGAAGATATACTATTTTCAGCGAAGAACAATTATAGAATGCATTTTCTTCTATAGTGGTGACCGATTCGGGAATGTTAATTTCTGCAAGCTCTGCGGCGCCAAAGAAAGCTTGATAGGGAATTGTTGTCATACCCTTAGCGAGCTCGACCTTCTCAAGATGTGCGCAATTTTCAAATGCTGATTCCCCGATTTGGTGAATGGGAGCGGTAAACTCAATGTGAACTGTTTTGATATTTGATAAAGCGTTCTTTCCAACGTACTTTAACGTACTGGGAAGAATAAGCGTGTGAGCGTATTCTTCGTGGATGCCGTTAAATGCAGAATCGGCAAGGCCGACAATTGTTTTACCGTTTATGGTGTTTGGAATTGCAAGCGTATGAATAGCTTTTTGTGCGACAAAACCGGTTATATATGCTTCGTTTTGATTTTCTGTAGCGCTGGTTTTAAAGACGTCATGAGCAGGTATCCAAATAGCATCGAGAGTAACGTCTTTTGTTATCTTTTGAAGATGGAATACCCAACTGCGGCCTTCGCCATACCACTCATCGAATATATAGTTGTCACGAGAGGGGGATGCGGGCTCGGAGACGGTTTGATTTTCAAGTACTTCAACACTTGGTATGGAAGTTCCTCCGTTTGTGTTGAACGTTACTGTGTACCTACCTGCAAGCGTTTCTGCTGCATTGGTTTCTTCGGTATCTTGACATGCGCTCAGAGCAGACGTTGCCATAATAGCGGCACAGATCAAAGATATAGATCTAAAAAAAGTTTTTTTCATAAAAACCTCCATGTATACT
Source organism: Eubacteriales bacterium (assembly GCA_045633925.1). Classification (GTDB taxonomy): domain Bacteria; phylum Bacillota; class Clostridia; order Oscillospirales; family CAG-272; genus HGM12713. The sequence goes on from JAZQZG010000033.1 coordinate 48,877, forward strand.
AAATATTATTATATAATAAAATTGTAATTTTGTCAACCTAAAGAGTAATACTTTGATGGGATTTCCAAATTGTTTACAAAAAAGGCTAAGCCTTTAAATGCTTGTTGCATTTGAATGGCTTAGCCTTATACGTTTATATGATTTTATTATAAATGTGCTTTTTTCTTGAAAAGCTTGTTTGTGATAAAAGAAATTGTTCCCCACAAAAGTGTTGCTACACTGAGTCCTAATGCTATTCCAAGAATTACCTGACCCGTAATTGAAATATTCTTCATGAACGCGGCGTTGTTTCCGGTGAGAAGACCGTACATCGATCTGTAAAGTGCTCCTCCGGGAACAATCGGGATTGCACAAGGGAAGAGGAAGACAACTGCGGGAGCATGCAACTTTCTTGCGCAAGCTTCGGAGAATATTGCCATAAAGAGCGCAGCCATAAAGTTTGCAAAAAGTTCGTTTCCGGGCGCTATATAGATAGCAGCTGCATAGACTATATAGGTCATAAGTCCGCCTATGGCAACGGTTGGAAGTTTTTTGAGCGATATTTTGAATATCAACGCAAAGCCGATGGTACCGATAAGAGAACTTGCACCTTGGAAGAGCCATACCTGCCATTGCTCAAGTACGGGAGGGGAAACCGTAGGAAATTGCGATTCTAACAAAAGGATAGAAATCGAATATCCAATAGCAATTATTACGGCGACAATACAGGATTGTACCGCTCGCAAAATACCGGCAAGGGTATCTCCGGTCAAAAGATCTCTCATTGAGTTGCCGAGTGAGAGTCCCGGGATAAGTATCATTATCGTGCCGATAGCAATCATACTTGTATGTTCACCAATGTGTGCGACTACCGAAAGATAGGAGAGCATACCCGCGGTGAAGGCTATAAGAAGAGTTTTTGTAACCGAGGTGAAGAACTTTGCATCAAGTCTGTCAAGCAGAGACATTACAATTCCAATAAGAGCTCCTGCGAGTCCGTCGCGAAGGGACCCTCCAAAGAAAACGGCAAAAGCTCCTGCCGCGCAAGCGTGACCGATTATAGAGAAGATAAAGCGGTAATTACGCTTTTTCTTGACCTCGAGGATCTGTCTGTCTACTTCATCAAAATCAGGAGTGTTGTGACAAATGTCTCTTGAGAGACGGTTGTAGTATTCAAGACAGCAAAGATGATTTGAAATATTGGTTATTCTTCTTGATTGCGATGCATAGCTTCCGTCGGGCATACGAACAGCTACAACGATAAGTGATTGAATTGAAAATACTTCGGTATGCGCGGCGCCGTAAGCCTTGCAGATGTGTTCTATAGCATTTTCAACTCTATGTATTTCAGCTCCGCTTTTGAGCAATCCCTCGCCTATATCAAGCGCAATTCTTGCAAGGTTGTCAGCGAAAGAGTCGGAATGTGGCGTAGGATGAAACATTGATAGCTTTTCCTGTGTTTTCAAAGTGTATCTCCTTATACTTTCAAAGTAATAAATTTGAAATAAAAAGTATTTTTTGGGTACAAGGCAAATTGTAGCATATTTTTTGGATTTTGTCAATCAAAATATAATAAATACTAAAAATAAACACAACCAACTGTTGACAACCTATAACATATATGTTAAAATTAAGTAGAATGCTTTTATTTATATAAAGCTTCTGATGCCTTATTTTTAGAGGGCAAATAATCTTTTTTGGAGATATGATATGAGTATTAAAGACACTGTTGTTTTGAAAAAAGGAAAATGGGAGGCGGGTGTTTGCGCGCGTCTCGGAGGAAATGCAATTTATTTGAAGTACGACGGAAAGGATGTTCTTTGTCCACTCGTTGACGAGGCGCAGATAGACGTAAATCCTTATTTGCAGGGAGATCCTATTTTGCTTCCCGCAAACAGAATATATCTTGGAAAGTTCAGCTTTGAGGGCGTTGATTATACGCTCCCGATAACCGAGCCTAGAACGAGCTCTCACCTTCACGGAACGGTTCACCGCCAGCCGTTTGAGGTTTTGGCTGTCAGCGATACGTCCATTACGATGAAATACGTAAACAAGGACAGATACGAGGTATATCCCTTTGATTTTGAAATGGTAGTTACTTATACCGTTGACGAGGATGGCTTTACTCAGCAGTATGATATAAAGAACATCGATACTAAGAATATGCCCTATACTTTCTGTTTGCATACAACCTTTGTTGAGCCTGAGGATGGTTTCACGCTTCCTATAGTAAAGCGTCAGGAGCACGATCCGCTCGATATTCCCACAGGAAGATACGTAGAGCTTACCGAGCAGGAGAAGAAGTATACGGTATGGTCTAAGTCAAAGGGTGTTCAGGTAGTTGGATATTATGAGTCCTGCGGACACGTAGCGCAGGTTGACGATATCGTTTACACTGTATCCGATAACTTCGATTATTGGATTATGTATAACGGAGAGGGCGTTTCCGGCTTCCTTTGCATCGAGCCTCAGGCAGGTAAGGTAAATGGACTTAATATCCCCGATGGATATAAGGTTTTGGCACCCGAGGAGTCTGTAACCTATAAGATGCGCTTTACTCACGCTTAATATAACAGAATTTAAAATATATTTTAAGGAGAAATAAAGATGAATTCATACGGATATTTCGTACAGGAAAAGGAATTTAAGATCACAGACCCCAAAACTCCCCGTCCTCAGCTTAACTACATCTGGAACTCAAGAGTTCTCTCGGGTGTAAACCAGAACGGCGGCGGTGTTGGCGCATACGGACAGCGTGCAATGGCGTATATAGATCCCGACGGAAAGGGAAGATGTACTGTAATTCGTGACGGTAACCGTTATTTTTACGTAAAGAATAAGGCTACGGGCACGGTGTTCAACCCCGGTCTTTATCCGACCCTTACTCCTATTGATAATTATTACTGCGTACATGGCTTGGGCTACAGCGAGATCCACGGTGAGTGCGAGGGCGTTGCGGCAACTATCCGTATGTACGTAAACGATACCGACCCCTGCGAGATCTGGAAGGTTACTCTTGAGAACAAGGGAGCAGATAAGGCGGAGGTATCTCTCTATTCCTTTGCTGATTTCGAGCTTGTAGGATACCAGAGATACAGTGACTACAACTCCTACGTTCATGCAGAATATGATGAGGAAAACAACCTCATTATGTGCTTTAATAAGGCTATGGAGCGTCCTCACGAGTGGTTTAACGGCTTTATCGCATCCGATGTAAAGCCCACCGCATTTGAGACCTCACGCAAGGGATTCCTTGGCACCTATGGCTCTATCGTAGCTCCCGAGGCAATTAAGGCTGATAAGCTTGCTGATAACTTTGCGGCTTGCGAGCAGATGTCGGGCGTAATGCAGCACGATATAACTCTTGCAGCAGGCGAGACAAAGAGCCTCTATGTTATCATCGGTGATGCTGATGAGATGTCCACTGCGGCAGAGATCTGCAAGAAGCTCTTTGCAGGCAACAAGATAGAGGACGATTACAACGCGCTCTTGGCTCTCAAGCAGAGCACCTCCTCCAGCATTTACGTAAGCACTCCCAACGAGAAGATCAACTGCCTTACCAACTACTGGCTTAAGCAGCAGGTACAGCTCTGTGCTGAGGTTGGACGTGATACCGGTAAGGGCTTCCGTGATCAGCTTCAGGATGCTTGGGCGGTAGCTTCCTTCAATCCTGCGCTTGCAAAGGAAAAGATTCTTGAGACTCTTACGTATATGTATAATGACGGACGCTGCGTTCGTGGTTGGCTCCCGCTTGACCACCACGTATATTCCGATGGACCTACTTGGGTAGCTCCTACGATAAATGCATACATAAAGGAGACCGGTGATAAGGAATTCTTGTCTCATCCCGTAAAATATCTTGACGAGGGAGAGGATACCGTTTGGGAGCACATCTTGACGGCTATGAGATTTGCATCCGACGATATCGGCGAGCACGGACTTGTTCACTCCCGTGACGGAGACTGGAATGACTCTCTCAATATGACAGGACTTCTTGGCAAGGGTGAGTCGGTATGGACGTCTATCGCACTCTGCTATGCACTCAAGAACACTGCAGAGATGGCAGAGAAGATTCTTGGAGACATCGCAATACGTGACGAGATGCTCGAGCGCCGTGAGAGAATGATCAAGGCTATAAACGAGCAGGCTTGGGACGGTAACTGGTATCTTGCAGCTATCAATGACTACAACGAGAAGGTTGGTAGCCACGAGGAGACCGAGGGAAGCATCTATCTTAACTCTCAGACCTGGGCAATTCTTGCAGAGGTTGCAGAGGGTGAGCGTGCAGAGCAGTGCATCGCATCGGTAGATAAGTATCTTGACAGCGATTATGGTCCTCTCACACTTTATCCCACTTATACGAAATTCAATAATAGAATAGGACGTCTTACAAGCTTTATTCCCGGTATCTGGGAGAACGGAACTCCTTACTGCCACGGCGGTACGTTTAAGGTAGTTGCAGACTGCTTGCTTGGTAGAGGTGACAAGGCGTACGAGACTATTATGAAGATAATGCCTAACAGTGAGACTAACCCCTCTACTCATTCGGGATGCGAGCCCTATGCTCTTACCAATATGTATTTTGGTCCCGACAATCCTCAGAAGGGTAAGACTCTCTTCGCTTGGGTAACAGGTACTGCAGGCTGGATGTTCAGAGCAGTTGTTCAGTATATGCTCGGATTCCACCCCGATTACGAAGGCTTTACGCTTAATCCTTGTATTCCTTCCGATTGGAACGAGGTAACTCTTACCCGTAAGTTCAGAGGTGATATTTACAATATCACTATCAAGAATGCTGATAAGAAGCAGAGCGGTGTTAAGAGTGTTACACTTGACGGCGTTGAGGTTGGCGCAAAGGTTAAGCTTGTTGGCGACGGCAAGACACACGAAATTGTTGTTACAATGTAATTAAAAAATATACAAAAAGCGGGGAAAATCCCGCTTTTTGTGTTATAATAGTAGTAGAAAAGACTTTAAAAAGGAGGCATTTCTATGAAAATAACCTTTTTGGGCGCAGCACACGAGGTCACGGGCTCGTGTACCTTACTCAGTGCTAACGGCAAAAATATACTCGTCGATTGCGGAATGGAGCAGGGCGCAGATATTTATGAAAATCAAGAGCTTCCTTGTCCTCCTGCGTATATAGATGCGATAATTCTTACTCACGCACATATAGATCACTCGGGACTTGTGCCTCAAATGGTGGCAAGAGGATTTGATGGGCCTATTTATGCAACCGAGGCTACAACACGTCTTTGTGATATAATGCTTCGTGATTCGGCTCATATCCAGGAGAGTGAGGCTGAGTGGAAGAATCGAAAGGCTGCAAGAGCAGGTGGGGGCGTTATACCTCCGCTTTATACGGTTGAGGATGCGGTTCGCTCTATGAAGTTCTTTAAGAGCTATTCATATAATAAGCCGGTGGAGATATTTGACGGAATAATTCTGCAATTTTGCGATGCGGGACATCTTTTGGGCTCTGCAAGCGTTCATATAACGGTAAGAGAGGGCGATGAGGAGAGAAGTGTTCTGTTCTCGGGAGACCTTGGAAACGTTGCAAGACCGCTTATCCGTGATCCTCAGCCTCCAATTAATGCTGATTTTGTGGTTATAGAATCGACCTATGGAGATAGAATACACGGGGAGCGCCCCGATTATATAGGACAGCTCACAGAGATCTTTCAGGAGACCTTTGATAAGGGCGGAAACGTGATAATTCCTTCTTTTGCGATAGGAAGAACGCAGGAGCTTTTGTATCTTATCCGCATAATTAAAGAGCAGGGGCTTGTGCACGGACACGGAAATTTTGCAGTTTACGTTGATTCTCCGCTGGCGGTTGAAGCAACACGTATATATCAGGACGGACTTTTCGGCTTTTACGATGCGGAGACTATTGAGCTTTTGAATAAGGGAATAAACCCCATAGATTTTTCGAATATACATTTGAGCGTGACATCGTCGGATTCTAAAAATATAAATCTTGATATGAATCCTAAGGTAATAATTTCCGCATCGGGAATGTGCGAGGCGGGAAGAATCAGACATCACCTGAAGCATAATCTTTGGCGTGAGGAATGTACGGTTCTCTTCGTTGGCTATCAAGCGGAGGGAACTCTTGGAAGGAAGCTTGTTGACGGAGCAAACAGTGTATCGCTCTTTAACGAGGAGATAGCAGTAAATGCAAGAATTGCAACGGTAGTCGGAATCAGCGGACATGCCGATAGAGACATGATGCTTGATTGGCTCTCAAAGATGCCAACTCCTCCAAAGAGAGTTTTTGTGAATCACGGAGAGGATATGGTTTGCGACAGCTTCTCGCAGACAATCTATAATAAGCTTCAGATACCGTCCTGCGCACCATATAGCGGAGATGAATACGATCTTGTTTTAGAGGATTTCACGGCTCGTGGAAAGGTGACTAAGGTAAGCAAGGTGTCGGATGGCAGACGTAGAGCCAATATAGCTTTTGATAAGCTCTTGGCGGCGGGTAAACGACTTATGACTATAATCGGTCTTAGTAAGAATATGACTAACAAGGAGATGGCTAAGTTTACCGATCAGATCCACAATCTTTGCGATAAGTATTCAAAGAAGACAAAATAATAAAAGAACGCTCGACCTTTGCACTTAAGGTCGAGCGTGTTTTTTATTATTCAAATATATCGTTGTCTCTGAACTGGAGCTGATAGAGAGATTTATACGTGCCGTCAGCGGCAATAAGCTCCTCGTGGGTTCCGCGCTCGGTGATCCTTCCGTCCATAACTACGGCAATTTCGTCTGCGTTGCGGATGGTGGAGAGTCTGTGAGCAACAACAAGAGTAGTTCTGCCCTTGCAGAGCTCGTCGAGAGACTGCTGAATGAGCACCTCTGTCGTGTTGTCAAGAGCGCTCGTTGCCTCGTCAAGAATAAGAATTGCAGGGTCTTTTAAGAATACGCGAGCAATGCTTATACGCTGCTTCTGACCGCCGGAGAGCTTAACTCCGCGCTCACCGATCTCGGTATCGTATCCGTGCTCAAGAGTCATTATGTAGTCGTGAATATTAGCCTTCTTTGCAGCTTCCATAATCTCCTCATCGGTAGCATCGGGCTTTCCGTAGATGATGTTATCCTTGATAGTTCCAACGAAAAGGAATACGTCCTGCTGAACTATACCGATGTTTCTGCGAAGAGAATCAAGAGTTATATCACGAATATCCGTGCCGTCAATGAGAATAGCTCCGCTGTCCTCACCGTCAAGCTTGTAGAAATTGGGAAGAAGGTGGCAAAGAGTGGTTTTTCCTCCGCCTGAGGGGCCGACAAGCGCTAATTTGCGTCCCTTTTCAAGCTTAAGATTTACGTTGTGGAGAACCTCCTTTGAGTCGCTGTACGAGTAGGTAACGTTCTTGAATTCAATCTCGCCCTCAACGGACGTAAGCTCCTTTGCATCTGGTCTGTCACACTCGGGTTCCTCGTCCATAATCTCAACGAAGCGCTTGAATCCGCTGACACCGTTCTGGAACTGCTCCATAAAGCTGATAAGTGTGTTTACGGGGCGGATAAAGAGGTTAACTGAGATAATAAAGGTGGAATAGTCTCCAAAGCTTATATCGCCGGCGTAGAGGAACATACCGCCTGCAATAAGTATGATTACGTTGAATACGTCGGTAACAAAGGATGTGGATGCAAAGAATTTTGCCATTGCGCTGTATGCGCGGAAGGATGAGTCAACGAATTCCTCGTCACCCTTGCTGAACTTTTCAACCTCTTTTTTAGAGTTTGTGTAGGCCTTTGTAACACGAATGCCGGTAACGCTGCTTTCAACCGATGCGTTTATGGTAGCTGTGCTCTTTCTGCGATCGTCAAAGGCATTTTTCATAGCTCTTCTGAAATATATCGTTACGATAATAAGAATCGGCACGCAGGCAAAAACGATAAGCGTGAGAATCCAGTTTATCGTCATAAGATAGGTGAACGAGAGGATGATCATAATCGAGCTTATAAGCAGATTCTCGGGGCCGTGGTGGGCAAGCTCGCAGACCTCAAAAAGATCGCTCGTTATTCTCGTCATTATTCTTCCCGTTTCGTTGTTATCGTAAAATTTATAGGGAAGCTTTTGGAGATGAGCAAAAAGATCCTGTCGCATCTGCGATTGCATTTTTACGCCGATGATGTGACCGTAGCACTGTACGAAATAGTTAAGGAGCATTCTCACTACGTAGAGTGCGAGAACGATAATACCTGCGATTATGATAGCTCGGTACATTTTGTTTGGAATGTAGTCGTTGAGCATCGTTCGCGTGATTATCGGATATGCCATACCCGTAACCGAGATAAGCAGAGCGGCTATCATATCCATGATAAGCAGCTTTTTGTGCGGCTTGTAGTAGCTTATAAAGCGTTTTAACATTCTTTTTCTTCCTTTTCTTTGAAAAATATAAATTAAAAATTAATTTCTAAAATATTCTTCTCTTAGTGTCCTTAGGTAATCGTATAGTCCAGGCTTGCAGGCGCAGACGGTCGGACAAAAATCTGTCCTCAAGAGACTCTGCGTGTATCCAGCTGCCTTTATAGTTGAGATCGCGAAGCGCGGGGAATTCGTCAAGATCTATCTGCCACGGAGTAGAGACCTCAACGGTGTAGCTCTCAGCTCCGTCAAGAACGAATGAAAGTGTGGCAAAAAGGAGATCGCAGGGGCCGATTTTCTTGCCATTTATGCAAAATTCGTGAGGCAAAAAGGTTTTTTCGTCGATGCTCTTTGCAAGGGAGATAGCCTCGTCCTTTGTAATCGTTGTCCCGATCTCTGCGCAATATGGGGCAGAGAGAAATCCGTAGACTTCCTTGCAGACATGCATTTCTTTTCCAAGCAGAATATCTCTTGCCGCTAAGAATATGTCGGAAATACAGTAGGAGTCAGGGCAGGTGATAGGAAAGAAATCTTCCTTTAACTGCTCACGCAGAGCAAAAAGTGTCTTTCGGTCGATGATTCTGTCCTCAGTCGGCATTCGCTTCGCAAGGTCTGAATAGGTTATTATTTCAAAATCCTCGTCATCACGTAAAAGCTTTACGAGAGTGCGGAAATTTTCATAGAATCTTTCGGTATCGGCGGTATCGTGTATTTCGCTTTTTATCCAAGATTCTTTGGGTGTGTTTTTTCTGTTGAAATTATCCGCATCCCAGAAGGATTTGCATATCGATCTTTGCGGATGGTGGAAAAATACCATCGTGTGCTTGTTTCGAGCGTTTTTTTCTATAAAGCGCGAAAGCTCCTCTTTGCTGTCGGTAAAAAGGATTCTGTCAAGCGAGCGAGCATAGTGCAGAGAAACCGTATTGCAGCAATATACGGGGCGGTATTGAGCCTTGTCGTATATATCGTCGCCCGAGAAGAAATCAAAGCCCATAGCGGCATAGCCGTAGTGCGCAACGTATGATGTGCAGTTGCCCGGAATACACGCGGCAGGGAGATGTTCACGAGAAAAGAATGACTTTACTTTTTCTATGCCCAAAGTCTCGTCTTTGATAAATGCGTCAAGTGCTTCGTTGAAATCCTCTTTGTCGGTGTATTCGTTTATCGTTGGATGTATTGAGTGAGTGTTTGAATGAAAATCTATCTCGTGCCATTCAAGATCTTGTATTATATCCTCACGTCCCCATTCAAGGAGTACGTCGGGTAAAAGCCCTATTATGTTGAAGCAGCCCTTGACACCCTCCTCACGAAGAATACGGGCGCAGCGGAGTATTCCGTCTGCGCCACGTTCGTTTACTATATCCTCGGTGTCAAAGCTGAAAATAACGTTAGTCATTGACGGCATTTTCTGTTTTTTTCTTGCTGTTTATTATGGACAATCCAAAAAGGTAGAAGAACACAAGCGCGCCTGAGATGAGAGCTCCGGCAATTATATCGGAGAGCCAATGAACGCCTGATAAAATTCTGCCCACAAGGATCACTGCCATTATTGATGCGCAGAGCGCATCTGCAAGAATAAGAAGCTTTTTGCGATTTTTCAAAAGCATATGAAGCTCGAATATTGCCGTAGTCATCACGCAGATCGCAAGCATCGTGTGAGTGGAGGGGTAGGATGCCTCAAGTCCCTCGTCGAGAATAACAGGTCTGTAGTTTACCTCAAATATCTCAAAGGCAACGTAGGCGGCAGCCACTGCAACGTAAAATGCCGCAAGAACGAAAAGGTGAGAATCTATCTTGAAAATGCTTTTTCTCTTGATTGCCTGGAATATTCCGATAAAAGCAAATACAGCGGGAAGGGCGAAAGAGATATATCCTACCTTGCCGGAGATACTGTGCCAGGTCTCGCTGTAGCCAACAGCCTCAGCAAATCCGCCGTTCATGGACGAAAGACCTACCTTAGAGCCGAGAGGACCGATAGGCTTTACGTCTACTGTGGTCACTAATATGGTAAATATAAAAAATAAAGCTAAAAAACCTATTGCGAAGGTAAGCGCTGTTTTCTTTTTCATTTTATTGGTCCTTTCTTTTTGTGCATACTGTAATATTTTATCATATAATGGAAAATTAGTCAATAGAAACGCTAAATAACGCCATTAAAATTCTTGACATAATGCCGCTAAAATGTTAAAATTAGATGTAACTCTTTTTTTTGAGGTGAAGCTATGAAACAAACTAATACGAATATTCTTTATACTGCCGACGGAGAGAAGCTTTGCGGAATGCCGTGGAACGTTTATCCGCGTCCTCGACTTGTAAGAGATTCCTTTTTCTGCCTTAACGGAGAGTGGGATTTTGTTGCTACCGACGGTGAGAAATATAAAATCTTGGTTCCTTTTCCTCCGGAGTCGGCACTCTCAGGGGTCGGCAAGCGAATGGGTGAGCATCCGCATATAATATACAAAAAGACCTTCTCGCTCCCAGAGAGCTTTGTGCGTAGCAGAGTTATTCTTCACTTTGGCGCAGTCGATCAGATAGCAGTAGTCGAGCTTAATGGAAAGGTACTTGGCGGACACGTTGGAGGGTACGAGCATTTCTCCTTTGATATAACCGATGATTTGAAGGAGGAAAACGAGCTTAAGGTGACGGTTACGAATGCCGAGGATCCTATATCTCTTCCGTACGGAAAGCAGTGCGAGAAGAGAGGGGGAATGTGGTATACTCCTGTGAGTGGAATCTGGCAGACGGTTTGGATAGAGAGCGTTCCTGAAAAATATATAACCGAGCTTTCGGTTTGTGTAGAGGACGGTGTGGCAGAGATCGTGGCGTCCGGCGTCAGCATAGGCGAGATAACGCTTGATGCAAACGGAAATACACTTGTAGCACAGCTTGTTGACGGAAAAGCAAGGGTTGAGCTTGGCAACGTCAGAGAATGGTCGCTCGAGGATCCGTATTTGTATCGCTATACAGTTAACGCCGAGGGCGATAGTGTAAGCTCATATTTTGCCGTGCGCAAGGTATCGATTGAAAACCGAGGCGGAAAGCAGGTTTTCTGTCTTAATTCAAAACCAATATTCTTACACGGACTTTTGGATCAAGGCTATTTTAGCGACGGAATATTCACGCCCGCAACGCCCGAGGAATATAAGAGAGATATCCTTTCTATGAAGGAATTGGGCTTTAATATGCTCAGAAAGCATATCAAGGTAGAGCCCGATATCTTCTACTATTACTGTGATCTTTACGGAATGACCGTTATGCAGGATATGATAAACAACGGTGATTATTCCTTTATTCGTGATACGGCTCTTCCGACTATCGGATTTAAGAAGAGAAATGATAAAAAACTGCACCGCGATCCTGCAACTCGCAAGGCGTTTGAGGAAGGAATGATATCAACGGTAAATGCGCTGCGTGAGTATCCTTCGATTATTGCGTGGACTGTGTTTAACGAGGGTTGGGGACAGTTTTGCAGTGACGAGATGTTTGATAAAATAAAGGCGCTTGATAATACTCGATTCGTTGATACGGTATCGGGATGGTTTTCGGGTGCGAGAAGCGACGTTGAGAGTCAGCATATCTATTTCAAGCCCGTAAAGGTAAAGAAGGAATATGATAAACCGTTATTCCTTTCCGAGTTTGGCGGATATTCCTGCAGAATAGAGGGACATATTTTCAATCCCGATAACGAATACGGATATAAGACCTTTAAGACTGCGGAGGAGTTTGAGGATGCCTTTGTTGCGCTTTATAAGAACGAGATAATTCCCGCAATAGAAAAGGGTCTTTGCGGAACGGTTTATACTCAGGTGTCCGACGTAGAGGATGAAACGAACGGTCTGCTCACCTATGACAGACGTGTGTGCAAGGTAGATGCAAAGCGCATAAAGGCGCTTTCAGAGGAGCTTTATTCCGCTTTTGATGCTAAAACTAAGTGAAAGATTTTTGTCGCATATTGACAAAATATCAATAATTTGATATCCTATTTAAGAAAGATTTAATTTTTTATCGCTTTGATATTTGAAAGGTTTTTATAATGATTTGTAATACGATTCTTGATGCAATGGGGAACACTCCTATAATAAGACTTAATCATATGAGCGACCCTGATGCGGCTCAGATTTTGGTTAAATTTGAGGGACTTAACGTGGGAGGCTCGATAAAGACGAGAACGGCGTATAATATGATACTCGATGCCGAGAGCCGTGGCTTGATAAATAAGGATACCGTAATAGTTGAGCCCACAAGTGGAAATCAGGGCATAGGTCTTGCTCTCGTTGGCGCTGTTAGAGGATACAAGGTAAAGATAATTATGCCCGACTCGGTAAGCGAGGAGCGCAGAAAGCTTGTAAATCATTACGGAGCTGAGGTTATCTTGGTTCACGATAACGGAAATATAGGACTATGTATCGAGGAGTGCCTGCGTTTGGCACTGGAGATGAGAGATTCCTCTCCAAATGTTTTTGTTCCCCAACAGTTTGAAAATCTTGCAAACCCTGAGATACAGAGAATTTGCACGGGCAGAGAGATACTCGATCAGGTTGACGGCCCTATACACGGATTTTGCTCGGGTATAGGTACGGGCGGCACGATCACGGGAATAGGCGAGACGCTCAAGGCGGCAAATCCCGAGATGACTATCTGGGCTGTTGAGCCCGAGAATGCGGCTATTTTATCCGGTGGATCTATAGGTACTCACGTGCAGATGGGAATTGGAGACGGACTCATTCCCTCGATACTTAATCAAGAGATATACGATGACGTTTGCATAATCAGTGACGAGGAGGCTATTCGGGCGTCCAAGGATCTTGCTCGTTTTGAGGGAATTATGTGCGGAATAAGCAGCGGTACCAACGTAGCGGCTGCGATGAAGCTTGCAAAGAAGCTCGGTAAGGGTAAGACCGTTGTCACGGTTCTGCCGGATACAGCGGAGAGATATTTCTCAACGCCTCTTTTTGAAGAATTATGATAAAGATATATATATCGAGACTTCCAAAGAGCGAGTCGGAAAAACCACTGCTTTGCAAGGAGCGTCGCGAAGAGGTAGAGAAGATATCAAATGAGCGTGTAAGACGTGAGAAATATTACGTGTGGAGACTTCTTGAGTATGCTGTGAAGGCTGGCTTTGATAAGGATCCCGAGAGTGTTCGATTTGTAAAAGCGAAGAGCGGAAAATGGTTCTGCAAGGATCTTGAATTTTCAATTTCTCACAGCACGGATGCAATAGCTGTTGCTGTGTCGGATAATTCTGTAGGAATCGATGTGGAGAGAATACGCGTAAAGCGTTCTCATAAGCTTGCAGAATATATTTTGACGGAGAGGGAGCTCTTTGAATATTCCGACGTTCCGGACGAGAAGAGCGAGGATTATATAGTTCGTAAATGGTGTCAAAAGGAAGCTGTTTTCAAGTCCTTGAACAAGGCAAAGTTTAAGCCGAGTGAGATAGAAACAGCGGAGTATTTTTGCTTTACAAAGGCTTTTGATATAGGTGAGGAGAGGTATATCCTTGCGGCGGCTGCAGAGACTCGACAGACCGTTGAGGTGTTCGAGCTTTACGATCTTTTTGATAATTGATAGTTGATTTTGAAAGGATTTTTTATGGAAAAGAAGAGGAAATTAGGGCCTAAATTTTGGCTTGCATTGACGATATTCAGCCTTATGGGTCAGGTTGCGTGGGTTATTGAGAATATGTATCTTAACGTATTTATATACGAGAAATTCAGCGCATCCTCCGATGATATCGCCATGATGGTAGCGGCATCCGCAATTACAGCAACGCTCACAACGGTGTTTATGGGAGCGCTTTCCGACAGAATAGGAAAGAGAAGGCTGTTTATATGCGGAGGATATATACTTTGGGGATTGTCGATATTCAGCTTTGTTATCGTTGATCAGTTCGTAACCGCGGCACTTCTTGGTATAACTCTTACAATATTGCTTGACTGTATGATGACCTTCTTCGGTTCAACGGCAAACGATGCATCCTTTAATGCGTGGCTCACCGATTCAACCGATTCCTCAAATCGAGGAAAAGCAGAGGGTATCAATGCTATGATGCCTCTCGTTGCAGTTCTTGCTGTTTTCGGTGGATTTATGTTCTTGAATTCCGAAAACGAATTTTATTGGACGATCATATTCTCAATTATAGGTGTTCTCACGCTTGTAATTGGTGTGGTAGGATTCTTCCTTATCAAGGAGCCTAAGCTTGAAAAGGCAGAGATGGGGTATTTTGACAGCATTTTGTATGGATTTAAGCCGAGCACAGTGAAGAAGACTCCCGTGCTTTATATTGCTCTTGCGGCGTTTATAATCTTTAATATTTCGATACAGATATTTATGCCCTACTTGATAATATATTATGAGCAGTCGCTCCAAATGGAAAATTACGTGCTTGTAATGGCACCTGCAATAGTTCTTGCATCGGTTGTTACGGCATTTTGGGGTAAGCTTTATGATAGCAAGGGCTTTACATTCTCGGGCATTTTGTCGCTTATAATGCTTCTCGTGGGATATGCAATATTGTTCTTTACCACAACAATGGTGCCCGTGTTTATCGGATCATTCTTGATGATGAGCGGATATCTTTCGGGTATGGCGGTGTTTGGCGCGCTTATTCGTGACAATACGCCAAGAGGAAAGGCAGGATGCTTGCAGGGCATAAGAATTTTCTCTCAGGTTTTGGTTCCTGGAATAGTAGGACCGTTTATCGGAAGCGCAGTATTGAGTAATGCGGCAGAGATAATTAACAGTGATGGAACAACTTCCTTCGTGCCAAACGAGAACATCTTCCTTGCGGCGGCGCTTGTTGCAATTCCTGTTTTTGCTGTGTTTTTCATAGTAAGAATGAAAAAATTCCGCAAGACAAAGGAAGCGCTTGAAGAAATCAATATAAGTGTTGAAGAATAATAAAAAACGCTTTACTATCAAAATGATAGTAAAGCGTTTTTGGTTTTAAATTCAACGTTAAATGTCATCCTCGCGGCGAGGCTTAACCTTGTAGAAATCAAGCATAGGAATAATAACGAGAGCCGCAAGACCTGCGGTAAATCCGCCGTTGTAAAGAACGAATCCGCCGTGCATATCGGCTGTAACAGTGCAGATAATAGCGCTTAGCAGTCCTGCAATGATTCCGTAGCGAATGCCGTATTTTCCTGCAATGGGGCAAAGTCCCGTTGCAAAGGCAAGACCGTTTATATAAGCCTGCGTGGAGAGAGTCCACGGTATTTCAAGTCCTGCAAGCAGACAAATGCCAACAACGATAGCAAACAGAAGAATGTATCCGATAACAACGGGGAATACGTTTCTTATGTGCTGACCGTCAGCCGCAAATGTGAGCGCCGCAAATACAACGCCGACCGTAGGACCTGTAAAGCCTACGCCCTCAGGCAGAGAAGGGAATATTTCAGGCAATATGAATATCAAATTCATATAGGCGATGATGCAGAGACCGTAGATAGCAATATTTATCAAGCAGAGGGGCATTCCGAATTTGTCCGAGAAATCCGTTCCGTAGCCTGTGCATTTCAAAAGCTTGCCGTATCCGCGCATTTTTCTTTGGTTCATAAAGAATCCAATAATAAATGTGATTGCAAACAGGGCAATAAAGAAAACGTTCATAAAGCCTCGGTAAGCATAGGGAAGAGCGAAATACTCGGGATTGCTTATTACCATATCCGCAGGAGTGTTTATTCCAAGGGTACTGTACATAAAAGCGTAGATGAATATTCCGAGAATACCTATAGCAAGGCCCGCCTTGTAAAGACAGAAGCCTCTGTGAATAGCCGTGGTAGGTGGTAATAGAGGCATTACGGCAAAGCCTATTGTTATACCGCAAACGATCGCTAAGGCTATACCGAGCCAGGTGAACTGTGGTGTATTGATGTTGAAGTTTGATATGGTGTATCTGAAGAGAAGCTCGCTGACAAAGGGGGCAAGAGCTGTAGCGAAGAACGCAATGTGAATGTTCTTTGCAATTCGCTTTTTCATAACGAGGCAGTAGAGAATAACACCGATAAAGGGCGGCCACATGTTAATAAAATTAAGTCCGTAGAAGCCGTGAGCGATGATTAGAAGATAGCCTGCAAAGGTTGTAGCATTAGTCTGTACCTTGCATACGTATATGATGATGTTAGTCAAAAGACCGCAGATAGCTACGTTGAAGAGCGTGCTGCCAAGACCGCCGAGTGCAAAATAGTCGGTCACAAGCCTTGAGGGGGAAGAGAGTATACGCCAAAGATTTTGAAGAAAATCCCATTCCTTTGTGTAAACTACGGCAATCGGTACTGCAGCCAAGAAAAATAGACTTAAAAACAGAGCGTATGCACGTATAGAGCGCTCTGTCAGAGCGTGCATTTTTTCATCTGTTTGAGGGAGATTCGATGCTTGAGTCATTTTTGATCGATCCTTTTTGTTTTTATTCCTTTTTACAGTGGATATAAATATATATTTACATTTTAGCACAAAATATGTCGTTTGTAAATAGGAATACGGCTTATTTGAGTGGGAATATAGATAATAAAATACAAAGTGATATTTTTAAGATATATAAAAGCATCCTTGGAACGGGTTCCGAGGATGCTTTTGCATTGTAACTTATGTAAAAAATTGATTTTATTGCTTTTTGCTGATTTCTTCGTAAAGCTCTGCTGGAATTATAGCGGCAAATCCTTTACCCCAAAAAGCAACGTCGTCGATTGCCAACCATCTGCTTTTTTGTCCGTAGGTGAACTCTATCACAGCATTGCATCCCTGTGCTTTTGCCTGCTGCACAAGAGCATTTTTTACGTCACGGAGAGATTTAAGTTGCGCACCGAATTTGAAGCTCAAATCAACAGCAACAGGCTGAATTTTTTGAGCCTGGGGACATCCGCCCTCAATAAATGCGATTCCATCATAAATAGTAGAAAAAGCCATTATGCGTCACGCTCCATTACAGCAATAAATTCTTGTCTGTTTCCGCCAAATGCGCCGGGAACGTCTGCGGTTGCGCAGCTAATTAAGCGCCAGCCTTGTTCTGCATAAGCATTCAATGCGTCCTCCAATTTAGAAGGGTCAAACTTTCCGGAAAACCATTTGTCTTTTTGTGTTAAAACCTTATATTCTTTCATAGTGTAGAATCCTTTCTTTGAATGTTTAAAACGTTTTTTAAATGAGTATTTACTGAATTTATTTTAACATTTTTAAGGGGTGTTGTCAATACGTTTTATTAAATATTTGTTAAGGGTAGTGAGGGCTGGTAAAGCCTTTGTCGATGCGCTTTTCGAGTCGAGTGCGATAGTCATATCTAAAGCTTTTTGAGACCACCAGCATTGCTGGTGGTTTTCTGGATACAAAAATAAAAGCAGTCCGTGTGGACTGATTTTGTTTTGCCAAAGAACGACTAAAAGGTGCGTGAAGTGGGGCAAGAACGACCCAAAGTGCACCAGATTATATCACCATATTGTTGGCACTCTATCGATGTAAGATAACGATTGAACTTTGAGAGAAAACAGAAAAGTTTCCGAATAGCACCAGGGTACGATGCTGTTCGGGAAGCTTTTAGGTTGTTCATGTTTTGGGGTTGAAAACAAGGGTAAATTGTGGTATAATAACCTAACAGCATAAAACTATGGAGGATATACAATGAAAAAACATTTTTTAACCTTTATGACAAACGAAGGTATGACCAAAGGAGCAAAAGACTGCTATTGTACGTACGTCAATAAGGCGTATGAATTATTTTCAAAGCCCCATATATTAAAAACATATCCCACAATATATGATCGTATGCTTGATTTAACAAAACGATCTAGAATGAAATATTGTGAATATTTGATTTCCTTATTAAATGTTGAAATACAATCCCCATTATCCGGCTGCAATAAAGATTATCTTCGCAAATACAAGTCCGGAGTAACAATGCTATCGAGATTTGTCTCGTCAGGTACATATCCGTACAATGGAAGTAAGCAATTCAATACGAAATTTTCAGTTTCTTACTCAATAGATGCTTTGATCGACAATTTTACATTCCGCATTGAAACACAAGACCGAATATATGCATCAAAAAACTGCTTCCCGTGTAGGTTGCTGGGGCGTAAAATCTACGCTAGCAAGTCTATTTATCACAAGCAATATAAAGATATACTCAATAAAACCTTTTATAAAACCAAGTTTTTAGTAAACGACAAAAGGGATTACCTTACTCTTGAAAAAATTGATGCATTAAACATTCTTGGTGGTATCACGATTCATACTCGCGGCAAAGAGTATGATGTTTATACGGATACGTTTTCGGGTAATCATTATACAGGTTGTGCTAAAACCAAGGGAAAAATCTTGGAAGATTTATCGCTGGATCACGATAAGCCACTGGAAAACATTATTAATAGCGAAATATACAAGCTTCCGGAGTTCAAAAAACTAAGTGATGCGATCTGGGAATATCATTCAAAAACAGGGCTCACAGGAACACAACTTACAACAAATTTCTATGATATAGTTTATGTTTCATTATCCATCGATGAAAAGAGATTGCTTGACGAAGTAGCGGAATTATATAAGCACATTGAGCTTACAATAATGGATGGACGAATCAATAGTGCTCTTAATAATAGAATAATTACCACTCCGCCTTTGGGATCTGACTTATGATATTATTTTGCTGTAAAAACCTAAAAAACGAGTTATGGATCAAGCCAAAGAAAAAAACATTCATGAAGAGATTCTAATTGTTTTGAAAAAGGCAGGCATTGAAATTCCTGCTGAGTTTATCGGGCTTACGGTATCCAGTATCAAAATCAACACGAATGATTACCATATTTGTTCAGAGTGGTATGAAACCCAACGCGATGCCTTGTTGCATTGGATCTGGATAAATAGATAATTACTAAATAGGAAACTTTTCACTGTACAAAGTCCTTACTATTAGGTGAACGATTGAACCCTTGAACGATACAAAATCCGCCGTTTCTGTCTTGCCGGGGCAAGCAAAGGCGGATTTATCGTTTATATAAGAAAAAATGCCCTCAAAACCACCGAAAAGAGCGGTTTTAGGGCGAAAATGAGGCATTTTCCGCATATAAAGCAAAATTCCATAGCCGAAATTGTATCGACTATGGAATCTTTTTTGTGCAGGGGCTATAAAAAAGATATTTTTGCCGTTTTGCTTACGGGATTTTAACTTAACGAAATATTTGTCTTTGTGATTTTTATATCGGTTACTGAATTTTCATAGAACATATTGCTACTTACAATTTCATCTACAACAAAAGCGCCGTTCTCTATATGACCTTTTCCACAGAAAATTTGTTTCTCTTGTTCTCCTGATATATCGTATATTACAACCGAATAAAACCAATCATCAAAAACAATTTTGACAGGGACAGAAATATCATTTGTAATCCATTCACCTTCACAATTGATAGAATTGATTTTGACAAACAGCTTTTCTATTTCGTAAAACTCGTTTTGTTTGGGAGAGCAAAATTCTTTCCATTCAGGCGATGCCCAATCGAAAGTTCCCTCATAATTTTCGATTACTTCAATATCTGTTATTTGCATAAGCGCGTCGGTTTGGGCAATGGTCAACGTGGTTGAGTTCAGAAAGCCTTCATCCGATGTTGCCAAAACCTTTCCGATCTCAAAATCGTGCTGCCCCAACGTTAACTCTCTTATAACAATACTCAATTCTGTGATTCCGTGTCGACTTGCAAAAAGCCCCCAATAATCTACATCTGTTTCAATGTATAGTCTGGTGGTTTCGCCGTCCTTTATCCACTCACCGTAATTTGAAAAATAGTCGTTGTATAAAATTCTCAAATATTCGGTATCGCTTATGTGATATTCTACCATTGAACCGATTTCGGGCATTTTTAGGGTTTCTTCGGATTCTTCTTGCACGCAAGAGCAGAGGGATAGCAACAGAACGATGCATAATAAACCTGCTAAAATTTTTGTGAATTTCATTGTCTATTCTCCTTTGCGGTGTTGAGAGAGGCAATCAACATTCGTTTAATTTCTTCCGCCAATGAAAGAAGATTATCAAAATCATAGGCAATTAAATTTGTGCGTTTCAACAAAGTGAGCCAATAAATGCTTTCTCCTGTTTCTTTCAAAGAGATATGCAATTTTGAAATGAAATCCGCCTTACTGTTTCCGTAAATAGCTTCATTTATATTCGCACCAACACTTGTTGCAGAACGCAATAATTGTTTTGCGATTGTCGTATCCTTTTTACTTTTTGAAAATTCTTCATAGAAAAGCACAATTTGCGTCGCAAAATCCATAGATTTTTCAAGTAATGGGCTGTTCATTATTTTCACCTCTCTTTGAAAAGATTATAGCACATTTCTAAATAAAAATCAATGCTTTTCAACCAAAGGGAGAAAAGCTACCTTTTCTTTTCTCTTTTCTCTCTTAATTCTTCTCTGGAAAAGTCGCGTGGGAGATTTAGAGAAAAGTGAAGAGTGAAAAGAGAAAAGTGAAAAGTACAAAAAGAAAAAGCCGCTTACGCGACTTTTCTTTTTGTGTACAGGCTCACCCAGTAATACAATAGCGAAGCGAAACTAAAAATGGTGCATTTTTGAACCCCATTTTGTGTTATTTAGTGAGCCCTTTCTTATGTTTGTGTAAGGACTCATTCGTTAATACAATGAAGCCTTGAAAGCCCAAATTGTGCATTTATTCCCTTAAAATATAGGCAAAATTAAG
>JAZQZG010000034.1:0-38039 GCA_045633925.1 Eubacteriales bacterium
GGATTGTAAAAAGATAAATTCACACAAAACAATCCCTCAGTCAGCTTCGCTGACAGCTCCCTTTACACAAGGGAGCCTTTCACACAAGGTCATTCTGCGATGATTTTTATTTGTTTTCTATTCATCGGCATACCCTACATAGAACCCCGCCACTATGGCGGGGTTCTCGTGATACAAAAAACGGCTGTTCTTCTAAGAACAGCCGTTCCGGTCTTTGCTTTTTATACCTTCTCTACCTTAATAACGTTCGTATTGCCCGAAGAGCCGTTAGTGATACCGCCGGTAATTACGATATGATCTCCCTTGTTCAATCCAAAGGTCGATTTTGCAAGCTTTCCTGCGGTGTAGAAAAGCACGTCAAGCGATTGGAATATCTCGCTGAGCACGGGCGTAACACCCCAAGAGAGCGCAAGCTGTCTCCATGCCTTCTCCTCGGTGGTAACACCGAGAATATCTATCGGACAGCGGAAACGCGATACCATTCGAACCGTCATTCCCGAGAGCGAGCATACCGCTATCGCCTTCGCGTTTATGTCGATAGCCATTCCGCAGGTCGCGTGAGATATTGCATCGACGGTGTTCTTTATAATAAAGTCCGAATCGTGGAATATCTTTCTATAATTTATCGCATTCTCGGCTTGAATTGCAATCTTTGCCATAGTCTCTATCGTGAGCACGGGATATTTACCCGCAGCCGTCTCGCCCGAGAGCATTATTGCACTCGTTCCGTCATATACGGCATTTGCAACGTCGGAGATCTCCGCACGGGTAGGTCTTGGATTAGTTATCATAGACTCAAGCATCTCGGTTGCGGTAATAACACGCTTTCCGAGAAGTCGGCAGGTAGTGATAAGATGCTTCTGAATGCCGGGAAGCTCCTCAAACGGAATCTCCACGCCCATATCTCCACGTCCTATCATAATACCGTCGCATTCCTCGCAGATCTCACGGATATTATCAACGCCCGAGCGATTCTCTATCTTTGCAATTATATCTATATCGTCTCCGCCGTTCTCGTGCATAAACGTTCTCACGTCAACAAGATCCTGACGAACCGAAACAAAGGAGCAGGCAATAAAATCAACCTCGTTCTCAATACCGAAAAGGATATCGCTCTTATCGTAATCACTGAGATATATCTGCTTTAACACCTTGTTGGGAAATGACATACTCTTTCTGTCCGAAAGAACACCGCCAACCAACACCTTGCAGTGTATCTCGGTTGCATCAACGCTCTCAACCTCGAAAATTACAAGTCCGTTATTGAGCAATATGCGATCTCCGGGATTCATCTCGGAGGGAAGATCCTTATAGCTTACCGAAACACGGTTCTCATCTCCCTCTACGTCCTCGGAGGTGAACACGAAATGCGCTCCGTCGGAGAGCACCACCGAGCCGTCCTTAAAGGTCTTTATTCTGTATTCGGGGCCTTTGGTATCAAGAAGAATTGCAATAGGAAGACCAAGCTCCTCTCTAACCTTTTTGATTCTGTCTATATGCATCTTGTGAGTTTGATGATCTCCGTGCGAGAAGTTAAGTCTTGCCACGTTCATTCCCGCAAGACACATTTTTCTCAACGTATCCTCATCACTGCACGCAGGTCCTATCGTACACACGATTTTTGTTTTTCTCATTGTCTGCCTCCCTATATTTCCGCATTGCGGGCATATATTTCTTCATATTCCGATCGCAAAATAGAAGAAATTCCTATGGTTCTATATTCACCCTTGACAAACATAAGATCTCTCATATATCCCTCAAAGGTCATTCCAACGCTTTTCATAAGAGCTAAGGATGCTTCGTTTCCTTGCATAAATCTTGCCTCGATCCTCTGCAAGCCAAGCTCCTCAAAGCCAAATTTTAATACTCGTCTTACCGCCTCGCTGCCAAAACCTTTTCTGTGAAAATCGGGGTTGAGAACGTATCCGATCTCCGCAGAATTGTTAGCGGTATCTATCCTTGTAAATCCGCAAGTACCTATCATTCTTCGACTCTCACGATCGATAAGCGCCCAATCGAAAAAGCTTCCAAGCGCATAACGTCCGCTTATGTAATTCAGATAGTCTCTAGTGTATTCAACGTCCTTATGCTCCCTCCACAAAAGGTATTTTGTAACCTCAGGACGCCTTGCATAATCAAACATATCCTCGGCATCGATAGGGTGCATCATGCGAAGCGAAAGTCGCTCGGTATAGAGCGTTGGCATATTGGAAAATATTTCGAAAACCAATTCTTTTTTCATATTTCACCTCACATAAGAGCCGTTCTTTAAATATTATATACAAATTTCGCTCTTTTTTCAAGTGCTTTTAAATATAAAACCCCTCTCAACTTTTAATTTTTTGTAACAATATTTAATTACTTTCAACAAACCTTTGACAAAAAAAGCTTCATGTGCTATAATTATTATGTATACGAATATCAAAGTGTAAAAAGAGGTATTTATGGATATATCTTCTGTCAGAAAGGAAGCGCAAGCCTATTTTCAACCCTTTCTGCTTGGAAACAACAAAACGTCTCGCCGTCTGGCAAGAAAAATATTCAGAAAATACGACATCTCCTCGTTCATCTTGGACGAAAAAATGTCGGTTGCCAATCTCGCTCTCTTTTCACACAGGTTCATTCCTCTCTCCCCTGCAGGCGATGCCTCGATAACGCTTCTCCAGCTTAACGAGATCACAAAGCAATTGCAGGACTCTCTGCCTATCCTCGTTCCCTGCTCAGAAGAATTTGAGGAGACGGTAAAGATGTATCGCACCGAGCTTGAATCGGAGTTCGTTCTCTCAACAACCGAGAGCATTCTTAACAATTCTCCCTTAAGCATTATCTCAAAATGAGAAAAACTATAAGCTTTATACGCCAGAAAGGAAACCAAAAAATATGCGTTTAAAAGAGCTTTTGAGCCTTATAGATTACAGTGAAATAATAAACAGATCGGGAATCGATTCCGCGAACACCGAAATATCCCTTATCTCATCATATTCCGACACGGCGCGTGAGGGTTCTATCTTCGTGTGCATAACAGGATCGATGGTAGACGGTCACACCTATGCAGAAGCTGCCTATAAAAACGGCTGTAGATGCTTTGTTACCGAGCATCAAATAGATATCCCCGATGATTCCTACGTTATCGTCGTAAAGGATTCTCGCATAGCGTTAGCTCAGCTCTCCGCCGCATACTTTGACTATCCTGCAAAAAAGATGACTCTTATCGGAATTACGGGAACAAAGGGAAAGACCACATCTTCCCTTCTCATCTATAACGTGCTCAAGGCTAACGGAGTGCCTGCAGGATACATCGGCTCAAACGGAATCTCCTACAACGATACGCAAGCATCAACGCTCAACACCACACCCGAGAGCTACTATCTTCAGGAGTATCTTAAGGAAATGTACGACGCAGGCATTACAACTGTAGTTATGGAGGTCTCCTCCCAGGCTCTTAAAATGGCGCGTGTACACGGAATCGAATTTGACATCGGAGTATTTACAAACCTCTCTCCCGACCACATCGGAGAGTTTGAGCACCCCGATTTCAACGACTACAAAAATTGCAAGCACTCGCTCTTCACCGACTACGGTGTTGAATATATAGTATACAACGCAGACGACGAATATGCATCCGAAATGGTTAGCGGAAACCGCGCCGAGAAGGTAAGCATTTCGGGCAAGGGTGATAAGAGCGCAGACTACAGCGCAGACGGAATATACTTCTACAGAACAGCATCAAAGATCGCCGTAAACTTCCGATGCAAGGAAAAGGCAGACAGCTACGAGGTTGATCTCTCCTTCCCCGGAGATTTCAGCGTTTACAACGCACTCACGGCAATTGCAGTATGTAAGAGACTCGGTCTTAACACCGAACAGATAATATCGACCCTTAAGAACGTACGTATTCAAGGCAGATTCGAGACCTACGCTCTGCCAAACGGGGCTACGGTGGTTATCGACTATGCGCACAACGGAGTCAGCCTCAAAGCAGCGCTCTCTTCCTTGCGTGAATATTCCCCCACTCGACTCATCTGCTTATTTGGCTCGGTCGGAGGCAGAACTAAGATGCGCCGCGCAGAGCTCGGACTTGTTGCATCACGTGATGCGGACTTTTGCATTCTCACGTCCGACAACCCCGACTTTGAATCTCCCAATGCTATCATTGCGGAGATAGCATCCTATTTCACAGCAAACAGCTGTCCTTACGTAGCAATAGCCGACAGAAAGAAGGCTATTGAGCACGCTCTCTCGATTTCTCAACACGGTGACATCATTCTTCTTGCAGGCAAAGGACACGAAACCTATCAGCTTGTCTGCGGACAACGCGAAAAATTCTCGGAATCCGAGATTATTGCAGAATACTGCAGATCCTTGGAAAAAGTAAACGAGTGATCTTAAAATCCGAAAAGGTATTATGAAACGAATAACAAAAATAATAATTCTTGTATTGGTGTTGTCAATGTTTGCAAGCCTTACGTCTTGTTTAGCAACAACCGTTGAGCCAAACAATAACGGCTCATCAAAAAACGATGCAACAACAGATACAAACGATACCGCAGACGATAGCTTAGATAACAGCGATATCGATGACGAGAGCTCAAACGAAATCATTACCGAGGATACAGATCCGGACTCAAGTGATGACACGCTTGACGAGGATGAATCCTCCAATACCGACGGCACAGACGAAGATTCAAAGAACACCAACAACGAAGATGACAAAGATTTAGAAGATTCAAAGGATACGGATGGAAAGGAAACCGATACCTCCAAGGATACAGAAGAGTCTAAGGATACAGAAAGCTCTAAGGACACAGACGAGTCTAAGGATACAGAAAGCTCTAAGGATACAGAAAGCTCTAAGGATACAGAAAGCTCTAAGGATACAGAAAGCTCTAAGGATACAGAAAGCTCTAAGGATACAGAAAGCTCTAAGGACACAGAAGAGTCTAAGGACACTGAAAGTTCCAAGGATACAGAAGAGTCTAAGGACACCGAAAGTTCCAAGGATACAGAGGAATCAAAGGACACAGAAAAAGAGCCTGATGAATCCGAGACGTCAAACGGCTCCAATGAATCTGGAGATAACAATGATTCGAGCGAATCCGAAAGCAACAACGATTCAACCGAAACAGAAAAAGATACTGAACCCGACGACTCTGAAATAGTCGGTCCCCCTATTCCCGAAAAAACCACGGTCTCCGCAGAGATCGTAAACAAAAATGGTGCAAAGGGCGTAATCACTCTCATCTCAGATGACGGAGACCAGAGAACCGCCGACTTCTTCTACTCGAAGGTCGCTCCCAAGTACAGCTCCTTTAAGATTACCATTGCGCTCCCCACCTCCAAGGTAGCAACCCTCGGTATATCCTCCGATGGAAAGAGCTACTCTATGAACACCTCGGGCGGATACAGTATGACCGAATTCTTGAAAAACAGCTACACCCCCATGAGCGGTTCCTTGCTGTCCGGCAGTTCACTTCCCAAGATGACGGACTTCTGGAAAAAGATTACCGACACAGGCGCTATCGAAATTGCAAGCCATTCTCACTCACACGGACCCTGGCCCGCTCACGATAATCTTGAAATGAGCGGAAGCACAGTTCTCTGGCCCAAGGGAAGCGCAATAAAGGAAATTCGAGCATCAGCGCAGATCATCAGAAACGCGCTCAAGCAAGAAACACCCTTCATTATGCGTCCGGGCGGAGGCTTTATGACAACCGATGTTTCGACCTATTTCAAGAGCTTGTTTAACACCGATACCACATACCTTGGAATGAGAAGCTCAAACGGAGCACCTCCCTTCAAGGGTGAAACAAGTGCCGGCAAGGCAAAGCTTAATACCGTTTCCAAATTTACAACAAAAGACGGAAGACTCACAATAGCAACCCTTCTCTTTCGCGGATACGAGGCTGCGTTCAATTCGGCAGGCGACGGATTTGCAACCACCTCAAGTTCCTCAAAATCTGCTGTTCAGAGCGCAGGAATCTCTGCATGGAAGCAGTACGTTGACTACGCAATGCAGTTCGGTCAGTGGGGCTCGATAGCATTCCACTCTGTAGTATCCGATTCAAGCACTGCAACGGGATACGAGGTATACGATAAGCAGGTTATGGCGCTTATGGACTACATCCAGCCCTTGACAGAATCGGGAGACCTCTGGCTCGCTTCCTTTGCTGAGGCGGCTAAGTACTATTTTGAATGGTCCTCCGCAAGCGTTAGCGCAACTCAGTACGATAACTCATATATCGAAGTCAGCCTCACCGACAAGGAGACCGATTCGAGATTTGATGAGCCCCTTACCGTAAAGCTCACGATCCCCTCAAGTTGGACATCGGCAAAGCTTACCACCGGTGGCAAAACAACGACTCTTAAGATACACACAGCATCTGACGGAACGCATTTCGTATATGCAAACATCGTTCCGAGCGATAGCATAAGCACAGTTAAGCCTTAAGAACAACAAAAAGCGATTGCAGATTTCTCTGCAATCGCTTTTTTATTATTCGCTCTTATGCAAGAACCTCTTTGAGCGCGGCAACCAAAGCATTATTATCCTTGGTATCTCTTACCGCAAGTCTCAAATACTGCTTTCCGCCCATCTTGGAGGAAAGGTCCTTTATCAAAATGTTGTACTCTATCAGCAAACGCTTGGTTATCTGCTTTGCGGTGTAATCACCGAGAAGCTCCACCATAACGTAATTTGCCTGCGAAGGAATCACTCTTATCGCATCGATAGAAGAAAGCTCTGCTATATATCTTGCTCTCTCCGCACGAATCTTTACGAGCGCCTGAGCATAATCCTTTCTATACTTCTCTGCGATCTGCATATAAAACTCGCCAAAGGAGTTTATATTCCAGATAGCCACGTTCTTCTTCAAGAATGCAATCTCAGCCTGATCTCCCGATGCAAGAACACCAAGTCTCAAGCCGGGTACACCGTAGGACTTTGAAATGCTCTTCATAACGAAGAGGTGCGGATTTGCCTCAAGCAAAGACTGCTCGATCAAGGTGCTGTCAAGCTCATCGGCAAAGTCAACGAAGGACTCATCGATAACAAGGCGGATTCCCTTTTCCTTAGCCCATTCAACGAGCTTCAAAAGTCCTGCCTTGGAAATATAATTTCCTGTGGGATTGTCGGGGTTTACAACTATAAGATTGTCTATATTCTTATCATTGAAAAATGCAATAAGATCGTTTTCATCATAAGAGAAATTATCATTCTCAGGCTTGAAGTAAACAGAATCCTCGGTGGAATATCTGTTGGGGTATTCCTCGAAGGTAGGACGGATAAATCCGCTAACACCGCCAAGATGCTCCATAAGAGCCTTTATAAGCTCTGCCGCACCGTTTCCTACGAGGATATTCTCGATATGAACACCAAAGTTTCTTGCCGCAAGCAAGGAATTAACTCTCATGCCCGAAGGGTACTGCGTGAGCAGATTTTCAAAGCTTGCCTTTATCTCATCAACAAGCTTCTTAGGCGGAAAATAAGGATTTACGAGGTAACAGAAATCCAACATATCGGGATATCTCCAATATCCGCCGTATCTTGACTGAAGAAGAGCTACCTTCTCATCAGGATCAGGAGCAAACATCGAGGTTGCGATATCGAGATCCTGAATATCATCGATCTCGTACCAGAGCTGACCGTTAAGTCTCTTTGCCTTGATCTCGGGATCATCAAGCATTGTGATAACACGGAGAACCTGCTCGTAATACTCATTGTCTCCAAGAGCCTTTGTATAAGCGTCAAGGAAAGGAACGTAGTGTGTACGAGAGAAATTCTTGCTGAATTTATAAATATTTACAGTCTTGTAGTATTCCTCTATCTCGTTGAACTTGAACACCTTGCCGGGAACAAATGCCGCAATAGAATCATCATCGGAAAGCTTTACGCAGGTTCCGTCCATCCAACTCTCATACTTGTCAACAAGAGCCAAGGTATCTCTCGGATCGTCGATAAGCATATCTATCAATGAGCCCTCGAAAATAAGATCCGACTCAAAAAGAACCGTATCCTCCTCACAAAGATATTCCTTTGCCAAAGAGAGAGAATATATATTATTGGTCTTGTCGTATATAGGATTCTCAACGTAGACTATCGGCTTTTTGATATCAAGCGTAGAGATATAATCTATAAGCTTCTGACCCTCGTATCCAACAACTATAACGATTCTCGAAAAATCTCTTTCCTCTATTTGAGAGAGCATACGCTCGATAAGCGTCTGTCCGTTTACCTTTACCATACATTTAGTGCTGTTCTGCGTAAGCTCCTTAAGACGCTTGCCCATTCCTGCCGCCAAAATTATTGCCTGCATTATCTTTCTCCTTTATACTTAAAGATGTCCTATCCAACTTTTTTATAACACTTATTTTGTGATACGTTTTCCCTCGTCACGTATAATTTGACATACGTAAAATGAATGATCAAAAAGTATCTAAATTCGTTTCATTATAACATATATAAAAACATCTGTCAAGAGAATGTCAAATAAATACTCTCATCCCCCGATCTCGTCATTTTTATCCCATCATTGACATTTTTCCACAATTATGTTAAAATTATAATATAAAAGATACGGAGAAAGATTATGAAAAAATTTTTAATAACGCTGATCTCTCTTATTCTGATAATAACGCTGATATCCTGCTCCGCTCCGATATCCGAGGACTCATCAAAAGAGACCGATGCAGATTCAAGCTCGGACTCCGAATCACAGTCCGATTCTCAGAGCGAATCGATACAGCAATCGGAATCGGAAAGTGAATCCGAAGCCGAATCGCAAACTGAGTCGGAAATCGAATCCGAGACGCAGACAGAATCAAAAACCGAATCCGAAACAGATACCGAAACGGAGACACAAACGGAATCTGAAACACAAACAGAATCAGAATCAGAATCACAAACAGAGACCGAAAAAGAAACAGATCCGCCGACAAAGCTCCCGCTTGACGGCGACAGCCAAGGAGAAATTAACGCTATGAAAAGAGAATACACAGCGCAAAATTACACCGATATGAAATGCCTATGGCTCTCTCAGTTCGATCTTACAAAAATCTACGCTCAGAACGGAGCGCAGCGAGATAAGACCGAATTTGAAGCACTTATGGCAACGGTGCTTGACAACGCAAAGGAAAACGGAATGAACACCGTTATTTTGCAGGTGCGCCCCAATGCCGACAGTATGTATCCCTCCGAGATATATCCCCCCTCCGCTTACGTTACGGGAAGCCACGCAAAAGGATTTTCTTACGATCCCCTGCCGATAATCATAGAGCTTGCGCACGAGAAAGGGCTCTCTATCCACGCTTGGATAAACCCTCTGCGCGCAATGACGCACGAGCAGCTTATGAGCGTTTCCGAGGACTACGCTATCCGCAAGTGGTACAACGATACAGACTATCGCGGAAAATATATTATGAAGGTTGAGGACAACTGGTACCTAAATCCCGCATACAGCGAGGTGAGAGATCTTATCGTCAAGGGCGCCGTTGAAATTATGGAGAACTACGAATTTGACGGTCTGCACATGGATGATTATTTCTACCCAACAACAAAATCAAGCTTTGATGCAAAAGCATACGCGCAATATACCGCAGAGGGCGGAAAGCTCGATCTTTTATCATTCCGCAGAGAATCCCTCAATAAGCTCATAGCATCGCTCTATGCGGCAACAAAGACGGTCGATTCCACAGCGCTTTTCGGAATCAGCCCCGCGGGCAACTATAACACCGTTTACAACTCGCACTGCGCAGACGTTCTTACCTGGTGCTCGACGTCGGGATATATCGATTACATCTGCCCGCAGATCTATTTCGGGCTTGAGCACGAGACCTTTGCTTTCAAGGCAACCGCCGACGTATGGCAAAGCTACATCAAAACCGATTCCGTAAAGCTTATCATCGGTATGACGCTCAGCAAATCGATAAGTAAAACCGACAATTATGCGGGAAGCGGTAAAGACGAATGGGCAAAGAGCGACGATATCCTAAAGAGATGTCTCGAATACACAAGCACTCTTCCCTCCTGCATAGGCGTTGCATATTTCTGCTATCAGTATTTTTACGAGCCGATCAGCGGAAGCACAAACGAAGGCTCGCTTGCAGAGCGCAACAATTTTATCCCGCTTCTCAAAGAAATAAGCTGGCAAACAGCTCAAGACTAAATATTAAAAATACAAACCAAAAGGCAGAGAATATACTTTCTCTGCCTTTTTCGTATTTATAAACAAAACGAATAACTCGCTTTTGTATAGAGCTACAAAATCGAGAGAGCGAAGGACTTTTTTGTTGACGAGCAGAATAAAAAATGATAAAATGAAATTGGGATATATTGGAGGTTTAAAGTGTGTATTTTGGGGTTATAAGATAAAGGAGGTAGTCCCGAAAAGCAACGACAATATAAATTGATTTTTGACGTTTTGAAAGGAGCTTTAATTATGAAAAAATACAAAAAATATTTAATTTCAATATTGCTTGTTTTAAGTATATTGTTAATTTGTTCATGTGAAACCTCAAGTAACAATGAGCCGAAAGAATCAAATCAAGATATGATAAATACAGATGAAACAAAAGATTTTAATGATGAGTCCCATAATACGGAAACAAATATCGATAATAAAGATAGTTCAAATAAAGCTCAACAAAATATAGAAACAAATGCTGTTGAAAATAATTCTTCCAATGCAGAAAAATATTCAATCAAAATATGTGGATATTCCGATTCAGTATCGGGAATTTCACATGAACTGGAATATAAAGATTGGAATCAAGACGCATTTGTTGATTCTGATGCAGAGAAAAGCGTTTCTTTTATGATTGAAAATCTTGCAATTGCAGGAAATTACGTAGAAACTGAAAAAAGATTCTCAGAATTTTACAAAACACACAAATACAAAGACGAAAACAATCGTTACTTTTCGTTAACGGATGACGGTAAATTGAGTACGTATTTCTTTGGAAATGATTCTTCTAACAATAATAACAAACAGCTTCATACGAAAGCGGAATGTATTGATATTGCAAGTAAATTTGTTTCCAATTTCACTGATGTTTCTGAGTATACTACAACTGCGTTATTTAACGAGAGCCGCAAGATGTATACCGTTTCATTTGAAAAATATGTAGATGGATTTAAATGCTCTGACAGAGCAGATATAATGATTGATGAAACGGGATATATATACAGTTTCTCATCTACGTTGCTTGGACGGATACCTTCGACTGCAACAACTAAATTTGATAGCAAAACAGTTCAAGAGCAAATTGTATCAAAGCTTGACAATGAATATAGTAAAGTTAACCAATCTTATGATAAAATAGAATATAAGAATTTTGATTATGAACTTACTGTTGATGATAGTGGAGAATATGCGTTAATATGTTTGGTTAAAGTGGCTTGTATCAATTCATATGATGAATATGAAACAATTGATTCCGAGGTCGTTCAATTGTTGATTCAATAAACAAAATACAAATAATTGAACAACTTTAGGTACGAAAAATAAACAGGGGGATTTCAGTTTCGGGCATAGCCGTGAATATCACCGGCTGCGCACAAGTGCGCTATGTATTGACCTGCCAGCCTCGCAATTATTAGGTAAATCCGCTTAAGCGGAATTAAGCCAGAGCCTCCCTTGTGTAAAGGGAGGTGGCACTGCTTGCCGTGACGGAGGGATTGTAAAAAGATAATTCACACAAAACAATCCCTCAGTCAGCTTCGCTGACAGCTCCCTTTACACAAGGGAGCCTTTGACACAAGATCATTCTGCGATGATTTTTATTTGTTTTCTATTCATCGGCATAGCCTGCGCAACAATTTTATCCCGCTACTCAAAGAAATAAGCTGGCAAACAGCTCAAAACTAAATATTAAAAATACAAACCAAAAGGCTGGCTAACTAAAGCAACGACAATATAAATTGATTTTTGACATTTTGAAAGGAGAAAAATATGAAACGTTTATTTATATTAATATTAACTTTTATTATGTGCCTAACTTTCTTCATCGTGCCCGTATCAGCCGATTCTTATGATTCTTATGACTCGCGGTATTTGACTTCGGAAGAAAAAGCTATATTATCTGTACCTTATAATGATGAAGCCCTCCTTCCTGATGACACAGCGATAAAATTATATATGAGTGGTGGTGATTATTTTTTTCAATTTAAAAATCAAGAAGATATTACGACTATAATTGAGAGTGCCGTTGCTATAAGGTATTTAGTTGTATCAGGTGATTTTGAAACGCGGCATTATAAAGCAATTTATGGAGGTGTAGGAATAACGAGGACACCGCAGCTCTTGGCTCAATGGGAAGGCTTTTATACTTATACCGTATATCCGGAGTTGGTTTTTGGTTCATCGGTCAAGGTTAATAAAATATATTGTTTGGATGGTTTTGAAAATGGCGACTGCAGATATATTTACTATGATACAGATCATGGAGAATATATTTTGTTTAACGACTTCTATCTAGGAGAAACGTGTCTGTTTCCATTATCGTATTTTTATGAATTTACAAAAATGTATGATAGATCTTTTTATGAAGTAATAAATATGGAAGGATACGTATTTAACGATACACCGCATGACATACATCATCCTGATGCCGATGAAGATAGGATATGTGACCTTTGTGGTTACGAACCTGTTAGCAATTGCCCATTTTTTCCTGTTCCCGGTATACATTTTGAGACTGTAACACAGAAAAACGACGAAAGTCATGAAGCCGAAAATTCTTCTAAGATGACAAGCGAAAGCGAAGAAACGGAGATAACTATCAAGCCAACCGACGCAAGCGAAGAACTCGATGAATCCACGGACGAACTTGAAATCGGTTGCAGTTCTTCCGTAGGTCTCTCTGCAGCAATTGTTGTAGGTGTCATAGGTACAGCGTTCATTTTCAAGAAAAAGAAAAGTAGAACAAAATGTAAGGAAAGAACCATTGAATAATTAAATTTTAAGGGCTGAGTCTTTGGACTCAGCCCTTTTTATTTATTATCTTCCCCAGCTTACGTTCACATAGGTTTTAGTCAAGCATTCCGCCGCTTTTGCGGTATCGACAAGCTCCTCCGCGGGAACATCTGTCTCTCCTGCCTTCCAGCCTTCGGTCTGCTCGAAAACGGCAGATTTCAAATTACTGCAGCCTTCAAAAGCATTCTTTCCTATGATTTTAAGATTTGCCGAAACGGTAACCGATTCAAGCGCCGCACAGCCTGCAAAGGCGTTCACTCCGATTCCCTGCACGCTCTGAGGTATATCTATCTTATCAAGCGCCACACAGCTCGAAAAAGCCTCCTCACCGATAACAAGTACACCGGAGCTAAGCTCCACCTTGCTAAGTGCTGTCGCGCCCTCAAAGACGTTATTTGCTATTGCAGACGTCTTTGCGCCAAGCTTTACTGCGGTTATTTTTGTATTGTTTGAAAAAGCGTATGGCGCGATAGCATAAGCCTCGCCCTCAAAATCATCGGGGAGCACTACCTCCGCCTTATCTCCCGTATATTTTACAAGATAATTTGATTTATCCACCGAATAAAATACAAAATCGTCCTTATAGACAAGTCCGCTCTCTCCGTTATGAACGTTCAGCGCATTATACGCAATTCCTCCGTTCTTATCCGAGCCCTTCTCAATCTTAATCGAAGAATGATTTATTACCTCAACAAGTCCTGTGCATCCATCAAAGGAGTGATCTCGAATATATTTCATATTTTTAGGAATAGTTATTGTGGAAAGCGCCGTACAATTTTCAAAAGCGTATCCTCTTATCTCGATCACGTCATCGCTCATACTCACGCTCTTCAAAGAGGTACAACCGGCAAAGGCTCTCATAGATATCTCGTCTATTCCCTCGGGAATAACTATCTGTTCAAGACTTGTACAGTTTTCAAATGCATTCTTTCCTATACCTGTAACGTTCTTTCCTATGCTAACACTCGAAAGATTTTCGCATCCGTAAAAAGATACCTCTCCTATAAACGTAACGGAATCTCCAATAGTGAGCGTCTTTATATTCGTAGCTCGCATCAACGCGCTTTTCGCTATTTCGGTTACGGGATATCCCGCATAACCGTCAATAACAACGTTCTCCTCGGTACAAGTTCCTATTCCAACGAGAGTATAGCTTTTCTCGTCATCATTAAGCTTAAAGTTAAGTCCCTTAGAGCTCTCGAGCATCTCACCCGCATCATCATCTCCGCAAGAAGGTACAAACACAAGCATCATTGAAAGTATCAACAGCATTGCTAAAATACGTTTCATAAGCCCTCCTAAAATATCTCTATCTTATATATTTTACCACACCTGAACCTTTTTTTCAATAGAAACGGAAAAACAAATTGATTTATGATATACAAAAAGCCCTGCCGTCCTTTGACAGCAGAGCTTTTTTATATTATTCGTAATCTACAACGTCAACCCACGAAGCGAGGATCTCAACCTCTTCCTCGTGACCCTTTACAGACTGAGATGCCGCAACGATGGGCATCCATTTTTCAACGTACTGCTTTGCAGTATCGCTCTTCTTGCAGAAGATATCGAGATAGAGCTTTGCAGTTGCCTCGTCGCCATTCAAGCAGAACAACAAATAGGTGCGCGCTACGTCAGCAGACGCATTACCCTGAGTTGCGTGTGCCCAGTCTACGATATAAGCCTTTCCTTCGGGTGTAATGATGATATTGGTGGGGTTAAAATCGCCGTGGCAAACCTTATTGTGCTTAGGCATAGACTCAAGACGAGTGTGAAGATCATAGCGAGTAGTTGCATCGAACTTGGTTGCCGAGATCTTTCTGTTCATCTTATCCTTAAGCTTTGTGAGAAGAGGCGAGGTCTTTGCGTGTACCTCCATCTGAAGATCAACAAGAAGCTCGATATATTCATTCTTCTTCTCAGGATTTTCTTCCATAAGTTGAGCTAAGGTCTTTCCTTCGATATACTCGAGAACAATTGCCCATCTTCCGTCAATGAGCGTTACCTCGTGGATCTTAGGAATATTCAATCCGGTCTCTTCGATTCTTGCGTGATTCAACGCCTCGTTAAGAATGTCCGCCTTGGAATAAAGCTCGTCAAAAAGCTTTATGCACTTGTCGCCGTCACGGTAAATACCTTTGTTCTTGCTCTCTGCAACAATAGTATCAAACTTCATATTTTCTCCTCCTTTAAGCCTTTATTTCGGGCATCTCTGCCTCTACAAAATGCTTACCGTAATAAGCATTGAGATACATCTGCTTTATCTCACTCATAAGGGGGTAACGGGGGTTAGCACCCGTACACTGATCGTCAAACGCCTGCTCAACCATATCGTCAAGACCAGCCAAGAAATCAGCCTCGTCAATACCGTAATCCTTAATGGTCTCCTTGATTCCAACGCGAGCCTTAAGGTCGTTGATTGCCTTAATAAGGTTCTCAAGCTTCTCCTCGTCGGTCTTGCCGCCAAGTCCGAGATAATCTGCGATCTCAGCATATCTTGCAAGAGTGTGAGGATGATCGTACTGCGAGAAAGTACCCATCTTTGCGGGAGCCTCGCAAGCATTGAAGCGAATTACCTCTTCGATCATAAGAGCATTTGCAACTCCGTGGGGGAGGTGGTGGAATGCACCGAGCTTGTGCGCCATCGAGTGGCAGATACCGAGGAATGCATTTGCGAATGCCATACCTGCGATAGTTGCGGCGTTAGCCATCTTCTCTCGAGCCTCTACGTCGGTCTGACCGTTATCGTATGCTCTGGGAAGATAATTAAATATATTCTTGTGTGCCTGAAGCGCAAGACCGTCTGTGTAGTCGGTTGCAAGCATTGCGGCGTAAGCCTCAACTGCGTGAGTTACTGCGACGATACCCGATGCAGCGGTAAGACCCTTAGGTGCGGACATATGGAAATCGGTATCAATGATTGCCATATTGGGAAGGAGCTCGTAATCTGCAAGAGGATACTTAACTCCGGTCTTCTCATCGGTGATAACTGCAAAGGGAGTTACCTCGGATCCCGTACCTGCGGAGGTAGGAATTGCGATGAAGTATGCCTTCTCACCCATCTTGGGGAAGGTGTAGACTCTCTTACGGATATCGATAAATCTCATTGCCATATCCATAAAGTCTGCTTCGGGATGCTCGTAAAGAACCCACATGATCTTTGCTGCGTCCATTGCAGAACCACCACCGAGCGCGATGATAGTATCGGGAGCGAAGGATCTCATCTGAGCTGCGCCCTCGGTTGCATTTGCAAGCGTAGGATCGGGCTGAACGTTGAAGAACGTAGCATGCTGAATGCCCATCTCGTCGAGCTTATCGGTAATCGGCTTGGTGTAGCCGTTCTGGTAAAGGAAGGTATCGGTTACGATAAACGCCTTCTTTGCGCCTCTTACGCTTCTCAACTCATCGAGAGCTACGGGGAGGCAACCCTTCTTTATATATATCTTCTGAGGTGCTCTGAACCAAAGCATATTCTCTCTCCTTTCGGCTACTGTCTTAATATTCAAAAGGTGTTTTACACCAACGTTTTCGGATACGCTGTTACCGCCCCAAGATCCGCATCCCAACGTGAGAGAGGGAGCGAGCTTGAAGTTATAAAGGTCTCCGATTCCTCCGTGAGAGGAAGGTGTATTTACGAGAATACGGCAGGTCTTCATACGAGCGGCAAACTCGGAAAGCTTTTCCTTCTCGGTTATCTCGTTAAGATAAACGCTGGAGGTATGACCGAATCCACCGTCAGCAACGAGTCTGTCTGCCTTGTCAAGCGCCTCTGCAAAATCCTTTGCCTTATACATAGCAAGTACGGGAGAGAGCTTCTCGTGAGCAAATTCCTCGGAAAGCTCAACACTCTCAACCTCACCGATAAGGATCTTCGTGCCTGCGGGAACGGTAACGCCCGAGAGCTCTGCGATCTTAGCTGCCTTCTGTCCAACGATCTTTGCATTGAGTGCGCCATTGATAATAATGGTCTTTCTTACCTTCTCGGTCTCCTCGGGATTCAAGAAATAGCATCCTCTTGCCGCAAATTCAGCCTTAACGGCATCATATATGCTCTCAAGAACGATAACAGACTGCTCGGATGCGCAGATCATACCGTTATCGAAGGTCTTAGAATGAATTATAGAGTTAACTGCAAGAAGAATATCAGCCGTATCGTCGATGATTGCGGGAGTATTACCTGCGCCTACGCCGACAGCGGGCTTTCCGCTTGAATATGCAGCCTTAACCATTCCGGGTCCACCGGTTGCAAGGATGATGTCAGCTTCCTTCATAACGGTATTAGTCATCTCAAGAGAAGGAACGTCGATCCAATCTATGATTCCCTCGGGAGCGCCTGCAGCAACCGCAGCCTCAAGAACGAGCTTTGCAGCGGCGATTGTGGAGTTCTTTGCTCTGGGGTGAGGGCTTATGATAATTGCATTACGGGTCTTGAGCGCAAGCAAGCACTTAAAGATTGCCGTTGAGGTGGGGTTAGTGGTAGGAATTACGGCTGCGATAACGCCGATAGGCTCAGCTATCTTCTTTATACCGTATGCCTTATCCTCCTCTATAACGCCACAGGTCTTTGTATCCTTATATGCATTATAAATATACTCTGCCGCATAGTGGTTCTTGATAACCTTATCCTCAACCACGCCCATTCCGGTCTCCTCTACCGCCATTCTTGCAAGAGGTATTCTTGCCTTATCCGCAGCAGATGCAGCAGCCAAAAAGATCTTATCTACCTGCTCCTGTGTATATTGAGCAAATTTGCTCTGCGCCGCCTTCGTCTTTGCGATAGCAGCCTCAAGCTTTTCTACGCTATCAACTATTTCGTAGTTTTTGATATCCATTTTAATTTCCTCCGAAAAAAATTAATGGGTAAAATTTGAGATAGTATTTCGTCAATATTTTAACACATTTTTGTCGATTTGTAAATACGCAAAGTGTTTTTTCGCAAAACATTGGCATGGTTGTTAATTATGTAACAAAGATGTTAGACATTTTTGTGATATTTGCACACATTTTTGCCACTTTTTGTCAAAAATATTCTAATTCCAAAAAAGATTCGTTTTTTTGTGACCTCGTCACAGATTTTTTCCTTCATTCGTGGTAAACTATGAGTGTAAACCAAAGACGGGAGGAAAAAAACAATGAAACCTATCGCAATAAACAAAGATAAATTAAACGAAATAAAACAGCTCGACAAGCCAATCCTCATCGACTTCTACGCAAACTGGTGCGGACCCTGCAAGATGCTCTCCCCCATCATCGACGAGATCGCCGAGGAGAGAGAGGACATAATAGTTGCAAAGGTAAACGTTGACGACGAGAGCGAGCTTGCAGAGGAATTTGGAGTTTTCAGCATTCCGACGCTCGTAGTTATCAAAAACGGAGAGATAGTTCATCAATCCGCAGGAGCTCGTCCGAAATCCCAGATCCTTCAGCTTTTATAAAAATATAATCAAAGAGTCATTTGGCGGAGTCGCTTTTTGTCGATAAGCTCAATTCCGCCTCGAGATACCTTAACGATACCCTCGCTTGAAAAATACTTGAGCATACGAGATACCACCTCACGGGCAGAGCCCATGTACTTTGCAATCTGCTCGTGAGTGAGAGTTATAACGTCTCTCTGCTTCTTTGAGGACTCGTCAAGCAAAAAAATTGCAAGACGCTTATCCATGCTCATAAAAAGTATCTGTTGCATTACCCACATTACGTCGGAGAATCTTGAGAGAGCGCTCTCAAGAACGAAGATCTTTACGTCGGTCATTCTCACGCAGAGATCCTCGATAATGCAGCCACCGATAACTACGCAGTCGCTGTTCTCTTCTGCGTCGACGAAAACGTCAAAGGTTATCATATCAAGCACGCAGGATGCGGAAAGCATACAGATCTCTCCCGGGAACACGCGGAAAAGAGTTACCTCCTTTCCCTCCTCCGAGAGCATATAGATGCGCAGGCTTCCACTCTTCACGAGTATAACGCCCGTGCACTCATTTCCGTCGTGTATGTTAAAGCCCTTTTTAAAGCTTATTTGATTTGCCGTTCGGCACATAGTTGCCTTATCTGTATCGCTAAGCTTTTCCCAAAAAGGAAAGGTATCCGAAAAAAGCTCTATCAACTCAAATTCGTTCATTTTTATATCCTCAAAAAATAAAAATTTATTGACTTTTGTTATATGAAATGTTATAATTATACTGTATTTATATTGTATCACATTTTTTGATATCAGTCAATAAATACGTTATCTTTTTGAGAGATGCTCATAAATCAAAAAAATAAAAACACATATAAAAAAGGAGAAACGATCATGGCAAAATGGAAATGTAAAATTTGCGGATACATACACGAAGGAGCTATCACCGAGGACTTCAAGTGCCCTATCTGCAAGCAGGGCGCAGACAAGTTTGAGACAGTAGAGGAGCCCAAGAAGAATCCTTACGCAGGCACCAAGACCGAGCAGAATCTTTGGGCAGCATTCGCAGGCGAATCTCAGGCAAGAAACAAGTACACCTATTTCGCATCCGTAGCAAAGAAGGCAGGATATGAGCAGATCGCTGCTATATTCCTCCAGACCGCAGACAACGAGAAGGAGCACGCAAAGCTTTGGTTCAAGGCTCTTGGCGAGCTTGGCGATACCGCACAGAACCTTCTCCACGCAGCAGAGGGTGAGAACTACGAGTGGACCGATATGTACGATCAGTTCGCAAAGGACGCAGAGGCAGAGGGCTTCTATGAGCTCGCAGCTCAGTTCAGAGGCGTTGCAGCTGTTGAGAAGGCTCACGAGGAGAGATACCGCGCGCTTCTCACCAACGTTGAGACCAAGGCTGTTTTCGAGAAGAGCGGAATCGTTATGTGGGAATGCCGCAACTGCGGACATCTCGTTCTCAGCGCAAAGGCTCCCGAGAAGTGCCCCGTTTGCAACCGTCCTCAGAGCTACTTTGAGATCAGAAAAGAAAATTATTAATCTAACGATACGAAATAAAAGTTCTGCTGTAAGCGCATAATACGTTTACAGCAGTTTCTTTTAAATGACAAAATCGGAGGTGCTTTCAGTGCATATATACGATATGATAATAATAGGCGGAGGCCCTGCAGGATACACCGCCGCGCTGTATGCCGCAAGAGCGGGGCTTGACACCCTGGTAATCGAAAAAATGTCAATAGGCGGTCAGATGACTCTGACGGGCGAGATTGAGAACTACCCCGGCTTTCCCGAGGGCATTGACGGAATCACCCTTGGTGCAAATATGCAATCGGGCGCCGAGCGCTTTGGTTCGAAAACTCAATATGCGCAGGTAAGCGAGCTTAGGCTTGGCTCACATCCTAAGGAGATCGTAGCGGACGGAATCACCTATCTTTCAAAAACCGTAGTTATCGCCACGGGCGCCGACCCACGCCCCTTGGGGCTTGAGAGCGAAAAGGAGCTTATCGGCCGCGGTGTGCACTATTGCGCTCACTGCGACGGAAGATTCTACAAGGACAAGACCGTTGCCGTAATAGGCGGTGGAAATTCAGCCGTCTCGGACGCGCTCTATCTTTCCCGAATTGCAAAGAAGGTGTATCTAATTCACCGCAGAGATACTCTGCGAGCAACAAAGGTATACCACGATCCCCTCTTAAGGGCGCAGAACGTGGAATTCATCAAGAACAGCGTAGTTTCGGATATTCTTTTTGACAAGCGAGTAAACGGACTCGTCCTCAAAAGCACGGCAGACGGTAGTGAGAGCACTATAGAATGCAACGGCGTATTCGTGAGCATTGGCAGAGAGCCAAACACCTCTCTCGTCAACGGAATTTTAGCTCTTGATGAGAACCGGTATATCATCGCAGACGAAACGACAAAAACCTCGATAGAGGGCGTTTTTGCGATAGGAGACGTTAGAACAAAGGCTCTTCGCCAGATAGTCACAGCCACAGCCGACGGCGCTGTCGCCGCGCACTTTGCAGAGGAATATATTTCACTATTATAAAATTTTTACGTATACGCAAAAAGGACAGAACCACAAGCGCTCTCGCGCTTATGATTCTGTCCCTTTTATATTTATCTTAACAATCCATTTTTTCTGATAAGAGCTACAAGCTCGCTTGCATTCTTCTGATGTCCTGCAACGTTCGGATGTCCGTTTATTTTACCCTTGCTGCGCCATTCAAGCTCAAGGCTATAAACCTTTGTTGTTCCCTTGAACTTATTGAGCACCTCTTCTCTCCAGCTGTCCGGAACCTGCTCACCGGGATCGTACGCCCAGATTATAGGAATCTTTTTGCCGTAACCGTTGTGAATGTAATTTATAAGCGCCGTAGCGTTTTCAATAAATTTCGATTTCGATGAACCGCGAGTAACGTCATTTGCTCCAAGGTGGATTACTACCAAATCAGGCACACGCGCGCCTTTAAAGCTATAGGCAGTATCTCCGCGACGGTAGGAATACTTGCTGAAATAGTGCATGAAATTGTTACTGGTCCAACCCTTATCAATGCCGACACCGCTCATTGCAAGAATAGAGCAATCCGCCTTAAGCGTTTCGGAGGCTAAGAACGCATAAGTCTGCGTTGCATCCTGATAGATTCCATCGCCCTCCTCGCTGGTAGGATAGTCCTTTGTTGCGATATTACTATATCCCGCAGTAAGGCTGTCGCCGTAAAACTCGATATAATACTTTCTCTCCTCGGGAGCTCCGGTAAGATATCCCTTCATGCTAATGCTCTTAAGTCTTGCATCGGAGTTTGAAATCTCGGTCTGCTTTACTATACGAACAGTGTGGAAATAATTTCCTGTAAAGTTTGCAAGAGTGATCGTTTGATCCATTCCCGCTATAACAAATCTCTTATCCACACGCTTTCCGTCGATAAACACAGTAAGGTATGTATAATCGTTTGCGTTATTTCCCGAAGAATTTGCAAGAAGCTTAAGCTCTCCGGTCATATATCCCTGAAATTCAATTGCATTTGCGCAATGATCAAAGAGTACACCGGTAGTTGTATACTGCATTCTTCCAATAAATCTAAAGTTCTTTCTATCGGTTGCACTTCCAAGATTGTAGGTCTTAGACTTAAGAGTGGTCGGCGCCTTGGATTTACCGGGGATAGGATCGGTCTCTTTCTCGGTCTGCTTTTCGGTCTCACTCTCCGTCGCGCTCTCAGATGCGCTCTCGGTCTCGGTTGCACTCTCAATTTCGCTTGCAGTCTCGGATTCAGTCTCAGTCTCGGTCTCGGTCACAGACTCACTCTCAGACTCGCTCTCGGACTCGGATTCACTCTCGGTCTCCTCAGGCTCTGATTTATCCTCCTCCGATTCTTCCTCATCAGCCTCGGACTTATCCTCATCCTCCTCCGATTCCTCGTCATCATCAAGCTTGGACTCGATTTCATCATCGTCATCCTTTTTATTTGATCCCTTATCGCTGACGGTTGCTTCACAACCAGCGAGCGAAAAGAGTGTAGCTACGCACAACAAAAGACAGACTAATGCCAAAAGTCTCTTCTTCATAAATGCCTCCTTATATATATTTATACAAAAACTTCCATACACATTAATTATATCACTACCAAATACCTTTGTCAACTCGGCAACTTTCACAAAAAAGCCACTCAAAATTTAGGGGGCAGTCCCAACGCCAAAGCTTGAAACCGCCCCCAAAAGCACTATTTTACTTTAAAATTTTCTTTTCTTTTATAAGATTATAAATAATATTTGCATGCTTCTGATGCTCATTAGCACTCGGATGTCCGCCTGCTCCTGCCTCCGACCAAGGAA
Source organism: Eubacteriales bacterium (assembly GCA_045633925.1). GTDB lineage: Bacteria > Bacillota > Clostridia > Oscillospirales > CAG-272 > HGM12713. The sequence goes on from JAZQZG010000034.1 coordinate 22,705, forward strand.
GAGCTACCGAATAGAAGCCCTTCGCCTCTCCGCCATAGTAGTTAAGAATCTCCTTGATCCACTCGGGACGTCCCTCACCGGGATCGTGCGCCCAGATTATAGGCATATTCTTTCCGTATCCGTTACGAATATAATCCACAAGCTCTTTACCGTACTTTATAAAGTTTTCCTTAGAAGAGCCGTAAACGTAATCGTTAGCGCCAAGGTGTATAACCACAAGGTCGGGAACACGAGCGCCGGTAAATCTGAACTGCTCGCTTCCACGGCTGTACGAATACTTCGAGAAACGCTCATAGAAACGCTCAGACCAACAAGGAGCAAGACCTACTCCGCTTCTTGCAAGAATAGAGCAATCAGCATCAAGTCTCTGCGAGAGCAAATATCCGTATGTCTTGGTTGCATCCTCATAAGGTGCAGAACCTGCATTGGAATCTCCGGGCTTTCCTATATTACCGTATCCTGCTGTAAGGCTATCTCCGTAGAACTCAATATAAAGATCCTTCTGTGCGGGAGCCTTCTCAAGATAACCGGTTATCTGCAATCTGTGAATCGTACTCGTAGACCAGTCCACCTCGGTCTGCTTTACAATAGAAATTCTGTGGAAATACTTTCCGGTAAATTTCGCAACAGTAATTACCTGATTTGCGCCCGATACCTTAAATCTCGTATCGCTGCGCTTTCCGTCTATATAAACGGTATAATAAGACTCGCCATTGGTGGAGGAAATAGTAAGATTTACCTCACCCGTCATAAATCCCTGAAACTCAAGCGTTGATGCCGAGTGATCGAATATAAGACCACCCGACGTAGGCTTTACACGGCCTATGTATCTGAAAGTAGAGCTCTTAACAGCAAGATTATAGCTCTTTGCCCTAAGAGTCTCATCCGTCTTGGTCTTTCCGGGGATGGGATCCTCCTTAACAACAGGCTCTGTCTCGGTCTCTGTCTCCGACTCGGTCTCTGTTTGAGTCTCGGACTCGGTCTCGGTTTGAGTCTCGGACTCGGTCTCGCTCTCGGTTTGAGTCTCAGACTCTGTCTCGGATTCGGTCTCGGTCTTAGACTCAGTCTCAGACTCGGACTCAGTATCATCGTCGGTCACGATGTCTTCCTCTTCGTCCTCTTCCTCCTCTTCGTCCTCGTCATTCTCTTCTTTATCTCCCTTTTTATCCGAGGTGTCAACATCATTCTTATCGTCATCGTCCTCTATCTCATCAGAGGTGTCCTTCTTCTTTCCGGTAGAGTTACTAGCAGATACACAGCTGAAAAGTGATAACACCATCGCAAAGCAAAGTATTATAGCTATTATTGAACAAATTCTTCTTTTCATATAAACCTCAAAAAGCTCTATTAATTATATTATATCCTTCTCAAGAACAAGCTCTGCCAACTGGTAGCAATGCGCCTCGTGAGCCGCAACGCTCGGATGTGTGCCGGCTCCGGTATATCCGGAAATGCCATGCCACTCGAGCTCTATCATATAAAGTCTTGCGCTATCACCGCCAAGCTCCTCAATAACCTCCTCGATGTAGTTAGGAAGTCCCTCCCACGGGTCGTACGCCCAAACTATCGGCATGTCTGCGTTATATCCTTCACGGATATATTTTATAAGCTCTTTTGCCTTAGCCTTGAAATTATCCTTAAAGCTACCGGTGTTCTCACCGTAGCCTCTTATGTTATTAGGATTGTCTCCACAACTCTCATCGTTTGCTCCAAGGTGAATGAAGACTGCATCGGGAACACGGGCGCCCTCAAAATCAAACTTCTCGTTTCCGCGCTTGTGAGAGTACTTTGAGAAATAATCAAGGAAAGGATTGTCATAATATCCCTCTGCAAGACCTACACCGCTCATTGCAAGTATCGAGCAATCTGCTTTTGCCATCTCGGACAAAAGGAATCCGTAGGTCTGCGTTGCATCCTGATATTTAGGTTCATCATGAGGCGCGTTTGCATACGGGCTTCCAATATTACCAAAACCGGAGGTTAAGCTATCGCCGTAGAATTCAAAGTAGAGCTTTCTGTCCTCGGGAGCGTCAACGAGATATCCCGTAACGTTAAGCTCATTCAACGTAGAGGTAGTCCAACCGATCTCGGACTGCTTAAGTATCTTTATGGTGTGGAAATAGTTACCCTCAAAGGTAGCTATCTTAATAGCCTTGTTGGTTCCCGCAGGCGCATGAACTCTTGTCTCCGAACGAACGCCATCGATATAAACCGTATAATACGTTTCGTAAGAAGTGGTTATCGCCATGGTAACGTCACCTGTGAAATATCCCTGGAATTCTATACCCGATGCCGAATGGTCGCAAAGAATTCCATCTGTGATCTGCTTGCTTCTTCCAATAAATCTGAAGAAATCAGGGTTTTCTGAAAGCTTATATACCTTTGCCTCCAAGGTCTCATCCGTCTTAGTAACTCCGGGAACAGGATCCTTGTCCTCGGTCTCAGACTCGGTCTCAGACTCGGTCTCGGACTCTGTCTCAGACTCTGTCTCGGACTCGGTCTCGGTCTCAGTTGCAGACTCGGACTCTGTCTCCGTTGCAGACTCGGTCTCGGTCTCGGTTGCAGACTCGGACTCGGTCTCGGTTTCGGTCTCGGACTCGGTCTCGGTCGCAGATTCAGACTCGGACTGACTCTCAGTTGCAGACTCGCTCGTCTTTTCACTGTCCTTGGGGGTAACTACGTCACCTGACGTACACGCAAACAAGCACGCAAGACAAAGAATCAACGATACAATAGTCAATAATCTTTTTTTCATATCAATACTCCTTTTAGAAATTCTATAGACTCTACTGATTTAATTATATCACCGCAAAGAGCATTTGTCAATCATTGTATCATCTTCAATAAATTTTTGGCGTATTCTACAAAAAATCATTCACTCTGCTCTGTTGCCAGACGAGTCAAACGCTCTCAAAATGGCAAAAATACGCCCAAAAATCATGCTTTTTGAAATTTTTGATAAAAAATATTGCATTTTTGATTTTTCTATAATATAATAAAAATGAAGAAAAATTGTATTTTCTGCTAAATTAAGGACTTTTTTCAAAAAAATAAAAATATTTTTTGAAATTTTTTCAAAAAGATATTGCATTTTTGAAAAAGTTGTGATATAATGATGTCAAGATAAGAAAAAACAATTACGAGGTGCTTATTATGAACAAAGAAACTTTGAAAGCAATGGAAGCAAAATTTTTCGAGAGATGGGGAGCAAAGTTCAACTCCAAGGAGTTCGACGCTCTCGCAAAGCAGCATTATAATCAGGCTCAGGCAGAAGTCGGTGAGGGCTCTTGGCCTCTCGCTTGGCAGAGCGCATACAAGGATTACTTTACAAAGCTCTACGGTGAGTTTATGCACCAGAAGATTCTCAACCCCGAGCTTCGTTCCGAGGGCTTCATCGAGGACCTCGAGGTTATGATGGACGCATTCAGAGCCTACAAGGAGGAGCTCCCCCACAAGGGCGATGAGGAACCCTCGATCTACGATATGGCTCCCCTTCCCTACGGCGGACTCAGCACGAATGAATACTTGCAGCTTTACGGTGATGCAATTCGCGCTCGCACCACTCCTCAGACTTTGGTTCACGTTAACTGCACGAGATACGGCAACGGAAGCCTTCGTATCAGAGATATGAGAGCAAGAGTAGAGAGCTTTAACCCGGCAAACCTTTCTGCCGATGAATGGCGTGAGACTCTCTCCTACGTTAAAACGCTTGAAACCGTAAACGAATCAAGAAAAGGATTCTTCCGTTTCCTTACTTGGATAAGAAGCAGAGCAGAGCAGCGCGAGGCAAAGGCTTGGAGAGAAATGCTCCGAGCTGCCGACCCGGAACGTCTTCAGAGACTCGAGGATGAGTTCAACTCCACAAGGGACCTCACTATAAAGAACGAGACCAACCGCTTAGGCGCTTACAAAGCCGAGGCAGATAAGCACCCCAATATCCAGGCACTCTTTGATGCAACCCTGCAAAAGCAGGCTCTTATGAACCAGGAAGAAAAAGTAGAATTCTCGAATCGCCAAAGACAAGACAACAACTTTAACGATTATGAAGCAGCAAAGCACATAGGAAAGAACAAGGAAAGCGAAACGATCCAGTTCAACCCCGAAAAATTCGAGAACATCGAAGATAACGGCTTTGACCTTGAAAGAATGTTGCAGGAAGAAAGCAATAAGGTAATTACAGAAGAGACCTTTATGGCGCAAGAGCAGGCTCAGGAATACTTGGAAAACGTTATTATGCCCGCAATTGATGAAGCAAGAGAAGAAGAAGAAAGACAGGAAGAGTTAGAAAAACAGGAAATAGAGCGCAAGAGAAAAGAAGAAGAGGATCGCAAGAGAAAAGAAGAAGAGGAGCTCGCAAAGCAGAAAGCACAAGAGCTCAAGCAGTTCGAAAAAGAGAGCAAGAGCATTATAAAAGAAGAAGTAAAAGCTTTTGAGGAGCTCAAAAAAGAAGCTTCTGCAGCTACCGAAGACGAGCGCAAAGAGAATAAAGAATTTCTTGACGAGATGGCGAAAATACAGAACGACAAGGCAAAAGAAGTTAAAGAAGAAAACAAGAGAATAGAAAAGCAGGAAAAGATCGAGCACAAAGAAGAAACGCACCGCCGTCAAGAAGCGTACAAGGATATAAAGAGGCAGCAAGAAGAACTCGCTAAGGAGCAGGAGAGAATCAAAAAAGAAGAGGAGCTGCGCAAAGAAAAGGAAGACAAAGAATTCCAGGCGAAAATGGATAAGCTCAAGAATAAAAGAAAAGATGAGCAAAAAGAAATCAAAGAGAAGATGGATAAGAAAAACAAAGAGATATTAAAGAACAAAGAGAAGCAAGACGCCAAATTCGCAGAGGAACAGAAGAAAATGCAGCAGTTGGAGGAAAAGGAAAGAAAGCTCCAGAAGGATATCGCAGAAAGAGAAGAGAAAGAAAGACTGAAAAAAGAAGCTGAAGCGAAGAAGAAAAAAGATCAAGAAGAAGCAAGACAGAAAAAAGAATACGACAAGAAGGTAAAATCAGAAAACGAAGCGTTTGCTAAGAAGTTCGCACAAGACAAAAAGAGCGACGGTGTCAAGGTAAGCAAGGACGAGATAAAGGAATACATATCAGGTGATGACGCGCAAAAAGCGTTCGAAGCACAAATGCAAGCGTTGTTGGATAACGATCAGCTTTCCGAAGAGGAGAAAGCAGCTGTTAGACAGCAGTTAAACTTGGATCTTGGCGATGACAACAAAAAGGATTCTAAATCTCCCCGCGTTGATGATGCAAAGGGCAAAGACGTACCCTCAAAGAACAAATGATTTAATTAAATAAATATCCCCCCGTATTGATATGCACCTCCAAAAGTGTCTAAACTTTTGGGTTCACTTCAATAACGGGGGTGTTTATTTTATTCATTTTTCGATAAGCGTTTTTACTGCCGTGAAAAAGCGCTCAAAGGAGGCTATCTCCAAGGACTCATCGGGCGAATGGAGATCAAGTACCACCGCTCCGCTGGAGATTATATCAAGCGTGGGACAAAGCTGCTTTATTATAGCGCACTCAAGTCCTGCGTGTATCACCGATACTCTGCACTCACCGCCAAAGCACTCCTTGTGGCTCTGCGCATAAAGCTTGCAAAGCGGAGAATCGGGACTGCCGTCCCATCCCGGATAAGAGCTTGCAACACTCACTCTGCCGCCGAGCATATCGGCATAAGATGCTATCTGCTGTGCCGATGCCTTTATCTGCGAGGTCTTTGCCGAGCGAGTCATAAACACAAGCTCTGCTCTGCCCTCCTTGGCATCCGCAAAAACGATGCCGAGGTTGCGTGAGAACTCTACCATAGATTCAAGCTCACAGCTCATCTTCAAAACTCCGTCAGGAACGGTTGCCATAAGGAAGATTATCTTCTTTGTATCAGCCACGGAAAGAGCCATTCTCTCTCCGCCCTCTCTCTCAAGCGAAAGTGAGAATGCGGAATCCTCCGCAGAGAGCTCTGAGCGAATCTCCGAGCAAAGAATCTCTACCTCGCGCTCTATCGCATCAATATCGTTTGATAGTATCACCGCCTCGCATTCTCTTGGAATAGCGTTATCCTTGTTTCCGCCGCAGATCGAGGCTATTCTAAACTCACGGCTCTGCGCAAGAGCGTTCAGCACTCTGCCCATAATCTTATTGGCATTCGCTCTGCCACGGTTTATATCCTCGCCCGAATGTCCCCCAAAAAGTCCCTTTACGGCTATCTTAGCGCAAGGCAAAGAACAGCTCTCGGCGTTAAAATCAAATACAAGCTCGCTTCTCTCACCGCCTGCGCATCCAACGATTATCTCAAAGTCATCCGCACTGTCCATATTAAGCATTCTCGTTGCGGTGACTACGCTGTAATCAAAGCCTGCCGCGCCGATAAGTCCCTTCTCCTCGGTTGCGGTAAAGAGACACTCTATTGTCGGATGGCTCTTGATATTACCCTCTGCTCCGTCGAGTATATAGAGCATTATCGCAACGGCAACACCGTTATCAGCGCCAAGCGTCGTGCCTCTCGCTCTTATATATCCGTCGCTCTCGACAAGCTCGATTCCCTCATTAAAAAAATCGTGCTCAACGTCGGCATTCTTCTCGCACACCATATCGGTGTGCCCTTGAAGAAGCAGAGCATCCTCGCCCTCTCTGCCCTTTGTTGCAGGAAGCCTTACGAATACGTTATTATAGGAATCTCTTGTGTAAAAGAGCCCTCTCTCCTCTGCAAAATTGCAGATATAATCAGCAATTTTTTCCTCGTGAAAGCTCGGTCGAGGAATATCGGATATTCTCTTGAAATATTCTATAAGCCCCTTGTATTTAAAATCGGCAAGTAACATATTGTCCTCCTAAAAATTCGAGGTTGCGTCATTTGGATGCAGAAGACGCGGTTTTGTTCTCGTCGGCGTATAAAAATACGTCAGAGAGCAAAAACGCGTCTAAAAATTACATACAAAAATGAAATTCGCAAGAATTTCTACCTTAAAAGACCGATTCACTATCATTTTTTCAGATAATAAAGCGGTCTTTTTTATGAATTTATTTTAGTGTAATTTTGTTCTGCGCCTAATGTCGTCAACCTCTTGTAATATTATCTTCCTCTGTATTTTGAAAGATCTATAACGCCACCGTCGGGGAAGCTATCAAGCAAACCTAAAACTCTTCCCGTGCCAAGCGCCACGCACTTTATAGGATCCTTAACCATTCTCGTTTTGATTCCGGTAACGTCCTCGATAAGCTTATCAAGACCCATAAGCATGCTTCCGCCGCCCGCAAGCATAATTCCGTTCTTGAGTATGTCTCCCATAAGCTCGGGGGGCGTATGCTCAACAACGTAGCATATAGCGTCAAGAATAGCCGAGATCGGCTCCATCATCGCCTCAAGCATTTCCTTTGAGGAGATAGTCACGTTCTTTGGCAAGCCTTGAATCAAGCATCTTCCCTTGACCTCGATGTTCATAGCCTCACTGTGCTCATAAACCGCGCCTATCTGAATCTTTATCTTCTCTGCCGTGCGCTCACCGATTGCAACGTTGTACTTTCTTCTGACGTATCTTGCAATAGCCTCGTCAAACTTATCTCCCGCAATCTTTACCGACTGCGAAACAACGACGCCGCCCATAGAAATTACCGCAATATCGGTAGTTCCGCCACCGATGTCAACTATCATATTTCCAACGGGGCCGAGTATATCGATTCCTGCGCCAAGAGCTGCCGCAACGGGCTCCTCCATAAGATAGGTCTTTCTTGCTCCTGCCTGAATTCCCGCATCTATAACGGCTCTTTCCTCAACCTCGCTGATGCCCGTGGGCACGCATATTACCATTCGAGGATGAACGATAGATCCTCCGCAAGCACGGCGGTAGAAATACTGTATCATCTTCTGCGTTACCTCGTATTTGCTGATAACGCCATCCTTAAGCGGACGGATGATCTCGATATTGGCAGGGTTTCTTCCCTGCATCGCCTGAGCATCCTTGCCTATCTTTGTTATCTGATCCATAGCGGTATCGACCGCTACGTAAGAAGGCTCGTTCAGCACTATTCCCTTGCCCTCAACGTAAACGAGCACCGTTGCCGTTCCGAGATCAATGCCTATATCTCTTGAAAATATCTGCTTTGGCTTGAATAATCCCATAAGAACCTCCTCCCATCAGAATAATACATTTACATTATACTATGAATAAAGAAAAATTGCAATAGTTTATTTTGACTTTTACGTGTTTATATCACTCGAAAGAGCAATACATATAACCCGACGAGCTCCCTGCTCCTTAAGTATGTGAATGCACGCAGACATGCTCGCGCCCGTAGTCACCACGTCATCAACCAAAATGACGGTCTTATCTCTCACACTCTCTACGCAAGCTTTGTTTGGATAGAGCAGATTTTGAATATTCTTTCTGCGCTCTCCTGCCGTGAGTGATTTTTGAGGCTTTCCGCCTCTGCGGCGCTTCAGCGCTCTGACAAATTCTATATTACAGAGCCCTGAGAGCTCTCTGCAAATCATCACCGACTGATCAAAGCCGTATCTTGCCGCAGATGCTCGTGAACGCGGAACACAGACGATTACCGCCTCCTGCGTATCTATCTCAAGCTCTGTCATCTCCTCGCAAAGAATTTTACAAAGCTGCTCTGCCGCCTCACGTGATACTCTTCTGCTCTTATTACTCTTCAGAAAATATATCAGTCTGTTCTGCGCCCCGCTCCGCTTCTCCTTATCGTAAAAGAAGAGCTTTCTGAATGCGATAACGCCCTCCCTTTGCATAAGCTTTGGCATACACCGACAGACTTGCACCTCCTGCGAGCACTCGGGGCAGATCTGCATTTTTGCAACAAGGAAAGCATCGTTGCAGTCCTTGCAAAAGGCTTTGTCAAAATCCTCTCTGTCAAGTATCTTTCTACATCCCACGCATTTATGCACAAGCAAAATACGTCTCAAATATTCTCTCATTTCAGCTTCAATCTCGTTGCAAGTCCCGTATATCTGACAACCTGCTTATCATTCTCAAGCATTTTTGATATAATATCCTCTCTACCAACGAGCACGACCATTCTCTGCGCTCTCGTTACACCCGTGTACAAAAGGTTTCTCGTGAGAAGCATCGGAGCCGCTGTGCACATCGGCATAACCACGATGGGATACTCGCTGCCCTGACTCTTGTGAACGGTTATCGCATACGCGTGCTCGATATCGTCGAGCATCGATATATCATAGATAACCTTTTTATCATCAAAGAGCATCTCCATATAGCCCTCGCTCGCCTTGATGGAAATTATCGAGCCTATATCTCCGTTGAAGATGCCGTTGCCCTCTTTTCCGTCTATCGTGCGCTCCCAGACAAGATCGTAATTGTTTCTCGTCTGCATCACGCGGTCTCCCTCTCGGAAGATGCGCTCTCTGAATTTATATTCCTTTTTCGCCTTATGCGCAGGGTTAAGCTCGGACTGCAAAATAATATTCAGAGTCTCGGTTCCTGCCTCGCCCTTTCTTGATGCGCATATTACCTGCGTTCCGCTTCTTGCCATATCTCCGTACGCCTTTGGAAGTCGATTGAGGCAGAGATCGGCAATTGTACTTGCTATCTGTCTGTCATCCGAGCGGCGAAGGAAGAAGAAATCATTATCCTTAACCGAAAGCTCGGGCATTCTGCCCTCGTTTATAGCGTGCGCATTTCTTATTATAAGGCTCTCGTTTGCCTGTCTGAATATCTCGGTAAGACAAACCGTTGCAAAGCGGTCACTCGATATAATATCTCTCAGCACGTTGCCCGCTCCAACAGAGGGAAGCTGATCCGCATCTCCGATAATAACGATTCTCGAGCCGAGCTTTATCGCCATCAAAAGCGCGCACATAAGAGAGCTGTCTATCATCGACGCCTCGTCAACGATGATTACATCCTCGTCGAGAAGATCGAACTCGTTTCTCTTGAACAAAGACTCTCCGCCCGACTCATAATTCATCTCAAGCAATCGGTGTATCGTCTTTGCCTCGCTTGAGGTCGACTCTGAGAGTCGCTTTGCGGCTCTTCCCGTGGGAGCGGCAAGCGCTACCGAGAGATCCATACTCTCAAATATTCTTAGAAGCGCTCTAACGACGGTGGTCTTTCCCGTACCCGGGCCTCCCGTCAGTATCATAACGCCGTATCTGAGCGCAGATACGATCGCCTCCTTTTGCAAGGATGCATATTTTATTCCCGAGCGATTTTCCTCTCGCTCTATAAATCTGCCTATATCACCAATATCAACCGCAGGGCACATTTTGTCAAGCATCACGAGCTTCTGCGCTATATACTTTTCCTCGTCATAGTCCTTCTTGGTGTATATATACTGAATCTCGTCGGAGAGTATATATTTCAGCTTCTCCACTCTGAGAAGCTCGGAAATACCTCTCTCGCAGGACTCGGCATCCACGCAAAGAAGCTCGGATGCATCGGCTATAAGCTGTGCGCGAGGCAAACAAACATGTCCGTTCTGCGCCGCATTTCTCTGCAGAACGTAACAGATTCCGCTCGTAACTCGATCAAAATTATCCTCCTGCATACCGATTCCCGCGGCAAGCGCATCGGCTCTCTCAAAGCCTATTCCGTCTATCTCATTGCAAAGTCTGTAAGGATTCTTCTTTGCAACGTCAACGGCGGCGCTTCCCCATCTTTTGTATATCTTTACGGTAGTTGCGGCGCCGAAATAGTCTCTGAAGAAGATCATAGCGTTTCTTATTCCCGCCTGCTCTCTAAAGCTCTCCTGAGCGATCTTTGCCGACTTTAAGGAGATTCCCTTTACCGCGTCGGCAAGCCATTCGGGGTGATTTTCTATTACGTCAAAGCTATCCTCGCCAAACGCCTCAACTATCTTAACCGCTGTCTTCGGGCCTATGCCCTTGATAGCTCTTGAGGAAAGATACTTCAATATAGACGCCACGTCAGCAGGCATTACACGCTCGTATTGCTCGACCGAGAACTGTCTGCCGTACTTTGGACTGTGAACCCATTTTCCAAACACGCAAAGCCTATCTCCCTCGCCAAGCATAGGAATTATTCCAAATACGGTGATCATATCCTCGTCAACCGACATATCGCAAACGGTATATCCATTTTCCTCGTTGCAGTATATTATCTGCTCGACAGTGCCCTCAAGCCTTTCAAGACCGTAGTTATCTCTCGCCCCTATATCCATAAACAGCATCCTCCTCTCTGAAATTTTCAAAAGCGCAAAAGGAATTTAAGCCCTTGCCAAAATCCGCTCTTGCGCTTATGTCTTATGCTTTTATATATTAAACTCTGCGCGAAGCTTTTCCGCAAGATCAAGCTTCTCCCAAGGAAGCTCTATATCCTCGCGTCCAACGTGGCCGTAAGCCGCCGTTTGAGAATATATCGGTCTGCGAAGATCAAACTCCTTGATTATTGCAGCAGGACGGAAATCAAAGTATTTACCAACCGCCTCTGCAATCACTCCCTCGTCAAATTTGCCCGTGCCAAAGGTATCAACCATTACCGACACCGGCTTTGCAACGCCTATGGCGTAAGCAAGCTGAAGCTCGCACTTATCTGCAAGTCCTGCCGCTACGATATTCTTTGCAACGTAGCGTGCCGCATAGGATGCGGAGCGGTCAACCTTTGTGGGATCCTTGCCCGAGAATGCTCCGCCGCCGTGGCGAGAGTATCCGCCGTACGTATCAACGATGATCTTTCTTCCTGTAAGTCCGGTATCACCTGCAGGACCGCCAACAACGAATCTTCCGGTTGGGTTTACGTATATCTTAGTTGTCTCATCGATAAGCTCAGCAGGAATTATAGGCTTGATAACGCTGTTTATCATATCCTCTCTTATCGTCTCAAGGGATACGTCTGCGCTGTGCTGAGTCGAAATAACAACGGTATCTACGCGAACGGGCTTGCCGTCTGCGTATTCAACGGTCACCTGAGTCTTTCCGTCGGGACGGAGGTAGTCAAAGCTTCCGTTCTTTCTAACCTGAGTCAAGCGAATAGAGAGCTTATGCGCAAGAGAGATCGGAAGGGGCAAAAGCTCCTTTGTCTCGTTGCAGGCATAACCAAACATAATACCCTGGTCACCAGCGCCGGTATCAAGACCGTCACCCTCGCCCTGCTTTGCCTCAAAGGACTTATCAACGCCAAGCGCTATATCAGGGGACTGCTCGTGTATGTAGCTCGTTACACGGCAGGTCTCAAAATCAAAGCCTATATTCTTATCGGTGTATCCTATCTCACGAACGGTGTCTCTAACGATCTTCTCAACGTCAAACTTAGCAGTGGTAGTAATCTCACCCATAACGTTTACAGTATCGGTCGTGCAGAAGGTCTCGCACGCAACTCTTGCCATAGGATCGCTTGCGAGTATCGCATCAAGAACCGCATCGGAAATCTTATCACAAACCTTGTCGGGATGTCCCTCGGTAACAGATTCCGAGGTAAAAAGCATATTTTTCTTTTCCATAACCTTAAAAATCCTTTCACAAAAAAATCTCCGACGGTCAGCCGGAGATTTGTTTTCTCATCTACCGGAATTAGCACCTTACGCCAAGCGCAGGTTGCCGTGGCATCATAGGGCCTGTCCCTCCACCACTCTTGATAAGATAGTTTATTTATCATCGCAAAATATTATATCATATTTCGACTTTAATTTCAATAGCTTTTTGTTTTTTTCAAAAATATATTTTCAAATCGTATCATCCCTTGAACACGTCAAAGAAGGATACTCTTCCATTCCAAACCAAAAGTATAACGAGCAGCGCCGCAATTGCCACCGCTACACCGACGCACACGAGTATTACCGTGCGTATGCGTTCCTTTTTTATATCCTCCGGTGTTTTCTCGACGCTTGCCGCCGCACGCTTCTTGCCAAAGAAATCGGTCTTTCGCATAGCCGCAGTGAGCGGTTTATAAAGAACGAGAGTCAAGGAAGCATTAAGCACCGCCTTTGTGAAATTGAACGGCAAGAGAAGCTTTGGTATCATCTCTGCCACCGCCGCCGTGGGCATATTCATATAATACGGCGTTATCAAAAGATTTGCCGCCATCATAACCGCCGTCATCGAAAGAACGGCGCAGCCAAGACCCAAGATCGCACCGCCAAAGGTCTTTCTATACTTATATATAAGACTTGCCGTGAGCGAAAAAGCAAGGCTCGAAAGAATATTCATAATAAGTCCGTACACACCCGTACCGCTGATCGTCAAAAACTCCAAGAACGGAACGAGTATCGAAATAATCACCGCAGATATCGGGCCGAAGAACATCGACGATACGGTAATTATAACGTCCTTAAAATCCATTGTGAGAAATCCACCAATATCGGGGACCCTCAAAACTATCATCGAGAGATACGCAAGAGCTGCAAACATTGCAACGCCTGTCATCTTCTTTATTTTATCTATATTTCTTTGTCTACTCATAAAAAATCCTCCCAACACAATCTTTATGCGGGAGAAGATATTGTATTCCTTTTATTTAAGAGCTTGGAAAATTTAGGTAAGAAGCGGCGTTCTTCAAGGCGTGAGGCGTACATACGTACGTCGAGCCTTGAAAACGGCGGTAAAAAAAGTCCGATTAAAATTGAAATCCGTAAGGATTTCTACCTTAAAAGCCCTGACTTACAAATTTTAAAACAAATCAAGCCTATACATTTATTACCTTACGGACTTTTTTGGTCTGACCAAATTTTACAGCTCTTTAGGATATATCTTCTCTCATCCGGACTATACCGTCGGTGCAGGAATCTCACCTGCTCGGCTCTTGCGAGTTCGCGGACTTTCCCGCCGGTATGGAATTTCACCAAACCCCAAAGATATTAAACTTTTTCGGCTGCCTCTGTGTATACACAGCAGAGGCAGCCATAGTCTTTATTCTATATATTTACTTAATAATTAAGCAAGGATAGAAGAAACGACACCGGAACCAACGGTTCTACCACCCTCACGGATAGCGAAACGGAGACCTTCCTCGATAGCGATAGGAGTGATAAGCTCAACAGTCATATCAACGTTATCGCCAGGGCGGCACATCTCAACGTCATCGGGAAGACCGATAACACCGGTAACGTCAGTAGTTCTGAAGTAGAACTGAGGTCTGTAACCAGCAACGAAGGGCTTCTTACGTCCGCCTTCCTTCTCGGTAAGAACGTAAACGTGACCTACGAACTTGGTGTGGGGATGAACGGAACCGGGCTTAGCAAGAACCTGTCCACGCTCGATCTCATCCTTAGCTACACCACGGAGGAGAGCACCGATGTTATCACCAGCCTCTGCCTGGGGAAGAAGCTTGTGGAACATCTCAACTCCGGTAACGGTGGTGTTCTTCTTCTCGTCGGAAAGACCAACGATTTCAACTACGTCACCAACCTTAACGGTACCTCTCTCAACTCTACCGGTAGCAACAGTACCACGGCCGGAGATGGAGAATACGTCCTCGACAGGCATAAGGAAGTCGAGGTCTGCCTGACGGTCAGGAGTAGGAATGAAGCTATCAACCTCTGCCATAAGCTCCAAAATGCAAGCATACTCAGGAGAGCTGAGGTCAGTGCTTGTAGAAGTGAGAGCGTCACGAGCAGATCCGCGAACGATAGGAGTATCGTCGCCGGGGAAGTCGTAAGAAGAGAGAAGATCTCTGATCTCCATGTCAACGAGATCGAGAAGCTCTTCATCGTCAACGAGGTCGGTCTTGTTCATGAATACAACGATTGCAGGAACGCCAACCTGACGAGCAAGAAGAACGTGCTCTCTGGTCTGCTGAAGAGGTCCATCAGTACCTGCAACAACGAGGATTGCACCGTCCATCTGAGCTGCACCGGTGATCATGTTCTTAACGTAGTCAGCGTGACCGGGGCAGTCAACGTGAGCGTAGTGACGAGTGTCAGTCTCATACTCAACGTGTCTGGTGTTGATTGTGATACCTCTTGCTCTCTCTTCGGGAGCGTTATCGATCTGGTCGTATGCCATAGCCTCTACGCTACCGCCAGACTTAAGAGAAAGGGTCTTAGTAATAGCAGCAGTAAGAGTAGTTTTACCGTGGTCAACGTGACCGATGGTACCAATGTTTACGTGGGGCTTTGTTCTTTCAAATGTAGCCTTTGCCATTTTAATTTTCCTGCATTATAAATGAATATTTTTATTTTTTAATTTTGGGTTTAATTAGTTATTCTTTGCTCTAGCAGTAACGATTTCTTCCTGAATGGACTTAGGAACTTCAGCGAAGTGGCTGGGCTCCATAGAATACTGTCCACGACCCTGCGTCATAGAACGGAGGTCGGTTGCGTATCCAAACATCTCGGAAAGAGGAACCATTGCGGTAATCTGCTGAGCACCGCTTACGGGATCCATAGACTGGATCTGTCC
>JAZQZG010000035.1:0-6240 GCA_045633925.1 Eubacteriales bacterium
GGTCGAGGAGGATGCGAAGATGTAACGGGAAGCATCCGCGCCGATAACGTCAGCTGCTTCGTCAAAGCGGATCATAAATCCGGTCTTGGAGAATCTGCTTCCGTCCTCGGATACAACCATTCCGTGAGTGCTTACGCGCTCGTAGGGAGGCTCGTCAACGAGAACTGTACTCATAAAGAGCATTGAATAGAACCAAAGTCTGATCTGCTCCTTCATTTCAAGAACGTGCACAGCGGGGAAGTACTGCTTCCAGTATTCCTTGTCTGTAAAGTGCTTCAAGGTCGAGAAGGGAACGATACCTGCATCGAGCCATACGTCACCTACCTGGGTAATTCTTTCAACCTCAGCGCCACAAGAACAACGAATCTTTACGTCGTCGATCCACGGACGGTGGAGGTGAGGAATTGCGTCTACCTTTGACTTGTCAACCGCAAGCTCGTAGAGCTCTTCCTTGGAGCCTACGACGGTGAGCTTTCCACAGTCGGGGCAGGGGTAGAAGGGAAGGGGAAGTCCGTAGAATCTCTTTCTGGAGATGTTCCAGTCGGACATATTCTCAAGCCAGCCGAGCATTCTCTTGCCCTGGTATGCAGGCTCCCAACGAACCTTCTTTGCGTTTGCGATAAGGCGAGGACGAAGCTCGTCAACGGCAATTGCCCACTCCTTTACGAGACGGAAGATGATCTCCTTCTTACATCTCCAGCAAACGGGATAGCTGTGCTTGAATTTATGGGTGTAGAAGAGCTTGTTTCTCTTCTTGAGCTCGTCAAATACGAGATCTCTGCACTCCTGAGCATCAAGGCCCGAGAGGAATGCAAATCCGTCAAAGAATACGCCGTACTCGTCAACGGGAATGATCTTGGGAAGTCCTATCTCCTCACCGAGAGCAAAGTCCTCGGCTCCGCATCCGGGAGCGATGTGAACGACTCCGCATCCGTCGGTGTCGGTAACCTCATCCCAAAGAACGATCTTGTGAGCAAAGTTCTGCTCCTCGATCTCGGGGAAGCAGGTCTCGTACTCAAGACCCTCAAGGTCGGTTCCCTTGAAGGTGTCAAGGAGGGTAACACCGTCCTTGCCTGCAAATTTTTGCTTGTAGTAGGTCTCGGAGGTAACGTAGTTGTACTCCTCGCCCTCAACGTGAATACGAACGTAATTCATCTCCTTGTTTACTGCGAGCGCAACGTTTGCGCTAAGAGTCCAAGGGGTGGTCGTCCATACGAGAATGTAATCGTTTGTGTTAAGAATGGGAAGCTTGAAGAATACAGCTTCGTGCTCGATTTCCTTGTAAGAACCCGTCATCTCGTGCTCGGAGAGAGAGGTTCCGCAGCGAGAGCACCAAGGCATGGGCTTGTATACCTGCTTTATCCAGCCGCCTTCGTTACATTTCTTGAGGAATGCCCAGATTCCGGTGATGTTTTCGTCCTTGTAGGTGTAGTAGGAATTATCCCAATCCATCCACTGACCGAGTCTCTTAGACTGCTCGGTAATAACGCCTGAGAATTTCTTTACACGGTCGATACATTTATCTGTGAACTTGTCAAGTCCGTATTCCTCGATATCGTGCTTAGTTTTAAAGCCAAGCTCCTTCTCAACCTCAACCTCAACCCAAAGACCTTGTCCGTCAAAGCCGTTGCGGTAGTGAGTGTCGCGACCCATCATTGCATTGTACTTAATGAAGGTATCCTTCAAGGTTCTTCCCCATACGTGGTGAATACCCATAGGGTTGTTAGCGGTGATAGGGCCGTCGATGAAACGGTACTTGGGACCACCTGCGTTTTTAGCCTTTAATTTCTGGAAGCAATCGTTTTCCTCCCAAAAGCTTAAAATTTCCTTTTCGTTCTCGGCAAAGGAATATTTTGTGTCAAACTTTTCCTGCATATCGGATAATATCCTTTCTTTTATATATAAAGATAAAAAATTTCCATAGATAGAGAAATTATATCACATATTATTATAAAAGTCAAGGGCGGAGCGAGTGTTTTTGTGGGGGAAGGGAAATTTTTGAAGAAAAGCTTTCATTTTCCCACGCCCCTATCTTTCAAAAACTTTAAGTGAAAGTTTTTTGAATCATAATAAAAAACTACGCTCGACCTTTATAATTCTTTCGTTCGAGCGTAGTTCTATTTTATGTTAATTGTTTTTGCTTTTTAAAGTTGTTGCAATAGTTTCTACGGCTTTAGCCGTGGCTTGGATTGCTTTTAAAATTTCTAAAATTAATTTATTTTTGTCTTCGGTTTGCTTATTTGCCCAATCTATACCTTTTTTAGACAATTCATAATCTGTGCTTTTGCGTTTTGTAGATTTAATGTTTTCTTTCAAAATGATTAAATTTTCTTTTTCTAATTCTTTTAAAATTGTTGTAATTTCATGGTTTGAAATGCCGGATAAATCATTATCTAATTGCATATTTAAGGCAATAGAATCCATAACGTAACAATGTTTTTTAGCAAATTTTTTATAGAGTCTTTTGTTAGGAATATAGATTGGGGTAGCCGAGTCCGGGATTTGCCATTTTTTACAAATAGGACATTGCTTTGCACCTTTTAATTTTGAAGCCATTAGTTTAACTTTTGCAACGGAAATATCGTGTTTTTTGGCATAGTCTGCTATCGTGATATACATGTGTTTATATTAGTTATAATTTGTAAATCCCAATTGATTAATGGTTACGCCGACTGATTTTGTGGTTAAGTAACTATTTAATGCAGTTAGCAAATCTTTTAAATCGGTTGCCATTTGCTCAGCAAAAAAAGCTTCGGAATGATATCCGTCGTGGCAAAGTATAGATGTTATTGTTATTTTGTTTGTCAAAGGAGTAAATGAATCAGCAGATACTGTGGCGAATACGAGATCACCTCCACCGGTACCGGTTTTTACATTTCTGTAGTAGACGATTTTGTATTCGCAAGACGTATAATATAAGCATATTCCGAAGGATATAGATTCCTTACTATCGTCTTTTATTAGGTCTATGGATATATAGTCTGCTTTAGGTACATATTGAATGCTTAAGTCACGAAATTCGCCTTTTATTGACAAAGAATGTTTTATATTCCAATAAGTGTCTCCAGTAGAATTGCTTTTTATTTGAGTTCCTTTTGTGAAAATATAATTTTTGAATATCTCTTTGTAATTTTTTTCACACAAATTACAATTTTCTGTTCCAATATGATTTTGCGGTATTATATTGCCTGAAGTCAATTTGCAATCAGAACAGGTTTTAGGAGCAACGCAGGTAGCATTTTGCCATTTGTGCGTAACCGTTCCTTCTGTTGTTTGACAAAGTAAACAGGTTTTTGGGGTGGTACATGTTGCTTCTGCCCAATTGTGCTCTAGTTTTTCTCCTTCTGTTTTATTGCATTTTGAACAAGTTTTAGGGGATGTACATGTTGCTTCTTTCCAATCGTGTCCTAATGCTTCGCCGCTTGTTTTTCCACAAAGAAAACAAGTATTTGGAGTAGTGCAGTTAGCTTTTTCCCATTCATGGTCGCAGGCTTCTGTTTCTTTTTTTGTGGATTTTTCAGTGTCTTTGGTAGCTTGTGTTTGCTTAGCTTGAGATGTGGTTTGCTTAGTTTGTGACTTGTTCGGTGAAAAATCATTATCAAAATCGTTTGAAGATGAGGAATTACCGCAAGCCGTGAGTAACATACACACCGTTAAAAGTAACGATAGTATAGAAATAAGTTTTTTCATTAATGAGTCTCCCTTAATTGTTTTTTGAATTACAACACAATTATAGTACAAATATTTACTAAAGTCAATAGTAAATTTGTTTACTTGATATAATATTTACAGAATGGTAACAAAATTATGGAGGGGGAAGAAATGGTCTATATAAAAAGAATTCGTGACCTTCGAGAAGATCACGATAAAACTCAACAAGAAATAGCCGATATTTTGGGAACCTCTCAGACGATGTATGCAAGATATGAGAGGGGCGCTAACGAGATGCCTCTTCACCATTTGATAGCTCTTTGTAAATATTACGACGTGAGCGCAGATTATATTTTGGGCTTGAAGGATACGAAAAAATAGATTAAAAGGAGAACCCCCGACGAGGGTTCTCCCTCTTTCTTTGCAGGCAAAGAAATTCACCCTCTCCTGCGTTTTGGGAAGGATAGGGGGCGTTTCGCCCATTGCGATGGGCGACAAGGGCTCCGCGCCCTTGACAGCGCCGCCTTTTGAAAAAGGCGGGCGAAAACTTTGAATGTCGGGCATCGCGCTCCTTAATTTGTAACAGTTTTCCCGATTTCATCAATCAGCAGGTGTGTAAAAATAAAAAAATACCCCAGTTTCAAGGTTTTTGAAAGGTGGGGGTTTGGGGGAGGAAAAACTTTTTCCTTAAAAAAGTTTTCCTCCCCCATAAGAAATTAGTCGTTTAATATCAAGGGCAGAGCTTCGATGATGTCACTTGCCATAAGAGAGTATTGCGAGAGGCGGCGGGCGGCAATATCACCGCAAGCGCCGTGGATGTATACAGCGAGAGATACGGTGTCAAGAGTGAGAGCTTTGGTCTGAGCGAGAAGCCCTGCAAGAATTCCTGCAAGAACGTCTCCGCTGCCACCGGTTGACATTCCGTTGTTGCCGGTCAGGTTAACGTAGAGACGGTCGGTGCCGTCGGTTACGATAGTGTTGTGATCCTTGAGAACGCAGATAAGCGAGTGCTTCTTTGCGTAGGAATAGGCAAAATCCGACGGAGTGGTGAGAATTTCCTGCACAGATGCGGAAGAAAGGCGAGAAAATTCAAGAATGTGGGGCGTGATTACCGTGTTTTTGATATATTTTAAAAAAGATGGGTTTCTCGATATAAGATTCAGAGCGTCTGCATCAAGAACGAGAGGGACCTTCTTTGCGTCGACGTTGTGGAGAAGAACCGAGAGAATCTTTCTTGATAGAGGCGTGACAGAGAGCCCACAGCCTGCAACGATAGCGTCGGCTTTTTCAAGCGAGGCAAGCAAAAGCTCCTCTGCGTTATCGGCAGTGTAGGGCGTGACGATCGCCTCGGGAAGAGTCGACTGGAGAATGATTCTGTTCTCCTCGGGAGTAAATATCTCAACAAGACCAGCTCCCGTGCGATAGGCAGCCTTGGCGCAAAGATATGCTGCGCCCGACATACCCATAGAGCCGCAGATGCAAAGAACTCTGCCAAAGTCACCCTTAGAGGTGCGCTCGGGGCGAGGGGGCAGAAGATCTGTGGGGAGAGAGTCAAAGGAAAATTCGGTATATTCTTTCATGGAAGCCTCCAAAATAAAGTTCTATGGTAGTATTTTATCATAAAAATACAGAAAAGCAAAGCACTTTTTGCCAATAATTTGGAAAAATTTGCACAAAAAAATCTTAAATGAAGAATATTTTAAAAAAGTCTTGACATTTTGGAAAAAATCTATTATAATATTAACTGTCGCATTTTGTGTCAACAAAAATGTTACGTTATCTATTGAATTTGGAGGAATTTATGGTCGTTGACGTTGCTCCTCTTCTTCGAGGAGAGGTAAAAAAGATCGATATCGACTATATTCTTTTGACCGAACAGATCGACGGTGTGAGCTTTGAGGATGCGCGCGTTGTTGGAGTTTTAACCGACAACAGCGGATATATGCGCTTAAAGCTTCAGGCAACGCTGTCCTATCACGGTGAATGCGCAAGATGTCTTGCTCCCGTTGACGGAGTTTTCTCTCTTGACTTTGAGCGTACGGTTGCCGCTGAGGGAATGATCGATGAGGAAAGGCTTGAGGAGCTTGAGGATGAATACGTAGTCCTTCAGGGTCACGAGCTTTCGGTTGATGACGCACTTCTTGAGGAGCTCACGCTGAGCTTCCCTACGAGATTGCTCTGCTCTGAGGATTGCGAGGGGCTTTGTCCCAAATGCGGAAAGCCGAGGAGAGAGGGCGATTGCGGATGTCCCACAAAGGAGATAGATCCACGACTTGCAGTTCTTGCAAAATTTTTTGACAGCGACGAAGAAGAAAACAAAAATTAATTTATATAAACTGAAGGATAGTGTTTTTCACTTTTCAAGGAGGTGTAATTATGGCAGTACCGAAGAAGAAGGTTTCTAAAGCTCGCAGAGACAAGAGAAGATCCAACAACTGGAAGCTTGAGCTTCCCGGCATGGTAAAGTGCCCCAAGTGCGGTGAGTTCGTAAAGAGCCATCACGTATGCAAGGCTTGCGGTTATTATGCAGGCAAAGAGGTTCTCACTGTTGAGGAGAGCAAGTAATCTATAAAAAGAAACAGTAGGGAC
>JAZQZG010000036.1:0-46778 GCA_045633925.1 Eubacteriales bacterium
TAGAGAGTAGCTACGGCGGACGTGGAATCCTCCTTGGAGGCGTTCCCGGAGTTGAGCGCGGAAAGATAGTTATTATCGGCGGAGGTATCGCAGGAACTTACGCGGCAAAGGCGGCGGTAGGTATCGACGCACAGGTAACTCTTCTTGATATAGATCCCAACCGTTTAGCATATCTTGAAGACATCTTCGG
The DNA here is from genome assembly GCA_045633925.1 of Eubacteriales bacterium. Classification (GTDB taxonomy): domain Bacteria; phylum Bacillota; class Clostridia; order Oscillospirales; family CAG-272; genus HGM12713. The sequence continues at coordinate 191 of JAZQZG010000036.1, forward strand.
CGCATCGGTTACCACCCTCTACAGCACCGAGGCAAACATCAAAAAGAGCTTGAAGGAAGCCGACCTCGTTATCGGCTCTGTACTCGTTCCCGGCGGAGCTACTCCCAAGCTCGTTCGCCGCGAGCATTTGAAGCTTATGAAGAAAGGCGCGGTTATAGTTGATATCGCCATCGACCAGGGCGGATGCTGTGAATCCTCTCACACCACGACGCACGACGACCCCGTATTTATCGAAGAAGGCGTAGTTCACTACTGCGTTGGAAACATGCCCGGCGCCGTTCCCTACACCTCAACGGTAGCTCTTGCAAACGCTACCTTGCGTTACGGTATGCTTATCGCAAACTTAGGTCTTGAGGCGGCAGCCAAGAAAAACGAGGGTGTTGCTCACGGAGTAAACATCTACTGTGGAAAATGCACGAACAAGAACGTTGCAAAGAGCCTTGGTCTTGAATATACCGAGCTTAACAAAATAATTTAAAAAAGTTAACAATTTAGTCCAACGAAATTGCCTTTTTGTTTGTATACTATAGTAGGTACATTTTGTACACGCTATATGCAAAACAAGAGCAACTCGTTATTAACTTAATTATAAAAGCGTCGACTCTTGTAAATCAAGAGCGGCGCTTTTTTATACCACACACATAAACGAAGGTGAAAGAATGGCATTTCAAACGGTATTTCGGCGTTATGAGATAAAATATATGCTATCGCTTGAGGAAAAAGAAAAAATACTTCTTGCGATGCGGGACTATATGGAGCTTGATAAATACGGAAGATCCTCGATCAGAAACATCTATTTTGACACGGGAAATTACCGACTTATCCGACGCTCAATAGACAAGCCCGAATACAAGGAAAAGCTCCGCATACGAAGCTACGGCAAAGCATCCTCGGACAGCCGAGTATTCGTTGAGCTCAAAAAGAAATACGATCACGTGGTCTACAAGCGCAGACTCGCCCTCAAATGCGATGCTGCATTCGACTGGGTCTGCGGAAGGGCTCCCTGCCCTCTTGATACACAGATCTCGCGTGAAATAGATTATTTTAGGAAATACTACGAGGATCTACGCCCTACCGCCTTCCTTTCATACGAGCGTGAGGCATTCTTTGAAAAGAGCGGAGGATCATTCCGAGTCACCTTTGATGATAATATTCTTTTTAGGACCGAAGAGCTGTCTCTCATATCCGATGCCTACGGAACGCCTCTGATTGATGACGAGCACGTACTGATGGAACTCAAGTGCGCAGGCGGAATACCTCTGTGGCTTGTGCGAGTGCTCTCCGAAAACAAAATATACAAAACCTCGTTTTCAAAATACGGAACGGGATATTCGAGAATAATTCTTCCGCAGATAAATGAAAAATTACATAGACAAGGAGTAACAATATGCAACCGATAATTGACAACGTAAAATCCTTCTTAATACTTGATCTCACACATCTATCAAGCGTTCTCGTTTGTATGTTTGCGGCGCTTTTGTGCGGAGCTATACTTGCAGTAGCCTACACGATACGAAATCGCTACACAAAGAGCTTTGTTCTCACAATAGGTCTGCTCCCCGCCATCGTTTGCGTTGTCATAATGGTAGTAAACGGCAATATCGGCGCAGGAATTGCAGTTATGGGCGCATTCAGCCTTGTTAGATTCCGCTCTGTTCCGGGATCTGCAAAGGAAATAATTATGCTCTTTGCCGCAATGGGAACAGGTCTGCTTGCAGGCATGGGCACACTCATTATTGCAGTGATATTCTCTGCAATCCTCGCTATTATTTTCGTAGCTTACAACTTCATTAGCACAAAGAAAAAGAAATTTGAAAAATTCAAAGTTCTCACGGTGACTATTCCCGAGGATCTTGATTACACCGAGGTTTTTGACGATATTTTTGAAGAATACACCTCCTTTTGCGAGCTCACCAAGGTAAAGACCACTAATATGGGAAGTATGTTCCGACTTACGTACAATATCTCACTCAAGGATCCCAAAAAAGAAAAAGCTATGATCGATATGATCAGAACCAGAAACGGGAACCTTGATATAATGATATCCAACCAAGATACGAGCGTCACCGCTTTATAACCAAAAGGAGAATACGTTTATGAACGCAAAAAAGATTTTAGCAATTCTGCTCTCCATCTGCTGTCTTGCATCGCTTCTCAGCGCTTGCGGAACTACAATGTCGGATCCCAGAGATCCCAACGGAGCACAATCAAATCAGAACAATACAGAAAACGAGACCGATGCAAAGGGAGACATAGTCATCCCCGAAAAGAATTACGAAGATTTCTTTGAATCAAACATAGATACCGAGACAGACTCCAACTCCAACTCCAACTCCAACTCAAACTCAAACACAGATACAGATACAAACACCGAGTCGGGCTCAAGCTCAAACACAAGCACCGAATCAGAAACATCCAAAAGCGACTCCGAAAGTGATTCCGAGTCCTCCGCCTCAACTCAGGAAACCGAAACAAAGCCGACAAACACAATTACAGGTATCAACGCAGGAAAATTTGAAGGAACAACTACTCAGTCCGACTTTACGGTAACCTACGTATCAGGAACCAAAAACGCTTATACCTATAATGATACTACTAAAGTTCTCACCTTTACCGCTCTTAGCGCAGATTCCGTATATGCAATAAGCGGAAAGCTTAACGGAAATATCGTAATAGATGCAGGTGAGAATTTCAAGCTCGACCTTGAGCTTACAAACTTTTCGCTTCGCTCCTCAAGCACAAACCCAATCTTTATTAAAAGCGGAGACGAAATACAGATAACCGCAAAAAAGGACACAAAGAACTACATCTACGATGAACGCACCGAGGTTGATACAACGCAGACAGACGTATACGGTGGATCGATCCACGCGCTTTGCGACCTTGAAATCTGCGGCAAGGGCGAGCTCTTCGTACAATCTGCAAACAATAACGGAATTCAAACAAAGAAAGACCTTCAGGTCAAGAATCTTTCCCTTGTAGTTGAATGTATGGACAATGCGCTCAAGGGCAACGACAGCGTAACGATTGAAAACTGCGCAACACTCCTTGTTGCAAAGGGCGGAGATGCCATAAAGACCGAGGAGACCAATATCTCCTCTACCACGGGCAAGCAGAGAGGAACTATATCGATTCTCGGAGGCTCTCACAACATATATGCGGCAAACGACGGAATCGATGCATCCTTTGACGTTATAATAGATAAAGGCTCATATATCGACGAAGACACCCAAGAGACCCTTTCGGTAGCAACGATAATCAACATATATACCGATGAATATTCGAGCTACACAACCGAAAACTCCCCCTCAAAGAGTGACACGTCCGAGGAGAAGATTTACGTTTCCTATCCCTCAAACGCATACAAATACTCTATCAAATTTATGAGTGCCGATGCAACTAAATCCGAATGGGTAGACGGTGTCTTTGATAAGAGCTTACCCGGAAGCCGCGGCACCACCTACTCGGTATACTCCTTTGCTAAGAAAGCCGAATACACTAAGATGCAATTATACATCTACACAAGCACTCAGACTCAACAAAGCGAGACCGAATATTACAGCCGAACAGACGTTGTATCCTTAAAGAGCGGATACGACTCATACCGTTATTCCTCAAGCAAGCGCACCTGGAGCTGGACCACCTACGAGGGACTGGCGCAATCAGGTGGCGGTGGAATGGGAGGCGGCCCCGGAGGAGGTCCCGGTGGCGGCGGAAACTCCTTGAACCTTGAATACTCCGCAAAGGGAATCAAAGCCTCCAACGCAATCACTATAAACGCAGGAACTATAACTATAAAAGCTGTTGATGATGCTATCCACGCAGACAATACAAGCACGCTTGAAAGCGGAGCCAAGCCCACGGGTAATCTTACCGTAAACGGAGGAACTATAACGGTAACCTCTAAGGACGACGGCTTGCACGCAGACGGCGCGGCAACAATAAAAGGCGGAAACGTAACCGTTCTCTCCTCCTATGAGGGAATCGAAGGAAACACGATAACCGTGAGCGGCGGCAACGTATCCGTTACCTCAAGCGATGACGGCTTTAACTCCTGCGCAACTTCGGGTACAGGAATAACCATCGCAGACGGAACGGTATACGTTTATGCAGGCGGTGACGGCATTGATTCAAACAGCCGCGCATCCTACAGCGCAATTGCATTTACAGGCGGTAACACCGTTATCATATCCACCTCGGGCGGAAATTCTGCCATAGACAGTGATGGAGGATATAAATATACAGGTGGAAAAGTATTGGCGATTATGCCTCAAAAAGCAATGACAAGTGAGTCCAAGCATTGCTCCAATTTCTCAAGCATCGGCAAGAGCCAGTCCGTATCCTTCTCAACCAACTCCTATGCAGTAGTAAAGGTAAACGGCTCGGCTGTTCTTTCCGTTAAGATGCCAAAATCAATGAGCTCAACAGCAATCTATCTCAGCAGTAATGCAGCCACAATCACCTCCGCTACCTCAAGCGCAGGAACGGCTGATTCAAACGGTGTTTGGTTTGCTAATTAACTTAAATGTCTAAAAACAATAAACCGCCCGACCTTCAAAGGTCGGGCGGTTGTTATTTAAAAATTATTCCCATTCTTCCTTTTCGATAGGATCATCAAGCGCATACTTGCGCATCATTCCTCTCGCCTTAGCATCGGCAAGAGCCAGCACAGTCATTCCCTCTGCGCCGTATTCTACGTTCTCAACGGTCGCAACACGGTAAAGCGTATTGAGCGCGCCTCCGTCGGAATTCGGAATAAAATACGTCACTCTGCGCTTTCCGTCCGTGACAAGAGCCTCAAGCTTTGCTATCAAAGAATCTACGCCCTGCCCCGTTGCCGCAGAAATATAAACGAATCTCTCGTCCTCAACCGCGCGTCCTATCTCACGAAGCTCGGCAAAGCCTCTATCGCACTTATTAAAGACGTAAAGCTTTGGCTTATCGCCTGCTCCAAGCTCCTCCAAAAGATTCTCCGTAACCTTAAGCTGTTCCTTATACGACGGATCAGACACATCGATAAGAATGAGCAAAATATCGGCAAGAGACGCCTCCTCAAGCGTTGAATGGAATGCGCTTATAAGATGGTGCGGAAGCTTATTGATAAAGCCTACCGTATCGGTGAGCAAAATCGACTCTCCGCAAGGGAGCGTGTACTTCCTTGTCGTAGGGTCAAGCGTTGCAAAAAGCTTGTCCTCGGCAAGAATTCCCGCATCTGTGAGGCGATTTAAAAGCGTAGACTTTCCGGCATTGGTATATCCCACGATTGCCACCTCAACAACGTCGCTTCTCTCTCTCGATGCGCGCATCGTCTTGCGGTTCTTCGCCATCTCGGCAATCTGTCCCTCAAGAGCGTGAATTCGTCTGTGAAGGTGACGTCTGTCGGTCTCAAGCTGGCTCTCTCCGGGGCCTCTCGTACCTATTCCGCCTCCGAGCTTTGACATCTGCGCACCTCGACCCATAAGTCTGGGCGCAGTATATTTAAGCTGTGCAAGCTCGACCTGGAGCTTTCCCTCACCCGTAACCGCGTGTAGCGCGAAGATGTCGAGAATAAGCATCGAGCGGTCGATAACTCTTACCTCATCTCCCAAAACCGTCTCAAGATTTCTTATCTGAGAGGGTGAGAGCTCGCAGTCAAACACCACAAGCTTTATATCGTTTACAGCGCAAAGATATGCAAGCTCTGCCGCCTTTCCCGTACCGATCATGGTTCTCGGATCAGGTGACTCCTTGTTCTGCGTCAGCTTGGCAAAGCACTCTCCGCCTGCGGTCTTCAAGAGTCCGCAGAGCTCATCAAGGCTACGCTCCATATCCTCCTGCGATTCACCTCGGCGCAAAATGCTCACAAGTATCGCTCTATCGGGTATTATCTTTTCCTTTTCGTTCATAAACCCTCCAAAAAAAGCAAGGCAGGTGCGAGTGCAACCTGCCTTTTCTGCTTTATAGCTCGGAATTCCCGATTACTTACCGGCTCTCTCAAGTCTTCTCTTGAACTTGTCAAGACGACCGCCTGCATCAACGAATTTCTGCTTACCGGTGAAGAAAGGATGGCACTTGGAGCAAATTTCAACTCTGATCTCGCCGCCCTTGGTAGACTTTGTAGTAACGGTCTCGCCGCAAGCGCAACGAATTACGCACTCTTCATAATTAGGATGGATTCCTGATTTCATTTTCATTTACCTCGTTTCTATTATTCGATGTTCTTTGACATCGTATCAAACGCAATTATTATATCACACCTGAAATGAAATTTCAATAGTTTTTTTAAATTTTCTCAAAAAATTATCACTATTTTCTCTCTATCTGGGTTTTCAGCCTTGCAATTATCTTCTTTTCAAGCCTTGAAATATAGGATTGCGATATTCCGAGCTTATCGGCGACCTCCTTCTGAGTTAGCTCTCGTTTGCCGTTAAGACCGTATCTGAGCTCAATTATCTCCCTCTCCCTTGCCTCAAGACAAAACACCGCCTCACGCACCCGAGCCCTCTCCTCAAGCTGCTCTATCTCAAAGGATATTCTATCCTCGTCACTGCATAAAATATCCGAAAGCAAAAGCTCGTTTCCGTCCCAATCGGTATTGAGTGGCTCATCGATAGATATCTCAGCTCGCTCGTTTGAATGCTTGCGAATATACATAAGTATCTCGTTTTCAATACATCTTGAAGCATAAGTCGCAAGCTTTATGTTCTTTTCAGGGTTAAAAGTATTTATCGCCTTTATAAGTCCTACGGTACCTATCGACACAAGATCCTCGATGCCGATTCCCGTGTTCTCAAACCTCTTTGCAATGTAGACCACAAGCCTGAGATTGTGCTCTATCAAGCGTTTTCTTGCATCCTCGTCATAAGCTATTTTACATATAAGTTCAAGTTCCTTTTCCTTACTTAGCGGCGGTAACAGTATTTCCGTTCCGTTTATGTAATATATCTCACAACTTTTTTTCTTAGCCTTTTTCTTTTTCGACAGTAGCTTTTTAATTCTTAAAAAACGAAATCTGCTTTTTCTCATCAACAAGCCTTTCTAAAAAATTATAAAGTTACATCGTACCGAATGCAAGCTCACCCGGAACGAGCGCTTTTACTCCTTTTGCAGATATTTTACTGTTTGAAAGCGCGATATACGCATCTATCTCGGCAGCTCCACTACCAAGATCAAGCCTTATCGCATCAACTCTTATTCCATACATAACCGATTCTCCGAGCGCCGAGGATGCGGGGATCATTCGTATTCTCCGCATCTCCTGATCGCGAATTCTCGTCATATTACCGTTTCTCACAGCCTCTGTAAAGGAGCGTGGAAATATGTACGCCACCGAATCAATATCAACCACTACGCAGGGCAATCTGCTTATCGGCTCTCGCAAAAGATTACCGCTATCCAAAAGGCAAGGAAGGCTTATCGCCTCACCGCCGTAGCATATCTCAACGCTCCCCTGCTTTCTAACAGCTCTTTTCTTAAAGAATCTGCCTCCAAGAGCCGCAACTATTCCGCTGATAGCGGCAAGAGCGGCAAAGAGCCATACCGATATCGAATCCGAGCCTGCCTCTGTACCGAAAAGCCCGTCGAGTCCGATTTTGTTAAACAAATTAAACAGCGCAGTCATAGCTCCGCCAAGCAGGATAGATGCCGCACAGAACACAAGCGAGAAGGTGAAGGAATCCTTTATCTGCTTGCGCCTTCCAACCGCAACAAAAGCCATTACCACGCACATAGCCGCATCTATAAAGAATGCCGCAAGTCCGGAGAACGGCAAAAAAAGAGCAACGCAGGCATAAACGCCTCCGATTGCCGCCGAAATAATGAATCTCAGCAAGGAAAGCCTCTTATCAAGCAATCTTGACACCAAAAACAGCGCTAAAAAATCCATACTGAAATTTATCAAAAAAAATATGTCCGCATAAACCGTTTGTTCCATTTTTATCAACCTCCGTTTTGCGTTATTATATCACGCACAAAATAAAAATTATGTCACAAACTGTCGCAGAAATTAAAAAAATGATTTATTTTTTACGAACGTCAAAACAGAATATAAAAACATAAGCGGACTGCATTTGCAGTCCGCTTAATTTCATTTATCAAAAATCATTTTCCCCATTCGCTTGAGCAATCAACTTAAATTCGACTCCGCTCTTTGCCGCGTATATATACTTTGTATCGGTTTCTTCATCAAGTATCGCTAAATAGGTACTTACGTATCCCGCTTCTAACTCAATACTGTCATCTTTATTGATAGAAATCTTGATATTTTTCTTCTCGCTTCCGTTACGGCTGTAATAAATGCCCTCATTTGCAACTCCGAAAATAACGTAATCATCGTGAGTCATCACTATCTCATCAATATATCCGGATATTTTTACAGGCTCTTCCTCGCCCTTTGCGTAGAAAAGTTTATCGTCTTCGTCTACGTAGTAGCAAGCATCTCCATCCGAGGTGATAAAATAAGCTTGCACGTTCTTACCTACACGAACAAATTCACTATTGTATCCCTCATCACCACGGTGGAGTCTGTTATTGTCATCGAGGTAATAAACAACTTTGGAATTCGTCTTTGCCACAAAACAACTCTTAACGCCATCTTTAACTTTAGCAACGTCAAAATCACCATCCATGTACCAAAGAGTATCTTCGTTATCCAAAAAATACATATTGCCAAAGGTCTTTACAGGAAGAGAACTATTAACAATCTTTCCATACGACACAAACGATAAAATTCCCGTCTCGGAAATTTTCACCTTCTCTGCGCCGTTTTGGGAAATATAGCAATCATCACCGCATGCAAACAAGATCTGCGTAAGATCCGCATTAAAAACAGCACCCCCAACCTCGCCAAGCTTGATATTCTCGTCGCCCTTTAAAACACGAAGAGAATTATTTTCATCCACGTAATAAATCAATTTTGCGCCGTTGGATACACCGTATACTCTTTTTACGTCCTCTACAACCCTCTTGGAATCTCCATCGTAGAGTTTAAGATCTCCGTCATCAACATAAGCTACGCACTTACCGTCGGGAGAGATAGCTAAGCTCGACATCGATGAAGCGTCAGCAAGAATCTTCTTAGACTCTCCTCCATCATAGAAGAAAAGCACATCCTCATCATCCGCGTATACTACAGAGCTTCCGTTATCAGAAAGCATTGCGCCGTCAACGTCATCAGCTATTCTTTTAAGCTCACCGTCAAAGATGTAGATGGTATCATCCTCATCTTCTATAAGAACAACTTCTCCATCAACAGAAGTTTGTCTCAAAAAAGCTTCTCCGTCTATTATCTTTTCATAAACGGAATCGCCATCAATAATCAAGGTTTCATCCTCGGATTCATTGTATAAAAGTGAAATATCATTAGTTGCCTTTGTACCCTTAGAAGACTTTTCATCTTCTTCATTCTCGGCACCGGCAACGCTTTCTTTTCCGCTCTCGCCCTCAAGCTCGCTACAAGATGCAAAAGCAGAAAGTATCATCGTCAGAGCCAAAAGAAGAAGCACGGTTTTCAAAAAGATATTTTTCATATTTTTTCTCCTTCAATTTTTTATTTTTTACTATCTTAATACAATTATATCACCGATTAGCCTTTTATGCAATAGTTTTAAAAATATTGTTTTATTCTCAAATCAAAAACGCCCGAACGAATCGAGCGTTTTTTGATTTATTTTTTCTTTGCCTTATGTATTCCGTTAAAGTCAGAAACAAGGATACAGCCGGCAGGACAATTCTGTGCGCAAAGCGTACATTTTGTGCAAAGGCTATAGTCGATCACGGCAAGATTATCCTCGACCTTGATAGCGCCCGTCGGACAGTTCTTCTCGCACTTTTTACATCCGATACAGCCGTTTGTGCACTTTCCTCTCACGATAGCGCCCTTTTCCTTATTACTGCAAGTAACGAGCACGTTTTCTTCGTCCGCCATAAGCGTTATCAAATGCTGAGGGCAGGTTCGAGTACACATTCCGCATCCCGTACAAAGTCGGGTATTTATGTGCGCAATATCCTTCTCCAAGCATATTGCGTGCTGAGGGCAGGCTTTAACGCAATCGCCAAGACCGATACATCCAAAAGTACACTTTCCGTCTCCGCCGTACATGGTTTTTGCCGCTCTGCAGCTACTGATTCCAACGTAATCCATCTTATTTGAGGTATGATCGCAGTCACCGTAACAATGAATTACCGCAACCTGCTCTATAACCGTTTCGGGTTCTCTGCCAAGAATCTTCGCTATCGTTCGCGCGGTAGCGTCACCGCCGGGAATACAAAGATTAGTCCTCTCGGAATCATTCTCTGCAAGCGATTTTGCATATCCGTCACAACCTGCATAGCCACACGCTCCGCAGTTTGCGCCGGGGAGGCACTCACGAATCTCGGTGAACACCTTATTTTCCGGCACGGCAAAGAATTTTGCCGCAAGCACGAGCATCAAAGCACATACAAGTCCTATTGCCGCAACTATTATCGTAGCTATTAAAATATCCATCTCCTACCTCACTTTCCAAAGATTCCCTCAACGATACCTGCAAAGCCCATAAAGGAAAGCGCAACTATCGATGCGGAAATAAGTGTTATCGGAAGGCCCTTGAAGCATTCGGGCGGCTTTGCATCCTCAATACGAGCGCGAACACCCGCAAAGAGAACCATTGCAAGCAAAAATCCAAGACCGCATCCGAATGAGCTTACCATCGACTCGGCAAATCCGTAGCCGTCATTGATGTTATTGATGGTAACTCCAAGCACCGCACAGTTCGTTGTTATAAGAGGAAGATAGATTCCAAGCGACTTATGGAGCGACGGAATATATCTTTTGAGTATTATCTCGACAAGCTGAACGAGCGCCGCTATAACGAGAATAAATACTATCGTGCGCATATACGTCATATCGTTTGGCAACAAAAGATATGCGTAAATGGGATAGGTAACAGCCGTTGCCATGAGCATAACGAACGTAACCGCAACACCCATTCCAAGCGCTTGATTGAGCTTTTTCGATACGCCAAGGAAGGGACATATTCCCAAGAAGCGCACCAAAACGTAGTTATTTACGAGGACAGACGTCATAAGTATTATAATAAATTCCATTACTTATTGCCCTCCTCTTCCGAAGAGCTCTCACTCTTCTTTCCGCAAATGAAGGCTGAAGGACAGCCCTCGCACTTGCTAAGGCTCTTATCTCCCTTTTTCTTGGTTATCTTATTTACAACCGCAATAAGACATCCGAACACGAAGAAGCCTCCTGCAGGAACGGCAAATATCATAATAGGATTCTCAGAGAGGAACGGAATCTCAAGTCCAAACCAAGTTCCCGCTCCAAGTATCTCTCGAATACTTGCCATAACAAAGAGCGCAAGAGTAAATCCTATACCCATACCGACTGCATCTATCGCAGAATCGATAACGGTGTTCTTGCTTGCATACATCTCGGCTCTGCCAAGAATTATACAGTTTACGACTATAAGCGATAGGAATACGCCAAGAGCCTCGTAAAGGTCGGGCAAAAATGCATGCATAAGCATCTCTATAATAGTTACAAAGCCCGCTATAAGAACGATATACGCAGGAATTCTTACCTTATCGGGTATCACCTTACGAAGCGCCGATATCGCAATATTTGAGCATATAAGCACAACGGTTGCGGCAACGCCCATACCGAGCGCATTAAGAACCGACGTTGTGACAGCAAGCGTCGGACAGGTTCCGAGCACAAGCACAAGCACGGGATTTTCTTTGATTATTCCCTTTATAAGGTTTTGCCATTTCGTCATTTCGTCACCTCCGCCGCTCTGTAATTATTCACAGCCGAGATAGCCTCCTCAACGGCTTTCTTGAATGCGCTTGAGGAGATCGTGGCGCCGCTTATCGTATCAACGCTTGATACGTCATTTTTGCCGTAGAAGCGAGATAAAAAGCTTTCGTTTGAGACCTTTGAGCCGATTCCCTTGGTCTCTCCCGTACAAGCGATCACCGAGCACTTAGTTATCTTGCCGTCCTCGTCAAAGCCCACGGCAACACTCATGGGATTTGAGGAATCATATCCCTTAACAGAAAGCATAACCGCAAGAGCATCAGAGCCCTTATCGGCATAAAGAGCAACTACGCTGTCGTATTCTTTGTCAAGCTCCACCTGATCAAATCCCTGATTATTGGGAACCACGACCGAGAGCGCCTCCTGCTCCTTCTTTGCGTGTGTCTCCGCTATCTTAGGAGCGGTTATCATATTTACAGCCGCCATAGCTGAGCCTATCACGATACAGATAGCAACGAGAACTATCATCGGGAGAAAGAAATTTTTAAAAACGTTTTTATTTGAAGCGCTTTTAGGCATTTTTCTTACCCCCTTTTTCCTTTATTTTTTTAGTACCAAAGGGCTTTCTTCGAGTGAGCATAGAGATATACGGAGCCAATATATTCATAATGAGTATCGCAAAGGAAACTCCCTCGTTATATCCTCCAAACTCACGAATAAGAACGGTTATAAGTCCGCAACCGACACCGAAGATAACCTTTCCCCAAGCGGTTGACGGAGATGTGGAATAATCGGTTGCCATAAAGAACGCACCAAGCAAAAGACCGCCGCAAAGAATATACTCAAGCGGATTATGTCCTGCAATCGCACCAAAAAGAGCAACCGTTCCAATAAAGGTAAACGGAATATGCGGCGTAATTACTCTGCGGCAAAGAAGATATGCGCCGCCAAGAAGTATTGCCAGAGCGCAGGTCTCACCGAGAGAGCCTGCATGATTTCCCAAGAACAGAGTCAAAAGAGTGTTCGAGCTCTGCCCTGCGTATTCACCCGCAAACACGGTGGAGATTGAGGACGTTCCTGCCAATGGCGTTGCCGAGCTTATCGCATCGGGAGCGCCGATGATGGAGAAATTCGTCATTGCTGCGGCAAATGATACTGTGAGAACTATTCTTGCGGTTATTGCGGGATTCGCAAAATTTCTTCCGATTCCGCCAAAAAGCTGTTTTACCACTACAATAGCAAAAACACTTCCCAACATTGCCTGCCACACGGGTATCGTATACGGCAGATTAAAGCCTAAGAGCATTCCCGTAACCACCGCAGAAAAATCGTTTGCGGTGACCGGCTGCTTGCATATTTTCTGGAACAAAAACTCACAGAGCACGCAGGTAGCGACGCACACCGAAACTATCAAAATAGCTCGCCATCCAAAAATCAGCGCCGCCGCAATAAACGCAGGCATAAGAGCGATAACCACGTCAAGCATTATCGACTGCGTATCACGCTTACTCCTGAAATGAGGCGCGGGAGAAACAAGAAGTCTTTGATTATCCATTTCTCTTTTCCTCCATCTGCTTTTCCTTTAATCTATGCTCCTTTAGCACAAGCTTTGACATCTTATTACGCTGAACGATATTTCTCTTAGCAGGACAAACGTAGGAACAGCATCCGCATTCCATGCAAGCCTCAACGCGAAGCTTCTCAAGCATCTCAACGTCTCTTGCAACGTACGCCTTAGAAATTGCAACGGGATCAAGTGAGAACGGACACACCGATATGCAGGATCCACATTTTATACAAGGCGTTGGCTTTGGCGGAGTTGCCTCCTTCTCTCCCATGAAGATCACCGCATTCGTCTGCTTAAGAACCGGCGAGGAAATATCCGTCAAGGAGATTCCCATCATGGGGCCGCCATAAAGAACCTTTCTTGGCGTCTCGGAAAATCCTCCGCAGGATTCGGCAAGCTCGCTCACACGCGTGCCTATAGGAACTATCAAATTCTTAGGCTCTTTGACTGCCGATCCGTCAACGGTGATACATTTTTCAACCAACGGAATACCCGTACGTATAAAACGTGCAATAGTTGCAACGGTCGTACAGTTTATAACTATAAGTCCCACGTCAAGCGGAAGCTTCCCCTGCGGAATAACTCTGCCCGTGGTATGATATGCAAGAACCTTCTCACCACCCTGAGGATAGATCGACGGCAAAGGCATTACACGAACGCCCTCCATACCTGCCACAGCCTTTTTCATAGCGGATATGCACTGCGGCTTGTTCTTTTCTATTCCTATGATCACGTTCTTTATCTCAAGGAATTTGCATATAAGAGCTATACCCTCTGCTATATCATCGGCATTATCGAGCATCGTTCTCGTATCCGAGGTTATGTATGGCTCGCACTCGGCTCCGTTGATAATAAGCGTGTCGACCCTTGAATTATCAGCCGAGAGCTTTGTTGGCGTGGGAAATCCCGCACCGCCAAGACCAACGATTCCGCTCTTTGTGAGCGCCTCGATAAACTCAGCCTTGGTATTTACCTCATACGGAGAAATATCGGGATCAAGCGTTTGCTCTCCGTCGCTCTCTATTATTACCGTAGGAACGTGATTGCCCGCAATAGGGATTATTTCATCTATCTTTTTTACAGTACCCGAAACGCTTGAATATACGGGAGAGGAAAGTCCCGCTCCGCTCTCGCCTATAAGCGTTCCAACCTTCACCGTATCCCCCGCTTTAACAACCAAACGCGCAGGCGCGCCTATATGCATAGCCATCGGAATACAAACGATATTGGGCGTGGGAATTCTTTGCGGAATGGAATCTGCTGTATTTTTGCAATGTCTCACACGGACACCGCTCAGTCTCCTAAAAAGCAAAACTTCAAGCCCCCTTTGTTAAAAATTATACAAATATATACAAATATTTATATTAAAATTATAACATATCACAATACAGATGTCAACAAAAAAATTTCTTCTTGCTTTATTAAATTTTTTGTGCTATAATCGTTGTATAGTTTTTTTCGGGGAAAGGAGGCTCAAAAATGAGGGTATACCACTCGGCTTATACAAAATCTGCGTGCGATAGCGCAGTGGCGCTCGGCTGTTTTGACGGTGTGCATATAGGACACACAAAAATAATCAAAAGCATGGTAGAAGAAGCAAAAAAGAGCGCTCTATGCCCCATAGTCTGGAGCTTTCAAGCGCCGCCAAAAAGCTATTTTTCAAACGAGCCCGCAATCATAACGCCTCTCTCCCAAAAGCGCAAGCTCATAAGAGAGCTTGGCGCAGAGATGCTTATCAGCACGAATTTTAACGAAAAAATAGCGTCTCTTTCCCCAAACGATTTCTTTGAGGATATACTCATCGGATGCCTTCATGCAAAGCACGTCTTTTGCGGATTCAACTACAGATTCGGAAAGGGTGGCTCGGGAGACGTAAATCTACTTACCAAGCTTTGCGAAAAGCACGGAATAAAGCTCACCGTATTCGATGAAATAAAGCTTGGAGCGGTCTCGGTAAGCTCAAGCGCTGTGCGCTCATATCTCTTAGCAGGCGACATAGAAAGCGCTCAAAAAATGCTCGGCAGACCCTACTATATACGTGAAAAAATACAGGATGGTCAGCATCTTGGCAGAACTCTCGGTTTTCCCACGGTAAACCAGAGCGTACCGAACAATTGTCTGCCGATAAAAAACGGAGTTTATCTCACTCGCGCTAAATTTTTGGGCAAAACCAAATACGGAATAACCAACATTGGTATGCGCCCCACGGTCAAAGGACACGAGCGTGTTGCAGAGACAAATATATTCGACTTTGAGGGCTCGCTCTACGGAAAATACGTAACCGTAGAATTTTTGAAATTTATACGTGCCGAGCGAAAATTCGACTCTATCGAAGAGCTATCAACGCAGGTGCAAAAGGATATTCAAACCGCAAAAGAGCTGATAAATACAATCAATTACAAAAAACAATAAAAATCACCGCTTTGCCGTCTTTTTTGACAGCAAAGCGGTTTTTTGTTTACCTATTCATCACCAAAACCGATTCAAAGCTTTTTAATAAACTCTTCAACAAATTTATCAAGCGCAGAAAAATCCATAGCCGCGCGATATATCCTCTCAAGCTCAAAATGAGCTGTCCCCGCCTCTGAGAGCTCGTCACACGCCGCAACCACCAGCGCATCCGAGAGCTTTTTTGCGTTCCGCACACGCTCACGCAAAGCACGCTTTTCCTTTTGCGACAAAATCGAAAGATCAAGCGCGCGTCGCAAGGAAATTCTCTTTTTCTTCTCGCTGCCGCAAGCAATAAAAGCGATTCCCTCCTCCTCAAAATAAACCGCATCGGGAAGATCTGGACAGAGCGGCGTATACGATACCCTTATCCTGTTCTCGTTTTGTATGGCAAAATTACATATCTGCGAGAGCAATAAAAAGCCCATACCATAATGATCCTCAACGTACACGACCTGCAAAGCCATTCTCTCGTAGCTGTCAAGATCGCAACGCCCCGACATACCTATAGCGCTTGATATCCCCACGCTTTGCTCATATCCCGAGCCACGCTTTATTGTGCGAGTCAAACGTCGAGCCGTTTTCTCTATGCGAGCCATATCTACGTACGGCAAAAACGATTCACGCGCGGCAATTTCACTCTGCATCGAAGCAGATAAAAATCTGTATGCGAGCTTATACGCTCGCTTCTTTTTTTCCGTGAGCGATTTTATCTCAAAATATTTCTCAGCAAGCGCTCCCTCATCCCAAAACGCACCAAGATCAACGATGCTATCCTTAGCGCCAACAATATAAGGCTCAAGCGCATGAGGTGCCGTTGAATCGATCAGAGCAACACTACCGTCAATAATTATACCGTCAAGTGAGGACGGATCGGATGAGCAGTGATAATACTCAACAAAAGCTCCGGAGCTCTCGGCAACCGAAGCAATCTTTCGCATAAACGTGCTCTTCCCCGTACCGGGACCGCCTTTTATAAGGTACCGCCTTGACAATTTTTCGGTATCGAATATTTTATCAAAAAAACTGACAAACCCCTCACCGCTGTTTGCCGCCGCAAAAAACGCAAACTCTTTATTATTCTTCAAATCAGACACAAAAAGCCCTCCTTTTGCATAATCACTACTCTAAAAGTGTATGCATGAGGAGAGCTTTTAGTTCTGTTTTATCTTTGAATTATTTTTACGTTTACAGGGGAGATGCCCGACTGCTCGTAAACTATTTCATTTATCTGAGAAATTTGAGCCGCCTGCAAGCCGTCGCTCTTCACAACGATGCTTGCGCTGTCATCATTGATAACGGCAACGCACTCGGCAAATCCCTTAGCCTCAATAAGCGTTTCGATATTTGCCTCGCACTCTATAACCTTTGCGATTGCCGCTATCTGTGCCAGCGCATTGTTCTTCGTTTCCTCCGAGGACGCAACGTCATCAACTACGCCTTGCAAAACCTCAAGAGCCTCATCACGGCTGCGCTTGCGATCAAGCTCTACGCTTGAAAAATAGGTGTCAACGCTATCAGAGCTATCGTTTTTCTCACTCTCACCGCTCTGATCGGCCCCCGCATCCTGCATTCCCGAGCCCTGACTGTAATCAAATCCGGGATCATCTGATCTGTTATAGACCGATATTCCTATGATCAGGGCAACAGCTACCACAGCAAAGGAACCGATTATAACGAGATTTTTCTTGCCAAGCTTTGAGAAAAAGTTTCCTGTTTTCTCCCAAAAAGATTCTTTTTTCATAAAATTTCTCCTCCAGAGTTTCGTTTTTCACTACGGTACATATATATTTTCAAAAATCCGAAAATATACCATCAAGAACCAACTACGAAAATTTTATTCGTGCTCAAATTGAACGTAGAGGAAATAAGCGTCACTATCTTGTTCTTAACAGCGTATCCGTCACCGCCCCGACAAACCACACCTATACCTGCAATTTCGGGATACGTATAGCCTTTGAGTATCGCCTGCTCCTCAGATCCGCTTCCAACTATTACAATTTGATTCTTATTTGTACTATTCGATATCTGACTATCTGTCGCATACATAGCTTGATATCCCCCTTTAAGCGTGACTACCGCATAAGCTCCGCTAACACCGTCTATCTTATTGCAAAGCTCCTCGACCTGCTCGGCTATCTGCTCGGCATATCGATCAGGGTCAAGAGTCTCTATTCCGCCCTCGTTTTTCGCGGTCTCATTACTTTTCCCCGTACCAAAAGCTAATAGCAAAACTCCTACGAAAAGCACGCCTATAAGAAGGTATATTTTCTTAGATGCCAACAGCTTTGAAATTGTATTTTTCGACGGCATATTTTTCACCTCTCATTTTGTTTTATCGATAATAAATTTTATAAATTTATATTTTCCATCACATATCATAAAAGAATTCACAAGAACATTCAAGCCTTGATGAGCATATTTTTTCTATTTTTCGAGGGTCAAGATCATACCCCGAGGGGTAAAAAGTCACCAGCACCGACTTTGTGTAAAATTCATCACTATTCTTTTCCAATCTTATACTGATATCAAAATCATTTACACCAGCATTCATTTCAGCAATTATCTCGTTTTTTAGACTTTCTTCGGCATTTTTTATAACAGCATCATCCAAATATAAATTGTATATTTCAACAGCGTTCTCCTCATATTCATCAGACGTTTCAAACAAGGCTTTAACAGATTCAGCGCCACCGTCAGACGTCAACGAAGCAAGCGGAAACATTATGCAACCAACACTGCAAAGACCGCAAAGGAAGCTGAGATATTTTCTCCCAAGCCCCTGAGGCGCAACAGAAAGAATAACCGAGCCAAAGAACGCAAAAAGAATAAGCCCCAAAAAATACTCTCTCATAAAGTCACCTCACGCCACAGCCACAGCCGTTTTCATAAAAATGCACAGAGCTAAAACAAACATCATTCCAACACCGCACACCACTGCAAGCACGCATCCGTACGCGTCAGAAAAAACCGACAACAGCTTCGATTCCTCCTCACACCCCAAAATATCCGCAAAAGCCGAGCTTATTCCAAACGCAAATCTTGCAAGCAAGATCGTCAGAGCCACAGGCAGAGTCAAAAGTGCGATCACCACTATTCCGCCCACGCCAAATATCCCCTTGAGATATACCACACTACTTGCAACGGTTCTGAGCGCCTCCCCAAGATTTCCGCCGATAACCGGAATCAACGTGCTACTCACCAAACGTCCCGTACGCGCAGCGGCGCTGTCGGCAACCGCGCAAAGAACAGTCTGTGCCGCAAGCGAAGAGAGCAAAAGCGTCATCGATATCCCCAAAAAGAACCCGTATATCTTTTTTATGCTACCAACTATCCTGCAGGTCTTCAAATCACTGCAAAGCACGTTGCAAAAACCGAGCATAATAACGAGAGTCGTCACGGGAATTGCGCTTGCCGCCCAAAGCTTTTCAAAAACGTTGAGAAAACAATAAAGCGTGGCGCTCCCCGCACTTGCCGTAGTTACGTTTCCACCAAGAGCCCAAATACTTGCCGTAACCGGAATCATTCCGTTAAAGAAAGCCGATATTCTCTCGAAAAAGAGCTCAAGTCTCTCGAAATGTCCGTAAAAAACATAGACCACCGATGCAAACACAGCACCGAGCGAGCAATACCTCATCACCGCTCTCAAGGTAGGGTTGTCCGCCATTTTAGCGAGCGCTGAAATCACCGAGGAAATCAAAATAACACCAATAAGCAAAAACAAAAGCTTAAATGCGCCCTTCACCTCTACTCCAAGCATCTCGAAAATCACATCCACTACGTAGGACGGAGAGGTCATCTCACTCACGGCGTTGGAATATTCCTCAACCTCCGCAAATCCGCCATCCGGAAAATACTCCAGGGCCTCGGGCGGCACCGAATCCAAAAATTCGTCCCATTCCTCCTCGGGTATACCACTCTGCCTCTCATCGGCAAAAGCGGAAAAAGAAAACGAGAACAAGGCAAATACCGATACCACACAAACCGCAATCATCCTCACAATACATCTTTTCACGTCCATACCTCACTCTCCCATGCGAAGAACGTCCGATGCAAACTCAAGTATCGAGCTCACAATAGGAAGAGAAAGCGTGAATATTACCACGCCCGACACCGACTCTATCCCAAGAGCAAGTCCGCTTTCTCCGCACTCCTTGCAAATATCCGAACCCACACGCCCAATAAGCGCTATAGCAAGAGCCTTTATCATCACCGAGAGCGCCTCGGAGAGAAACTCATTTTCGACTTTTATGTCAAGATATATGTCTCTTATCGCATCTATACCCCTTGCCAACTCGGTTGCAACGAGCGAAAAGATCAGGACGCACGCCGCAACCTTAATAAAGCTTTTAAACCCGCTCCCGTGCCCCCCAAGCACAAAGATTGCAACAAGTGAAACAAGAGCTATGCCTATTGCGCGCAACAAGACCGTCATTGCCGCCACCTCAAAGCTCGAATATAGTTCTGACGCTCTCGATAAGTCCGCCTATTTCCTCAACGAGCATAAGCATAACCACAACAATACCCGCAACCGTGACAAGCATAGCCTGCTCGTCCTTTCCGCTTTTTGAAAGTATGGAGGATACCACCGAGACAAGTATGCCTATCCCTGCAATCCTCAATATAAGTCCGATTTCCAATTCCTTTTCCTCCCACAGACAAAATCATATCAACAAAATCACCACCGTAAGCGCAGAGCAAATGGCAACCGTTAATACGACCCTTTTCTTTTTTGCCGACTCCTTATACATCTTCTGCTCACGAGATCGTATCTTTTCCAAAAAGCTTCCGCACCGCAAAAGCTCGTCCTGACGGTATCCCTTTCCAAAATCCTTTGCAAAGGCAGAAAATATATCAAGAGTCTCCTTGTCCAAAATATCCGTTTTTTCAATAAATTCCGAAAGATCCTTTGGCGGCGCCTCGCCAAAATAACCGCATGATCTCAGCATAGACGGATCTATCCTCTCAAATATCTGACCTATCGGCAGAGCATAACATTCAATCATGTTCTTCACGTGCTCGAGCACGCCTCTCAAAGCGCACGTCCGCTCAAGAGTTGCATCTATATCCGCAACTATTCTCCACGCTATTAGCAGCGCGCTACAAAGTATCAGTAAAGCACCTATTATTTGCAAAGCACGCCTCCACGTCCTCCCATTCGTAAACGGTGTATTCAAGTCCACCGTTGCCTATCCGTATTCTCACGTACGAACCAAAGGCGCGAGCCCTATGTAAAGTCATTATCCCTCGTCTTCGCAAGAGAGAATAGACGTCTGCACCGTGAGTCGTAGCAATAAGCGGAACACCGCAATTTTGCGCATCTGCTATAGCAAGAGCCTCCTCCTCGCTGCCTATCTCGTCGCATATAACCACCTCGGGGTTCATAAAAAGCGTTGCCATACGTATCCCCTCCGCCTTTGGATAACCGGAAAAGACGTCAAGCGTGAGACGCTTGTTGTCGGGCATCAAAGAAAGCTCCTCGCGAGTGTCGATAACCGACGTTCTCATAAGCTCTCTACTTGAGAGCTCGTACGCAATAGCCCTAAGGCAGGTAGTCTTCCCCTGCGCAGGAGGTGAGAATATCAGGGTTCCAAGCCCACGTTTCGCATGTGATACTACCTTTCTTAGCAAAGACTCGTCCACACCTATATCAATGCGGGGTATTCGCACGTTTAAACCCGCTATATCATAAACACCGATTATTCTTCCACCCTCAACGCTTGCATGTCCGCAAACGCCGACTCGCACACCGCACGGAAGAGAAATATACCCCCTGATTATGCTTTCGCTATAAGCATAAAGAGACCCGTCGCACATTCTGTTAAATATCGCGCAAAGTTCTTTTTCGCTCACCACATACGGCAAAGACACGTTACGTTTAATTCCTCTACCCCCAACAGTGACAAAAATATGCTTGTCCCGCCTCAAACGTATTTCCTCGATATGCTCCGTGCAAAACAAAGACGCCTCTATTTTTTTCATTTCACGCACAACAGGTTCTGTAAAATACCGAAACAGCACCTCTAAAATCCCCATTTTATTCGCTTCGGAAAAAGCTCTTTTTTCTGTACACATCTGATTTTCAACCTCCCTTGCAAACGGTTTCTGGTAAATCATATGCGCAGCTAAAAAAATATATGCACACCGTGTGATATTCGCAAAAGCCAAAAAAGCGCAAAGCGCAAAATAAGCTATCTTTCCACCTCTTTCGACACAACATATTGTGTTTTTTTGAAGGTTATTTACAGTTTGTTCATATTTTTTTGCATAATATATATTGCAGAACACGGCGCATTATGATATAATAAATTGTAATTTATTATAATTAGTGCACAAACGCATTCAAGGAGGTATATATGCTCTTTAAAAACAACCTTACTCCTGCTGTTGCACACGCAGGATACCAAGGAGCGAAGAGTAAATCAAGCGCAGAAAGAGAAGGCATTTCTCTTATGAACGCTAAAGAAGATGATTTCGGAAGCTACTCTTCAAACCCCTCGGGCGGCGCAAAGAAAAAAACCGCTCAAAACGGCGCTCCTAAGAAGAACGCTCCTCAAAAAAATGAGCGTACTGCTCACAAATCAAACAAACGATTCATGCCTTTTGTCTATGCGATAATCGCAATCGTTGCTGTTGTTATCGTAATAGCTATTGTCGTTGCAATAATAAACGCTCCCGGTTCAAATATGAAAAAATCCGATGCGGTATATATCACCTATCAGGATGCTGACGGAAACTGGCGCATAGCAGTAGATGGAGAAGAGCTCGAATACAAGTTTGTAAATGAAATTACGCTTGAGGTTGCAGACAACAACACCTTTGCGTACGTATCTGAAAAGCTTGCCTCCGGCAATTCGAAGATATATATTCTTGAAGACGAAGAACTGATACCGTCAGGAAGAACTGAAGTAAAAGAGATTTTGAAAAAATCTCTCCTCACCCCCTGCGTAATTTATAAAGCCGCAGACATGAACGGAATCTATTGCTTCAAGGGCGAAGGCGATGACAACACCGTAACCGGTGATGAAAACGCATCCAATTTTGTAATTGTTCCCGATGGATCCGCAGTATACTTCACAATTCCCGCTGTAGCCGTAGACGGTACTGCGACAATAGAATTGAAGCAATACAAGAAATCGCAAAACAAGACGATTGCAACGGGATTCATCCCAATCCATTCCTCTGCAGATGGAGAATACGTATACGTAACGACCTTGGAAAGAAAGGGCTTTGCATATTTCAACATATCCGATGACAAAGCTGACTTCAAACAGATTCAGGGTATTTCCAACTACATATATGACGACGGTATAACCGCTACCAACGTAGATGGAGATCAGGTAATTCTCGCTACCAAAGCAAGTGACGGAACTATTAGCTCGTATTTCTACGAAATAGGCGATGATTCTGCAACGGCTATCGGAACAGGAATCTTCACTTCCGTTCATTACGATCCCGAAGTACTCTTCGAGGATTCGCTTCTTGATTCTTACTTCGAGGTTGAGGATTCGTTCGTTACGGATAATACCGATCCCGACGAAGATGACGATGACGAGGATGAAGAGGCAGATAACAACGTTATCACCAACACAACAGGCAAAAAGACCTGCTTCCTCAATAGCAAAATGGAATGTGTATCTGTAGCTCCTACTACCGGAAAATTTTCTCCCGACGGAAAGTATTTCTACTACATAGATGCAACCACCAAGAGTCTTAAGAGAGTTTCACTCTCTTCCAAGAAATTCGACAAGCACGAAGATATGCCTCCCAACGGAGAGATTGCAGATTTCTACATTACCCAGAAGAGCGACCTTTACGTGCTCGTTAAAGAGAATAACAAAGACAACGTTCTCTCCCTCTATTTTGTAGACGCTTCTACTTCCCCCTCGCCCGAGCTCCTTTCTGTTAAGGTAGATACAGCATCGATATTCATTGCAGTAAACACAATCTACTTCACAGAGACGACAACAGATGCAAACGGAATAACAGCCACCGCGGTATATTCTTCTACCAACGGATCCAGACCCGAGACTGCAGATTTTGAAGACTACACCCCCAATCAGGCTCCCAGAATCACTATGGGCGCAGGCAAACAGGGATATGCTGTTTTCGAGACCGGTGAAGCAAGCAAGATCTTCTACACATCAAACGGAAAGAGCTTCGACTTCTTGTGCGATGCACTTCCCTCTGTTGTTGCTCAATAAAACAATTTTAAAAATACAATAACCGCCGCATCGTTACATAAACGATGCGGCGGTTTAATTATATTTTATTCTTCCTCTTGCGCAAAAGCAAGAATCCTTTCAAGACGTTTGTTAAGTCCCGATTTCGATATACTCGGATCGTGCAAAGCTGCAAGCTCGGAGAGCGATACTGAATCGTACTCGCACCTAAGCCGCGCCGTATATTTGAGGTCCTCGTCAAGCATATCAAAACGTCCCGATTCTCTCAAAGCTTCTATAGCTGCAATCTGCTTTCTCGTTGCCTGAACCGACTTTTTTATATTGGAAAGCACACAATTGGTAGCTCTGTTTTCTTGATTTTTTATAGCATGTCCAACGTAGGCGTTAATAACTCGATATGCCGATTGACTTGCGCCAAGATAGGATAAAATATCGCTTATCATCTCATTTTCCTTATAATAAAGTCCAATTCTTCCTCTACGGTCAACACATCCGGGCGAGCCTACGCTTCCACAAAGGAGACGGGATAATAGCTCTGCTCTACCCTCTCCCTTTATAGAAAATTCAAGCGAATATCTCTTCTCGGGTGCAAGAGCGCTACCCGTTGAAATAAACGCGCCTGCCAAAAAAGCTCTTGTGCACGCAGGGCATCTAAAGCCTACCGCACGCTCAAGCGCGCCGTCATCCGCTTGCTCCTCAAGACTTATTACATCTATGTAATTCGCTATTGCCTTAGAATTTACACTAACGCCAAAGAAGCATCTGCCCGCGCGCTTTATCTCACGCATCTCAGGCTCGGCGGCAAACTGTCGCTTTAATATATCAACGGCAAGCTTTGCGCTGTTCTCGGTCTTAAATTCAGCAAAAACCAGCTTCTTTTCAACTCGCTCCGCACCAAAGAAAAGTCCGAACAACAAAGCCTTTCTGCAGCAGGTCTTATCGTATTCAAGAACGGACAGCTCCTCGATTATCTCCTTTGTAAATGACATTTTCAATCCTCAATAAGCCTTACCTCACGGTCAAGCATAACACCGTAATCGCTCATAACTCTTTCCTTTATTTTTTCCTCGAGCGCAAGCACGTCGGAATACGTTGCGCCTCCGCGATTTATAATAAACCCTGCGTGCTTTACCGATACCTCGGCGCCGCCAACGCGCTCGCCCTTAAGTCCGCTTACCTCTATAAGTCTGCCCGCAAAGTCGCCCTCAGGGCGTTTAAAATAGCTTCCTGCGCTTGGATACTCAAGCGGCTGGGAGGCTTTTCTTTTCTCGGAATTTTGACGCATCTTCTCGGCTATATCAGCCTCGCTCGAGGGCGAGAGCTTAAAGGACGCTCCAAGACACACGAGAGATTTGTTCTTCATATACACGCTCGTTCTGTATCCAAAATCGTGCTCGTAAATTCGAATCCTTCTGCCCTGCTCGATATCAAAAGCATCACTGTATTCAAGCACGTCGGCTATAGCGCCTCCGTGCGCCCCTGCATTCATATAAACCGAGCCGCCCACACGCCCCGGAATTCCGCAGGCAAATTCAAATCCCGACAAGGATGCGTTCTTTGCCACAGACGCAAGATAAGGCAAGGTCACGCCCGCCCCTGCATAGATTCTGTTTCCGTCAACGGCACACTCCGAGAGCCCCGAGGTGAAAATTAACACTCCGTGATATTTATCAAAGGCAAACAGTATGTTCGATGCGTTTCCTATAACCTCATATTTCACCTTACATTTATCCGCCTGCGAAAGAACGAAGCAAAGCTCATCCGCGCTCGACGGAAAAACAGCAAGCTCGGCAACACCGCCTATTTTAAAGGTAGAATAGCGTGCAACACACTCATCGGCTCTGCAATCTATACCACGCTCTACCAAAGCACTCTTAAATTCCTTCAAAGCCTCATTCTCCCCCTAAAACTATATCTAAAACATCCGCAAGCGCCCTTACCGTATAGGCAGGACGAATATTTCCGCTATCCGCCCCTTTCGGTGAGAACCAGCAGGTATCGATTCCAAAGGCTATGCCTCCACTTATATCCGAGGTTAGAGAATCCCCTATTATCAAGGCATCCTCGGAGGAAAAGTCCTCGATTCTGCTCGAAACGTGCTCAAAGAATGCAGGATCGGGCTTATCTGCGCCTATCTCCTCGGATATAAATATATCCTCAAAATATTGGGATATTTCCGAGAGCTCATATCTTCTTCGCTGCACTCTCGCAACTCCGTTTGTCACGATATACATTCTCGCCTTGCCAAAAAGCGCCGACAAAAGCTCTTGCGCTCCGTCAATAAGGCAGGTCTTCTCCGAAAGATGCGAGATATAACTTTGAGAGAGACAGCGCACGTCGCAAGAAAGAGAAAAACGCTCCGCAAGCATCTCAAATCGTTTCACCTTAAGAGTCTCTCGGTCAATCTCTCCTCGCTCAAGAGCCTTCCACAGAGAATCGTTTATCTCCTTATATGCGGAGAGCATCTCTGCGCTCACCTTGACAGAAAGCGCCTCAAGAGCCTCGCAGAGCGCCAGGGTCTCGCCCATATCAAAATCAAAGAGCGTTCTATCCGCATCAAAAAGAAGGATACTATATCTCTGCATACCTACCTCACTCAAAGCATTTTTCAATTATATTATACTATTTTTTCAAAGGTTTTTCAACACACTTTTTAAACTTATGGCGACTTTCTTCAGAAAGCTCTAAAAAACTTGCAAAGCCTATTGAAAAAAAAGCAAAAATAAGTTATAATATAATTTGAAATATTATATATATTTGTATATTTTTCGCAAAAATCAAGAAAAATCAAAAAGGAGGGGCTCATGAAAATACTCGGACTCACAGGTCAGTCGGGCGCAGGAAAAACAATATTTTCGGAAATGCTTATGAAGCTCGGACATCCTTGCATAAATGCAGATGAGCTATACCACGCCTCTCTCGTTCCCCCATCGGAAATACTCGACGCTATAAAAGATACGTTTGGAGACGATTTTATTCTTGAGGATGGAGGACTCGATCGAAAAAAGCTTGCAAAGCACGTCTTCACAAGCAAGGAAAATCTTGACAAGCTCAACGGTGCAGTCCTTCCCATTATGTCAAGAAAGGTTATCGAAATTGCCAAGGATTTTGAGAGGAGCGGCGCGCACCTCGTGGTTATCGATGCGCCTACGCTCTTTGAGGCAGGACTCGATTCTATCTGCGATATGACGGTATCGGTAATAGCGCCCGAAAGCGTGCGCATAGAGCGCATTGCGGAGCGTGACGGCATCAGTCTTGACGACGCTCTCCTTCGAACAAAGGCGCAAAAGAACGACGAGTTTTACTACGATCGCTCTGATTACGTTATCGTAAACGATTCAAACCTTGCAGATCTTAGAAAAAAAGCCGAGAGGCTTATCTGCGCTATGGGAATATCCGCAATACAAAAGACCTTATGACCAACAAAAAAAGAACTATTATACTCGTATCTATCATTCTCGGTGCGATAGTTTTAAGTCTTCTTATAAATCTGTGTATCTCGCTCATTCAAGGTTCGAGCCATCCTATAGAATACAGCGAGCAAGTCGAGAGATACGCATCGGAGTACAACGTCCCCGAGTATATTATCTATGCAGTGATTGCCACCGACAGCAAGTTTGAAATCGGTACGAGATACGAGGACGGCTCGCAGGGGCTTATGCACGTATCGCCGCAAACACTAAAAAGGCTATCCTCGCCCGAGCATCTTGACGAGGATATCACACAAAGCAGCCTTGCATCTGCCGACGTATCCATCCGCTACGGCACCTACTATCTCAGATATCTTTTTAACAGATACAAAAGCTGGGATACCGCAATCGTAGCCTACAACGCGGGAGAGAGCGCTGTAACGGAATGGCTGAGCAGCGGAAAATACTCAACCGACGGAATAAATCTAAAAGAGATACCACTCGATTCGGCAGAGGACTATTTTGAGGATGTCAGCGATGCCATCGAATACTATAAAAACGAATATTACAGAAACGGAGTAAGTGTAAAATGAGTAATAATCTTAGCTACAAAAAAGAAAGTGTTTATAAAAGAAACGGCGCAGACCTCACCTGCGCATTTGAATATGCAGAGAGCTACAAAAGCTTTCTCAACAATGCAAAAACCGAGCGTGAAGCTGTTCGCGTTGCAATCGATATGCTCACGCCCTACGGCTTTCGCGAGTATCACTTCGGCGATAAGATAAACGTCGGAGACAGACTTTATTACAACAATCGCGGAAAGAATCTTTTCGTATTCACAATAGGCTCAGAACCGATATCAAAGGGACTCCGCATAACCGCATCTCACATCGATGCGCCAAGACTTGATATCAAGCAGTGCCCTATGTACGAGGATAGCGGTCTCGTTTACTTCAAGACCCATTACTACGGCGGAATACGCAAATATCAGTGGGTAGCAACTCCCCTCGCGCTCCACGGTGTAGTTATCACCAAGGACCTCAAAGCTATAGACATCTGCATAGGCGAAGACGATTCAGATCCTATATTCTATATCACCGACCTTCTCCCCCACCTTGGCAGAGAGCAGAGCAAGCTTTCTCTCTCAGAGGGAATCAAAGGTGAGCAGCTCAACGTTGTACTCGGAAATATTCCGAACAACGAAGAGGATGACGAGAGCGTAAAGACCGCAGTACTCAAGCTCATAAATGAGAAATACGGCATCTGCGAGGAGGATTTCCTCTCCTCTGAGCTCTGCGCAGTTCCCGCTCTTAAAGCTCGTGACGTAGGATTTGACAGAGCACTCATCGGCTCCTACGGACACGATGACAGAGTTTGCGCATACCCCTCTCTCACCGCTCTTATAGAGTCTCTTGACAGCCCCCACTCGCTTATGTGCATCCTTGCTGACAAGGAGGAAACGGGAAGCGACGGAGCAAGCGGTATGCAGAGCGATATTATGCTTGACATTATGAACGAGATAGCATCGGCATTCTCGGTATCAAGCGCACTTATGAGAGCAACCTCAAAGTGTCTCTCGGCAGACGTTTGCGCAGGCTTTGATCCCACATTCCCCGAGGTGTTTGAAAAGATGAATTCGGCGTTCGTAGGCTACGGAGCCGTATTTACGAAATACACGGGCTCGGGCGGAAAATACGATACCAACGATGCAAACGCAGAATTTATCGCGTGGCTCAGAGCCGCAATGGAAAAGGATGGCGTTACCTGGCAATCGGCTGAGCTTGGCAAGGTCGATGCAGGCGGCGGCGGAACAGTTGCAAAGTATATCTCAAAGCACAATATCGAGACCATCGATCTTGGCGTTCCGCTCCTTGCTATGCACGCTCCCTACGAGCTTGCCGCAAAGGTTGACGTTTACGAAACTCACAGAGCCATCCGCGCATTTTATAACTTTGACTAATATCAAAACTAAGAGGAATATATGTTAGAAAAGCTTAAGGACGCAGAACAGCGATATCTTTCGATAGAAGAAGAACTCGCATCGCCCGAAATATTTTCAAATCAGGAAAAATACACGGCTTTGATGAAGGAATACAAGGCGTTGACTCCTATCATCGAAAAATTCCGTGAATATAAAGCCACAGACAAGGAGGTCTCCGATCTTAAGGAGATGCTTGATGAGCCGCTTGATGCCGAGATGCGAGAGCTCGCATCGGCAGAATACAAGGAGGCAAAGGCTAAAATCGATCCCCTTCTTGAGGAGCTCAAGGTGCTCCTCCTTCCAAGAGACCCCAACGATGATAAAAACGTTATGGTCGAGATACGAAGCGGTGCGGGCGGCGAGGAAGCAGCGCTCTTTGCGGCTGTACTTTACAGAATGTACACTATGTACGCAGAGACCGCAGGCTTTAAAATCTCGCTTATGAACGCAAACGAAACCGAGCTTGGAGGATTTCGCGAGGTCACCTTTATGATAGAGGGCGACGGAGCCTACTCACGTTTCAAGTTCGAGAGTGGCGTTCACCGAGTTCAAAGAGTGCCCGAAACCGAATCTCAAGGAAGAATACAGACCTCAACCGCAACGGTTGCCGTTCTCCCCGAGGCAGAGGACGTTGAGATTGAGATAAACCCTGCCGACATAATAGTTGAGTCCTGCAAATCAAGCGGTGCCGGCGGTCAGCACATAAACAAGACTGAATCCGCCGTCAGAGTGACTCACAAGCCCACGGGAATAATCATCGAATGTCAGGAGGAGCGCAGTCAGTTCAAAAACCGTGACAAGGCGCTCAAGATGCTCAAAACCAAGCTCTACGATATAAAGATCACCGAGCAGAACGAGAAGATTGCCTCCGACAGAAAGAGCCAGGTCGGAACGGGAGACCGAAGCGAGCGTATACGCACCTACAATTATCCGCAGGGGCGCATAACCGACCACAGAATAGGACTCACACTCTACTCGCTTGAGTCATTCCTCAATGGAAATATCAGCGCTATGATCGATGCGCTCATCACGGCAGATACCGCAGAGAAGCTCAAAAATCAAGGCGCATAAATAAAAAAGAAAAGGCATTAAAATATGCAAACTCAAACATTTACAATAGACGAAAACAACGTCGATGCATCGGCAATAGACCTCTGCGCAAGGATTCTTTGCAAGGGCGGTCTGGTTGCCTTCCCTACCGAGACGGTATACGGACTTGGCGCTATTGCCACAGATGCAGACGCTGCAAAAAAAATATATACGGCAAAGGGCAGACCCTCGGACAACCCGCTTATAATTCACATAAAATCGCCTGAGGATGCAGAGCTCTACTCATACACCTCAGAGCTCTATTACAAGCTCGCAGATGCATTTATGCCGGGGCCCTTGACGGTTATTCTGCCAAAGCGCGATATAATCCCCTCGGCAGTCACGGGCGGTCTTGACACGGTTGCTCTACGTTGTCCATCTCACTCGATAGCAAGAGCCTTGATAGATGCCGCAAAAGTGGCGATAGCCGCTCCCTCGGCAAATCTTTCAGGCAGTCCCTCTCCCACCAGCGGAGAGCACGTAATATCCGACCTCAACGGCAAGATCGACGCTATAATCGACGGTGGCAATGCCGAGATCGGACTTGAATCCACCATCGTCAAGATCGACGGAGATTCGCTGACGCTCTTGCGCCCGGGCGCTATCACATATGATGCTCTCACCTGCGTCTGCGACAACGTAAGTATAGCGCCGGCGGTAACGGAGAGCTTAAAGGAAAACGAGCGCCCCCTCTCCCCCGGAATGAAATATAAGCACTACGCCCCCAAGGCAGAACTTATTCTCATAGATGGAAATGCAGATGACGTGACAGAATTTTTAATCAACGCAGCAAGAATGGAGAATTGCGCAATACTTGCCTACAGCGAGGAAATTTCCTCTCTGGAGAGCGAAAAGATAATAGACGTCGGTAATGCAAGCGATCTTCAAATGCAAGCAAAAAGGCTTTTTTCTGCCCTCAGAGAGGCAGATAAGCTTGACGTCGATAAAATATATGCGCACCTTCCCTGCAAGGACGGCTTAGGACTCGCTCTTTACAACAGAATGATAAGAGCCGCCGCGCATACTGTACTGAAAATCTAACCAAAAGATATATATAAACAAGGACGGAAAACAAATGGCAAAGAAAACGCAAAAGCCCTCTAAAGCATCAAAGGGCTCAAGCATAAAGGACGTATCTGAAATAGTCTATGCGCCCGTGCAACAGCAGCTTATAACCGACACTATAGAGAAAAACTATATGCCCTACGTTATGAGCGTCATAGTTTCTCGCGCAATTCCGGAAATAGACGGACTGAAGCCCTCTCACAGAAAGCTTCTTTACACAATGTATAAAATGGGACTTCTTACAGGCCCCAGAACAAAGAGCGCTAACGTCGTAGGACAGACGATGAAGCTCAACCCCCACGGAGATATGGCGATATACGAGACGCTCGTTCGTCTCACTCGCGGAAACGAGTCGCTTCTCCACCCTCTTATAGATTCAAAGGGAAGCTTTGGAAAGCAATACTCCTCGAATATGAGCTTTGCGGCATCACGTTACACCGAGGTCAAGCTCGACAGCTTTTGTGCCGAGCTCTTCCGTGGAATCGACAAGGACGCCGTTGACTTCGTTGACAACTACGATAACACAATGAAGGAGCCCGTGCTTCTTCCCACAACATTCCCAAACATTCTCGTAACACCCAATATGGGTATTGCCGTAGGTATGGCATCAAACATCTGCTCGTTCAACCTTGCCGAGATATGTGACGGAACGATAGCGATACTTAAGAACCCCAAGGTATCGATCGATAAAATACTTGATATAATCAAAGCCCCCGATTTCCCGGGTGGCGGCGCAATAGTATACAACCGCGCAGATATGCAAAAGGTCTATGAGACGGGATCCGGCTCGGTAAAGATCCGCTCGCGCTATAACTATGACAAGGAAAACAACTGCATAGATATAATTCAGATACCCTACTCTACCTCGATAGAGATAATCTTGAACAAGATATCCGAGCTTGTAAAGGAAGGAAAGCTTAAAGAGGTCATAGATTTCCGTGACGAAATAGATCTCAGCGGATTCAAGCTTACGCTCGATATAAGACGTGGCACCGACCCCGACAAGCTTATGGCAAAGCTATTTAAGCTGACACCTCTTGAGGACAGCTTCAAGTGCAACTTCAACGTGCTTGTAAACTCACAGCCTATGCAACTTGGTATCATAGACATCCTCAAGGCTTGGATCGATTTCAGAATGCTCTGCGTGCGCAGAGAGCTTACCTTCGATCTCAAGAAGAAGCAAGATAAGCTCCATCTTCTCTTGGGTCTTGGAAAGATACTGCTTGATATTGACAAGGCAATACGCATAATCCGCCACACCGAAAAGGAGGAGGACGTTATCCCCAACCTTATGTCGGGCTTTGGAATCGACGAGATTCAGGCTGAATACATTGCAGAAATCAAGCTCCGCAATCTTAACAAGCAGTACATTATCAATCGCATAAACGAGATAGAGAACATTCAAGCAGAGATCGCAAAGATTGAGGACATTCTCTCCGACGAGCTCAAGATAAAGGCTCTCATCTCCTCTCAGCTCACCGAAATCAAAAAGAAATACGGTCAGCCGAGACGCTCTCAGATCATTCACACCGACGATATAGTTGAATATGAGGCAACCGAGGAGATCGAGAACTTTAACACTCGTCTCTACCTCACCAAGGAAGGATATTTCAAGAAGATCACTCTTCAGTCACTCCGTGGAAACGACGAACAGAAGCTCAAGGATGGCGACTCGATTGCATATTCCTTCGATGCCGAGAATATTGCGGATATAATATTCGTCACGAATAAATGTCAGCTCTTCCGTGCAAAGGTTGCGGATTTTGAATGCTGCAAGGCATCTGCAATGGGAGAATTCCTCCCCTCAAAGCTTGGTATGGAAGAGGGTGAGCGCCCGATCTTTATGAGATTACAGCAAGGATATCCCGAAAACGAAAACTTCGTATATATCTTTGAGAACGGAAAGGGCGTGCGTGTTCCCGCAAGCTGCTACGAGACCAAGGGCAACAGACGTAAACTTATCAACGCATATTCCGCCGCATCGCCTATATGCGCAGTATTCTACGAATCCGAGAAGGAGCCTATTGATATCCTACTCGTGAGCTCCGCGGAGCGCGCAATAGTTATAAAAACCGCTCTTATTCCTCAAAAGTCAACGAGAACCTCGGGCGGAGTTACGCTTATGACTATGAAGAAAAACGACAGACTTACCTTTGCAACCGACTCTATTCCCGAACCCTACACAAAGGGCTACAAGAAGCTAAAGATACCCGCATCGGGACTCGCTATTCCTGACGAGGATATTTCAACTCTGCAATTATCCATCGACGTAAAATAAAGAAAAGAGGAACACTATATGTCTAAAAAAACCACAAGAATTGTCTGCCTCGTGCTCGCCGGAGTTATGCTCCTTGGCGTTGTCGCAGGAGTTGTTGCATATTTTATATAAGCAATAAAAGATAAATTGCTGTTTGCAAAAAGAAAAAATGAGTACGAACAAAACGTTCGTACTCATTTTTTATCACCCTTTAACGAGCAACTTTTTTACATTTGAATATAAATGAATATAAAGCTTATTTATAACGTTATCAAAGCCTTAAATTCTTCCTTATCCCTGATAGGATCAAAACAACTATTGTTCTTCAAGCAGCGGATAAAATCATCAACGTCGGTTATATCGACCTCTGTTGCGGGGAAATCTTCTTCGACAAGCGAAAACAGCGGAGCTGTAAATTTTACTACCTTTTGACGACTTATTTTCGTCATTTCTTCTGCGTGATATCTTGCTTTTTTCAATTCCTCCAGCACACGATCATATTGTTGAGTTTTGCAAAAGTAAAAGGCTTTTTTGATGGAATTGTATTGCAAAACATTATGATAATATTGAAAATTACCGTCAGGAAACATAATGTTCAGTATTTTTTCAACGGCTTCATACGCTTCTATTGATTCTTGTCCAAAGGTCACCTGAAAAAGAAATTCATTCAGCTTTGTATTCGTGAGATGCTGACAATGCTTTTTGCGATCTTCCCCCTCCAAGCACCAGCAAAGCAATTCGTCTCTTTTCTCTTCGTCCTCTTCTAAGAGAGCGTATTGTTTTGCCTCGTCCTTTTTATTATTACACCCAAGCGAAAGAACGATTCCGTGCAATGCTCTTGAATACAACTTTGGATCCTTAGTATTATCCATAACCAATTTATAATGCTTTGCGGAGCTTTCAAGCAAACGAGCATATTCATTATCATCCGTGCTTGGTATAGCAACGTAATATTCCGCTGATGCCAACCATTCCACGTATTCCATATTTCCGGGATACTCAGCAACCGCACGCAAAGCAATTTGATAGTTCTTTTCCTTGTCATCGTGCTGCCAATATCGATAAAACGCCTCATCGAATTCCGCTTTTCTCAAATCCTTTTGGTAGGTTTCCATTCCAAGCAAATAATCGGTAGTTACGTTAAACAAATTGGCAAGTGGCGGTAATAAAGAAATGTCGGGCATAGCAACGTCGGTTTCCCAACGGCTAACCGCCTGCGGAGAAATAGAAAGAAGCTCTGCAAGATTTTCTTGTGTCATATTTGCTTCTCGTCGAAGCGATTTTATCGTTTGTCCAAATGTCATATAACGATTCTCCTAATTTTCTTACTTGACCGGTCTGTAATTATATTATACCAAGCTTTTGCCGTTTTGTCCACCTCTCAATAATTGAGAGGCTATAAACCGAAAATTGAGTCGACAATAAAAATTTGGCGCACCCGCTCTGTATCGGGTACGCCAAGTCGCTCTTTATTTTGCTCTATCACATTTCAAATCTCTTATATTCCTCGCCCTCAAGGGTTCTAAACGAGAAGGTTCTGTTCTCGTAAAGAATATAGCTCTTTGGAGAGTTCTCCTTCGGGATAGACACCGATCCGCAATTTATATAATAATTCTCGTTTCCAAAGGGCTCGGCTACCGGCACGTGAGTGTGACCGTGTAAAAGGATCTCTCCCTCGCCAAGCTTTGCCGTATCCTTATTATGAATATGACCGTGAGTTACAAAGAGTCTCAAGCCATCAACGTCGATATACGCATAATCGGCAAGTATCGGGAAATTCAAAACCATCTGATCGACCTCGGCATCGCAATTTCCCCTCACTGCCAATATCTTGCCTGCATATCCGTTCAAAAGCTCGATAACCTTCTTTGGCGCATAACCTGCGGGAAGATCATTTCTCGGGCCATGGTAAAGTATATCGCCAAGGATAACCAATCTCTCAGCTCCGCTCTTGTCAAACGCCTCCAGCACCTTTTTTGCGGTATCTGCATCTCCGTGAATATCAGAGCATATCAATAATTTTGCCATATAATCTCTCCTTATCTTACAGCTCCGTCACCGACTATCAAATACTTCTCGGTAGTGAGCGCCATAAGTCCCATAGGTCCTCTGACGTGAAGCTTCTGAGTGGAAATTCCTATTTCTGCACCAAAGCCAAACTCGCCTCCGTCGGTAAATCTCGTAGATGCATTCACGTAAACTGCAACCGACTCTATTCTGCTCAAGAACTCATCCGCATTCTTCATATTCTCGGTAACGATAGCCTCGCTGTGACCCGTGCTGTACTTGTTTATATGCTCGATAGCCTCGTCAAGAGAATCAACAACGCCAACCGAAACGATGTAATCGTCATACTCGGTAGCAAAGTCCTCCTCGGTCGCAGCATTCGCATCGATTATCGCGCGAACTCTCTCGCAGCCTCTTATATCAACGTTATAATTTGCAAAAGCCTCAGCCATCATTGGCAAGAACTCGTTTGCAACAGCTGCGTGAACGAGAACCGTCTCGATAGCGTTACAAACAGAGGGGCGAGAGCACTTTGCGTTAACTGCGATCTTCACAGCCTTGTCAAGATCAGCGCTCGCATCAATATAAAGATGGCAGTTACCGGCACCGGTCTCGATAACCGGCACCTTAGAATTCTGAACGCAAGCATTGATAAGTCCCTTTCCGCCTCTCGGAATAAGAACGTCCACCAATCCGCGCATCGACATAAGCGCATTTGCGCTCTCTCTGTCGGTCGACGTAATAAGCTCAACCGAGCCTGCGTCAAAGCCGCACTCAACAAGCGCAGACTTGATAACGGCTACAAGCGCCTTATTAGTGTTTATCGCTTCCTTACCGCCACGCAAAACAACGGCGTTTCCGGTCTTCAAGCACAAAGCGGCAGAATCAACCGTTACGTTAGGACGCGCCTCATAGATTATACCAACAACGCCAAGCGGCACACGAATTCTGCGAAGAGAAATTCCCGAAGGTCTTGACCATACGTCACCCTTTCCGATAGGATCGTCAAGAGCAGCCACGCTCACAAGAGAATCGGCAATTCCCTTTATTCTCGCCTCGTTAAGCATAAGTCTGTCAAGCATAGCCTTCGGCACACCGTTAGACTCAGCAGATGCCAAATCGTTTGCATTTGCCTCTATAATAGCATCGCTATTCTCACACAAAAGCTTTGCAAGAGTCTGCAAAAGCTCGTTTTTCTTTGTTTCACTTGCCAAAGCCAAGGTCTTTGACGCCTTTTTTGCGCTCTCACAAAGCGCCTTTACATCCGAATAAATATCCATTTTTCAAATTCCTTTATTATTTTTTATTGTACGCGCTCAATATCTCGCAAACGAACATTCTGTGATAACCGCCGTTTGCATAATTCGAAAGCAAGGATTTATCAAGAAATCCGCTCTCCTCAAGGTCTCCCTCGTAGATAACTCTGCAAACAAGAGCCGTTCTCGCCTGCTCTATTACGGGCGTTCCGTCAAGCTCAACGGTTGTCAGTCCGCAGGCAGAAAGCTTGTCGCTATCGGCTCCGCTCTGTCTTCCGCAAAGAGTGAGCGCCGAGCGCATATCCTTCTCCATAAAAGCAATAGAGAGCTCCTTTTTCTCCTGCAAAAGCTTATACGTATACCTCTCGGGTCTTATAAAACAGATGCACACCGGCTTGTTCCAAAGAACACCTAACGTTCCCCAGCTTGCCGTCATAGCATTTACCTTGTTATTCTGCGCATCACCAACGGTTATAAGCATCCAATCGTCACCGATAGCCTTTACCGAATTTTCAAGAGATTTTACGTCGATCTTATCAAAGATTTGCATAAATATACCTCCAAAAGCCTTTTATTTAATTATATACATTTAATATGATTTTGTCAATCTTTTTTATCAAAATGCATTGACAAATCAAGATAAAAGGGGTACAATTTTACTATCCATTATTTTTATTATTCATAGGTGAATATCATGCAAAGCAACATCAAATTCATCCGCAAGCTCCCGATTCCAATGGAGCTCAAGGAGCAATACCCCTTAAAAGAGGAATTCGCAAAGAAAAAGATAGAACGTGACGCCGAGATCGCAGACGTTTTCACGGGAAAGTCCGATAAGCTCATACTTATCATCGGTCCCTGCTCTGCCGACAGAGAGGATGCCGTTCTCGATTATATATCAAGACTCGCAGCAGTTCAAGAAAAGGTAAAGAACGAGATCCTTATAATCCCCAGAATCTACACAAACAAGCCCCGCACAACCGGTGACGGATACAAGGGTATGGTTCACCAACCCAATCCTAATGCCAAGGAAGATATGCTCGAGGGTATCATAGCTATCCGCCGTTTGCACACGAGAGCTATCGAGGAGACAGGTCTTTTCTGCGCTGACGAGATGCTCTACCCCGAGAATTACCGTTATCTTTCCGATCTTCTCTCCTACGTTGCAATAGGAGCTCGCTCGGTTGAAAATCAGCAGCACAGACTCTGCTCAAGCGGAATGGATATTCCCGTTGGTATGAAGAACCCCACGGGCGGAGATATCTCGGTTATGCTCAATTCCATAACCGCCGCGCAGCACTCTCACACCTTCCTCTATCGCGGATGGGAGTGTGTATCAAGCGGAAATCCGCTCGCTCACGCAATTCTCAGAGGATACGTAAATAAGCACGGAGAGTCGATGCCGAACTACCACTTTGAGGACCTTGCTCATCTTTATGATGAGTATACCAAAAAAGGTCTTGCAAACCCTGCGCTTATCGTTGATACAAATCACGCAAACTCGGGCAAGAAATACCTTGAGCAGATAAGAATCTGCAAGGAGGTTCTCCACTCCTGCTCGCTCTCCTCTGACATCAAAAAGCTCTTCAAGGGCTTTATGATAGAGAGCTACATCGAGGACGGAACGCAGAAGATAGGCGAGAACGTATACGGAAAATCAATCACCGACCCCTGCCTTGGCTGGGAGAAAACCGAGAGGTTGATATACGAGATTGCAGAATTAAAGTAAAGAAAATCAGGCGCTGTCGCTTTTGCGACACCGCCCTTTATTTCACTTCTCTTTTTTAATTAACCGCAGCAGCAGAACAATACTACGATTATAGCTATAATGATCCACCAGGAGCTACCGTCACCAAAAAGATTGCACAAGCAGTTATTCATAAAATAAATCCTCCGAAAACTTATGATGTCTGAGAGGCTATGCCCCTCTGCTACCATAGTATGTCGGAGGATATTTATTGGTGAAAAACTTTTTTTAAAAATCAGTCCTCAAATTTTATGGGAAGTCCGAGTCTGTCCGACTCAAAGCAAGCCTCCATTACACGCATAAGTCTTATCTGCTGCGCGTGAGTAACTATCTGCTCTGCCTTACCGTCGATAGAAAGACATACGTTTCTGTAAAAGTCGTGAACGTCACCCTTTGAAGAAGGAAGCGTATACTCGGTCTGAGTATCCTTTGAACGAGGAGCCATAGTCTTCGTAAGACCTGCTGCTGTAACCACGGGAACAACGTCCTTGTCCTCCCAATTCTTACAGCAAACGACCTCGCAATCCATACCCCATCCGCGAACGATTGCGCTTCCGTTAGTACCTGCCATATAGTATCTGGGGAGCGAGATAAAGTTCGAGGTTCCTACCTCAACGTGAGCTACGGGGCCATCGGCAAAGAAAAGATCAAGCTTGAAGCCGTCGTCTACCTCATAGTTCGTTATATGATCAAAACGGCAATAGAGCTTCTCTATCTTCTTTCCGTTTACCATCTGCAATATCTGGTCGATAAGATGCACGCCCCAGTCAAGAAGCATTCCGCCTCCGTGAACGGCTTCCTTTCTCCAGTCTCCGGGAATTCCGTGAGAGCCCTGAACTCGAGACTCTATCGAGAACACCTCACCAAGATCCCCCGAATCATATACCTGCTTCATAAGTATGAAATCAGCGTCCCATCTACGGTTCTGATGCGTTGTAAAGAGCTTTCCGGTGCGATTTGATGCCGCAACCATCTCCTTAAGCTCGCAAAGATTCATTGCAACGGGCTTCTCGCAGATAACGTTCTTGCCCGCCTCCATAGCCTTGATACAAAGAGACTTGTGATCATCGTTCGGAACAGCTACAGTTACAAGCTCAACCGACTCGTCAGAGAGCAAATCCTCAAGAGAGGAATATGCGTGTATATTATTTTCAACAGCGGCAACTCTTCTTGCCTCGTCGATATCCCAGATTCCCTTGAGCTCAACCACGTCACTGTTCAACATATGACGAGTATGCCAAGAACCCATACCTCCGTATCCTATAACCGCTGCGCCTTTTTTCGTACTCATAATAAAATCCTTCCAAAACCATTGAAATACCTTGAGAAATGCCAAAATCAAAGCATTCCCATACAGAATATATTTTGCCATTTTTCACGTAATATGTCAAGTGAAAGAGCAAATAACAGCAATATTTGTCCACTTAAAATCAACCAAGTCTATTTTTAAAGGCGGCATTTCTGCCGCCTGCTGTTCTTTATTCACCTGTATAATTGTAAGTTATTTTACAAGTGGTGAAAACGTTATAATTCCAATCATAGCCTTTGGTAATAGCATTCCACTGCTCTTCCGTGCCGCGGTATTTTATACTCGTAAGTCCTTCGCAATATCCGAACGCAGAAGAGCCGATGCTCGTGACGCCGCTTCCTATCGTTACGCTCGTGAGGCTATTGCAATAAGCGAACGCACAAGAGCCAATGCTCTTTACACCGTTACCTATAGTTACGCTCGTAAGTCCGGTGCAACGATAGAACGCATAATCGCCTACACTCGTTACACTGTCAGGTATTACGAGATTTTTAAGAAGCTCATATTCTCCGGAAGAATTCTTCAAATAAAAATTCTTTGCAAAATACAAAGGATTAGAAACGTTGTTGGAGAACTTTATGGCGCACCACGATGCTATATCTCCATCATAATATACGCTCGTAAGTCCGGTGCAATATTCGAACGCACCCCTGTCTATGCTCGTTACACCGTTGCCCATAGTTACGCTCGTAAGCCCCGTGCAACCATAGAACGCTTCATAGCCTATGCTCGTTGCACCGTTGCCTATAGTTACGCTCGTAAGCCCCGTGCAACCATAGAACGCACCCTCGTCTATGCTCGTTGCACCGTTGCCTATAGTTACGCTCGCAAGCCCCGTGCAGTTATAGAACGCATAATCGCCTACACTCGTTACACTGTCAGGTATCGTTACGCTCGTAAGCCCCGTGCAACTGTCGAACGTATGCCTCGCAATAAACTTTGTTCCTTCTTTTACGCTATAAACTCCTGTTATATCTCCTTTTGCAGCTATTAAATATTCGCCTATATAAAGCACCCCGTTTTCCCAATTCGATTCATCGTTGTAATAACCGGAATTAAAGAATGCTTCATAGCCTATGCTCGTTGCACCGTTGCCTATAGTTACGCTCGTAAGCCCCGTGCAGTTATAGAACGCTTCTGAGCCTATGCTTGTTACACTGTTGGGTATAGTTATACTCGTAAGTCCGGTGCATTTATTGAACGCCCCATCGCCTATGCTCGTTACACCGTCACCTATCGTCACACTTGTAAGTCCCGTGCACTTACTAAACGCATACTCACCCATGGATTCAAGACTATTGGATATAGTTACGTTCGTAAGCCCCTCACAATTACTGAACGCGAAAGTGCCTATGCTCTCAACGCTGTCGGGTATCCTCACGCTTGTAAGTCCGGTGCAATCATTGAACGCAAAAGAACCTATACACTTGACACTGTCAGGTATCGTCACACTGGTAAATTGAGAGCAATTGGCGAACGCAGCGGTACATATACTTGTTACACCGTCGGGTATTACAAGATCTTTTACAATCTCGTATTTCCCCGAAGAATTCTTTAAATAAAGATTATCCAAACTAAACATAGGACTAGAGTCGAAAGACGCAACCGACATACTGCACCAAGCTGCTATATCCTCTATGTTCACCTTGAGTTTCCAGCAATTATAGAACGCGTCTGAGTCTATACTCTTAACACCTTTACCTATCGTCACACTCCTAAGTGAAGAGCAATAGGAGAACGCATCCGGACCTATGCTCGATATATTATCAAGCATTATGACACTTGCAATTTTAGATTTTGTAAATGCTCCGTAGCCTATTCCGACTATCGGTAGATTTTCATACGTTGTAGGGATAACTATATGAAGGTCTGTGCAAGTTCCAATACCACTCACCGTATAAGCCGTACCATCATTTGTCAACTTATATGTTAATCCTTCGGAATAAGAAATTATTTTGTCACACTCGTCACACTTATGATCAAAAACGGTATCAAAGCATTCCGACACACCGTCTTCACCGCAAAGCTCGCACTTGTGATCCCCGTCATTTGCAACGTCGGTATGATCACTGATTTTTTCTCCGCATTCTTCACAAAAATGATCTTTATTCTCGTCGGCACAGTCACTTATAATTTTGCGGCAACGGTCACAAAGATGATCCCCGTCATTTTCCTTATCTTGATGATTGTCTTCCATTTGTGCTTTGCAATAATCACAAACGCAATCCTCATTTTCATCGCGACAAGGCAACGAAACGCCTATGCCGCATTCATCGCATTTATGGTCGTTATTTTCATCGAGACAAGGCGTCAACTCTTCTATACCGCAATCATCGCATTTATGATCGTTGTCTCCATCACTGTCATAATGATCACTGCATAGCAACCAACATACGTCACAATAATGATCCTTATCCTCATCGATGCAGGGATTCAAGGTTCCCTTACCACAATAATCGCACCTGTGATCTCTATCGGTTTCTATATCCTCATGCACTCCAACATATTCACCGCAAACGTCGCAAACATGATCTTTTTCGACATCATAGCAGGTTGTCAGCCAATTCTCGCCACAGTAATCACACCTATGATCATCATCTTTTCTAGAGTCAAAATGTCTTCCAACATCTGCTCCACATTCATCGCAGAAGTGATTCTTGTTATAATCCGTATGCTCACACTCTTGTGTCAGGTCTCCCGTTGCAGATTCAGATTCAGATTCGGATTCAGATTCAGATTCAGATTCGGATTCGGATTCAGCTTCGGATTCGGATTCAGATTCGGATTTAGATTCGGATTCAGATTCAGACTCAAACTCACTCTCGGTTTCAGTATCCTCGGTCTGTTTGGTGTCTCTGTTATCATCATCTTCCTCAAAAGCATCACCGTTCTCCGGAATTTCATCATCGTTACAAGCAACAAACGAAGCAAATACCAAAAGAATCGCCAAAATAAGTGCTAAAATCTTTTTCATTTACGCATCACCTTTCAAAAGCCGCAAATTTTATCATACTAAACCACATTATACCACCAAACGCTCTTTTTTTCAATATTTTTTAAAACAAAAAGAAAAATACGAAAAACTATTGAGAAAACAGCAAAAATATTATATAATATATGTGTATGTGAATTTTTAAAAAAACGGAGATAAAAATGCCTAATAACGAAAAGCAAAACCGTATAAGAAACTTTTCCATCATAGCTCACATAGACCACGGAAAATCCACCCTTGCCGATAGAATTCTTGAGGCAACCGAGGCGGTATCCAAGCGTGAGATGGAAGAACAGCTTCTTGATAATATGGATCTCGAGAGAGAAAGAGGAATTACCATAAAGGCGCGCGCGGTACGAATGGACTACAAGTCCCCCGACGGTGAGACCTATCAGTTCAATCTTATCGACACCCCCGGTCACGTAGACTTTAACTACGAGGTGTCTCGTTCGCTTAACGCTTGCGACGGAGCTCTGCTCGTCGTTGACTCAACTCAGGGAATCGAGGCTCAAACACTTGCAAACGCATATCTTGCAGTAGACGCTAACCTTGAGATCGTGCCAGTAATAAATAAAATAGACCTTCCCTCCGCTGACGTTGAGCGCGTTCGTGGAGAGATCGAGGACATAATCGGAATTCCTGCCGAGGACTGCCCTGCGGTATCCGCAAAGACAGGACTTAACATAGAGCAGGTGCTTGAGGCAGTTGTTCGTGACGTTCCTGCGCCCAAGGGCGATGAAAACGCTCCGCTCAAGGCTCTTATATTCGACTCCTACTATGACAGCTATTTGGGCGTTGTAGTTTACGTCAGAGTCTTTGACGGCTCGGTAAAAAGCGGAGATAAGATAAAGCTTATGAGTAATAACGCAACCTTTGACGTAGTTGACGTAGGATATATGACAGCATTCGGACTCAAGAAGTGCGACGTTCTCTCCGCAGGAGAGGTTGGATATATCACGGCTTCGATAAAGAGCATCGGAGAGACGAGAGTCGGCGATACCGTCACTCTCTGCGATAACCCAATAGATAAGGCTCTCCCCGGATTCAAAGCCGTTCAGCCTATGGTTTACGCAGGTATATACCCTGCCGACGGCGCAAAGTACGGAGACCTTCGTGATGCGCTCGATAAGCTCCAGCTCAACGATGCGGCGCTTATATTCGAGCCAGAGACATCTATCGCGCTCGGATTTGGATTCCGTTGCGGATTCTTGGGACTTCTCCATATGGAGATAATCGAGGAGAGACTTGAGAGAGAATTCAACCTTGATCTTATTACCACAGCACCCTCGGTTATATACGAAGTAAAGAAGCGCTCAGGCGAGACGGTGAGAATTGATAATCCCTCAAATTTCCCCACGCCCGACGAGATAGACGTAGCGTATGAGCCGATCGTCAGAGCCAACATCATAACCCCCACCGAATACGTAGGCGGTCTTATGGACCTCTGCCAGGATAGACGAGGCGTGTTCCTCGATATGAAATATATCGATACCTCGCGTGTGGAGCTTCACTACGACCTCCCCTTAAATGAAATAATCTACGACTTTTTTGATGCGCTCAAGAGCCGCTCGCGCGGATACGCATCTCTCGATTACGAGCTTGGTGATTACGTTGAGAGTAAGCTCGTAAAGCTTGATTTTCTGCTTAACGGCGAGCAGGTAGATGCGCTCTCGTTCATCGTACACGAGGAAAAAGCATACGGCAGAGCGAGAAGAATTGCCGAGAAGCTTAAGGATAATATCCCGCGCCAGCTCTTTGAGGTACCGATTCAGGCGGCAATCGGCTCAAAGATAATCGCAAGAGAGACAGTTAAGGCTATGCGTAAGGACGTGCTTGCAAAGTGCTACGGCGGAGATATAACGAGAAAGAAG
The DNA here is from genome assembly GCA_045633925.1 of Eubacteriales bacterium. Classification (GTDB taxonomy): domain Bacteria; phylum Bacillota; class Clostridia; order Oscillospirales; family CAG-272; genus HGM12713. The sequence goes on from JAZQZG010000036.1 coordinate 45,101, forward strand.
AAGCTGCTTGAAAAGCAGAAGGAAGGAAAGAAGAAGATGCGCCAGTTGGGCTCTGTTCAGATCTCTCCCGAGGCATTTATGGCAGTTCTCAAGCTTGACGACGATAAATAAACTGTTGACAAAACAAATAAACTGTGGTAAAATCTTACGAGGTAAGATTTTACCACAGCACCTAATGATTTCAAGAGTCGTTAGCATCTGCATCGAATTTAAACTTAATAAAAATGCGGGTATGGCGGAATTGGCAGACGCGTAAGATTTAGGATCTTATGTTAATTCGTGCAGGTTCGACCCCTGTTACCCGCACCATATCGAGTATTCATAACACATCTGAGTTATGAACACTCGATTTCTTTTTGCCTTAGTTTTCTATATTTCGTTATTTATGAGCAGAGTTTTCTGCTCTTTTTCTTTTTATACCGCTATTGCTTGGTATGTTACGCTGACACCCTGCCTTATATCAAGAGTGTGTTTAACTTGCGGTGCATCGAGGATTTCTATATTCCCTACAAAGCGATAATGGATAATCAATCTTTTCGTTTTATTCTTTCCCGTACCCTCAATGTGAAAGATTTCTATTTTCCAATTAGGTTAAGATGAAATATCACCTCAATCAAAGCGTAAAATTCATGTCCTAAATTTGTCACTTTAAAAATGATATTCTATGTGGGTAAATACAAAAAGGAGAATTCTATGAAAATCAAAAGCTTTTATACCACATTATCTGACAATAAAAATAGCTACAATTTTCAAAACAAATATATATCAAATGAAAAAAATCTTTCAGAGTGCGAGTATAATATTGAGAACTTCAAGCGATTCATTGAAATTGTAAAAGAAGAATCCGCGAAAGGTGATGTTCGTCCCATTTATATCTTTAACTTCTTTGAGCGTTTAGATGAGGCGAGCGACATCACACAATTCATTGACGCACTCGCTTCTCTCGGCAGACAGGTGTTTGTGGGAATCTCAAACAATTACCCTCTTAAACGCTTTGAGAACGACAAAGTGCAGCTTGTGTGATTATGTCCCGATTTTGTCACAAACGATATGAGATAATAAATCATAATCAAAATTAAAACTTAAGGAGAAATAAACATGAGAGCAAAAGAATACACTCCAAAGCAGATGGACGCAATTCAGGAATTTATCGAAGAAAATTTTGGAGAGATAGAATATATCGCTCACGAAATCGAAAGCACATACGTACACACCGACACAGCAATAGTAAAAGATTTTGAAGGAGCCGGCGCGGTTATTACATTCGGTATGGGCGCGAAGAAAAGTTATTCTCCGCTGGACGAATTCAAGCATACAGAACTTATTGCATATGTAAGTCCCGACTTTGATTTTAAATCCCCAAAGGGGCTGATATTTGCAAACGAGATTTCTGGGCTTACAAAGGTGCCTTTCCGCGATAACACATGGTTTGGAACGGGTCACACAGTCCCTACGTCAAAAAAATTCAAGGAGAATTTTGGCTACGATGCCTTTTTAATGATCAAGATCTCACAGACATGCTTTATTAAGGGCATTGGAGACATCTCTTTCCTTCTTATGATTCCGGTATATGCGGATGAGCGCCAGTGGATGATTGATAATAACAGCATGGAATATTTTAAAAACATGAATCGGGTGTTTGAAGCAGATGATGCGAAGTCGGATCGTAGCCATGTCG
>JAZQZG010000037.1:0-1816 GCA_045633925.1 Eubacteriales bacterium
CGGTTGTAGGCGCTACGTAGATCTTATTATCGGTAAGCCACTTCATATAGTAAGCAGATATACCGCCGTCAGCAAATATTGCCTTTACTTCCTCGCTTGCGAGCATAGTATCTATCTCTGCGAATACCGCCTCAAGCTCCTCGTTATTCTTTGCTGCAACGAGCTTTTCATAAGCAGTCTTTGAATACTCGGATACCTTGTTGAGAGCATCGAGCTTAACATTTGAGCCGTAAAGACTGTATCCAAGCAAAAGATCCTTCTTTGCGTCACCGTTCTGTGCGAGTATTCTCTCGGATCTCATAGGATCATCGTCAACGGTAGAATAAATAGCCGCAAGATTTGCCATCTTGTAAGGATCTATATTATAGACATATCTGTCATCCTTAGCCTGCTTTTTAATTACCTTATAAGGCTCGTCATTCTTATCAAGAACCTCTGAATTAGTCCAAACGTAGTTTTCACCCTCGATTCCGTTTGCAAGGATATTCAAGAATTCCTCGTTTGTATAAAGCTCCGCAAGAATTCTTGAGCTCGAAGACAAGCTCTTTGTCTGTGAGCTGATAGCCATAGCATTCTCGTAAAATGCTTCGGTGGTAAGCGTAGGAGTATCTACAACAACGACCTCATAATCATCACTGTACTCATCAATAACTTCAAGTCCGCCCTTAACGTATCCAACAGCAAAAGGCTTGTTGGCATCCGCTTCGGTTGCATAATATCCGTTGAACTCATAATTCTTGAGAATTCTGATCTGCTCCGCAACAGTACCGTTACCGTTATCTGCAGTCTCATTTATAGCGCTCATAGAGGGATATGCGTTTTCCGAGCCGTAAGTCCAATCGGAATCGTAAGTGCCCGCAAGAATTGAAAAATCATTGCTTGCAAATCCGTTTTTCTCAATACCGAAGAACTTTACGTCATCAAAGGAAAGAATTCCCTCGCTTGAATAAAGCGGAACGTAATCGGGATAATAGCCCTTAACCATTGCCAAAAGCTCAGCACAGTTCTTACTTACGGGTGAGAGAAGCTCATCCGCCTTAAACTGCGTGGAGCTGAGCACCTTTTTGTTGATAAGCATATAAGTGTACTCACCAACTGCCGCATTTACCGGCATCATATCGTATTTACCGTTCAAAGCCTTAACGTTCTCATAATAGATAGAGCTTATACCGCCCTTGAGCAAGCTTGCGCTATTGATAAGCTCGGGGGTAAAGTCTGCAAGATAGCCTGCTTCCTTATATTTCTTATATCTGTCGTATCCGCCAAAATAGAAGAGGTCAACCTGAAATTCCTCGTTGGGGGGATAGTAAGTAGTGGGAAGTCCGTTATCATCGGTGTATGCGGGAGCCTCGGTTTCCTTTGAGAGGTTTTCCTTGTTACCGTAATAGGTCTTCATTCTGGCAAGATTTTTTTCAAGAGTTGTATAATATTCATCCTCTGTAAAATATTTAAGATCAAGCTTTATTTTATAGGAGTCTACTATGTCATTAACGGCATTTTCAACGAGAAGCTCCTGCTCCGCGCTTACCTTATCCTCTGCCAAGATATACATCGTAAGCGTTACCGCACCCTTAGAGGTCTCTTCTCCTATCTGATTCATAAGCTCATCTCTGCTCTTTTCAGCGCAACCTACGAAAGAAGCAACTATCATAAGCACGCACAAAGCGAGACAAAGAATTTTCTTTTTCATTATTTTCCTCCTACTCAACCGGAAAAAATCCGAGAACATATATTTATATTATTTTACTACAAAGCGCATAAAAAGTCAAGACTTTTATAACACTTAATCCAAAAATCCGCGAAGATGTCTTGTGCG
>JAZQZG010000038.1:0-50974 GCA_045633925.1 Eubacteriales bacterium
AAAAAGCCTTCCCCAGCAGGGGAAGGTGGCAGCCGTAAGGCTGACGGATGAGGTGTTCTTGTTTTTTAAATGACTCCTCATCCACCGCTATCGCGGTCCCCCTTCTCCCACAGGAGAAGGCTTATATAGATTCATTGCGTAAATTTAAAATTTGTTATCAATCAACAAATTATGTAAAACAAAAAGTCGGCAGTGCCGACAGCCAAGAGTCGGGCATTGTGCTCTTAAATCTGCAACAGCTCTCCCGATTTCATCCGTCAGCAGGTGTGTAAAACAAAAAAATACCCCACATTCAAGGTTTTTGAAAGATAGGGGTGTGGGGGAAGAGAACTTTTTCCTTAAAAAAGTTCTCTTCCCCCACGTATAAACACATTAAATTACTTCTTAACCAAATACTTTCTCATATCAATAGCGCAGGCGGCGAGGATGATGATACCTTTTATAACGTACTGCATATTCGAGTCGATACCAAGGAACGTGAGACCGACGAAGATGATTCTGAGGAGGACAACACCGAGGATAACACCTCGTATCTTACCGATACCACCAACGAAGGAGACACCGCCGATAACGCAGGCGGCGATTGCATCAAGCTCGTAGTTAAGACCCGTTGATGCGCTGTTGGAGCCGATTCGCGCGGCTTCGATAAATCCCGTGATACCGTACATAATACCTGCGAGAACGAAAACACCGATTATTACCTTAGAGACCGACACACCCGAGACGTTTGCTGCCTCGGCGTTAGAACCGATCGCAAACATATTCTTTCCGAATGTGGTTTTGTTCCAGATAAAGTACATAATGACGGTGATGATTATTGCGTAAAGAATATAGTTTGGCACCGAAACGCCACCGATTTTAAACATACTTCCGGTAATAAAATTGGTGTACGAGGGGTCGAGACCCGATATAGACTGTCCGTTGTTTGTGCCCTGCATAAGGTAGATAAGCAGAGCGCCGTAGGTTATAAGCTGGGTTGCAAGCGTAACGATAAACGGATGAAGCTTGAATTTTGCCGTGCAAAAACCGTTTATAAAGCCGACGAGAGCGCCTATGGCTATAACGATGAGGAATACGACGATTATCGGAAGGGTAGGGAGATTTGGGAACATCTTGTTAGCATATCCGCTTGCTTGAAGCAGAGATGCGGCAACACAGGCTGTCACACCCACGATTCGTCCTGCCGAGAGGTCGGTTCCCGTAAGGATGATACATCCCGCAATTCCAAGAGCTATCGGTAGGTTTGCGGCTGAAAGCGAGAGAATATTTATTATCGAGGAGATCGAGAGAAAGCGTGGATCGTAGATCTGTATTCCCACGATAGCTCCGATAAGAAGAATATATAAAAGATTGTCAATGAGAAATTCACGGACGGATCTTATTTTTTCTTGACGCGGCAATTCTTTGAATCTCAAAAAAGCATTCTTTGGATTCAGCCGCTGAAAGGTTGAACGAATAGCACTCATAAAGGAGCTCCTTTGTTTTAAACGTACTTTGTTGCAAGCGTCATTATTTTTTCCTGATCAGCCTCGCTTGCCGAGAGCTCGCCTGCAAGTCTGCCTCCCGACATAACGATTATTCGATCGCAAACTCCGAGAAGCTCGGGCATCTCGCTTGAGACCATAATAACGCATTTTCCCTGCGCGGCAAGGTTTATGATAAGCTGATATATCTCGTATTTTGCGCCTACGTCGATGCCTCGCGTAGGCTCGTCAAGCAAAAGCACCTCGGGGTCCGTGAGAAGCCAGCGCCCAAGAATTACCTTTTGCTGGTTTCCGCCCGACAGATTTTGTATTTTTGCTCTGCGAGAGGGCGTTTTTATTCGCATAGTCCTTATCGACCAGTCGGTATCTTTTTTCATCTTGCGCTCGTTTAGGAATATTCCTGCAAAGCGGTATTTCGGAAGCCCCGATATTACGGTGTTTTCGGTTATATCGAGAATACCGAAGATTCCCGTGGCACGCCTTTCCTCGGTGAGAAGGGCAAAACCGTTCTTTTTGGAATCCTTTGCGTTCTTGTTTTTGATTTCCTTGCCGTGGAGGAAAATTCTCCCGGCGGCTCTTACTCTAAGCCCGAACAGCGTCTCTAAAAGCTCGGTACGCCCCGAGCCGTCAAGCCCTGCGACACCGAGGATCTCACCCTTATGAACGTCAAAGGTGACGTCGGAGAGCAGGGAATGCTTGCCTGTGAGCCGCTCTATGCGCAGAGCAACCTCGCCCACCTCGTTAGTTTTTGGCGGAAAGCGCTCGGTCAGCTCTCTGCCGACCATAAGCTTGATGATCTTTTCAAGAGTCATATCGTCAGCTCTCTGCGTGGATATGTGCTTTCCGTCACGCATGATCGTGATATCGTCGGAAATCTTCATTATCTCTTCCATTTTGTGCGAGATATATATGATGGCGCGCCCCTCGGATTTTAATTGCTCGATTATATCGAAGAGGTGCTCGACTTCTTGCTCGTTGAGTGAGGAGGTAGGCTCGTCAAGAACTATTACCTTAGCGTCATAAGAGACTGCCTTTGCAATTTCAACCATCTGGCGAGCGGATACCGAAAGACGGTTCATTATGGTTGAGGGATTGACGTCTATGTGCAGCTTTTCAAAGATCTTTTTTGTTTCCTTTTGCATCTTGCTCTCAAGCGTGATAAAGCCGAGAGCCGTGGGATATCTTCCAAGCCAGATATTGTCGGATACGCTTCGCTTTTGCGCTTGATTCAGCTCTTGATGCACCATTGCAACGCCGCCCTCAAGAGCCTCCTTGGGATTCTTAAATTTTACGTGCTTTCCGTCGAGCAGTATCTCTCCGCTGTCGGCAGAGTAGATGCCGAACAGACATTTCATAAGCGTGGATTTTCCCGCTCCGTTCTCTCCCATCAAGGCGTGCACTGTTCCTGCCCGAACCTTGAGTGTAACTCCGTCGAGAGCCTTTACGCTTGGAAACTCCTTGCTTACGTTGTTCATTTCAAGTAAATATTTTTCATTCATTTTTCTGTATTCCTAAAATTTTTTGTGTTGCAAAAAGCTCTCTGCCGTATGTGTGTTTATACGGCAGAGATGGGCGTGGCTTTAGTTTTCGCCAAGATATACTGCGTAGGGGATGCGGAGCTTTGATACGCCCGAGTCCACACTGTAGTCGCTCATTCCGTCAAAGAGGGATTTTGAGTTGAGTCCGTTTTCGACAGCCTTCTCGATTGCCTTCGCCATAGCCTCGCCGTCCTGCTTTATAGTTCCCGTCATCTTCTTATCCTTGATAAGCTCCTTTGCGGCGCTCGTTGCGTCGACTCCGAATACGGGAATCGTTACGCTTCCGCTTTTGCCGGTGTTATATCCTGCGGAATTGAGCGCCGAGATAGCGCCCTCTGCCATTCCGTCATTGTTGCAGATAACGAGCTCGACCATGTTTTTGCTTGCGGTTGAGTGAGAGGAGAGGATCGTTGTCATATACTCGTTTGCCGCCTGAGCCGACCATTTTCCGTCTCGGTCAAGCAGATATTTATCCGAGTTTGAGGAATCGTAAAATTTGAGAGGCTTCTTTGATGCGCTCTCGAGCTTCTTGTTGGCGTTCTCAACCGAGTATTTCGTTCGGTAGATAGCCTCATTGTTGCCCTTTTCGCCCATAAAGAGAACGTAGGAGATCTCGCCATCGTTATTGAGATCGATGGAAGAGAAATTTTTTACAACGTAGTCGCCGATCATATCGCCCTGGAGCTTGCCTGCCTCTGCGGCATCTGTTCCGATAAATGCGCACTTGGAATAGCTCTTGACTACCTCGTCGGAGACCTCTCGGTTGAAGAATATTACGGGAATGCCTGCCTCCTTTGCGAGCGAGATGATTCCCTTTGCCGCATCGTCTGAGCCCGTTGTTACTATATTTACGACGAGAAGCTTTGCGCCCTTGGTGATAGCGGTCTGAATCTGCTCGGTCTGTGTGGTTTGGTTGTTGTTTGAATCGTGATCCTGATAGCTTATGCCTGCGTTTGAGAGTGTCTTGTCGAGCGCGGCTCTTACCGTGGAGATATATGGATCGCTGTAGGTGTAGTAGAATACGTGAACGTCGGCATCCTGCATTGAATCTCCGCAAGAGCAGAGAGGGCATATTATAAGGACAGCCGAGATTAGAAGTGCGATGATTTTCTTTTTGATGTTCATTTTTTGATCCTTTCTTTTTTGTGTGAATGCTTATGATGATTTTGCCACTTAAGGCGTGAAAGTATGCAAAAGTGCTCAAATTTTTAATTATTTTTTTAAATGCTTGACAACGTGCAGAATAAAGAGTATAATTGAAATAACTAAAAAACAATTTTAGGAGTTAAAAATTATGAAAAGAAACGTAAAAGTTGGAATTATTGGATGCGGAGGCATCGCAAACGGAAAGCATCTTCCTGCTCTTGCTGCAATCGAGGGCTGCGAGATCGTTGCTTTCTGTGATATCGTGCTTGAGAGAGCTCAGGCTGCGGCTGCAAAGTTTGGTACACCCGACGCAAAGGCTTACGAGAACTACAAGGATCTTCTTGCTGACGAGAGTATTGAGGTTATTCACGTATGTACTCCTAACCGTTCGCACAGCTTTATTACAGTTGACGCTCTTGAGGCAGGAAAGCACGTTATGTGTGAGAAGCCTATGGCTATAAACTCTGCTGAGGCAAAGAAGATGATCGATGCTGCAAACAGAACCGGTAAGAAGCTCACCATAGGTTACCAGAACCGTTTCCGTGACGACTCTGTTTACCTCAAGACCGAGGCAGACAATGGCGTTTTCGGTGAGGTATATTATGCTAAGGCTACGGCTATCCGTCGTAGAGCAGTTCCTAACTGGGGTGTGTTCCTCAACGAGTACGAGCAGGGCGGCGGTCCTCTCATAGACATCGGAACTCACGCTCTTGACCTCACTCTTTGGACTATGAACAACTATAAGCCCAAGTACTGTGTAGGTACTGCTTACCACAAGCTCAACAAGGATACCGATCAGGGCAATATGTGGGGCAACTGGAATCCCGATGACTTCACTGTAGAGGATTCTGCATTCGGATTTATCGTAATGGAAAACGGCGCTACAATCGTTCTTGAGTCCTCTTGGGCGCTCAACTCTCTTGACGTTCGCGAAGCTCAGACCACTCTCTGTGGAACAAAGGCAGGAGCAGACCTTGTTGACGGACTTCGTATTAACGGTGTTCACAATGGCCGTCAGTACGTAACTAAGCCCAGCTTTGAGGCAGGCGGAGTTGCTTTCAACGAAGGCAAGAAGGGCGACAGCCCCGCTCTCAGAGAGGCTCGCGCATGGCTCAACTCCGTAGTTGAGGATACCGAGGTATTTACAAAGCCTGAGGAGGCATTCGTTGTTACTCAGATTCTTGAGGGTATCTACGAGTCTGCTAAGACCGGCAAGCCTTTCTACTTTAATTGATTGAATTTATAATGTGTTATGTAGGGGGAAGAAACTTTCTTAAAAGAAAGCTTTCTTCCCCCCACACCTCTATCTTCAAGGAATTTTGAAAAGGGGTGTGTTTTTTGTTTTTACACACTTGCTGACGGATGGATTCGGGAGAAGTACTATAATTTTAGGAGCTCAATGCCCGACTTTGGGCTGTCGGCAATGCCGATTTTTTTATTTTGCGTATTTGATAAGATATTTTGTTTCCATATTTTTCCACCGAATATACAAATTTGCAAAAAGCCGTTGACAACTCAACATTTTTGTGATATAATGTAAATGTATGTGTTGTAAACTGCATATAATTTTAAAAAAGGAGAAAAATAAAAATGGAGCAGGATAGGTTTGATAAATTTTATTATCATGCCACGTGTGCCCTTAAAAGTATTCAAAAGCTTAAGAATAAAGCGATGTTTCCTTTTGGACTTGCAAGCGCGCATACTATGTGTTTGCGCCATCTTTACAGCGCTCCTGAGGGCCTCACGAGAACGAGACTCGTGCACTTGTGCGATATAGATAAAGCTCAGGTTTCAAGAATAATCAACGAGCTTTGTGCGCGAGGATACGTTACTGAGACCGAGGATGAAAACATAAATTACAAAAAGACTCTTAAGCTGACACCAATGGGAAAAGGCATCGCAGAGGAGATAAACCGACTTGTTGTTAAGGTTAATTCCTATGTTAGCGAGGACTTTTCTAAAGAAGAAATCGAGAATTTTTATAGGGTTTTTGACGTTATCTGTGACAGACTTCGCGAGGCGGAGGAAATGATCGACAAGGACGTTGAAACTATGTCTGTGGGAACCGTAAGACGCTGATGCGTTAAATAAGGGGGAAAATATGGCGAATAATAAAAATAAAAACAGCGAAAAGAAACATCCGAAAGCATATAATAAAAAGAAAACAAAAAGAAATTATGAAAGAGTAGCCGACGTTAGAGACCTCTGCCGTGTTTTGCAGAAGCACGGAAGTAGAGTGGCTTTCACTTATTTTGGAGAGGGCAGAAGACTTCACGATATCACCTACCGTGAGCTTTACAGAATGATACTCAGAATCTCCGCAGGTCTGACGACTATGGGATATTCCAAGAAGAGAATCGCTCTCGTTGGTGAGACAAGTGTTGAATGGGTAGCATCCTATCTTTCCATTCTTGCTGTTGGCGGTGTAGTTATACCTCTTGATCGTGAGCTTGAGATAGACGTTATCGAGGGCTTTATGGAGACGGTTGATGCTGAGGGTATTATATATTCCGGCTCCTTTAACGGCAAATTTGCAAAGGCTATGGAATCGCATCCTTCTTTGAAGTGCTTTATTCCTATGAAGCCTGATGACAGAGAGATCTCTTTGAGTGATAAGGTAGTGCCGCTTAAGTCTATAATCGAGCGTGGATATCCAATTGCATCAAACGGATACACTCTTCCTCCTGTTGAGAAGAGAGAGGAAGTTTCCGAGTTCTTGTTTACCTCGGGCACTACGGGAACGAGTAAGTGCGTAATGCTCAGCCAGAAGAATATATTCTCGGTTGTTTCCTCTGCGTGCGAGACCGTTGATTTCAATGCGGATGACGTTATCGTTTCCTTGCTTCCTATACACCATACCTACGAGCTTGCGTGTATGCTTGCGGCTCTTGATTACGGTATTCATATATGTATAAACGACTCCTTGACAAGAGTTTTAAAGAATCTTCAGCTCTTTAAGCCTACGGCGCTTATTCTCGTACCGTTGTATATTTATACCTTTTATAAGAAGATATGGTCCGAGGCAAAGAAGACCGGTAAGGATAAGGCTTTGAAGCTGGGAATAGGTGCGTCAAGAGCACTTTTGGCAACGGGTATAGATAAGAGAAGAAAAATTTTTGCAGATGTGCATAACTCCTTTGGAGGCCGTCTTGAAAAGATAATCTGTGGAGGAGCTGCGCTCAATCCGAGAATGATAGAGTTCTTTGAGTCTATAGGAATTTCTATCTATGAGGGCTTCGGTATAACCGAATGTTCGCCTTTGGTTGCTGTAACGCCCTACTATGCAAGAAAGTTCGGCTCTGTAGGACCGGCGGTTCCTTGCTGTCAGATAAGAATTGATAAGTTGACTATCAATGACAAGGGATATCCGGAGGGAGAGATACAGGTAAAGGGAGATAACGTAATGCTTGGATATTATAAAAATCCCAAGGCTACGGCGAGCGCCTTTACAGCAGACGGTTGGTTTAGAACCGGAGATATGGGCTATCTTGATGCAGACGATTATTGCTATATAACCGGAAGACTTAAGACGGTTATCGTTCTTGAAAACGGAAAGAATATATTCCCCGAGGAAATTGAGGAATATCTTGGAGATATCGAGTGTATTTCAGAGTGTGTAGTAGTTGGAAGACAGTCGGGTTCAGAGGTGAATTTGGTGGCAATAATCTACCCCGATTCCTCAAAATTCCCCGTAACTGCAACTCGTGAGGATATGCTCAAGGAAATTCAAAAGCAGGTAAACGAGCTTAATAAAAAGCTTCCCACCTATAAGCATATTAAGGGTGTGGAGATTCGTGATACCGAATTTGAAAAGACAACATCAAGGAAGATAAAGAGACATCTTGTAAAATAAGAGTAAGGTTATACTTTATTAATATAAAAGGGTTGACAAAACGGTTGTATGAGTTTATAATTAAAGTAGATTTCAGCTTGAATTTAAATCGTCTCCCAATGTCATCCGAAAGGAAAAAAGATGCAGAATTATATTATTTTGACAGATTCCGGAACGGATTTTAATGAAGATTTAGTAAAGGAATGTGACGTCGTGAAAATCGAGCTTTCGATAATCATCGAAGGCGAGGATCCAAAGCCCGATAATGAGGTTGACAAAAAGGAGCTTTATTCGTTGCTCAGAGCAAAGAAAAAGGCTACTACTTCGGCTATAAACATTGAGGACTTTAAGACTATTATGAGACCCTATCTTGAGGAAGGAAAAGATATTTTGTATCTTGGCTTTTCCTCCGGACTCAGCAGTACATACAGAGCAGGAGAGCTTGCTGCTGAAGAGCTCTGTCAGGAATATCCCGACAGAAAGATATATACGGTGGATACGCTTTGCGCATCTCTCGGTCAGGGATTGCTCGTATATCACGCTGCTAAGATGCGACTTAACGGTGCTACTATTGAGGAGGTAAGAGATTTTGCTCAGAGCAGAAAGCTCAACCTTTGTCACTGGTTTACCGTTGACGATCTCTTCTTCCTTAAGAGAGGCGGAAGAGTAAGCGCGGCTACGGCGGTTCTTGGAACGATGCTTGGAATAAAGCCGATAATGCACGTGAACAATGAGGGTAAGCTCATAAAGGTTTCAACCGCAAGAGGCAGAAAGGCTTCTATCGATGAGCTTTGCGAGAGAGCAAAGGCAAGTATCATTGAGGCAAAGGATAAGGTCGTTGCGTTTATTTCACACGGAGATTGTGAAGACGATGCGAAATATCTCGCTGAAAAAATGAAAACTGAGGTTGGCTTCAAGGACGTAGTTATAGGGTACGTAGGTTCGGTTATAGGCTCACATTCGGGCCCCGGAACGCTTGCTCTGTTCTATCTTGGCGCTGAGAGGTAATTAATTATGAGAGTTGACGCAAAAACCCTGCTTGCATTGTTTGTTTCCGGTGCTAATGCGCTTGACAATAACAAGGATGCAATAAATAATATGAACGTATTTCCCGTTCCCGACGGAGATACAGGAATCAATATGACTCTGACGTTGAGCGCCGTAAGAAAGATGGGCGAGGCTGAGATCACCACACTTAAGGAGTGTGCGCAGAGAGCTCAGGATCTCATTATGCGCTCTGCAAGAGGAAATTCGGGAGCTATTCTTTCGCTTTTCTACAGAGGATTTTATAAGGCTATCAAGTACGTTGAGAGCATAGGCGTTGCCGAGATGACGATAGCTCTTCGTAGTGCTTCTGAGCAGGCATACAGAGCTGTTCAGAATCCTGCCGAGGGTACTATTCTCACTGTTATGCGTTGTTGCGCAGAGGCGGCAGAGAACGCTCTTGAGGAGAAGATGTTTAACGATGATACCTTCGTAGAGTTCTTTGCTTATCTTGTTGACGTTGCTCAGAAGACTCTTGACGAGACCCCCGAGATGCTTCCCGTGCTTAAAGAAGTAGGCGTTGTTGACGCGGGTGGAGCAGGATTTGTAACTATGCTTAAGGGTATGCTTGCGGCTCTTCGTGAGCATCCGGTTGAGCTTCTTGACGAGGCGGCGGCAGAGGAAAATATGTCTGCTGATTTCTCGGAGTTTGATACTTCTAACATAACATTCCCTTATTGCACCGAATGCGTGCTTGATAAATCAGAGGCGTTTTACGGCGAGGGTAAGGCTGATGCGGTACGTGAGTATATCTGCCGTATCGGTGACAGTGTTGTATTCATTGAGGATGAGAATATAATAAAGGTACACGTACATACCGATCATCCCGGTCTTGTGCTTGAAAAGGTTGGCGAATACGGAATGTTCGTCAGCGTAAAGATAGAGAACATGCGCAATCAGCATTCCGCTCTTGTTTCCGGTAAGGAAGAGGAGAAGGAGAAGGTTGTAGATCCTGTGAACGAGTACGGATTCGTATCGGTTTGTATGGGTGAGGGTGTTACAAGCACTTTCCGTGATCTTGGCGCAGATAACGTTATTCACGGCGGTCAGACTATGAATCCCAGCACGCAGAATATCATCGATGCAATTCGTTTGACACCTGCTAAGAACGTGTTTGTTTTGCCGAACAACAAGAATATCTATCTTGTGGCTCTTCAGGCGGCAAAGCTTGTTAGCGACCGTCACGTTGAGGTTCTTAATACAAAGAGCGTTCCTCAGGGAATCTCTGCGATGATAGCTTTCAATCCCGAAGGCTCGCTTGAGGAAAATCTCGAGGGAATGGTTGCGGCTATCGACGGAGTTACCAGTATGTCGATAACTCACGCTATAAGAAATACTACGATTGACGGAGAGAAGATCGAAAACGGTCAGATGCTCGGTCTTGTTAACGGCTCTATCGAGTGCGTTGCAGATAGCACTATGGAGTGTCTTGAGATGCTTTGCGGCAAGATGACAGATGCATCCTTTATAACTCTTTTCTATGGTGTTGACGTTACCGAGGAGGATGCAACGAAGGCGGCAGAGCTTGTTCAGAGCAAGGCAGAGGATGCCGAGGTTATCTTGGTATCGGGCGGTCAGCCTCTTTACGATTTCATCATTTCCGTTGAATAATATGAGATAAAAAAGAAGGAAGAAAAACTTCCTTCTTTTTTTGTTCTGATACTGCTTTTATACTTGTTTTTGAGAATTATGTGTGATATAATTAAAGAGTAAGGAACTTTTTGGAGGTATACAATATGAAGACTATAAAGGTTGGAATGGTTGGAGCGAGAAGTATGGCGCTGGCGCTTGGCTTCGCTTCCTGTGAAAACGTTGAAATAACCGCGCTCTGTAATCTTGACGAGGACGTTCTTGCCGAGGAGGCAAAGCGCCTTGGCGTGAAGAATACCTATCGTGTTTACGAGGACATGCTTGCATCAGATATAGATGCCGTAGTTATTGCTACCCCTATGCAGTGCCACGTGCCTCAGGCAATAGCGGCTCTTGAGGCGGGAAAGCACGTGCTCTCCGAGGTGACGGCAGGCGTTACTATGGACGAGCTTTTCTGGCTTTGCGAGTCGGTTGAAAAATATAATAAGGTTTATATGCTTGCGGAAAATTATATCTATACTCCCACAATTCAGCGTGTAACTCAGATGGCAAAGGCGGGGCTTTTCGGTGATTGCTATTATGCGGAGGGAATGTACCTTCACAATATAGATCAGCTTATGAAATATAAGAACGGAAAGACTAGCTGGCGCTCTTATTGGCAGTGCGGTGTTCGGGGCTCATTCTATCCCACGCATTCGTTGGGCCCTGTTATGCAGTGGTTCCCCGGAGACAGAGTGAGCGAGATCTCCTGCTATTCTCCCGGTGTTTTCAGCAGCTCGGGCTTAAAGCAGGATAGCGGCACTACCACGATGTGCAGACTTGCATCGGGCAAGCTCGTGCAGATTAGAGTTGACTGCGTATCGCCAAGACCTCACAGAGCGGCATACTATCATTTGCAGGGAACTAAGGGCGCATTTGAGAGTAAATCCTGCTCGGCATTCGGAGATAAGGATAAGGTATCTTTTGTCGGTGCGGATAATCCGAGCTACGAGATGAAATGGCAGCCTCTCACCGATTTTGATGAGTATCTTCCTGAGCGTTATAAGAATGCAACTCCCGAACAGCTCAAGGCAGGACATTGGGGCGGAGATTTCTTTATAGTCGATGATTTCATTCGTGCGATAAGAACGGGCGAGAAACCAGCTATCGACGTATATGAGGCGTGTGAATGGACAGCGGTAGCTCTTCTTTCATCGATTTCTGTAGCGAATAACGGAAAAACCATTGAGATACCTCATTTCCGTAAAAATATGCCTCTTGAAGAAAAAATAATAAAGATATAAGGTAAAAAATGAAACAGCTGAAAATGATAAGATACAGTGGCTCTGTGGTTCAAAGAGAGCTTCCTTGCGGATATTCTTTCGTTCTTTTTAAGGATGGTGAGTCCGACGTTGCCGCGTGGTGTGATATCTGCCGCGGAGCAGGGATGGTAAAGTCAGAGAATAACCGTGAGTCGTTTGATAAAATAATTATGTCGGTAAAGGGAATCGAGCCCGAGAATGATCTTTTCTTTGTCGTTGATCCCAACGGCAGAAAGGTTGCGACGAGCACGCTTATACATAATAAGGAGAAAAAATCGGGATATCTGCATATGGTAGCGGCAATTCCCGACGTGCGAAACCTCGGTATCGGTCATGCAATGCTCTCCCATGCAATGCAGATGGCTGAGGAGAGAGAAATCGAGCAATGTGTGCTCACTACGGATGATTACAGATTACCTGCAATCAAGAATTATCTGTGCGGAGGCTTCCGCCCCGTGCTTTACGGCGGAGAGCAGGCAGAGATGCGAGAGAGATGGGCTGAGGTCGCAAAAAAACTCGCCATTGACATAAGTGAAAAAGATTTTATTATAGAAAACGATTGATTTGCGCTATTGTTGTGGTTTTTTTGCACAAAACAACAGCTTTGTTTTTGCCTAATATAAACCAAAAATAAAGCATTTTGCTTTCGGTAGTTGAAAATTATTTTAAAAAGTAGTATAATAAGTTGATTAGAGTTTTACCTATGTTAAAAATGGGAGGTATATAAAAGTGAAAAGACTTTTGATTATCTTTTTGATAGCTGCAATCGTAGTGTCTTCTTTTGCGAGCTGCATGAGTGCATCTGTAGATGAAGATGATTCGTCAAAGAACGATAAGAAGGAAAGTAGTAAAAAGGACGACGATGAAGAGGAACTTGATTCGGAGGAAGAGGATTCTTCTGATGAAGAGCAGGATGAAGAGCAGGATGAAGATCAGGATGAAAATCTTGATGATGAAGATACTTCAAATGAGGAAGATGAAGAATCTTTCGATACGGAGACTGCTACCGAGATTTTTGATGACAGCGATATTGTAGAGGATACCGAGTCGGATACCGAAACCGATACCGAAACCGAGACCGAATCGGAGACCGAGACTGAGACTGAAACTGAGACCGAGTCTAAAACCGAAACTGAGAAGGAATCTGCAACCGAGTCGGAGACCGAAAAGGAACCCGAAAAGCCTACTTTTAACGTAAAAGAAAGTACCTCGGGACTCAAGTTTGAGCTTAATTCCGATGGTCTTAGTTATACGCTCGTAGACAGAGGAACGGCTTCTAAAACGGCAGAGATCCTTATAGACGGACATAAGGGACTTCCCGTAACCAAAATCGGCTACGGAGTGTTCGATAATAGCGTTAGAAAAGACACTGTAATTACCAAGGTAACTATTGGTGACTACGTAGAAGAAATAGGCGATTACGCTTTTTCTCATTGTAGCAAGATCACCTCTATAAAGATGGGTAGCGGTGTAAAGAAAATAGGACTTGGCGCATTCCGTTATTGTTCGGCGTTGACTTCTATATCCTTGAGCAAGAGCCTTGAGTTTATCGACGATAGTGCTTTCTATAAGAGCACGAAGCTTGCTAGTATAACTATTCCTAACACTGTAAAATACATTGGTGACTATGCTTTTGATAACACTGCGTACTATAATGATACGAATAATTGGGTAAAGAATGCTCTTTATATTGGAAATCACCTCATAGCTCTTAAGACCGATTCTTCCGGTACTGTTAACGTAAAGGATGGTACGATAACTATTGCATGTAATGCGCTTGATAGTTGTAAAAAGGTGACTAAGGTAGTTATTCCTAACAGCGTAAAGCATATAGGTGCTGAGGCATTTACAGGATGTACCGCTCTTGCTACTGTGTCTATGGGCACAGGTATTGAGAGCTGTGGAGAAAATGCTTTCTATAAGACTAAGTTCTATAATACGTCTGCTAACTGGACAAATAACGTGCTTTATGCAGGTAAATGTCTTATAGCTGCAAGAACCTCGATTTCCGGAGTTTATACGGTTCAATCCGGAACGACTGTTATTGCGGATTGTGCGTTTATGGGATGTGAGAGCCTTTCGGGAATTACCACGTCTACAGAGCTTAAGACTATTGGTAAGTATGCGTTTGTAGGTTGCACACAGCTTAGTACAGTTACAATAAAATCCGGCATTAAAACTATAAAACCGAGAGCATTTAAGAACTGTCTCAAGCTCACAAGCATCACCTTGCCGTCCTACACCGGATGGAAGGTTGACGGAGAGGCTATAACCGAGACGCTTGCTAATAAGACCGATGCTGCAGTGCTTCTTGGAAGCCTTCTTGCAGATAAGACCTGGACAAAATAAGATAATAAAAAAGAGTACGAGTGAAAGCTCGTACTCTTTTGTGTTTGTTAATCACAGATAGCAGATAAGTCGCTCGATGGCGGCATATCCCTGCGAGTGGCGTTTGAGCGCAATATCAGCTTCGGAGCAGAGACGTATTGCTCGCTCGAAGGAGGCGCGGCTCTTGTTTGCGCAGGTTGAAGCGTATATTTTTACCTTGTATTCGTTTGCCTTTATGGTTCTCGCTATCTCGGAGACGGGAAGCCCTTCTTCCTGCAATATTTTTATCATGAAGAGATCGTAGATAACTCGGCAGACCTCGGAAAATACTATTACGGGCTCTACGCGCTTGAATTTCATTACGCTGAGAGCGTCAAGAGCGTCAGGGTATCTTCCGTCAAGTATTGCGTTTGCCAGAGCATATGCATCCGACGTCATAACCGAGCAGGCGACGTTTTCAACGTCATCGGGAGTTATCTGCTGACGTCCGTGCTGGAGGGCGTAGAATGCGAGCTTTTCGGTCTCCTTTGAGAGAGAAAACATAGATTTTCCGCATTTTTCTATAAGAAGCTCGCAGACCTCTCTTGATGCGCTCGTGCCGTGGTGGATAAAATGTTTTCCAACCCAGTCGGTAAGGCGCGCGCCTGTTACCGCATCAAAATGAACGGGGGTCAGTACCTTTGAGAGAGCAAGAAGCGTTTTTGAGGGGTTTTTCGGAAGATTTCCCTCATCGATATTTTCTGCCGCAACAGATATTATAAGTATGTTGTAATCGTATTCTTCTATCGAGCTCACAGCTTCGATAAATGCGTCAAGCTCGTAGGATTTCATAGCCGAGATAGAGAGACCGTTTATTGTAACGATCTTCTTTTCCTCCATCATGGGCAGAGGCATAAGGGCGTTTACCAAAGTCTCGGGAGAATAGTCTAAAGGGTCAATCTGTATATCGTTAAATATAGCGAGGGTAGGATCGGAGCATACTGCGTCGCGCGCACTTTTTAGCAAAAAGCTCTTTAGATAATCCTCCTCACCAAAGAAGAGGTACGCGCCGCAAAGCCCTTTTTTCAGTTGCTTTCGGAAGACGTCTTCTTTTATAATTTCCATGTTACACCGCCTTATGTTAGTAATATTATTTTATCACAAAAGAGGCTCTTTCGCAAGTGAGTAGGCGAAAAAAATAAAAAAATCAAAAAAAGTATTGACAAAATACGAAAAATATGGTTTAATATATGATGTCATTGTGTAAAAGCGTAATTACAGCAAAGGATAACACGCTTCCCTCATATTTCGGGCGGAAGTCGTCCGAAATTAAGATAAACATAAGGAGGTGCATGAAATGTTTAGAACTTACCAGCCTAAAAAGCGTCAGAGAAAGAAGGAGCACGGCTTCAGAAAGAGAATGGCAACTGCTGACGGAAGAAACGTTTTGAAGAGAAGACGTGCAAAGGGCAGAAAAAGATTGACTTATTGATTGTTAACAGCATAAGTTAACTCATAAAAACCGCCGATGATATATAGCAGGTAACTGCTTTGAGCATCGGGGTTTTTAGTTTGAAGCAAAGTGTGGGAATGCAAGAGGTAAGGCGGTGATTCTATGAAGAGTATTGCTATCAAGGAGCATCACCTGTATAACAAGGCTTACAGAAAAGGAAGATCTTACGTAGGCAAGCTTATAACGGTCTATGTTCTTAAGGATTATAAAGCAGAGCTTTTGAAAAAAGAAAACCCTCAGAAGAAATACGTTAACCGAGTTGGACTCTCGGTTTCCAAAAAGCTTGGAGGGGCTGTTGCGCGCAACCGCGCAAAGCGTCTTATTCGCGCAGGCTTTGATCCTATAAGAGACGAGATCTCCGCAGGCTATCTCATAGTCATAGGCGCTCGCACCGCAATTCTCGATAAAAAGAGTTCGCAGGTGGCAGAGGAGCTTGAGCTTGCGTTTAGAACACTTGATCTTTACAAAAAGACCTGAGGGTATTAGGTCTAAAGAAAAAAGGAAAAACCAAAATGAGGCATGTTTGCATTTGGCTTGTTCGCTTTTATCAAAAAATTTTGTCCCCTCTCAAACGAAGATCCACATGTAGGTATACGCCAACATGTTCCGCCTATGCCGTAGAGGCATTTCAGAAACGAGGCTTTTTTGTGGGTTTTTGGCTGACTGTTCGGAGAATACTCAGATGTAATCCGTTAGGTTCCTTTGGCTATGATCCCGTTCCGGAGAGAAAAAGCAAGGAAAATAAAGGTTATCGAGGCTATCCGCGCAAGATTCCGAAATACCGCAAGGATATAGAGGCAGACACAAATACACAGGACAAAACTCTCAATAAACAATAACAAGGAGAGAAAAAATGGATATAATTACTACACCGATTGCGTGGGTGTTAAAGCAACTTAGTATTTTGCTTGGTGGTCAATACCTTTTCGCAATACTCGTTTTTGCTATCTTAGTTGAGCTTATACTTTTACCGCTCGCTATAAGTCAGCAGAAAAAATCAATAAAGCAGGCTCGTCTTCGTCCGAAGGAAATGGCTATCCGTAAAAAATATGCGGGTAGAACCGATAAACCTACAATGATGAAGATGAACGAGGAGATTCAGGAGCTTTATCAGAAAGAGGGCTATAACCCTATGGGCGGATGCCTTCCTTTACTTATTCAGCTTCCTATCCTTATCGCGCTTTTTAACGTTGTAAACGACCCTCTTACCTATCTTTCAGGTTTCTCGCCCGATGCGATCTCGCAGATAGCTGCAGTCGTAGGTCCGAGCGCTGACGTTGGAACGGGTACGATGGGATACCTTAATTATTTGAGCGCACCGGGAGCAGCAGAGGCGTTTGCTAACGTCGAGGGCTTTGCCGGCGCATACATTCCTAACCTTAACGTGTTTGGCATATTCGATATGTCAAAGACTCCGTGGGGATGTATTCAGAACTGGAGAACAGCTCTGACTACCGTTTCCGGTTGGGTGACGGTTTTGATTCCCGTATTTACCTTCCTTTCTTATTTCTTCAGTATGAGAATAACGAGAAAGCTCAGCTATCAGCCCGTCGATTCTTCGCAGGGCGGTATGGGATGCTCACCAAAGCTTATGGATATATGCTTACCCTTGATAAGCGTGTTCTTTGCCTTCCGCTATGCGGCGGCACTTGGTGTTTACTGGATATTCAAGTCGCTTCTTGATTTGACTAAGCGTATTATACTTGCAAA
This sequence comes from Eubacteriales bacterium, assembly GCA_045633925.1. Lineage (GTDB taxonomy): Bacteria > Bacillota > Clostridia > Oscillospirales > CAG-272 > HGM12713. Next base: position 17,466 of record JAZQZG010000038.1, read on the forward strand.
AGTTATGCCTTTGCCTAAGTTCTCCGAGGAGGATTATAAGACAGCAGAGCGCGAGGTTAACGAGACTTCTGAAAAGAAGGGCAAGAAGGGCAAGTCCGGACGTGTTGTTCGTTCCTTGCACCACATAGATGATGAAGACTTTGAGGATACTGCAGAAAAAGCAAAAGCCTTTAAGGAGGCTTATGAGGCACAGGAGGAAGAAGATAAGCGCCGTGCCGATGAATCAAGAAAGAAGTCTATGTTTGGCGCTCCTAAGATGAAGGAAGACAGAAGACACGAGATGAAGGATGATTTCAAGGTAGAGGTATCCGATGAAGAGCCTGAGTCTGAGAATTCCGATGAGGATGCAAATAAGGACGAGTAATTTTAAATTAATGGAGAGAATAAAGTGAAAAAAGAAGTTACGGTGAGCGCAAAGAGCGTTGAAGAGGCAGTTGCAAAGGCTGTAGCTGAGCTTGGCGCACCTTCTGCGGATAAAATAGAATATACGGTTCTTGAGGATGCGAAAAAGGGATTCCTCGGAATTGGAGCTACCGATGCTAAGATCTGCGCATCTTATATAGTTGGTGGCGAGGTTGAAGCGCTTGAGTTCATTAAGAAGCTTATCGCGGATATGAATATTGAGGCTGAGATCGAAATGATCGATGGTGAGAATGGCGAGAAGAGAATAAGTATTACCGGAAGCTCGGCAGCTATTCTTATCGGTCATCACGGTGAGACGCTTGATTCCTTGCAGTATCTTGCAAATCTTGCGGCAAACAAGAGAATCGACGGCAAGAAGGGCGATTACGTTAAGATCGCTGTTGACGTTGAGGGATATAGAGCAAGAAGAGAGGAAACTCTTCGTGAGCTTGCAAGAAGAAAGGCTGCAAGCGTTCTTAAGTATAAGAAGAGCGTAATGCTTGAGCCTATGAATCCTTACGAGAGAAGAATAATCCATTCTGAGATTCAGAATATCGAGGGCGTTTCTACAAACTCTATAGGTTCTGAGAACAACAGAAAGGTAGTTATCTTCCTTGAGGATAAATAAGTAAATAAAAGCACCGCTTTGCGATGGTCGCAAAGCGGTGCTTTTTGTATTGATTATTCTGCAGCGACGTCGGATGACGTCTCTTTTGCATCTGCGGAAGAGTTGATGCTTGGTGGAGCTATCTTTTGCACTTGCTCCTTTTTCGAGAGGTTGTTTTCTCCTATGCAGAGAAGCAAGCAGGTCATAAAGCATATGATAGCAGATACTAAAAGCATTACCGTGAAGGCGGTGAGCTTTTCTCCGTAAAGATTGAAGATAAGGTATCCCAGTGGTACGGCTGAAAGAATTACGTCTACAAAATATACGTTAAAGAGCAAACTTGTTATAAGCAAGAGAGCGGAGAACATAATTCCTGCTACGATGAGCATGTGTAATACCGAATCGTTTACATCAAAGACAAGCTCGGGGAACGCAATAAGATCCTTCTTTATGTTTTCGGTTGAAATTATCATAGGGATAAGAGCAAAGACAAGGCAGGCAAATGCAGAACTTGCCATTGATATTCGCGATGCGATCCATAGTCTGTGTCCGCCGTCCTTTTTGTCAAGCAGCATACATTCGACGAGATTTCCAAGAACAAAGAGTAGCGAGAGTGTGAGGAAGAGTCCCGGCTGGGTATGAAGTGTGTTCTGGAAGAGCATATACGCAACGAGGATTGCAGGAGCTAAGGATGCGGCAAAGCATACGTGCGGATATTTTTTCAGAATGCGTCCTATAATTATTGCGCCTATGAAAAGTAATACAAGCAGAATGAGCGGACGGTAGTCTACGTTTTTTGTTAGAGCAGGCGTTGTAAATTGAGAGAATTTTCCCGGCGCCTCTGTGACGGTTTCTACGTATTCCTTTGGGTAATCCGGATTTTTTGTTATCCATTGAATATATTCTTCATCGGTTTTTGGCTTAAAAGCCATATATTTCTGTATGATAAAGAGTCCACCTACAAATGCGGCGACACCGGCACAGAAATCGGTGAATTTTTTTAAAAGGCTCATTTGTTACCTCCAAAAGATTCTTAACTATTATTATACAACAAAATTGAGGTTTTTTCAATAGTTTTATCGTAACTGTAAATAAAATTAAAAAATTTTAAAAAGCAATTGAAAAAATATTTTTTAAATGGTATAATAAGTTAATAATATTTTTTATAAGGAGAATATCTATGAATACCTTACAGATGAAAAAATATATTGCCGAGGGCGGCATTGATGCTACGTTTGCACATATCTACGGCGAGGCTGCTGTTGCGGCTCAGAGAGCGCGTTATTCTACGGCTATCGATGAGTTTGCGGCTATATACGGCGCAGACCGTGAGATAACTCTTTATTCTGTTGCCGGCAGAAGCGAGCTTTCCGGAAACCACACTGACCACAACTTCGGTTGCGTTGTTGCGGCGTCTATCGACCTTGATATCATTGCGGTAGCTTCCAAGAGAGCTGATAGCACTATCGCAATAAAGAGCGAGGGATTCCCCGAGGACGTAGTTGATTTTGCAAAGTACAACGCTCCCGTTGAGGCAAAGTTTGGCTCATCCGAATCTATCATTGCAGGTATGGTTCAGGGATTCGTTAAGGACGGATATGCGGTAGGCGGTTTTGATGCATACACCACCTCAAACGTACTTAAGGGATCGGGACTTTCTTCCTCTGCAGCTTTTGAGGACATGGTTGGAAACATACTCAGCCATATGTATAACGACGGAAAGGTTGACAACGTAGAGATCGCAAAGCTTGCTCAGTATGCAGAGAACGTATTCTTCGGCAAGCCCTGCGGACTTATGGATCAGGTTGCGTGCGCTGTTGGTGGCATCGTAGCTATCGATTTCAAGGATCCTAAGGCTCCCGTTATCAACAAGGTTGATTTTGATATTTCCGCTGCAGGATATAATCTTTGTATCGTAAATACCGGTGGAAACCATGCAGATCTCACCGATGATTACGCATCCGTTCCCGCAGAGATGAAGTCTGTTGCGGCATTCTTTGGCAAGTCTGTTCTCCGTGAGGTTGACGAGGCTGAGTTTGCATCTAAGATAGCAGCTCTCCGTGAGGCTGTTGGTGATAGAGCAGTTCTCCGTGCACTTCACTTCTTTGGCGAGAACAAGAGAGTTGCGGCTCAGAAGGCAGCTCTTGAAAATAACGATCTTGACGCATATTTCGCTCAGGTAATAGCTTCCGGTAAATCTTCTTTCTGCTATTTGCAGAACGTATACACCACCAAGAACCTCAAGGAGCAGGGACTTTCTCTTGCACTCTGCCTTGCAGAGGGATATCTCGCAGGCAAGAAGGCTGCATACAGAGTTCATGGCGGCGGATTTGCAGGAACCATTCAGGCATACGTTCCTATGGACGAGGTTGAGGGCTTCAGAGCTCTTATGGATGGTGTGTTCGGAGAGGGCAAGTGCATAGTTTTGCGCATTCGTCCCGAGGGAGCTGTAAGAATAGCTTAAGTATAGGTAATACGTAGAATTTGAGAAAGGAGGACCGAATATGGAGGACGAAAAAATCGTTGATTCTGAGAGCGTAAACAATACGGCAGTTGAGAGCTCTGAGCCTCAGAGTGAGCAAAAAGAGAAAAAACGTATAAATAAAAAGCTTGTATATCTTTTTTCGATCGTTGGACTTTCTGCCTTTTTCTGTGCGTTCTATTATTCTTCAATGAATTTTCCGGGATACTTTTTTCCCGTGGTGATGTTTTCTTATTTGACAGTCCTCACGATTCTTATATTCGTATACATAATATACAACAGAGGATTTTCACGCAAAGGCGTTACCGAGGAGATGCTTCCTATGGATTGGACTCCAGAGCAAAAGCGTGAATTCATAGAAAGCGGAGAGAAAAGACTGCAGAAGTCAAAATGGATACTTGTCTTTATTATATCTATCTTTTTCACGTTTGTTGTTGAGGTTTTTGTTTTATTCATTTTTTGATTTTTGGTTATGATGCAGTTAAAAATTTATTCGCTTTATTCGGGCTCAAGAGGAAATTCTATGTTTATAAGAGTTGGAGATACAGCCATTCTTATAGACGCAGGAAGAAACGCAAGAGCTCTGTGTGGAGCGCTCAGCGCAATAGGGGAGAATATTCAGGACGTCTCGGCTATGTTTATTACGCACGAGCACAGCGATCACGTAGCGGCACTTGAGCTGCTGGCTAAGAAAAATTCTTTCCCGATATTTATAACAAAACAGTCGGCACAAAAGTTTGCGGAGGGATCGCTTCTTCGTGAAAGACTCTCCGAGAGGGAGATTCTCTTTAGCGAGAATGTAGGAGCTCTTAGGATAAGCTCTTTTCCTACCTCGCACGATAGCCTTATGAGCGTAGGCTATAGAATAGAGTTTTCTGATGAGGACGGAGATCACGCAATAGGGTATGCTACCGATATGGGATACGTCTCGTTGGACGTAAAGAATGCGCTACTCGGTTGTGAGGCTGTAATTATTGAATGTAATCATGATGAGACGATGCTTATGAGCGGACCCTATCCGAGTATGCTCAAGCATCGGGTCTCGTCAAAGAAGGGGCATCTTTCAAACAGGGCGTGCGCAGAGTTTGCTTGCGAGCTTGCGCAGAGCGGAACTCGTGCTATTATGCTTGCGCATTTGAGCGCAGAGAATAATGAGCCCGAGCTTGCGTTTGACGAGGTGAGCAGTGCTATATCGGGATTTGACGTAAACCTTTGCGTTGCGGATCAATATACACCGGTAGAGCTTATGATACCCACGAGAAATGAGGAATAAGGAATGCTTAAGGTAAAGCTTATAACCGTGGGCACGCTCAAGGAGGATTATCTTAGAGCGGCAACGGCAGAATACGAAAAGCGGCTTTCCGCTTTTTGTCGGTTTGAGCAGATACAGCTCAAGGAGGAAAAATTACCCGAGCTTCCAAGTCAAAATGAAATAAAAGCGGCGCTTGACAGGGAGGCTATAAAGATAACCGAGCAGATATCAAGCTCCGCTTTTTGCGTAGCGCTCTGCGTTGAGGGTAAACAGCTCTCCTCGGAGGAGCTTGCAGATAAGCTTGAGGCGATCTCAATGGATAGAAGTGAGGTTGTTTTCGTTATAGGAAGCTCGTATGGGCTTTCGGATGCGGTAAAGCAGAGAGCGGATATGAAGCTTTCGATCTCTCGCCTCACGTTTCCGCATCAGCTTATGCGCCCCATTTTGCTTGAAGCCGTGTACAGAGCCTTTAATATTCAGAAGGGCACAAAATATCATAAATAACGGAGGAGAATATATGATCGACGCAGGAAAATATGCGCTCGTTGATCTTCACCTTCATCTCGACGGTTCGATATCCTTGCAGAGCGCAAAGGCGCTTGCACAGATGCAGGGAATAGAGCTTTGCTCGGACGAGGAGCTTCTCACAAAGCTTCACGTGAGCGAGGACTGTCGGGATCTTTGCGAATATCTTGAAAAATTCGATTTTCCGCTTAGCCTTTTGCAGACGAAAGAGACTATAAGTGAGGCGGTATACAGACTTTGCGAGGAGCTTTGCGAGCAGGGTATGGTTTATGCCGAAATACGTTTTGCGCCACAGCTTCATTGCAAGCGCGGACTCACTCAAAGGCAGGTTGTTGAGGCGGCAATCGAGGGTATGCGCAAAAGCAGTCTTCTCTCAACGCTTATTCTTTGTTGTATGCGAGGAGAGGGACTTTGCGAGAAGAACCGTGAGACCGTTGACGTGGCTAAGGATTTTTTGAGGCGTGGCGTTGGAGCTCTTGATCTTGCAGGAGCTGAGGCGCTCTATCCAAACGAGAGATTTGACGATATCTTTGCGTATGCAAGGGAAAATAATATTCCGTTTACCTGTCATGCAGGCGAGGCGGATGGCGCGCAGAGCGTGAGATCGGCAATCTCTTTTGGCGCTTGTCGAATAGGGCACGGTGTGCGCTCGGCAGAGGACGAGGAGCTCCTTTTGGAGCTCTCCCGGAAGGGAATTGTGCTCGAGCTTTGTCCCACGAGCAATTTGAACACGAGAGTGTTTGAGAGCCTTGCGGAATATCCGATAGAGAGGTTTTTGCAAGCAGGTGTCAGATTTACGATAAATACCGACAACACGAGCGTTTCGAATACGACTCTTGCAGAGGAATTCAGAAAGCTTGCGGCAGTTTATGATTTTAGCGCAGAGGAGCTTGAGCAGATAGTAAAAACTGCGATCGATGCATCCTTTGCAGATGAAGAAACAAAGAAGAAAGCGCACGCTCTTGCCTTTTGAGGCAGGGCGGGTGCTTTTTTGTTGTCAGTCTCGATAGCTAATAATGGGGCGCAGTTCTCGATTTTATCAATTAGTAATACGGCGTAATTGTTGAAAAACAAAAGCTATTTGTTTCTGAAAAACTAATACAATATATTTTGTCATAAAACTCTTCTGAGAGCGATAAAATGTTGTGAGAAGCAATATTTATTTTTTAGGAGGATTTTATGAGATCAACGTTGAAAAAAGGCATAAGATATATAGCGGTGTGTCTTGCGATATTGCTCTTTGCGTTTCCTGCGCTTGTCTCTTGCGGAGACAAGGATACGGGTAGCTTTGAGCTTTCCTCGGCGCTCGGTACGCTGGCGGCGGAAAATTCAATGGCGAAGTCGACGCTCCTTGGCGGCACTATATCCTTTGGTACCGATGATTTTGCAAGAGCCACGAATCTTTCAAAGATCGAGAGCATTACGATAACTAAGCTTCCGCCCATCAGCGACGGAGAGATGCGAATAGCGTCAAGCGTGCTGACCGCTCCGCAGAAGCTGAATGCGTCAAGCATAAATATGCTATCGTTTGAGCCTAACAGCACGGTTCGTGTGTCGGAATTTTATTTTACTGTTAATGATAGCACAACTGAGCTTTGCTGCAAGCTTTATACCCTTGAGGAAAAGAATTATTCTCCGACTCTTTCAAGTGTTCCTCAGAATGCGCTTGAGGTTAGCACCTTTGAAAACGTAACCCTGTTTGGCACGCTTCCTTGCTACGATCCCGACGGTGATCGCACGTATATCGAGATAGTTTCCTATCCCGAGAACGGACTTTTGATTCTTGAGAACAGAGAGACCGGTACGTATCGTTACGTTCCGAACGAGGATTTTGACGGTAAAGACGAATTTACATACGTTGCGCGCGATTTTTACGGAAATTACAGCCCCTCGGCAAAGGTATCTCTCTCGGTTGATGAAAAGCCGATATCGGTAAGCTATATCGATCTTGTTGATACGAGATATCACAGCGCTGCTATTGCTATGACCGATAAGGGCGTGATGAGCGGAACGCAGATAGGAACGTCGAGCTATTTCTACCCTGAAAGAGAGGTATCCAGAGCAGAATTTACCGTCATGGCAATGAATGCGGCTGGAATTACCAAGCTCAGCAATTCTGGGGCAAAGACTATTTTTGCGGATGATTCCGAGATTCAGGATAGCTTCAAGCCCTATATTCTTGCGGCATACGAGCTTGGATACATCAAGGGCGTTGAAACGAATGGAAGTCTTTATTTTGATCCCAACCGAGCAATAACTCGCGCAGAGGCGGCTTGCCTGCTTGCAAATATGCTTAATGCCGCAGCTCCGACCGTTACACCTACCTTTAGCGATGGCGGGGATATACCTGCTTGGGCGCAGAGCTCTGTCTATGCTATGAGTGCGATGGGAGTTATGAACAGCATGGATAATAAGATACTTTCGACCGATTGTGTAACAAGAGGCGATGCGGCAGAGATCCTTTGGAATTTCACAAAGGTGAAATAATTGTGGCACATTGGAGTAAAGATTCATAAATATATTAAAAAAGACCGATCTGTATCGATCGGTCTTTTTGTAATTGTATTTTTAAAGCTTAAAGCGTCTTGCGTAGCCGCAACGGCGGCAGAGCTCCTCGCAGGCGATCTTTTTTGCAAAGCTTTGCTTTATCGCAAGCGCACGCTCGGAGGAGAGGATCGAGCGGATGTCGCTCTCAAAGATGTTGCCAAGCGCAATATCTCCCTCGGCATCAAGACAGCAGGGAGTGACGGTTCCGTCGCAGAGAATTGCGAATTGATCTGACAATCCGTGGCAGAATACTCTCTCTCCCAGAGGATCGACGTTTGCATCGGGCCATTCAAAACGGTCTCCGTATTCAAGGTGGAGCTTATCGTGAATACGTGCGCCGCGCGAGCCCACGTGCCATTGCTCAGGAAAGCTTTCGTGAAGAAGCTTTAGCGTGTATTCGTTGAGCTTTGACTCATTGGAGTTTTCGTCAGCGGTTTTGTTCCAAAGGCGAAGAACGCAGAGAACACCTGAGGCACTTGCATCCTTTGCAAAGCTTATGCAAGAATCGATATATTTTTTCTGGTTTTCAAAAGAGTTCTGTTCCTCAAAGCTGTGAAGTGAGATATTTACCTTGTAAACACTCGCGCGGATGAGGGATTCTCCAACCTTGTCAAGAAGCGTTCCGTTCGTGGTTATTGCAACCTTAAAGCCGAGCTTGTTTGCGTATTCGATAAATGTGGGGAGCATAGGGTGAGTCAGAGGCTCACCGAGAACGTGCAGATAGAGATATTTTGTAATCCCACGCAAGGAATCGGCGATGCGCGCAAATTCTCCAAAGGACATTCTGCGTAAGCTCCGCTTTGTGCCGTGGCAAAAGGAGCAGTGAAGATTACATATATTAGTTATTTCAACGTAGGCTTTTGAGTACAAGGCACACCTCCGAGTAAGGTTTTTTGCTTTTTGAGCCGTAACACAAGGTTATTATAACATTATATCGGCATTTTGTGGGGCTTTTCTTGAAAAAAGTGGTAAAAAACAAAATAAAACGACTTTTTCAACAAGCAATTATCAAAAAAAATCACAATATTTCAAAAAAGACTTGAAATTCCTTTAAGGGTGTGCTATAATGTCAAAAATGGGTCTTTGTCCCATTAGCCTTTTTGCGCGATTTTTTCGGAAAAAATGCACAAATATGCACAAAAATTAAAAAGTTTTTTAGATAATTTAACAACAAGTAAGAAAGCGAGAGGCGGAAAAATGGATAACGAGCGTAGAGTGTCTAAAAAAGAATTGAATATGCTTATTATGAAGCTACCGTCTCCGATAAGAGATCATAGCGAAAGAAGCTCTCTTCTTGCGTCATTTTTGCTTGAGAGACTTAAAGATAAGAGCTGGTTTGTGAACCTTGGCATAGATCCTCAGGATATCGTGGATGCTGTTTATTATCACGACGTGGGCAAGGTGAAGATCGAAAGAGATTATCACCACGCATTCTATTGCACAGCGCCCCACAGACGTCAGAGATATGAGGAGCACGTAAGCGCAGGTATAGAGCTTATAAAGGAAGAGCTTTTGCTCTACCTTCCTGCATATGACAGACCCACCTTTGAGTGGTGTATTGCAAAAGCTATAGGAGAGCACCACGAGGAGCTTATAGGAACGGGATTCCCTGCGGCAAAGGATGCGAGAAGCATTTCTATTGTGGGAAGAATAACGGCGATCGTTGACAGACTTGATAATATGCTCTTTGTCGGCGCACTCGGTACGTTTGATTTTGACAGCGCAATCTCCGAGCTTGCGGCTATGTCGGGCGTGCTTGATAAAAGACTTATCGGAGTATTGCTTGAGGACGTTGAGGCTTTGCGTGAGTACACCAAGGAGATATACGATGCTCAGCAGAGCAAGAAGGCTCCCGATACATACGGAATAAAGCTTGAATATTCGCCTATGTTCCGAAACGGAGAGAAGGGTGTTGATGCATACCGAGTAAAGGTTAAGGTCAACGATTCCTATTTTGGTACTATGAAGGCAGAGATCCTCTCGCCCATCGGTGAGCAGAGCGGACAGCTGATAAGATTTGAAAAGCTTGCGTTCAGAAGACTTTGCGAGGATCTTGACAGTCTTTGGGTGCCCGGCGGAACTATTCCGAGGGTGCTGTTCAGAGTTTCAGCGCAGCAGTTTAAGAATAAAGAGTTCTACAGATACGTTATTGAAACGGCGGATAGCTACGAGATAGAGCACGATAAGATCTGCTTCTCTTTGATTGAGGCTGATATGGTAGCCTCGGCAATAGATTGGAAGGACGTTTTTGACAGATACGTTGAGGCAGGATTTAGCTTTGAGATAGCCGACGTAGGCGATTCTCTTTCGATGGTACCTTCACTTGATGAGATCTGTGTTTCAAGAGTTTGCTTTAAGTCTCACTTTGTTGAGAAGGTAAACGTAAATACAAAGACTAAGGCGTATATCATAGGACTTGTGAGAATGCTTGAGTCTATGGGACTTGATACGGCAATAGATGACGTTCGCAAGCATTCGGACGGAGATTTCCTTTATGCATTGGGAATCAACGTTTTGTCGGGTAGCCGATTTGGCGAACCCTTAACGATTGAAGCGCTCAGAGGAGACGATGAGAGCTTGGATAAGGAGGTAGAGGCTGATGAATAATGAGCAGGGCACTCCAAATCCCGAAAAAAAGGTAAAAGAGCCGAAGGCAAAGAAAGCGCCAAAGACGAAATCGTCGAATGCGGGATTCTTTAACAAGGCGTGGAACGCCTTAGGAGCAGTAGGCAGAAAGCCGTGGTTCAGGGTAGCGGAGATAGTTCTCGCATCACTTCTTGTGATAATGCTCGTCTTTTACGGATCGGCGATGCTTTTCGGAGAGAAGAGCGGATTTACGATACAGATAGGAGACAGTGACGAGGATAGAGCAATGATCTCCATGTCGGAGAGCGCGGACTTCTCAAATCCTACGGTAAGGCTTGATGCGGGCGGGCTTAAGGGACTGAATAACATTTCGGTCCGTGATCTTCCCGAGAGCTTTAGCTCGGAGGGTGGCTCGCACAACGGCGATAATTATTTGGCATATACCTTTTACTTGAAGAATTCGGGCGGTTCGGTAGCGGATATACGTTACGACCTCGATATAAAATCTGCGCTTAATGGCGCGGAGGATGCAATACGAGTTCGCGTCTATAGCAGAAACGGTCGTGAAGCAACCTACGCTAAGATGGCGAAGAATGGCGAGCCCGAAGTTAATACGACTCCTTTTGTTGCAGAGGATAAAATACTCTCGCAAGTAGAGAAGGACGTACAACCCGGAGAAATTATTAAATATACGTTTGTCGTTTGGTTGGAGGGTGATGACCCTGAGTGTCTCGATAATATCAAGGGAGGCAACGTGAAAATGTCTTTGACGTTTTCCGTGGATAACGCCGAGACCTGATAGAGAGATAAGAACAAAATTTAGGGTAATTTAACTTAAAAACAAACACAAACGACACAAAAAAACGTATATTATAATGATTAATAAATTAAGGAGGAAAATAATGAAAAAACAGTTAAGAAAAGCGATGATTGGCACCATAGCTATGATGCTCGTTGCAATCGTAACCTTGACGGGTGTAACCTACGCTTGGTTTACAGAGAGTGATACATCTGTTGTAGAAGGTATTGACGTTGGTATCATTGCTGTTGACGGTGGTGTTTATATTTCTAATTATGCAAATCCCTCTGTTTGGGGTTACAGAGTAACGCTTAATATAAACGAGACCGCTCTGGGCAAGAGATTTGAGCCTGTATCCACCGCTCCTTCCACAATTGCAACCGATGGAACTCTTAAGTTCGTTACCGGACATTTGAATGATGCAAATCCCAATTATCTTTATCCGGAAGCTACCACCAAGAATTATATAAAGCAAGACCTTTATATAAAGAATGACGATAAGAATAACGATTTAGTAGTAACTCTTAATCCCGAGTTTACTTTTGCAGCTGTCGGTCAGACGGTATCTTATGCAATGAGACTTGCTGTTGTTAATCACGGAGAATACTCTGTTACCGGTGAGGGCGAGAATGATCATACTGCAGGCAGTATATTGACTAAGGATCCTGGAAACGTGTATATTTACGAGTTTGATGCACAGAATCACCTTCAGGGATCAACCGGCCCGAGAACAACATTCGGAGTTAAGAAGTCCTTGGCGACCATAATTGCTAATGGAGATGGCGAAAAGATTTATCCTGATATTGACCCCGATGATTATACCAAGGGTGGATTTAATATGAAAGCCGAGGCAGAAAAGCTTTCTACCCCCGGCGCAACATCTGACTGGGTTGAATTGATCGATGCATGTCATGCAGACGATTTGTTCAATATCACTGTTGCTAAAGCAGAAGAGGTAACTAATAATAACGGTACCGAGGATACTACTGAGGATGATTATATTGAGCTTGTTCCTACTTATCAGAAGATAACCGTTTATATCTGGCTTGAGGGACAGGATGCAGACTGTACGAATGCTATTTCGGGACAGGATGTAAACATCCAGCTCGGATTTACCAAGGCGTAAGTCGTTAAGGAAGATTTGATAAGAGATCTCACGTAGTCTTAAAAAGTATCGAGACGCACAAATTACTTTGCGGCGGCGATGCCGCCGCAAAGTGAATTGACAAGGAGAGGAAAATGAAAATTTTAAAGAGAATAGGATCAATATTGCTTGACGTTTTGATCGTGATAGTTTTCATTGTGTCAATCCTTGTTGTAGCGTCAACCGTAACCTCTAAAACCGCCGGAGGGCAGTCGAATCTTTTCGGTTACACGATAAATTCGGTTCAAACCGATTCGATGAAGGATGCGATAGATCAGGGCGATCTCGTTATAAGTAAGCTTATAACCGAGGAAAACAGAGAGGAAATAGACTTAAAAGAGGAAGATATAGTCTCTTATTATGACGCGTACGAAAAAAAACTTATAACTCACCGAATTATTGAGGTAAGAGGTGAGGGTAATACCCGTACATATACCACTAAGGGAGATAACGCTCCCGCACCTGACGTACCGATAACTATAAACGATATAGAATCGGTGTACGTATTTAAAATTCCGTTTTTGGGAAGCTTTATAGATTTCCTTAAAACCCCATTTGGCTTTATAATATGCCTTGTAATTCCGCTTCTTGCGTTTATTGCATTTCAGGCGTATAAGCTTATTACGCTTTATCTTAAGTCAAAAAAGCTTGAGCTTGAGGAGGCAGCCGCCGCAAATATTGCGGCAAAGGCAGTTGATACTGCAAAGGATTCCACCCCTGAGCTATCGGAGGAGGAGAAAAACGCCATCATAGCAGAATACCTTGCAAAGCAAGCCCTTGAAAAGCAAGCGGCTGAAGCTGCAAAGGCTGATGGCAAGGATGAGAATACCGAGGAAAAAGAGGACTCTGCGGCAGATGATGCCAAGGGAGAGGAAAAATCCGAGGATGAATCTCAAACAGAAGAAAACAGCGCCGAGGATAATGACGGCGAAGAAAATTAAACTTGAAACCTATAGATATTTGATCTAATTATATAAAAAACTTTTTAGGAAGGAAAAGGGCAGAGTAATGGAATCATTCGTACAATTCTTATATGAGCTTTTAGGACAATTTTTTGGAGGAATATGGAGAGCTGTTACAGGCTTTTTCTCGGGTCTTTTCGACCTTATAAATATTCCCGCTTATGCCGATCTCGTTGGGGATCATAGCGCAGGATTTGGAGCAGGAGGTTGGATCCTTGCGATCGTTTCTCTCTTGGTTATTACCGCAATATTCGTAGCGCTTGTTATCCTCGTTGTAATTCTTATAAAGAAGAAGATCGACAACAAGAATAAGCTTAAGAATCAGGTAGCTCTTCTTGAAGAGGTAGGAAAGCTTAACAATCAGGTTATTCGTCTTACCAAGGAGAAGGATAAGATTCTTGCCATTAAGGCTGGAGCGCCCGATCTTCCTTTCTCGAACTGGGGTACCGGTGAGAGCGGTGAGGAGCAGGACGGCGATAACGTTCTTAAGGAAGGCGAGAGCCGCTTCTACAAGCTTACCAAGATCGATGCCGACTATCTTGAATATGATAAAGAGGCAGAGGTATTTAATAACGATATTACACTTGAGGAGATCTGTGATCAGTTCAGAAACTTTGCGTGCTCACGTATGGGACTTTACTACGAGCCCAGAGTTATCCGCCTTTTCCTTGCGGCATTCTCTTCAACAAGACTTATAATTCTTCAGGGTATTTCCGGTACAGGTAAGACCTCGTTGCCTTACGCTTGGGGTAAATTCCTTGAGAACGATACTCAGATTGCATCTGTTCAGCCTTCTTGGCGTGACCGCTCCGAGCTCTTCGGTTACTTTAACGAGTTTACCAAGCGTTTCTCGGAGACCGAGGTTTTGAAGCGTATGTATGAGTCTACGTACACCGATAAGGTTTACCTCACCATCCTCGATGAGATGAACATTGCTCGAGTTGAGTACTACTTTGCAGAAATGCTCTCAATTCTTGAAATGCCTTCCCGTGATGAGTGGGTAGTTGACCTCGTTCCTTCCGGCTGGCCCTCTGACCCTAAGCACCTCGTTGACGGACGCTTTAAGCTCCCCGAGAATATGTGGTACGTAGGTACGGCTAACAACGACGACTCGACCTTCGCAATTTCCGATAAGGTTTACGACCGTGCAATTCCGATTAACATAAACACCAAGGGTGTTAAGTTCGACGCTCCTTATACCGAGAATCTTAACCTCTCCTACAAGCACCTTGAGGCTATGTTTGATGAGGCTAAGGAAAAGTACAAGGTAAGCGACGAATCGCTTGATAAGATAGGAAAGCTTGACGATTACGTAATCGAGCACTTCCGTCTCGCATTCGGTAACCGTATAGTTAAGCAGCTTCGTGACTTCGTTCCCGCATACGTTGCTTGCGGCGGTACCGAGGTTGACGGTCTTGACTACGTTCTCACAAATAAGATATTCCGTAAGTTTGAGGCTCTTAACCTCGCATTTATCCGTGATGAGATAGACGGACTTATTGATTACCTCTCCGAGCTCTTTGGCGAGGAAAATATGCAGGAAGCAAAGGACTACTTGAGAAGACTTAAGAGACTTGTTTAATGCATAAAATCTTAAGATATACAAAGGAGTAAGCTTGATATGGCTGATCGTGTAAATAACAATAAAATAGAACAAACCTACGACCGCTTTACAGACGGCTTTTTGGCTGACCTCCATTCGGACGAATTCTTTGCATTCTTTATGAATGCAATTAAGAGTGGCGAGAGAAACGTATATCTTTTTGAGAAATACATAGAGAGAACCGTAGATCTTCGTTGGGTAGAGATGATAGAGCAGACTATAATTCCGCTTGATACTATCATTCGTAATCCGAGAAGATTTATAAAGAACGAGGAAGAGATTCTTCCTATCGAAATGGTTAAAAACGTAACCACTGAGTCTATAAGACATTTGGCTCAGCATACGAATATGATAGCGACTGTAAAGGGCGACGAGGTTACTCCTCAGAGAATGCTCAATATCCATAAGGAAGAGAGCTTTGAGACCTACGAAAATCGCTTTATCTACACGCTTTTGTATAAGCTTCAGTACTTCCTTGATAAGCGTCTTCAGGCTCTTATGGCAAAGACGGGATCTCAGGATATGCTTGAGATGCGTCTTGACGGTAAGTTTGAGACGGGCAAGGATCAGGTAGCTTATAAGCTTGAGTTTTCTTATATCACTCCTCACGTAGATTTGGCTGAGGAGGATCTTAAGATCAATGCAGACGTATCTCAGCTCAGCTCAATGCAGAGAGTAGAGCGAATCCGCAGAATTCTTTATGATTTCATGGGCTCGTATCTTGTTCGCACGCTTGAGGGTTGTGCGCTCGTTCGTCCTCCTCTCACTATGACGAACGTTCTGACCAAGAATCAGGACTTTAAGAAGGCTGTTGAGCTTTGGATGTTCATAGAGAGATATGAGGATCAGGGTTACCACGTAAGTCAGGTAGAGCGAGAGGCTGTGCCCTCCGAGAAATTCCTTGACGAGATGCTTTCCGTTATAGCTCTTCAGTACGTTATTTCAAAGAATAACTCGGGCAGAACCGAGGAGCACGATGATTATTCGGCTCGTAGAGTAGAGGTTCTTCCTAACATTGTAAGACGCGATATCGAGAAGATCATTGAGAATTATGATCTTGAAGTGGAGGAGATAAAGCGTATCTTTGTTGAGAGTGCAAAGGCGGCAGAGAAGAATAAGTATGATGACACCTCAAAGGTAGAGGCTATCTTGAACAGAGCTATGACTCTTGAAAATACCAGAATGGCGGTAGATTCTAAGCATAGAATGTCAAGAGAGGATAGAATTAAAAAGAAGGCAGAGCTCGACCGTCAGAGAGAAGAGCGCGAGGCAGAGCTTAAGCGTGCGCGTACCGAGTTTTTGGAGAGAGAGACCTCTCGTATTGAAAATGAGGTTAGAGCTAAGTTTGAGGCTATTGCTAAGGAGCGTGACGAGGCTCGCAAGATAGAAGAAGAGAAGGCTGCAAAGCTTCGTGAGGAGAAAAGACTTGCTCGCGAGGAGGAAGAGGCTAAGGCTCGACTTGAGGCTCGACTTGCAGAGGAAGAGGCTGCTGCGCGTGAGCGTGAGGCTGTTCGCATTGCAAAAGAGAAGGAACTTGCTGCAGCGCGCCAGGTAGCGGAATTTGCTCGAGAGAGACAGGCGGCAAGAGCAGCTGAAAATAATAACGAAATAGCAGATAATGCTCGTGAACCTAAAGGAGAATGAGCATGAAAAAATTTAGAAAAATTTTGAAGGATGGCGCGTGTGAGCCGATCTCGTCCGCTGACGAGAAGATCACACAGACGACCGCCACGCCCGAAAGAAAGGGTAAAAAGCGGCGGCGTTTTGCATTCAAGATAATGTTCGTGGTATCGATAGTTTCGATTATGCTGTCGGTGACGTATTCTTGGTTTTCATCATCGGATACAGCGCTTGCTAACGGAGTACAGATTGGCGTTAGCGAGGCAAAGATTTTCGAATTCGAAACTGCAACTCCGTACGGTGTGCTTGAGCCTCTTACGGGCGACGGTGTATATTTCTTTAAGCCGAAATCGATTGGTACAACTACAATAAATACTGTCAAGGATGCCGACGGAAATGACGTGCAGCTTGATTATTCCGTGAACGTATATAATGCTGTGAGTAACGCGGCAGAAAACTTTAACGCAGCGTTTGACGTTTCGAGCGTAACGCTTGATCCAAAGAGCGTAAACGGTGTCAGAATATTGGATATTACCTTGAAGGGCTCGGCAGGAGATGAGGCGTTTTTGGTTGAGGGAACCGAGCTTAAAGCATCAAGCGCATCTCCGGCATATTTGCCCGGTGCATTGAGAGTGGCAGTTTTGAAGCTTGATAAAACTTCCGGAAAATATGCGACAAAGGTTATATGGATACCTGATATTACATCAACTGCAAGCGGTACGTCTACACTCGATGAAAAGTTTTCGTATCTTAGCGGTGTCGATGGATCATCCGAGGAGTACGAATTTACTTCGACAGATCCCGGACTTGAGGTAGTAGATGGAATTACCTACGTATGGGGAGATATAGATGGAAATAATGAGGCGTCTTTAGGAATACTCTCCGGTAGTGATGACTATCGTATCGTTGTATGGCTTGATGGAAACGATAGAGAGTTTGATTTGAATTTGCTTGGCGAAAAGTTCTCGGCAACCTTTAAGATCAGCCCGAGAACACCTAAATCTTAAATTTAGCGAGAGGAGAAAAATATGAAGCAAAGCACAAAAAAATATTTGAAGCTGTCTTTGATTTTGTACGTGGTCATACTTGCTGTGGCTGCGGTTGGCACTCTCGCGTGGTTCCAGTATACCAGAGAGGTAGCCCCGACTGATGAGGGTAATATAATTTCCGGAAAAAACGTTGATATTTGTATAAACGACGGAAATGATTTGTGGGGAAATGAGATTTCTATTTCCAGAGCGGAAAAGATGCCCGATATTTCTATGACACCTGCAGGAGACTTTTACTATCCAAGAGCACTTGACGGTAATGATGAACTCATAACGGGTGATGACGGAAAGGGACTTTACCTTAAGATCGATAATCCCACGGGTTATTTTATAAAGATTCCGCTTAAGGTGCGTGCAAATCAGGCTCTTGATCTTTATCTTGAGGATACGTCCTTTGTAAAGGGTGTGTCAATTGCAGACGGTGCAACTTCAACTACAAGCGCGGATGCTATTGCAGGCGCAGCAAGAGTTGCTTTCTTTGAGGTTTCGGGATCAACTAAGACCCTTAAGACTGTTTGGATTCCTAATGAAAAGTATCAGTTGTATGGAACAGGTAACGTAGATCTTGTTGGTAATCCTGAGTCTGTGTATTATTATCTTAACGTACAGGGCAATACTGTGGAGAAAGATAATGAGACTATAGCTTGGGAAGACTCGTTGTTGTCTATAGGTAATGACAGTCTTGCCTCCTGCGAGGATTCTTCTGATGAATCGGAGATTGTGTACGTTGATGATGCAACGCCGTTGCTTTCTTTTACAGAGGCAGGTCAAAAGACACTTGAGGTTTGTATTTGGATAGAGGGAACCGACCGTGAGGCAAAGACGTTGCTTAGTGGCGGAGTTATCTCTTATGAACTTGATTTCGTGGGTGTTGAGAGTAAGAAGGATCCCACGATTGATATAAATCAGGTTACGTATGACGCGGGAAAATTCCTTTATGAAGGAAATGACGTGAGTGATATGATTCTTTATAGTGTTGATGAAAAGATCTGGTCCTCTTATATGCCCGGAACTCCGTATTTTGATGATATAGCGTATATCCGAGTTAAAGAGACTAAGGATACAAAACTTGGACCTGTTCGGGAGTGGTGACGCTATGAGGTTTGAAATGATTGGAAAGGAGAATGGAAATGGATACACAGAATAATAAGAAGAAAAGATCCAAGTGGTTCAGGGCCATTCGTCCTATAGCGCTTGTGTTGGTCCTCGTAATGATTCTAACCTATGCTACATTTTCTTGGATGAAGCGTGACTGGACACCTACGCTTAGCCAGAATAACGTAAAGATAGTGGCGGGCTCTTCGCTGGTATTTATGTTTGGCGATGATGAGCTTGATGATGATATTCCTTTGAACCAGCTTGCAGGCATGAATAATTTCGTTTTTAAGTCTGTTTCCAATTGCACCGGAGAGAGTGAGGATTTCTTTGCTCTTAATTACAGCCCCAGAGGAGAGCATTTTGACAAATTTATGCATTTGTCAACGGATCAGGTAACAAATGATGAGCTTGATGAATCCGGAGCTATAAATAAAGAAATGCTTCTTGGAAAAAAGTACGGCTACGTTGAGCTTACATTTGGCGTTAAGGCAGCGGCGGGCGAAAATGATTTTGATAAGATTATAAGACTTGCTAACACTTCTAAAATCAGCGGTGCGGCAACCGGAGGCAATGCTAATAACAGTGCTGCTGCTATGGCTATGCGTGTATCTGTCACTGTTCCTGACGGTAATGGCGGTACGAGAACCATACTCTATTCACCGAGAGGAGAGCATAAGGGAATAACCAACAATCATATAGAGGGTGTGGGTTATGCTGCTGACGGAGTTAACAGGTATTCATATGATGAACATAGCGGAAATTACGTTAAGGTAGATAAGGCTAAAGATGATACGGATATTGTTGTGTCAAAAGAGGATGTTAAAACCTTGGTGACAGGCACGGAAAATCAAAACGATGCTCTTTTTACGCTCAAAAAAGGCTCTACAGAGCAGATTATAGTGCGTATTTGGCTTGAGGGAGAGGATTCCAGCTGTACAGATGCCGTACTCAATTCCGAGCTTGATATTCTTTTGAGATTTGAGGCTGTTGATATTGTTTCTTAATTGATTTTTAGTTTCACGAAAGGGGGAACATATTATGAAAAAGAGAATACTTATTATTGTTTATGTCCTCCTTTTGTGTGGAACTATAACGTTTGCATGGCTTTCAAATGCGCAGAGCAACATAAATGAGTACGTAGACGTGCAATTTAATTCGGGAAAAGCTATAGTGGTAGATTTACCATTTAAGGCTTATCTTGAGAGAAAACTTGCAGAAGGTGAGAATGATACTGATTCTGACGGATACGTAAGGGTGAATGGAGATTTTTCTTTTGATACGAAAGCAACAATACCCGGCTCCAGATTGCCGTTCAGAATAAGAATTCAAAATCCCGAAGCTGAAAGCAAGGGCACAAAGCTTGTTTTGGATATGTATATAGAAGGATATGATCCTAATTCCGAGGAAGAGTTTATTAGAAATAAGGCTGATTTCTTGGACGCTGTCTATATAGAAATCGTTTTGGGTGAGGGCTTTAACGCCGTAGTTGATGACGAAAGCGACACGACTCAGGAGAGTGGAACCGACGAGACCGGTGAGGGTGAGACTGATGAGGGTGAGACCGAGACCGATGAGACTCAAAACGAAGATGAATCCGATGAAAAAGTAGAGACGCGACACATCTTTAAAAAGCTTAGCGAAGCAACTTACAAGGGAGATGGAATCTTCTCTCTTGAGATTTACGGTGAGAATGATAAATTGGTGATTCCCACAAAGGATGCCGTGATTGATTATCTCGATGATCCTAATAAAACAACCGGTTATGTTGCTCTTAATTGTAGCTTCTATTATGATCAGAATGCGGGAGCTGAATATCAGGGTATGGGGATAGATTCTCTCTTCTTTAGATTGGAACAGTAATTTATGAATAAAGAAAAAACAAAAAAAGCGCTTAAGATAACGGGACGCATTTTAGCTGCGGTACTTATCGTTGTCGAAGTTCTTTTGATAATCTTTTTGGTTGTTTCAAAGATTCAAGGAGGACCTCCTTCTCTCTTTGGATACCAGATGTATATTGTGCGAACCGGAAGTATGCGATCTGAACTTGAAGTGGGAGACGTCATAATATCTGAGAAGTATGATGGCGGTGAGCTCTTAGCAGGTGCAGATGGAGATATTGTGACCTACTACGGAGAGGTTAATGGACAAACGGAGCTTATAACTCACAGAGTAATTTCTGTTGAGGGGGACACCGTTATAACTAAGGGAGATAATAATCCAACAGCGGATTCTCCCATATCTAAAAATGAAATTGTGGCAGTTATGACTTATAAAACTGTTATTATAGATGATATTTATGGCATTTTATCAACGTCATGGGGCTTTTGGTTGCTTATTTTTACACCGATAGCGTTGTTGATAGTTGCTGAGATTGTTTCTCTGATAAGAGAAATAAAAAAGGAAAAAGAGGTGGCAGAGAATGGGAACGAAGACCAAAACGAGTAAGCGTAACCCTAAGATAATAATTGCTATTTGCTTAGCGCTTGCTCTACTTGCGGCAATTGGCGTATCTACCTTTGCGTGGATACGTAATTACGTTGCTGTAGAGCAAATGAGTCTTACAACGGGAAAAATGTTGTATAAAATAACGCTTTATCAGAAGGATGCTAATGGCGTTTATACATCAACGGAGCTTTATGATACGGGAGACGGAACTAATCCCACTGAAATTCCTAAAAATCTTGAGACTCAGATAGAAGCAGCTAAACAGCAAATAAACGTAAAACCCGGAGAAGAGGTCTTCTTTGTGGTTGAAAAATATCCGGATTCCATCGATCTTGACGTGTCACTTGCTTTTGAAAAGGATGGTACCCCCGAGCAATATAAATATATGGGGCAGACGTTTTTCAAAATGAAGGATGACAGTTCAAATTTTGATACCAAGATGGATGCTGTTGGTGGAAATATAGATAATGCTATTTCCAATCTTGCAAATGATTCAGGTATAGCGAACAGTGCAGAAAAGAAGAATATGAACGCTATCTGGGAAACCGTTCAGAAGACGCGTTCCTTAGACAGTGAGGCAAGTAATGCTTGTATTCGCTTAGCGTTTACCGAGGTTACAAAGAATCAGTCTAACGATACTACGGATTCTACTTTCCCTTTGAATTTGAAATTCTGCGTGTCACAAAAGGGCGCAAAGGAGGATGATTCCGGCGCGAGAATAGATGTGGCAAGTATAGGCGAGCTTGTGAAGGCTGTAGAGTCTTATGGATTTAATGATGAGATCTATATTACCGGAGTAGGATCTGAGGCCAGTCCTGAGAAATTTGATGGAGATTTGGTGTTTACACGTCCGTGTAAGATAATTCTCAACCGTTCTCATATTGAAGTTAACGGAAATCTTATATTTTCTTATGCATACGAGGGAGAATATTCGCTTGATACCATAAGTGACGGACATATTGACGTTAGCGGAAATTTCCAGATCGATCTTCCTAATTCAAAAATAGATTTGCTTGGAGCAAATAATGCAGCAGCCAATAAAGCCGACGTTTACGTTGCGGGCAAATTTTTGGCTAATGCATCCAGACTTGAGACAAGAGGTCTTAACTTTAAAGGAATGAGAGTTTGCGCTGCGAATGAAACTCTTAAGCCATTGGAGATAATGGGAGATACACGCTTGACAACTGCTAACCGTACTCAAATCGGAAAGCTTTCTGTTGTGAATTACGGTGACGATGGACATAAATTTGCTCTTGAGATCGATAATAAGGGAAGCATTGAGCAGATCGATCTTACCAATATGAAAGTAAACGATACGTTGAGAAGGACCCCCACTATTTTTATAGATAACTCGGGTACTATCGTTGATCCTATTATTCGTTTGCCGGATTGGGCTGAAAAATTTGTAGTGGATGATGTTAATGGTACGCCTGATGATGAAAACGATGACTATACAGGAAACACCAGAATCATTGCAAATAAGGGCTCAAGTAAGATGTATGCCGTAACTACAAACTTTATTGGCGCAGACGGAGTAGTTAATTGGCCTAATACTTCTTCCGACTTGGATAAATCCTTTATTTCAAACAGAGATAAGGACTACGGAACCAGAGATGATATTGAGTATGCAGTAAGAGATACTTTTATCGAGGTTCTTAAAAGCGATTCTGACGGAAATGCCACAAGTATAGTTATTCATTATGAGGTTCCCTCTGAGGAGGCGGTAAGAAATAACGCAGCTCTTGCAGATCTTGTTCCTGTTGGAACTGAAAACATTCCGCTTTCTAAATACCTTGAGTTTTACGGTTATATGACGTCTAAAGGAGGCGTGCTTCCGATAACGCTTCTTAATGACGTAAAGATAATTTGTTATGGTGATAAGGCGCTTATTGGTAATGCAAATAATCCTGAAGCAGAGGGCTATAAAATTGCAGATCATGAAAATGATTATTTGACGGATGATTATGCTTGTATAAGAAAGATGGAAAATCTTGAAACTCTCGATCTTTCGGAGGCGATGTCTAAATCTATAGATATAACGTTGCGTGATCCTTCAATCAATTCAAAAGCTGATATAATAGAAACGCATAGAACTGTTCCTGAGGGTGCATTTAGGGGCATGTCTAAGTTGTCCAATGTAATTATGTCTGAGAGTGATACTGCATGGGGAAGAAATCTTTTCGTTGATACTCAGGTTGATGAAATCACTTTACCGCAGGCACTTGTTAGACTTTTGAATTCACGTTATTCAAATCCTTCGTTAAGTAATTACGGAAAAGTAAATGCCCAGGATGTATTGACCGGTGTAAAGTATGTTTATACGTCTATAACAAGGTTGAAGGGCTTGTGGTCCGGAGACTCCGGAACACAATACTTCTTTACTTATGATCAGCAGTCTTATGATTACTATAGATCGTTGAGCACTACTGCGGGATGGCTTTCTAAAATATTTATTAATAATGGCGTAGTTCGATGTGGTGAAGAGAAAGATGTATTTGTTAGATACGATTCTCTTGAAGAAGATCATTTGTGCGAGTTTGTTGTATATACGGGTAATTCAGAAGCGTGGATAAAAAATTTCAATTTTAGCACTATTTCTATAGATGGAACGCTTTATGAGATTGTTTCCTTCGATCCGTTTGCTTTTTATAATAAGCTTGACAGTAATATAACCCAGTCCATCAGTATTAATTTTGGAGAGGCGCTCAAAAATATTGGAGCGTATGCATTTGCAGCAAATTCCAAAATAGTTGCTCTTGATTTTGCAGGCGCAACAACGCTAAATGGACATTGCTTCTATAACAATACCTCTTTAAAATCGGTTGATGCTCCTTTGGTAGCTACGCTTAATGGCGGTAGTAATTTTGAAGGCAATTCTTCGCTTGAAACATTTAATATGCCAAAGCTTAGTACGGTTAGCAATGCAGGAGATTTGAAGGGGTGTGTATCGCTTGAAAGAGCTGATATAGGCGTTATAAAGAGGACTACTGCAAATAGGGAATTTTACTCTTCTACTAGTGATGTTTATGCAAAATTTTATATCCATACGGATAACGTAGGAGAGATAAATTACAGCGCAGCGCTTGCCGCGAACAATAGATACATCTTTGTAGATTCTGATTATGCGGCTCTTTATCGTGCAACGTCTGATTATACGGGTGTTGCAGAAATCGGAAATACAAAAATTGATGAGCTTAAAAAGATAATTGTTGAAGGAGTAGAGTATTATTATTATCTTTTGGAGGATTCTACAGTATGTCTTGTTGCTTGTTTAACCGAGCGCATTGATAAGTCGAACGCTGAATCATATACAATTATCGATTCGATTACTGATGAATCCGGCACTCATGAAATTTCTAAAATTGGATCTGCAGCGTATCATTTTACCGAGATATATGCAAAGATATTAAATCTTCCAGATTCTGTAACTGAAATAGGACAATATGCTTTTGATGCGCGTTTGGATAAGTTTAAGAAGAGAATAGGAACGATCAACTTGCAAAACGTACTTAAGGCAGGGAAGGGTGCATTTTATGCTGTTGATATGTTATCTGTATCCGGAGATGAGTTAGTGGAAGTTGGAGCAAGTGCTTTCTCGAATAATAAAGAATTGCTCTTAGTTGATCTTCCTAATCTCGCAAAAGGATCTTCGGTGTTTGATAACGCTTCAGCTTTGCGTGTAGCATATATTGGCTTTTCTAATAATACAACGTACGATAATAAAGCATCACTTGAAAATAGTTATATAAGAGTTTTGAATGATCTTGGTGTTACTGCTACCAACAAATCGGTTTCTAACGTTAATACTATAGTAAATGGAAATTTCAAGTTTAATTCGTTTTCACGAAATAAGTTTATAACTCAAAATAACTATGCTGACGTTTATTTCTCGGATTTCTATGAGAGGTCTCAGACTTTTGAATTTATTGAGAAGGTTAATGGAGTAAACGTGACAAAATCGATGACTGTATCGGTATCTCTTCCTGGATATGTCTTCTATAAGAATGGAGACGGAACGCTTACGTTGTTTACCGTTTCTCCGGATATAGAATTGTCTTCAAATTATACGACTCCCGAGTATTTGTATGTTGATGAACAAGATATGCGAAAAAATACGGTTGTTGATAATGGAAGCGCAGTGAAGCTCAGAGTAAGCAAGATAGGTGTTTATGCTTATGGTGTTGTAACAATGGGTGGTAAAGTGACGGATTTGACTATTGGATCTACGGTTGACACTATTGAGGGCAATGCGTTTAGAGGTTCTGCTCTTTTAGGTAATACAAATAATATTGTTTTAGGTAGTACTGTAACTAGAGTTGATTTGAAAAACGTTAAATCTATTGGAGAATATGCTTTTAGAGAATCAATGTTCAGTACGTTAATTTCCAACAATGTAGAGTATATTTCAGCCAGTGCGTTCTCAATATGTAAGAATCTTAGTGAAGTATACCTTCCCAGCTTTAAAGAAGCGCTGGGTACTGGCATATTCCAAGGATGCGAATCACTTATAAGAGTGACTTTGGGAGAGGATACGCGGCAATTATCACATGAGATGTTTGCTGGAACGTCGAGATTGCAAAGAATCACAATACTTGGTGATGAAGATAGCATAGTTCCGATTTTGGCATTCCCGCCATCGGAATCCGCCCCGGTTATACTTACTTCTTCTAGCGCTGTAGAGGTTTACGTACACGGTGGAATTTATGATGAATATGCTGAGGTCTTCTCTCTTGATTTCGATAAAAATACTGGTAGTTTTGGTGGAATAAAGCCTAGCAAAATTCACAAGTATGGAGAAAAATACACAGACAGTGATACAGGTATTATATATTATTGGGAAAAGATAGGCGCGAATTCAGATAAAGCGTATATTGATTATATTGAGTATAGAGGTTCTTTTGAATCACTTACTATTCCCGGTTCGTTTGAGCTTAATGATAAAACCTATTACGTTTCTGCGGTGTCTCCGTCGGCTATTTCTGCACTTTTAGGCGTGGTTGAGCTTACGTTGCCTTCTCAAATGGAGTATCTTACCTTTACTGCAGCGGCACTTCCTGATACGGTAAAGAAACTTGTAATATCCGCTGATAATGAATCCTTTATGACTGATGCGAATGGAGTTCTTTACAGTAAGGACGGAAAGATTTTGTATGCATATCCTAAGGCAAGAGAAGCGGACTCGTTTACGGTTAACTCAGTTGTCGAGCAGATATTTGACGAGGCATTCTATGGAGCGAAGCGCCTTAAAACGATCACGATAGCAGGATCTGTTGTGATAAATGACAGAGCTTTTGATAATGCGTTCTCGCTTGTAACAGTTGACTTCACAAGTGCGACGGCAAGTATGTTTGCCGGAAGCGATATCTTTGGCGGAATTTATTCCGAGGGCTTTAAGATAACCGTTCCCGGTGCGTCGCTTGAGGCGTACAAAGAAAACGTATTGATTGACTATTCGATAGTTGATAAAATTAAAGCACGCTAATTTTTAAAAGATAGACTATTGCAGAGTGACCCACTTTGCAATAGTCTATTGTAATTTTTTTAGAGGTTGATATGGAAGATAAAAAAATGCAAAACGAAAACGAAGAAATAGACCCGGAGCGAATAGATCATGATGACGTTCCGCTTTACCGTTCGTATGGCGTTACGAAAAAGGTAAACCCGATAACTCACTTTTTCGGAATGCTTTTTTTGAAAGGGATTGTTGTTATATTGATTCTTTCCGAGCTTGCGATTCTTGCGGCGGTGACGGTGTTTTTTGCGATATATACAAGCGTTCTGATTGCAACTATTATGTTTATTATCGCCTTTTCTATTCTTTTCTTTCATAATACAAAGCTGCCGAGAAGAAGATGGTCATTTTTGCGCAAGCTAAAGAAGGAAGCTCGCGCAAACGGAATAGAGCTTGAGTTTCGCAGAGGATTTTTCAAAAGCCTTGTGTGGTCAGAGAAGGATGATGTTGATTTCGTTGCAAAGGCAGGGAAATGGACATACTATGTCAAATTTGCTACGACTAAAAGATTTTTATCGAGCTTTTTGTTTGTATCAAAGGACGAGATGAAGCATATAAAGCTTGCGAGACGTGGACTTTTTGCGGCTATATTTAACTCAAAAAATAAGATCAAAAGTATGAAGATCGTATTTCCTGCTAACATAGATGCAGGGGACAAGTATTCCGTCAAGGCGATACTTATAAATCCTGCGGTAACGGATATTGAGAGAAAAGCTCACGATGGAGCGACGATTCCAACGGGCTCCGGGGAGAAGCTGTTTGGATATACGATATACACAGGTTCGGGATTTATCGAAACTATAAAAAGAAATATTGAAGACGAAAAAACTTGTTGACAAAACGCTGCAACCGTGCTATAATATATAAGTGCTTAGTACGGGGTGTGGCTCAGTTTGGTAGAGCGCTTGGTTCGGGACCAAGAGGTCGGGTGTTCGAATCACCTCACTCCGACCAGTCGGCAGTGCCGACAGCCAAACGTCGCTGTCTGTGCTGCCGTTTTTCTTTATTTTGTTCCCGATGGCATAGTTTCGTTATGGATACCCGCACCAAAAAAGGCTTTGAGATTTTTCTCAAAGCCTTTTTGTTTTGTATTAATACTTTTAGTTTTGCTCCGGAGTTACGCTTTCATCCTCTTGAAGGTCTAAATTTTGAAGATATGTGACGCGATATATTCTTTGAACGCTTCTATAATGCTTTTTAAGAGATTTTGTAAGGGGGGCTTTAATGTTTAGGAATACAGCGTCTGTTATTCTTGGCATAGATCTGATCGAAAGGGTCTGGTCATACTTTATGTGGTTGATTGGCGTGATGTTTGCATTATTTTTCATATAGCATCCCAACAAATATGATCGAATAGCATGCTCAATGTAATCTTTGACGCTTAAATCGTCGTCATTGTTGCTATTATTTGATTTTTTGAGGGATCTGCCTCTGTAGCTTTCGTTAATGGCTTTAATTTCGTCTTTTTGGGAGATTTTATTATAAATTCTCGATATGGTCGTGAATTCGTTGTAAATCTCTTCTTCAAAATTGTCTGAGGTCGATGATGGGGGATTATAAAATGTATGAGGTTTGTTTTCTGAATATTTTGAAAACAGATTTTTTCCTCCGTTGCGAGCAAAGGTGTCTATGATAAAAACGTGGTGAGGAAAGTAAAAATGTAGGAATTTGCTGGCAAAGGAAATATGGTTTGAGCAATAAAAGGTTTTGTTATTAAATTCATTGTTATCGGGAACCTTGTCGAATTTTTCCAGAGCTTTGCTTAAGTAAAGATTATACTGCAGCACCATTTGGATCGAGGTTGTTAATTTATCAATATCGATATCAGAGCAGTTGTATGCGTATTCCTGCGTAGCGGAGGTTGTTAAATCTTTAAATTCTCTTTGAGAGAGATAGTTCTCCATTGTATCGGCTATCTCATCGAAAAAGCCTGAGCGCCCATCGTTTTGTGTTCTTATAGGCCAGATTGGAGCGGTTGCTTTTTTATTTCCGGAAGCGTCCCAATATTCTTCCTCATGCCTTTTCGTTCCGTATGAGCGTCTTTGAGGTGAAGCCGCATAGGCTCTGCCGATAAGCATAATTGCACCGGTGAGCTTTTCCTTGTCGGTTAAATCGTCCGGGTTTCTTGCCATGAGATATAAGATCTCATTGGCGTAGCCGTATGATGCTTGATTAATGTTTTCAAGTTCTGTATTAAATTGGGTAATATTCATTTTTATAACTCCGTGATACGTAATTAAAGGCCCTTGATTCTGCGGTAATAATCAAGAATTTTGGTTGCTTGAGCCTTATCTTTTTTTGTCTTTTTGATACTCACGATCTTTTCGAGAATACTGATGCAGGTAGTATCATTTAAGTAGCGGAAAAGGCCCTCTCCCCACTGGAGACTGTCCTCTTTGTTGGGGTTCTTGTGGTAATCCCAAAATTTCATCTGCTTTGCCTCGTCGCGGGTAAGCTCGATACAGTAGCCGTCCTTTGCTTTTGCTGAGCCTGCTGTTGTATCATCACCCGGATAGACGGATCCAATGATAAATGCTCCGAAGATTACTCGATCCTTTCCGGTATCCTCAGGGAGAACCGTGGTAAGAACGCAAAGACTGTCGGGGGTGGCGTTGACAATTCGTCTTGCCTTGTGTACACCGTTATCGTCAAGGTCCTCGCCGGCTCTTGCATCCCAATTAAGAAGCATTACCGATTCGTAGCATACCAGGTTGCCGTTAGAGTTTATTTCATCGAGCTGTTGGCGGGTAATTTTTCCGTTTGCATATTTGTAGCAATATGATGACTGGTTTGAGCACCAAGGCTTTTTATCCTTGATATTTTGCTTGATCTGCTCGTCCGAGCAAACTCCTTTATATCCTATACATTTATTTGAAGTGCCGCCATTGCAGAAGGTACATTTGAAGGCGATGTTGTTTTTGTTTGTTTGACGAGTAGCGGAGGGGGAATTCTTGCGCTTTTCGGCAAGCGCTCTTTCTTCTCTTGCGCGTATTGCATCTTCGATAGCACGACTTTCTGCCCTAAACTCTTGTTCTTGCTTTGCTTTTTTTTCTGCGTATTTAGCCTCAAGCTCTGCTTGAAGAGCAGCATCGTCGCATTTTAAGAAGGATACAAAAGCATCTGGAAAAACAAGTGTAAGTTCTTTATTTGCAAAAGTTACGATTATATGAGAATCGTTGTGGGCGGTGATAGTTCCTTTTCCAAGTATTTTGTGCTTTACAGCTTGATTTATGAGATTCATAAAAGCCCTCCGTTTTAGTTTTTATATTAATACTTTTTAGTGGTTATTGTATTTGTATGGTAAGAGATCGGAGCCTTTTTCTTTAATTTTTCTTATTAGAACCAAACACTCCAATAATTCAGAATTGTCATCGAAGCGCTGAGAAATTCCTGCAAAGCCTGTTCCAATTCCTGTGCCTATTGATGCTATAATATACCAAAACCATTCCATATTGGTTCTCTCTTGATCGATATTATAAATTTATTATACCATATTTTTATAAAGATTTCAACTTGAATTGATTTTGAAAAAAGACCACCGCATTGTGCGAGTGTCCTTTTTGTTATTATAGATGTTGCGTAATTTATTTTAAGAAAAAGTGCAAGAGCTTTTCTCTGAATTTGCTCTTGTATGGCTGATATCTCATTGGTAGGTCGATCCACGTCTTTTTATCAACAACGGATTTATAATGTGAGAAGGTATCGAATCCAACCTTTCCGTGATATGCGCCCATACCACTCTCACCAACGCCACCAAAGCCCATATTGCTTGTTGCAAGATGTATAATTACGTCGTTGATGCATCCGCCGCCATAGGAAAGCTCGGTCGTGACTCTCTTTATGTGCTTCTTGTCGCTTGTGAAGAGATAGAGCGCAAGAGGCTTGTCCTTGAGCTTTAGCTCGTCTACAACGGAATCAAAATCGTCAAAGGTGATTATCGGCATAATGGGGCCGAATATTTCCTCGCCCATAACGGCATCGTCATAGGTCACGTTATCCATAACCGTAGGCGCGATTTGGCAGGTGTCGGGGCTTGAATTGCCGCCGAATACCACCTTTTTCTCGTCTATCAATCCGCAAAGACGGTTGAAATGCTTTTCGTTGATGATCTTTCCGTAATCCTTATTCTTAAGCGGAGATTCGCCAAATTGCTTCTTGATCTCCTCGATTACAGCCTTGATAAAATCATCCTTTATCGATCTTTCGCAGAGGATATGATCGGGAGCCACGCAGGTCTGACCGCAGTTGAGGTATTTGCCCCAAACGATTCGCTTTGCAGCAAGGGAAATATTTGCGCTTGCATCGACGATGCAGGGGCTTTTTCCGCCAAGCTCTAAAACCGCAGGCGTTAAATGCTCAGCCGCGTGTCGCAGGACCTCTTTTCCAACGGCTTGACTTCCCGTAAAGAAGATAAAATCGAATTTTTGCTCAAGCAGGGCAGAGTTTTCTGCTCTTCCGCCCGTGACCACGGCAACGTATTCTTCAGAGAAGCATTCACTTATGATCTTTTCCACGATCTTGCTTGTGGCAGGGGAGTATGCGCTTGGCTTTAATATCACCGTATTACCTGCCGCTATCGCGTTTGCAAGCGGATCGATAGTGAGTAGGAAGGGATAGTTCCAAGGGCTCATTATAAGCACGTTTCCGTAGGGTGTGGGTTGAGTGTAGCTGTGGGATTTGAATTGGGCGAGAGGGGTTCTCACGCTTTTTCTTTTTGCAAATTTCTTTGTATGCTTAATCATGTAAGAAATCTCTGTCAGCGCAAAGCCCGATTCGCACATAAATCCCTCAAAATGGCTCTTGCCAAGGTCTGCCTTTAGCGCATCGTTAATCTCCGTTTGATATTTTTTTACTGCTTCATAGAGCTTTTTGAGCTGTTCAACACGAAATTTTGCGGGTATTGTTGCGCCGCTTTGATAATAAGCTCTCTGCCTATCAAGCAGATTTTGTATTTCTTGATGTGTCATATTTCCTCCGATTTATAGGAAATTTTTGGGTGGATTTCGATTCTGAGTATAGGTGTTGCTTTTGAGCGTTAAGCCGCTTTTTAGGAGAACCAAACGCTCCAATAATTCAGAATTATCATCGAAGCGCCGAGAAGAGTCAGCACAGCGCCCGTTACAAGACCGACAGTTCGGTTTTTAACTCTGTTTGCAAATCTTGCCGATATAAGCGAGGCGACAGTGGTGATTATCACACAAAGGAGCATAACGTCCCACTTTTCAAATACGATGTCGGGATGTATCATAATGTGGCTGAACGATGCTATTAGCGCCGTGAACGTCATAATAAACGTGCTTGTTCCAACCGCTGTTTTCAGCCCCATTCCAAAGAATACGCTGAAAACGATGAGCATCATCATGCCGCCACCGGTACCGACAAATCCCGTTCCAAAGCCTATTGGGATACCAAAGGCTATCGAAAGTATAATTTCTTTTAAGCCTAACTTTGTCCCTTTTTCGATGGGATCTTTTCTTGAGGTGTCGGGCTTTACGAGGAACCGTATACCGATGCAGAAGGTTAAAAAGAGCGTGAAGCCGCCAAGCACGACGTTGCCGGTGATAAAGGCGCAATAGCTTCCTACTGTGCACATAGTTAGGATGCAGGTCATAATGAGCCAGCTGCGCTTGAGATCTATATTTTTGTGCTTTGCATAGGTGTATGTCGTTACTGCAGAGCCTAAGATGTCAGAGGTAAGGGCGACAGCTGTTGCCTGATACGCTCCCGTTTCTCCTGCAAAGGATGGGCAGAGAACTATCAGTATAGGAACCATCACTGTTGCCGCGGAAATTCCCGCAAGTCCGGTTCCGATTCCTGCGCCTATTGATGCTATAATATACCAAAACCATTCCATATTGTTTCTCTCTTGATCGATATTATAAATTTATTATATCATATTTTTACAAAGATTTCAA
The DNA here is from genome assembly GCA_045633925.1 of Eubacteriales bacterium. Lineage (GTDB taxonomy): Bacteria > Bacillota > Clostridia > Oscillospirales > CAG-272 > HGM12713. Next base: position 50,014 of record JAZQZG010000038.1, read on the forward strand.
CTCAAATCGAATCTGTAAAAAAACCACAGCAAGGGGCACCTTCCATAAAGCAGGTAGGGCGGTGGCTTGCTACCGCCGAAAACAAACGATATATGCAAATAAAACGGCTGGAGATAAACCCCCGTCCTATAACAAAAGGAGTACGGACAATTTGTTCGTACTCCTTTTCACGCGCCTTGCTCTGCAAGGTATAGTGTGTTACACCTTTGAGGTATACTGTCGGGCGGTAATAAGCCTCCCTTGTGTAAAGGGAGGTGGCTTGCGAAGCAAGACGGAGGGATTGTAAAAAGCAAAATTCCACAAAAAAACAATCCCTCAGTCACCTTCGGCGACAGCTCCCTTTACACAAGGGAGCCTTTGATTTGTGCGTCCCGAAAGGCTGTCTTCTTTTTCTGACAAGCACTGCTTTCGTGGACACAAAAGCGAAGCACTCGCGAGGCGGGGCAAAAAGTCAGCTTAACTGTTTTAAAATCTCCTTAAATTCTTCGGTATCTCTGATAGCATCGAATTCTTTTTCTGCGAGCCATTTATCGCGAACAATTTCGTGCAACGGACGAGAATCAGTTGTTGCAAAATCAGTTCTTTTTTTAATTCTTTCTCCAATCAAAATAGAATTTGTTTTAATTTCTTCGGGACGATTTTCAAACTCATAGGCATATTTTATACAAATTTTTAGGCTTTCAATTGCTTCTTCTATGCGATTGACTTTAACCAAGCGCTTTGCATAGTCAAAATAATGACTCGCAGAAAACCAGTCTTCCCTTGGAGGATCGTCATCAAAAATAATATGATCTAATGCAAGTGATTTTTCAGAAACCGCAACCGCATCCTCATCTGATACTAAATCAACTAACTGCCAAAGTCCATCGGATAATGCGTAATAGGATTGAAGAATAAACTTACGCCAATGCGGTAATTCTTCATCCTCCGAAAGTGCCCATTTTAGCGACCATTCCCTGCA
>JAZQZG010000039.1:0-15660 GCA_045633925.1 Eubacteriales bacterium
CTCTATATCGTAATACAAGCCGTGCTCGTATGCCGCATAATTTCTAAAATTATCGCAAAACTCTTCAAGAGTTACGTTTCGTCTATAGTTTGAATGTCCATACGTATTTCTCTTTCGGTCTATTGCGCTGAGCATACAAAATCTTTCTGTATCCTCTTCCTTTACAGAAGACTTCTGACCTGCATCTACCGATGATATGTTTTCATCTATTAATATCTCTACCGGATCATCATTCTCTTTTTTCTGCGCAAAGATAACCGATACTACCAAAACAGCGATAATTGCCAAAATAATAAGTATATATATTATTATTGCAATCTCAGAAGTAAATATTTCCAAAATGTTCTCGGACGACGAACTCAGAGCAGCGCCTCCAAGATTGCGAAGCATAGTTAACATTTGTTACAATTCTCCTTATAACGATGATTTTAAAGAACGGACGTGCCCGAAGATCTGATAACAAATCTTGATACATCCACGTTTTCTTCTCCAAACACCAAATCGAGTTTCTCGGAAAGATTCTTTTGCTCATTTTCCTCGACAGTGTCAAGTGCAACTATAACGGACGGAATAACTCTTGCTGCAAGAACTCTATCAAGTGCATCCTTATCCTCACCGCCACAAGATCTGTATACGGCAAAATATCTCTCAACCGCAATACATATTCTGTTACCGATAGAGTATGCAACACTGCTGTTAACAAACGCCTCTATGGAATCTATCTTCTTCCATACGTCCTCTGTGAGTCCGTACTTGTTCTTTACACCCTCAAGCAAATAATCAAACTGATAATATGTGAACGGAATAATTGCTTCTTCAAGCGCAACAGCAACAACGGGAGTATAATCGATCTTTACGAAAGATGCAAGCTCAGAAATATATGCAGGAATGTTTGCCATCGTCTCATTTACACCGAGATTGAGCATAAACCATACGTTCTCTGTTACCTCAACTCTTATCGCACGATTGTTCTGATCTACAACCTGCAATGCTGCTCCGCTATGCGGATTTCTTATATAACGAGCATAAGGAACGAAATAATTTGAAAGCTCTGCTAATTTTACATCGGTCAAGGTTGCAATGTGAACCTTGGATCTCTCGTTTTGAGCATCCAACAAAGCATTCATAAGCGAAGTTCTACGCTTTCCGTTAGCCTCGTTTTTAAAGAGTGTATTGCCGTCATTTACATAACTATCATCAACGATGTCTATATACATATTGGTCTCAAAATACTCTGCAAGGAGCTTAACTATAACAGTAAGCACGTCGTTTGACATACCTCTGGTTATAATAAGTCTTGATGCAGACATTGCGGAGAATATTTCTCTCACAGCCTGTACCTCAAACTTGTATCCCTTGGAAAGCGCAAATTTCATAAACTGTTGAGTTGCAACCTCATACGTCAAGGATTCATTGACAAATTCAAGGTAATTTGCAGCCTTGGTACGCGCAGGAGTTGCTGCATTATAGGTCTCTTTGCCTCTCTTGTCAAACTCGTTTGCAAAAACACCTTCAGCGCTATAATTAGTAATCGTCTGTGCGTTATTAAAATGATTTTTATTTGCTTCATTTATTGCCTCACGCTGCTGTTCATGAAGTTTCTTGCGATCTGTTCCCTCAAGCACGAAGAAAATTGCGCCTGCAATTGCAAGAATCGCTGCAACTATTATCATAAATATTCCTACAGTGCCCGAAAGTAAAGCAAAAGCAAACATAGCAATCGCTAAAACCAACGAGCCTATACCAAACGCTATATTTCTAACATTCTTTTTCATAAGTTTATAATCTGCCTCCAATGTATATTTATCTGAAATAATATTTGTTTCCGATTGTAAATAATTAAACAGTTCATCTTTGGGTTTAGGAGCGGTGTCTCGTCCAAATTCAACGGTAGTCTTTAAACGTATATCCGTCAAAGACGATCCCACGTATATTGTATATTTGCGACGTTCAAACAACCATTTTCCGCTTTCCGAATCAAAGGTCTCAAAATGCGAAATCGGAATCGTTACAGTAGTTGATGCTCCCGGCTGTAGGAATATTTTTTCAAATCCAACCAATTCCTTCTTTGGATGGTTCACGGTGATTTTTTCCGCGCCTAAATAAACCTGTGGAGTTTCTGCCGCAGCAATCTTTCCACTGTTCTTAACGGTAAATACTACGTTATTTCCCTGCACCGCAAGTCCCGAATAAACGAAATTCGAATAGCTTAAACCGGATCCAAACGGATACGCAATATTATATTCCGCACTGTCATAATAACGATAGCCTATAAAAGTACCTACTTTAGCTTTCGGCATATCAAGATAATATTGTTGTTTCAAAAGAACTCTGGCGGTATCCTCGTAAAGCGAGTATGCGAGTTTTCCCGACGGAGATGTCTTTCCGGAAATAATATCTATAACTGCCTCTGCACCGAATTTAGTATTAAGCGGAGCTACCAGCAACGCATCTACGCGCTCTGCAAAAGAAACGTCAAATGTATGATCAGCCGAAACTACAGCAATTATCTTTTTGCCCAACGAATGGATCTTATCAAGTGCAGCAAGTTGATTTGCCGGCAAATAAAGATTCTCCGTTTTAGAAATTCTCTTCTCGTTTTGCTGATTTCGTCCCATAAAGAAGACAACTGTCGAAACGTCTTTCAATGCCATAGGAAGTTCGCTCAAAAGCCCATCGCTTCTGCTATCAGCCATATTATATCCTCTGCAAAAGCTCTGAACGTTCAATCCCTGATTATTCGCATAAGCTATCAATTCATTCAATCTATTGGGCGCAGGATTTGCCTCGCCATTATAATTGATAACAATATCTCCTACAAAAGAAATAGCATTTGATTTTTTAGCAAGATTTTTTATTGGAAGAAATCTTTTCGTATTCTTCAACAGAACTACCGATTGCTCGGCAAGAATCTTTTGCAAATCATAATTTAAAGGATTCGCAGCTGTTTTGCCTCGATATTGAGAAACAATATCAAAAACAAAATCTATAACTCTATCAACGGCTTGATCGATCTGTTCAGGCGGAAATGCCGTTCCGTTTTCTATCTCGGCATCAAGCTCACACGTGCTCACTTTACCTTTGATTATTCCTGCCTTCAATCTCTTGTATCTATCAACCGCCGCTTTAAGAACCGTCTCAGAACCGTCAAGACAAATATATCCGCTAACAATTCTCGACACAGTCTCTTCTTGAGGCACGTCTTTACACAAAACACTCAAAGAACCTATATTTCCGCTCTTTGCAACGTTCTCTAAAATACGCATATTTATATGCTCATAATTTTCAACGTCGAGTTTTGAACCTGCAATAATTCCGTTACACTTCTCGTTTGCAACAGACTCTCTTAACGGTCTTAAAACGAACTCGTTAACAAACTTTTCGTCGGGAGTCTTATCCAACTTAGAAATAGAATGCTCGTCCAAATATGCTCCATCCAAAATCACTCCCATACCCTTTGACTTTATAGAAGTCATATACGCAGATACTATTTGAGAAGAAAGCAGTGGATCTTCGGAAATTGCCTCATTTGTCAAATTCAATTTTGGAATCGGACCGGGCACCGTTACAACATTTATCTCATCCGCGGACATTCTTGATGCGGTATCCTCCGCATAAGCTGAAATAAGCTTTAAATTCCAAGAGTTCGCCATGCCTGCAGGGGTGGGATAAATATCTTTTTTATATTCTTTTAAGTGAGAGAATTTAAACTCGGGTATACCAAGCGCTCTATACTCAGAATCTGCTAAAACTCGCACATCCGTCAGTATTTGTATTTTTTGCAATTCACTCAATCTATCAACTATAACTTGATGTTTTAACATATTGCTCTCCTGTGGGGCTTTACTTTTAATAATTTAACATTACCGAAACAGGTTATTTATCAATCAAATATACTTTTAAAAAGTTTTTCAACAGCATTCGAAACTACGGGCCACAGAACCTCTGAAATGAACGGCCACATCATTGCGATCAAAACTAATAATATCGCACTCGTTAATATCCAAGGTACATATTTAACCTTAAATCCAAGCTTTGATTGCTGAAGAGGATAACTTCTTTCAATATTTTCATACTTCCAAGATTCACCGAGTGAATACCTAACAAAAGTTTCACCATTTTCTCTTCTGTACTCATATTTTCCGGATTCTACAACGATCACCTTAATATCGAAATCAACGCATTTATCCTCAACCCAAAATAATTGTTGCGGAGCAAAAACCTCGCCGGGTCTTACACAAATATCTTTCAGCCTTATCTTACTCTCGGCTATCTCAAAGCCCTCAGAATTCTTTTGTACCAACCAAAACTCAAACGAATTTATTGCAGATTTGGAATTATTCAAAAATCTAAGCATTAAACATTTTCTTCCGCTTTCACGCGCAAAAATATATTGTTTTACAATGATAAGTGCATCCTTATCAACCGGTTCTTTATACAAACCTTTTGAAATTATTTTCAAATCACTTTTCATCTGTTTATCACCTTTTTAGAATTTCTATGATATGCAAGTAACGTAAGTCCAACGGTTATGCAACAAATTATCACTCCTGCAACTATCATCTCGGGGGTATCAAGAATAAATTTCTTAAATCTAGTAGTCAAGAGTAACAAAATATCTCTAAGGCAAATATAAACGATTGCCGTTTCTATAGCCGTTGCAAGACCTACCACAACTCCACAAACAGCGTATCTTGCGGGAGAATATCCAACCAAAACCTTATTAGAGATATATTTGGAATCGACTTTGCGCAAAACAAATCTCACATAAGATGTCTCAGGCGGAATCGCAACCGACGAAGAATATTGACAGCCTATATCCACGTATTCATTCACCGTTATAATATCCAAGATCTTATTCTTGTTATCAAACGCGTATACGTCATACTTTATATATCTAACTCTATCGGCGATCTTGCACTGTATATATTTATACCCATCCTCAGTATAAAGTGAATACTTTTTAACATATTTTCGTACGTTAACTTCAGGCTCATAAACAACGCATCGTCCATTCTCATAAATATACTTTTTTATACCTCTGTCTCTCGTTGTTTCACCTTTACAAGAAAGACGCATAATTGCCCCGGGTATCAATGAAGAAAACAATTTTAAATACAAAGTTATGCTGATTATAAGCACTATTCCCTTTGCTACACCTAAAAGTAAATTTTCCATTTCCGTCCTACCAAACTAAACTAAATTTTGATTATATACACACTTATCTATACAGAACTAAAAGCTTAAGAGATCTGATTCTTCAAATCCTCAAGACCAGAAACATCCACCTTAATCGATTCATTCTTAGTCAACGTATAATCTTCCCAGAATTTCTCAACGTCTTCAACAGTCAAAGTTGTATGAGTATCAAGCAACTGATTTGAGAATTCCTCAGCAAGCTCTCTTGCAATAGATTCATCTATTTCTACTTCGTACTCCTCAATGTACTTCTCTGCTTCCTTAGTGATGTAATCTATTCTTTCGTCCTTATCAAGTTCCAATGCGTCATTAAGCATTCCTGTGATGCTTTCAGTAACGCCTGCATAATCCGCAGGATCAAGGCTAAATATTACGGAAGATATTACACGAACAGACATCGTATCAATTTCAAGAGCAATACCCGACATTCTGCGATTTTTATTAAGTTCTTCCTTCATCCTATCAAAGACTCCGGTTTCATTTGAAATCTTAATCATCTCATCATAATCTTCACAGGTTAAAATGCCATAATCATATGCAATCAAATATACGTTCAAAAGCGTATTAAGATCTGCGCCGATAGTATCTGGCGTACTTGACTTACAAACGTGAAGCATTTGATCAAAGAATATTGAACTTGCTCTACCTACGTTAGGTCTATTTACGTTATAATAAGGCACTCCTGCCAACCACTTTGTTGAAATATCGGGGATGATATCCGCAGCAAGACTCTTCAAGGTTTCAGAATCATTGATCTGAGATCCAACGCCCTTCAACATTTCCTTCTGATCGGGAGAAGCATCTGCTATATTACTTACAATAACACCAACGTTAAGAACGTCATCTACGCCATCGAAAGTTTCTTTTATTTCAGTTGAAAGTTCAAAATGATTATCATTCAATCTTGAAGTGGAAACCGCTTTATAAATCAATGCGCCGCCAGCATAATAAAATATACTTCCAATAGCATCGTTAGAAAACTTATCAATAGTTTTAACAAGCTTTGCATTTATCTTAAAGTTAAAAGCAGAATCCGAATCATTAACAGAATGTCCCGCCAAGCTCGACATTCTCAATGTCCCCACGATAGGAGTAAATATTATCATCGATACGAGGAATCCGGAAATCGTTCCAAGAATTGCACACGTTGGTCTCGGCTTCTTTTTATACTGAGGAGCATCCTCGTTTTCATACATTACATTTCCGTTCTTCTTTTCCTGCTGTTTGAAAACTATAGCGAAAATTATACCAATGATAATCCTCAAAACAATAAACATCAAAACGAACAATATCGGTGACAAAATTGCATCTGCATATGCAAAAACTACATCTCCGATACTTGGGAAACGCTCGAAAATAATATCCATCGCCTTTAATCTTTTAAGAATATCAATCAAAGGTGTTTTTATGATATCAGATAACCAGAACGTTATCGCTATCGAGGAGAACAAAGAAATAAAGATAGATGCAAGAGTTACCAGCGACTTCTTTACTCCTCTCGAAAACGCTCTTATTATTTCAAATGTGATAATAATTGCCGCAATAAACAGAACGGCAAGAGAAATCAAATTAAATGACATTTTTCTCTCCTTAGAAACACAAATAAATTTATACTGTAAAAATCATCAAGCTGTAAAAACTATTTCACAAGTTGATCCTATATCGTCGCTTATCAATTCATCAACGCAAGGAACAGATATCCTTCCCTGCAAAGGATTCTTTATACTGATCATCGGGGTCGTAATAGTTGCCTCGACATCCGAAAGTTCAAACGCAAGATCAGCATCATGCATCTCGCAATTTATAAGCTTCAATCCCTTGCAATAACACAGAGGTTGTGTCCCGCTGATAATACAGTTTTCAAAGGTCACGTTCTCACTGTACCATGCAAGATATTCACCTTTCACCACGCAATTTTTAACCGTAACATTTTTAGCATGCCAAAAAGCATCCTTCGTATCAAAATTGCAATTTTCAAACACTGCATTTTCTATGTACTGGAATGAATACTTACCCGAGAAGTCTACATCCTCAAGATCCAACTCCTTCGCTCTCAACATAAAATATTCACCTTTTGCCGTGGAATTCAAAATTTTAATATTACTCGAAAACCATCCAAATTCAACGGAATCTATATCACAGTGGTCAATAGAAATATCCCTGCACTCCCTAAGTGCCTTCGGGCCATGAAGAACCGATCTTGATGCAAGCACCTCTGTAGTATACCACAAAGGAGCTCTACACAAAGACGACATCTCGCATTCTATTATGTCAACCTTATTATCGTGCCAAAGCGGATATCTCAAGTTAAAAAAACACTTTTCCGCCTTTATATTATTACTTTCCTTTAGAGCGCTTTCACCGTCAGCTTCACCGTCAAATTTACAATCAGTCAGACAAACAAAGCCGACACCGTACAGTGCTCTTTCCTGATCAAAAGTTTCGCCTATAATTTTACGCATAAAAAATCCTCTTTTTTTAATCTAAATTTTATTATACCATATATATTATAATATTGCAATACAAAAAGCAAAAAAAGCACATATTTTCAACAGCAAAAAACCTTCCCTCTTCCTCTCTGATGAATAACAAAAAAACGCATCAAAAAGATGCGTTTTTTTCGACAAATAAAAACAATTTTTATTCATTTTTAAGTTGGTTTATACATTTTTTATTCATTGCTTAAAGCTATCCGCAAACGCCGTTGCAAGTGCATCACAACGCTCGTTATAGGGATGCCCTGCGTGTCCTCGAACCCAAACGAATTCCACATTATGAATCGAAAGCAACTCATCTATCTTCTGCCAAAGCTCCAAATTAAGAACAGCAGATTTATCAGATTTTCTCCATCCGTTTTTCTTCCACGCCTCAAGCCATCCTTTATTTATGGCATCAGTGAGATATTTGGAATCCGATGTCAAGGTTATACTACACGGTTCCTTCAAAGCCTCCATACCTGCAATTGCCGCCATCAATTCCATTCTGTTATTAGTGGTTATCTCTTCCCCTCCGGAAAGTTCTTTTTCAACGCCTTGATAAACGAGTATTGCGCCCCAGCCGCCGTTTCCGGGATTACCTCTGCACGCACCGTCTGTATAAAGTTCCACTTTTTTCATAATATCTGCACCCTACTGTTTTTTCTTAATTTTACCACACTTTTTAAAAATATTCAAGCTATTTACAATAAAAAAACGGGGCTGATAAAAAATATCAGCCCCTATCCAATCTATCTCAAGCGAATTCGCTATTTTTACCTGAATGGTTTTATATGAAATATATATGGATAACACCTTTAGGTGAATTTTATGTAGGAACACACCTACTATTATTTTGCGTAATCTACCGCGCGACTTTCTCTTATCAAATTGATCTTGATCTGTCCCGGATATTTTACCTCTTCCTGAATCTTAACTGCCATTTCTCTTGCAATAAGCTTCATTCCGTCATCATTTACCTCCTCAGGCTTAACCATTACGCGGATCTCGCGTCCTGCCTGAACAGCAAATGCCTTGTCAACTCCTGAAAATCCTTTAGCGATCTCTTCGATCTTCTCAAGACGCTTAATGTAATTTTCAAGATCCTCTCTACGCGCTCCCGGTCTTGCTGCAGATATTGCATCCGCCGCCTGAACGATGATCGCTGTGATTGTTTGAGGTTCAACGTCTCCGTGGTGAGCCTCAATTGCGTGAATAACCTCACGACTTTCCTTATATCTCTTTGCGAGATTAACTCCAAGCTCTACGTGAGAGCCTTCCATTTCGTGCGTCTGAGCCTTACCTATATCATGTAAAAGACCCGCACGCTTTGCAACTGCACTATCTACGCCAAGCTCATCGGCTATCATTCCCGATATGAGCGCAACTTCAATAGAGTGCTTCAATACGTTCTGTCCGTAACTCGTTCTGTAACGAAGTCTACCAAGCATTCTTACAAGATCGGTATTTATTCCATGAATACCAACGTCGAAAGTTGCTCTTTCGCCCGCCTGTTTAATTCCGGTCTCTACCTCACGGGTAGCTTTTTCAACCATCTCTTCGATACGCGATGGATGAATTCTTCCGTCGGAAATAAGCTTTTCAAGCGTGATACGAGCGATCTCTCTTCGAACCGGATCAAAGCCCGAGAGAGTAATTGCTTCGGGGGTATCGTCGATAATAAGTTCAACACCCGTGAGCTTTTCAAGCATCTGGATGTTTCTTCCTTCTCTACCGATTATGCGTCCCTTCATGTCCTCACTGGGAAGCGACACAACCGAAACCGTTGTTTCTGCCACATGATCTGCGGCACATCTTTGAATAGCAAGTGAAATTATGTTCTTTGCCTTTGCATCTGCATCTTCCTTGAACTGTGTTTCAAGAGCATCGATTCTCTGCGCCAACTCATGCTTAATTTCAGATTCTACTCTCGAAATAAGCTCATCCTTAGCCTCTTGTGCAGAAAATCCGGAAATTTTTTCAAGAACGTCAAGTTCTTTAACTCTAAGATCGTTGATCTGCTCCTTAAGAACTTCATTCTCCTTGATCTTCTTATCAAGAAGCTCATTCTTGCTCTCCAACGCCTCTGCCTTTTTGTCCAGATTTTCTTCCTTCTGAACCAATCTGCGCTCGGTTCTGGAAATATCTGCTCTACGTTCCTTGAGTTCTTTTTCCGTCTCGTTTCTCTGCTTAAGGATTTCTTCCTTAGCGCTGATCAATGCCTCTTTCTTCATAGTTTCAGCCTGCTTCTTAGCCTCTTCACGAATACGCTTGGACTCTTCTTCAGCCGAGCCTATCTCAGACTCTGCAACACGCTTACGCGCATTATAACCAAGCTTTCGGAAAACGACCGCAAAAACGACAGAACCTACGGCAAATGCTCCTGCTGCAATCAAAATTACATAAATCGATTCCACTGCCTCATGCACCTCCTTACTTTTTATTAATTTGTCAAAGATTATAAATATATCATATACGATAATTAGGTCGTATTTATGACACATATATACACTGTAATTATACACTTTTTTAAAAGCTTTGTCAATAGTTTTTAAAAAACAAAAACGGCGCAACCGCTCTTTTGGAGTTGTACCGTTTTCTTTTTATTATTTAGTTTTTTACAAGCACACAATTATTCCTCATAAGGACGAACTCTAAAAGTTGCGCCAACAGATTCACATATTTCTCTGCTTTTATCCTGCTCTTCCTTAGTGGTGACCACATCTACAACTGTCATTACAACACTTGGAACGTACTTTGTGCAATCTCTTGTAAAATCAAGCATTGCATCATAAGAATCTATACCAAACTTAGAACGAACTATCTTAAAATAGTCCTCCTTGTTTGTTGCATTAAGACTTATAGATACTGTATCAATAAGCCCCTCAAGTTTGTGCGCAACCTTCTCACCTGCAATCAAATCGCAAAGTCCATTTGTATTGATACGGATTGGGATGCTTTTCTTTGACTTTACGTAAGTCGCCACCTCAAGCAGATCATCAAGTCTCTCTGTGGGCTCTCCGTAACCACAGAATACAACCTCTTCATACTTAGACAAATCCCATTTATCAAGGCTCTCACACACCTCTGAAACGGTAGGCTCTCTCTCAAGCCAAAGAGATCCCGAATTAAAAACGTGATCGTCATTATGTCTCAAGCAAAAGGTACAAGCGCAAGGACAACGGTTCGTCATATTTATGTAAATACTGTTTCTTCCTTCGTAAGTAATCGTCATCATAAACTCATTCTCTCCACAATCTTTTTTTGATATTCATCTTATCCATTGCAACTCCAACAAGAACAAAGACCACACCACTTGTTGCAGATTGAATAAGAGATCCGGGTATACCTGCCAATGCTCCAACAAAGCTTCCCGTAATTATAACCTCGTACAAATAATAGCCTCCGGCGCAAATAGCCGTTGCAGGAATAAGCATCAATACGTTTCTTGTTGTTATAATCTTTTTAGCTTTATATGAAAACAACATTGCGGTGAGAGCCTTGATAACGATAGATCCCGGCGCCCAAATCGCATAGCCCGTAAGAACGTCTGCAAGCATCGCTCCTGCCGCTCCCACTCCCATTGCATAAGGCGTTGGCAAAAGGCAAGCCGCAAGAAAAATAAATGCATCGCCGACGTGAACGTATCCATTATAAGTTGGAATGTGCAAATAAGCCGTAACAACAAATACTATTGCCGCAAAAACACCCGATATGCACATCAATCTCAATTCTTTTCTTCTCATAAACCGCTAAATTTCCTTTAAAAATTCCTCGAAGCAAATTCCATCTGCCTCGGGTATATCAAGCTCTACCGTGCGCTTCAGCGCCTTGGCAACAAAGGATGACGCATGCAACACCGCATTATTAATACTGTTTCCATTCACTGCATCTGCCGCGATAATTGACGAGAATACATCCCCCGTTCCGGCGCGGCACGTACCAACCTTGTGTTCGCGAATCATATGTGCGCCCTTGCCACTCTCGTAAACGAAATTTGCAAGATCACCCTCGATTTCCAGACCTGAAATTACTATAATCTTAGGTCCGACATCACTCAGTTTATTACACAGCAAAAACAATTCCTCTTCGTTCATATCCTTGCGATATTCAGTATCTGTCAAAATACACGCTTCGGTAAGATTCGGCGTAAGAATATCCGCATACTCAACAAGAGCCTTCATACGCTCTGCAAGTAAGGGAGAATACGCAGGATAAAGCCTTCCATCATCCCCCATAACAGGATCTATCACCGTTATTGTATTTTCTTTCTTGAAGCGTTTAATAAAACGACTTACGATGTCTATCTGATCAGGAGATGCAAGGTATCCGGTAAGAATACCGTCAAAATGCAAATCAAGCTTATTCCATTCATTCATATACGCACTCATGTGCTCTGTATAATCGGTACGATAAAAGCTTTCATATCCGGTGTGATTGGAAAAAATCGCTGTCGGCAATGGACAGCACTGTATCCCCATTGCAGATATTATCGGCAACGATACGGCAATCGAACAGCGTCCAAATCCGCAAAAGTCATTGATAACAGCAATTTTTTTCTGATTGTTGTGAGACATTTTTCAAAACTCCTTGATTTTTGCTTAAAAGTATTATATAATAAATCTGCACATATTAAAATAATCAGTTTAGGAGAATTTAATATATACAGATGAAATATATAATCGATAAAAACAACCGCCCTGTTTATTTACAGATCTACAAACAAATACGTCAGGATATTATTGAAGGGATCTATCCGTTAGGATCAAAGCTTCCCTCCATGAGATTGCTCTGTGACGAGCTCGAAGTCAGCACAGTCACTGTTGATCATGCTTATGCTCTCCTCTGTGACGAAGGATACGTTGAATCAAGAGAACGCAGTGGATTTGTTGTGATCTTCCGCAAAGACGACCAATTTGCCCTCACCGACGATACACCTTCCAAATATACCAAAATCGAACACGTCGAGCACGACTATCCCGATTTTCCATTTTCGGTTCTCAGCAAAACTATGCGAGCCGTACTTACCGATTATGGAAAAAACATTTTAGATCGTTCCCCAAGCGCAGGATGTCTACAGCTCCGAGAAGCTATACAAAAATATCTTGCGCGAAACCGAGGAGTCAACGTAAGTACACAGCAAATCATTATTGGCTCGGGTTCTGAATATCTGTATTCTCTCATAATTGAACTACTCGGCAAGGATAGTGTGTTTGGTATAGAATCCCCCTCCTATAAAAAAATAGAGCAGGTCTATCGTGCCGCAGAAGTACATTACGAGCCCTTACCGCTCTCACAAGACGGAATCGACAGCACTGCATTACTGCGCTCAGAGGCAACAGTTCTGCACGTAACACCTTACCGAAGCTTTCCGACCGGTATCACGGCATCTGCAAGCAAACGTCATGAATATATACGCTGGTCGAACAAAAACGAACGATATATTATAGAAGACGATTTTGAATCCGAATTCTCGGTTTCCACCAAATCCGAGGAAACGCTTTTTTCGCTCTCAGAGCAAGACAATGTCATCTACCTTAATACTTTCTCAAAAACCATATCCCCCTCCTTGCGTGTAGGATATATGGTTCTCCCTCAAAAGCTTGTAAATATATTTGAAGAAAAACTCGGCTTCTACTCCTGCACTGTTCCAACCTTTGAACAATACGTTATTGCAAGATTACTACAAAACGGAGACTTTGAAAGACATATCAACAAAGTCAGAAGAAACAAAAGAAAAGAAATTTTAAATAATAAATAAAAAAGAATGGCAAGAAATTACTCTTGCCATTCTTTTTTATTACCGTTAATCTAAATTAACCAAGCTTTGCCTGATTGATCTTGATTCCGGGGCCCATAGTGCTTGCTATAACGCAGCTCTTGATGTACTGACCCTTAGCAGCAGCAGGCTTTGCCTTGATAACTGCGCTAACGAGAGTATCGAAGTTCTCAGTGAGCTTCTCTACACCAAAGGAAGCCTTTCCGATAGGACAGTGAATGATGTTGGTCTTATCAAGACGGTACTCAATCTTACCTGCCTTTGCCTCAGCAACTGCCTTAGCAACATCGGGAGTAACGGTTCCTGCCTTAGGAGAAGGCATAAGTCCCTTAGGACCAAGAACCTTACCGAGCTTACCTATAACACCCATCATATCAGGGCTTGCGATAACTACGTCGAAATCAAACCAGTTCTCCTGAACGATCTTGTCAGCATACTCTGCACCGCCTGCGTAATCTGCGCCTGCATCAAGAGCAGCCTGAACCTTATCGCCCTTTGCAAATACGAGAACCTTTACGTTCTTACCAGTTCCGTTAGGAAGAACAACTGCTCCTCTTACCTGCTGATCTGCGTGACGAGAGTCAACGCCGAGACGAATGTGAATTTCTATAGTTTCATCAAACTTTGCCTTAGAGGTCTTGCATACAAGATCCAATGCCTCAGCAGGCTCATAAGCCTTAGACTTATCAATAAGCTTAGCGCTATCTACATACTTCTTTCCCATTTTCAACGCCCTCCTTAGTCTTCAACTTCTACGCCCATGCTGCGTGCTGTTCCCGCAATCATGCTCATAGCTGTTTCGATATTTGCCGCGTTAAGATCGGGCATCTTGGTCTCTGCGATCTTGCGAACCTGATCCTTAGTAAGCTTTGCAACCTTAGTCTTGTTGGGCTTAGCGGAACCGGATTCGATACCTACTGCCTTCTTTATAAGAACAGGAGCAGGAGGAGTCTTTGTAATAAATGTGAACGAACGGTCTGCATATACTGTAATAACTACAGGAATGATAAGACCCATGTCGTTCTTAGTTCTTTCGTTAAACTCTTTGGTAAATACGGGAATTGCTACACCGTACTGACCGAGTGCCGGACCTACAGGGGGCTGAGGAGTTGCTTTTCCGGCAGGCAACTGCAACTTTATATAGCCCATTACTTTCTTTGCCATAATAATTTTACCTCCAACGTGGTGATTTTACGGGAGAATTCAAAATTTTTCTCCCTCCCACTGTGACTGCCGTCACATTATGCAAGCTTTATCTTACTTGCATCAAAGTTTACAGACATGTTACGACGTCCCTTGTTAACAAGAACGGTAACGGTTTTCAAATCGTCTGACACTGCTTGAACAACGCCTGTACAATTGCCAAACATCTCGTCGTTAATAACAACGTTATCACCAACCTTGATTTTGAGCTCAACTCTCTTAGTTTCAGCTTCGATCTTAAGAGCAAAAACCTCTTCTTGAGAAAGAGGAGTCGGACGGGATCCGGGACCAACAAAGCCCGTAACACCGGTTATATTTCTAACCGCATGCCAGCTTTCCTCGGTCATTATCATCTTCACAAAAACGTAAGACGGAAAAAGTTTCATCTCTTTTTCCTTTATTTCATCTCCGTTTTGCTCAGTAACCGTCTCAACAGGAACCTTAATATCAAAGATGAGATGAGACAAACCACGATTTTCAACGATTTTCTCAAGGCTTGCTTTTACCTTGTTTTCATAGCCAGAATAGGTGTGCGCCACGTACCATCTCTCGCCTACATTCATTTCATTGATATCACTCATCGATCAACCTCTTGTTAAAAGATTAAAAGAGTCCGAAAAGTTCACGCATTCCCCAAGAAAAAGCAGAATCAAGTCCGCCCAAAGCTATCGCACAAACGATAACTACAAGCAAAACAACTCCTGTTCCCTTAAGTACCTGTTTCCAAGTCGGCCAAACGATCTTCTTAACTTCACTTCTAAAGCCCTTCCAACCGTTCTTTATTCTACCCTTCTTTTCTTTCTTCGTTTTTTCGGGTTTCTTTTCGGTCTCGAGCTCTGCAGCTTTTTTTTCTTTCTCTGCCATCTCAATCCTCCTCCGAATTACTTAGATTCTTTGTGAAGAGTGTGCTTACGGCAGAACTTGCAGTACTTGTTGAGTTCGATTCTGTCAGGGTCGTTCTTTTTGTTCTTCTTTGTGTCGTAATTTCTCTGCTTGCACTCGGTG
>JAZQZG010000040.1:0-9344 GCA_045633925.1 Eubacteriales bacterium
GATAACAAATTTTAAATTTACGCAATGAATCTATATAAGCCTTCTCCTGTGGGAGAAGGGGGACCGCGATAGCGGTGGATGAGGAGTCATTTAAAAAACAAGAACACCTCATCCGTCAGCCTTGCGGCTGCCACCTTCCCCCACTGGGGAAGGCTTTTTATTTCATTATCTTTAGCAATTACACTATAGCACGATGCCCGACTCTTGGCTGTCGGCACTGCCGACCTGTTTATGCAAGCAAACTATATAAGCCTTCTCCAGCGGGAGAAGGTGGCAGCCGCAGGCTGACGGATGAGGTGTCCTCTATACAAAAGTGATTTTTATTTTATTGTTTATGATTTTATTTTGTTACGGCTTTAGTGGCAAAAAAATTTATATTTTTAAATAACACCTCATCCACCGCTATTGCGGTCCCCCTTCCCCCACTGGGGAAGGCTTTTTGTTAGACTTTCTTTAACAAAATCTTGTATGTATCGGCTTTCTCGATACAACAAAAACCTCGCCCGAGCTTTATCGAGCGAGGTTTTTCTATTCTTTTTTTAATCAACCCTTAAGCTTTCCAAACAATCTGAGAGCCTCGCGAGCGGCAGACTGCTCCGCCTCGCGCTTTGAATGTCCCTCACCCTTTCCAATCACGTTGGAATTAAGCATTGCAACCACAACAAAGGTTTTATTATGATCAGGACCCGACTCCGAGACCACCTTGTACTCCAAGAAATCGCCCTCAGCCTGCTGAATAAGCTGCTGAAGCTCGGTCTTGGCATCGGTATATTTCATCTCGAAATCCTCGTCGGAGAGCTGTGCCTTAATAATCGGCAGAACAAATCTTCTGACCTCGTCAAAGCCTTTCTCTCCTGCGTCAAGATATATTGCGGCAACGATCGCCTCAAACGCATTTTCAAGTGTGGACTGGCGGTTTCTACCGTTATTTTTCTCCTCTCCGTTTCCAAGATAGAGAAATTCTCCCACGCCCAAGGAACGTGAATACTCAGCAAGCGCCTGCGACTGAACGAGCGCGGCTCTCTTTGTTGAAAGCGCTCCCTCGCTCATATCCTCATAGAGTCCAAACAAGAACTCGCTGACTATTGCGGACAGCACCGTATCGCCCAAAAATTCGAGTCGCTCGTTGCATCTGACGTTCTTCTTTTTTGCCTTAAGCTCATTTGAATAAGAGGAATGTGTGAGCGCCTCTATCAAAAAAGCCTTATTTTTAAAGGTATATCCTATTGCGCTCTCAAGCGCTTCAAGATCAAAGCGTTGCATTCTTCCTCCCTCTCCGCTCTCTGCGGTTTAATTTATTTCTCCATAGCGTCGATAAGAGCAAGCGCTCTATCGGCTATCGCCTGATTCTTTGCGACCTTTCCGCCCTTTACTCTATGAGGCAGCGGCTCGATTATTCCAAAGTTTGCATTCATCGGCACAAAAGCTCCCGTCGAGCCGTTTGCAACGTAGTGCGCCATAGCTCCGAGCATTGTCGCGCGGGGGAATATCTCCGCCTCTGCGCCGCACGCCTGAGCTGCCGCGGAAATTCCCGCAACGAGTCCCGATGCCGCCGACTCTATATATCCCTCTACGCCTGTCATCTGACCTGCAAAATAAATATTGCTTCCCTTCATACGGTAGCGCTCGTCAAGAATTCCCGGCGAATTTATATAGGTATTTCTGTGCATAACTCCGTATCTCAAGAACTCTGCGTTCTCAAGTCCGGGGATCATGCGGAAAACTCTTCTCTGCTCGCCAAACGTGAGATGCGTTTGGAAGCCAACGAGGTTATACATCGTGCCCTCTTTATTCTCCTTACGGAGCTGAACTACGGCAACCGATTCCGCACCTGTTCTCTTATCAACGAGTCCCACGGGCTTAAGCGGCCCGAAGAGCAGAGTATCTCTGCCTCGTCTTGCCATTACCTCAACGGGCATACATCCCTCAAACACCTTGAGATTTTTCTCCTGCGCCTCGCTGTCAAACGCCTTGAGCGGCGCTTCCTCGGCTGTCACAAGAGCCTCCCAGAACGCATCGTACTGCTCCTTATTCATCGGGCAGTTGATATAATCCGCATCGCCCTTATCGTATCTGGATGCAAAGAATGCGATCTCTGTATTTATGGTATCCGCATCGACTATCGGCGCCGCCGCATCAAAGAAATGAAGCGATTTTGCTCCGATTTTTTCCTCGATATACTTAGCAAATCCGTCCGACGTGAGCGGACCCGTAGCAACAACGGTGATCTCGTCGTCATTTACCGACTCGACCTCCTCGTATACCACCTCTATATTAGGATGATTCTTTATTTTCTCGGTTATATAAGCCGAAAACTTTTCTCTGTCAACAGCGAGCGCCGAGCCTGCAGGCACTCTCGTTGCATCTGCCGCCTCCATTATGAGTGATCCGAATCGGCGCATCTCCTCCTTGAGAAGCCCCACCGCATTAGTCACTACCTCGGAGCGCAGAGAATTCGAGCACACAAGCTCTGCAAATCCGTCGCTGTGATGCGCCGGAGTCATCTTCTTTGGCTTCATCTCAAAAAGCCTTACCTTGACTCCTCTGTTTGCCGCCTGCCATGCCGCCTCGCATCCCGCAAGACCGCCTCCGCAGACCGTTATCATCTTTTCTTGCATATTCCGTTCCATTTTTTGTTTTTTTGTTTTTTCGTGGGGGGAAGAACCCTTTTTGAAAAAAGGCTTTCTTCCCCCCACACCCCCTAACTCCCAAAAACTTTGAATGGGGGGTGTATTTTTTTATTTTACATACTTGCTGATTGATAAAATCAGGAGAATTGTTGCAGATTTAGGAGCACAATGCCCGACTCTTAGCCGTCGGCATTGCCGACCTTTTTTAAGGAAAAAGTTTTCCTCCCCCAAACCCCCACCTTTCAAAAACCTTGAATGGGGGGTGTGTTTTGAGTTTTACATAGTTTGTTGATTGATAACAAATTTTAAATTTACGCAATGAATCTATATAAGCCTTCTCCTGTGGGAGAAGGGGGACCGCGATAGCGGTGGATGAGGAGTCATTTAAAAAATTAAGAACACCTCATCCGTCAGCCTTACGGCTGCCACCTTCCCCTACTGGGGAAGGCTTTTTATTTCATTATCTTTAGCAATTACACTATATTGATCAATACCGTGGCACTGCCGACCTTGCCTTAATTTTCTCCCTGATCCTTTATTTCCTTTTTAAATCCGCACGCCTTTGTATGGCAGAACAACACGTTCTGACCCTTCTTGCGGAAGAGTATCTCGCCACACTCGGGGCACTTCTCGTTAGTGGGCATATCCCAAGAAGAGAAATCACACTCGGGATACTTCTCACAGCTATAAAACACTGTCTTATTCTTGCCGTTCTTCATAACCACCTTAGATCCGCACTTAGGACAAGGCACGCCTGTATCACGAGTTTTCTGCTTTGTAAAGTTACAAGCGGGGAACTTCGAGCAAGCGAAAAAGCTTCCGTAGCGGCCGCTTCTCTGCACCATATCCGAGCCGCAAAGCTCACACTTGAAGTCGGCAATTATCTGCTGCTTCTTCTCGGGAGCCTCTACAGTCTCGTTAGAGGTAAGCGGCTTTGTATTTCTACACTGAGGATAGTTCGGGCACGCTGCAAACTTGCCGAAGCGTCCGTTCTTTACTACCATTCTGCTTCCGCACTTCTCACAGATAATATCCGTCTCCTCTGCGGGAACGTCAAGCTCTGCATCCTTCATCTTCTCGTTTGCCGCAGAGAGCTCCTTCTCGAATCCACGCCAGAAATCCTCAAGCATACTCTTCATCTCAACGCTTCCCTGTCCGATTCGGTCAAGGTCGGTCTCCATCTGAGCGGTAAATTTATAGTCAACGATATCAGGGAAGCTTGACATCATAAGCTTGTTGGTAACCTCACCCGTAGGCGTGGGCACAAGCATCTTTCCCTGAAGCTTTACGTAATTTCTCGAAATAATAGTTGAAATTATAGATGCAAAGGTACTAGGTCTGCCTATTCCCATTTCCTCAAAGAGCTTTACCAAGGAGCGCTCGGTATATCTTACGGGCGGCTCGGTGAAATGCTTATCGGGAAGGATAGCGAGAGTATTGAGAGCATCGCCCTCCTTGATTGCGGGAAGACGGATATTCTTCTGCTCGTTTACCTCGTCTGCGCTCTGAGGTGCGCTATCGTCCTCGCTCTCCTCATAAACAGCCATATATCCCTGGAAATCAACGGTATATCCGCTTGCTCTGAATATATAAGATGCGCTCTCACAGTCAGCGGTTACGGTAGAAAGAACTGCGGACTCCATCTGGCTTGCAAGGAATCTCTCCCATATAAGCTTATAGAGCTTGAACTGGTCGTTTGTGAGGTACTTCTTAATCTTTGCAGGCTCAAGTCCAACACGGGAGGGACGAATTGCTTCGTGCGCATCCTGAGCAAGTGCTCTGGACTTATAGATTCTCGGAGACGAGGGGCAATACTTATCTCCGTACTTCTCGGAGATATATCCCTTTGCCTCGGAGATCGCCTCGTTTGAAACTCTGAGCGAGTCGGTACGCATATAGGTTATAAGACCCTGAACGCCGCCGTTTTCTGCTCCGATATTTATACCTTCATAGAGCTCCTGCGCTACTTTCATTATCTTCTGAGACTGGAAGCCGAGCTTCTTTGAAGCCTCCTGAAGCATAGTAGATGTCGTAAAGGGCGGTGCGGGAAGTCTCTTCTTCTTTGCCGTCTTTACCGAGCTTACCTTAAAGGGAGCGTTGCTTACCGCATCAACTACCTTCTTTGCATCTGCCTCGGAGGAAAGCTTGATTCTGCCCTTTGCGTTTCCGTAGAAGCGAACGCCAAACTCCTTGCCGTCAAGAGTCTCAAGCGATGCATCTATCGTCCAATACTCAACGGGAACAAAAGAACGGATCTCCTCCTCACGCTCGCAGATAATTCTTGTTGCAACCGACTGAACTCGTCCTGCGGAAAGTCCGCTTCTTACGTTCTTCCAAAGGAACGGAGAGAGCTTGTAGCCCACTATTCTGTCGAGAATTCTTCTCGCCTGCTGAGCATCAACGAGATTCATATCTATCTGTCTCGGTTCCTTGATTGCCGCCTTTACTGCGCTCTTGGTAATCTCGTTGAAGGTAACTCTGAGAGTGTTCTCAACGGGTATTCCAAGCGTCTGCGCAAGGTGCCAGGATATTGCTTCTCCCTCGCGGTCGTGGTCGGTTGCGAAGAATATCTTATTTGCATTCTTTGCTTCCTTGCGGATATCCTTAATAAGGTCTCCCTTTCCACGAATATTTATATAATGCGGCTCAAAGCCGTTCTCAACGTCAACGCCAAGAGAGCTCTTGGGAAGGTCTCTTACGTGACCCTTCGACGCTATTACCTTATAGTTCGATCCAAGATAACCTTTAATGGTAGATGCCTTGGAGGGTGACTCCACTATAACTAAATTTGCCATCGTTTTCTCCTTTATCTGATAATCTATCCTTAACTCTTAATTATTTTCTGATGTAAAGTCCTCCGGGGAGCGAGGATACAAGCCCCATGATCTCAAGCATTGTGAGCGCTGTAACGACCTGCTGTGTCGTGAGTCCCTCACAAACTATAGAATCCACTCCTATCGGCGACTTGCAATCGATCGCATCGAAAACTCTCGCTGTGACCTCGTCAAGTCCATAATCCTCAGCCGTCTTCACCGGAGCACGCAGAGGCTCTGAGGATATCTTCTCAGGCTTTGGCGCAATCTCTTCTTTTACCTTTGCGCTATTCTCTGCCGTCTCTTTCTTTTTTGCGCCTATTACGGGCGCGTTATTTATCTTCTCGTTTTCCTCACATTTATCGGGAATCGAATATTTTGCAAGCGCATCAAGAACGCCGATAGCGCGCTCTCTTGCCGCCTTCAATTTCTGTTCTGTTTCTTTTTTATTGTATTCGTTAAAGAAGTTATTATACTTCTCAATTACGTCCTCGGTCGAAAGCGCCGCATAGGCTCCTCTTCTGAGAAGCTCGTTGGGGCCCTCTGCCGTAGGCTCTCCTACCTTTCCGGGGAAGGCGAAAAGGTCCTTACCCTGCAAAAAGGCTGTATTTGCCGTGATCATAGCTCCGCTCTCTCTTCTGCATTCGGCAACGAACACCCCCTGAGAGATTCCGCTTATTATGCGGTTTCTTTGCGGAAAATAATATTTCTTTGCTTCCTCAAGAGGCGGATACTCACTAATAAGAGCGCCTTTCTCTATCACCGCATCACGAAGCTTTGAATGCGCTCTCGGATACACGATATCAACTCCGCAGCCAAGCACCTGAACGGTAGGTTCACCGCCCTCAAGTGCTCCGCACGCCGCCGTTGCGTCAACTCCGAGCGCAAGTCCGCTCACCACGCACACGCCAAGAGAAGAAAGCTCGTACGCAAATTTATAGGTATTATCCCTTCCGTATCTGCTCATCTTTCTCGTTCCAACGATTCCAAGGCAGAGCTTTCCGTTAAAATCGGGAACTCTTCCGCGGCAGTAAAGAACCACAGGCGGATCCATAATGAGTCTGAGTCTTTCGGGATAGCGAAGATCTCTGAAAGGAAGTATCTCTATGCCGGTCTCCTTGCAGTATTCGCAAATTGCCCTTGCCTTAGTGAGATCTCTGTCGCAGAGTCTATCCTTAAGAAAAAACGGAATACTCTTATCAAGCTGCATAACCTCGTCATTCTCGAGATTATAAATATCCACGGGATTTTTATAAAGGCTATAGAGCTTCGGGAAAAACTTAGATGCATATCCACAGCGCTCTGCGAGCCATACCCAATATATAATATCCTTCATTTTTCCCCAACCAATCCTTCAAAATCAGCCGTCCTTGCCGGCTCTCACCGTCTCCCATATACATATAGCCGCCGCAGCCGCCGCATTAAGCGACTCACTGCCCTCAGCCATGGGAATTATTGCGCTTCCGCTTGACGCCTCAATAACGCCATCCGAAAGTCCGTGACCCTCGTTTCCGATAACGAACGCATCTCCTGCGCAGAGCTTCATCTCGCCTATTTTGCGAGCGTCTCTTGCAAGAGCCGCCGCATATATTTCTCTGCCGAGAGCTCTGAGCCTGCGAATAAATCTCGCAAACTCCCTCTGCGGTACTATATCTATCTTCAAAGAGAAGAGCGCACCCATGGCGGCTCTCACCGTTTTGGGATTATACAGATCTGCGCAATCGTCGCTTATAATAAGTCTGTCTATGCCAAGAGCCGCCGCTGAGCGGATAACGGTACCGAGATTTCCGGGATCTCGCAGAGATTCCGCCAAAAGGATTCTCTCAGAGCTATCAAGTGAATATTCCTCAATATTTCCGATCTCTCCTCTTATGCCGCAAGGAAATTTTGCAACAGTGATAACACCCTCGGGAGAGGACTCCTCACTCATCTTGAGAAAGACCTCCTCGGAGACGTAGCATATCCTTGCATCCCCAAGAGCACCGCTCTTATCAAGCTCAAGAGCTCTCTGCAGATATGCAGGTCGCACGCCCGAGCTTATTATTACGTTTTCGATACTCAATCCCTTTTCTGCCGCCTCGCAAAGAAGCTTTATTCCGTCAAAGCGAAAGAGCTCCGCCGCCCTGCGTTCCTTCTTTTCAAGAAGCGCGCAGACCTGCTTTACCACCTTATTCTGCCTTGACTGGATAGGATTTTGCAGGGAATTTACCTCAAGCATACTACCCGATCTTCCTCTCTGAATTTTCTTATTATAAGTCGCGTTTTTGCACAAAAAAATCTCTCTCTAAAGACAGAATAAAACCCGGTATTGACCGGGTTTTATTAAATCAAATTAGAGAGCTGCCTTTGCCTTCTCAACAAGTGCAGTGAATGCTGCAGGATCAGCTATTGCTATCTCAGAGAGCATCTTTCTGTTAAGATCGATACCTGCTCTCTTGAGTCCGCACATAAAGGTGGAATAGTTCATTCCATTAGCCTTTGTAGCTGCGGAAATACGAGCGATCCAGAGTCTTCTGAAATCTCTCTTCTTGAGCTTTCTACCTGCAAAAGCATAGTTTCCGCTCTTAAGTACAGCCTGCTTAGCCATCTTGAAGTGCTTAGACTTTGCACCCCAGTAGCCCTTTGCAGCCTTCAACATTTTATTTCTTCTCTTACGGGTCATCATTGCGCCCTTGATTCTTGCCATTTTAGTTTTCCTCCGTTATTCTAATACTCAATAATTGCCGATTACTTCTGGATAAGAGTTCTAATGTTCGCAGTCATAGCGTCGCTGAGGATCGCTCCCTGACGAAGATGTCTCTTTCTCTTTGCAGTCTTAAGACCGGTGTTGTGTCTATGATGGCAATGACCTATCTTTACCTTACCCGAAGCGGTTACAGAAAATCTCTTGGCTGATGCCTTGTGTGTCTTTACTTTTCCCATTTTGATTTATCTCCTTTATTTATTTTACTAAAAATTAAATCCGTTTTTGCTGTTGCCTTATTTTTGCTTCATCGGATTGATTACCATGCTAAGTATTCTTCCGTCAAGCACGGGGGGCTTATCTACCGTACCAAGTTCAGAGCAAGCGTCAACAAATCTCTGCATAAGCTCCTGGCCTATTGCCATGTGTGACATTTCTCTTCCCTTAAAGCGCATAACCACTCTAACCTTGTTTCCGTTCTCAAGGAATTTCTGAGCGTGTCTTGCCTTGGTATCAAAATCGTGAGTGTCGATTCTGCAGGAAAGC
This sequence comes from Eubacteriales bacterium, assembly GCA_045633925.1. Classification (GTDB taxonomy): domain Bacteria; phylum Bacillota; class Clostridia; order Oscillospirales; family CAG-272; genus HGM12713. The sequence goes on from JAZQZG010000040.1 coordinate 8,673, forward strand.
TGAATTTCCTTAAGCTCGACAGGCTTATTCTTCTTGATATCCTTTTCCTTCTTCTCTCTCTCGTAACGGAACTTTCCGTAGTCCATTATTCTACATACGGGCGGTTGAGCCTGAGGAGCTATAAGAACAAGGTCATATCCCTTGTCGTAAGCCATCTGAAGTGCGTCATCAGAGGACATCATTCCGATTGCCTCTCCGTCAACACCGACTACTCTTACCTCTTTGAGGTTGATCTCCTCATTTACCAATAAATCCTTTGCGCTGCTAATACTAAATACACCTCCATGCCGTTTTTTTGGCAAAAAAATACGCGCGAAGAGAACTCCGCACGAAAACATCTGAGGACAGCGCACCTTTGGCACTTTCCACTTAGATATTAGACCTATGCTCGCCCTTGCGGCACGGTGAGAACTGCGAGTTCTTCTTCATTGTCGACCTATTTTACCACACTTTTCCCCCTTTGTCAATAGGTTTTTCAAATTTTTTTGAGGCATTTTAAAAAGTCGGTCGGCAGTGCCGACAGCCAAAAATCGATTTTTGTGCTCCTAAATTTGTAACAGCTCTCCCGATAGCGTCCGTCAGCAAGTGTGTAAAAATAAAAAAAGACCCCACATTCAAGGTTTTTGAAAGGTGGGGGTGTGGGGGAGGAAAACTTTTTCCTTAAAAAAGTTT
>JAZQZG010000041.1:0-9325 GCA_045633925.1 Eubacteriales bacterium
TCCTGAGCCAGGATCAAACTCTCGAAAAATTTATATCATATCTCAAGCCTTGACTTGAGTTATAACCTTTCGAGCTATTTTATCTTAGCTTCTTTTACTTTTTTGAGTATATAAACTCTATCGACGAGATTAGTATTTCGCCCTTGCTTTTGCTTTGTACTTATCTCTTGTTGTTCAATTTTCAATGACCGTTTCGCTGCGCTCTCCGCGACAGCCTACTAAGTATACCACAACACTTTTCCGTTGTCAATACCTTTTTTTGATTTTTTTTGATTTTTTTATTTTTTGAATATCTTGCCCAAAAAAGCGCATATATATATTATAAAATTGTGATTTTTTGCGAGGTTTTATGAGGTTTATACTAAGGATCTTACTGTTTTTCTTTATTTTCATCCCTCTCCTGATTCTCATCGTTGCAATAATGATGTTCCAAAACTCATCAAAAACAAATTCCTGCGCTCACAAAAACATAACAAGCACAAAAATTCTCGCAACCTGCTCGACTCAGGGCTACACCTCGCATATATGCAACGATTGTAATTACAGCTACGTCAGCGACGCCCAACCCACAACCTCGCACTCCTACACAAGCTACACAGTCTCCCCTACCTGTAACCTTGAGGGCTACACTCTCTATATCTGCGCTTGCGGAGATTCCTACAAATCAGAAATCACGTCCACAGTTGATCACAGCTTCAGTACCGCAACGATAGCCCCCACCTGTTCAAGCGAAGGATACGACGAGCACGTCTGCTCGGTGTGCGGATATTTATTCCGTGACGCAATAAGCAATATGACCGATCACAATTTTGAAAAAAAGACCTATCTCCCGACCGCGCTCAGCGACGGCTTTACCGAATATCGCTGCGCCTGCTCCGAAAGTTATACCGAAGCGCAAATTTCCTACTCGGAAATACTGAGCAGCCCCTACGTTGACGGCACAGCCGTGCTTTCAAGAGGTATCGACGTATCAAGATGGAATCATCAGATAGATATGGCAAGCGGAGAATATCTCCCGATCGATTGGAATCTTATAAAAAATTCAGGATTTGATTTCGTTATTTTAAAGGCAGGTAGCACTAAATCGGGAAAGGAACCTACGTTCGAGAGCGACTACGCAGGAGCTAAAGCCGCAGGACTTATGGTAGGTGCGTATTTCTATACCTACTCAAGCGACGTCGAAGGGGTAAAGCAGGACGTTGAGAACCTACTATATTATATTGAAGGAAAATCCTTTGAATTTCCGATCTATTTTGACATCGAGGATCCCTTGCTCATAACCTTAGGCAAGGAAAGACTCACCGAGCTTTGCGAGGTGTTCATCTGTTCGATGCAGGAAAAGGGATACTACTCCGCACTTTATACAAACAATAATTGGCTGACGAATATTCTCGACACTTCTCGCATACTCTCGCTGTTTGATATATGGTACGCAAGATATCCCGAAACCGAGACACCCGTGTGGAACGAGGAGAAATACGGACGCAGACTCTCAATGTGGCAATATACACAATATGGAGAGATCGCAGGAATAGACGGATATTTTGATATGAACCTCTGCTATCGAGATTATTTTAATATAATGAAAAAATGGGGGCTGAACGGATTTAAGAAGGAAGAAAGTAAAATAGAAGAATAAAATAAAAAAATATTCAAAAAAAGACTTGACAAAACATATTTAATGTGATAAAATATCGTGGTGTGAGAGAGATCCCACACAATATTGACGTGCGGCGTTAGCTCAGCTGGATAGAGTGTTTGGCTACGAACCAAAAGGTCGGGGGTTCGAATCCCTTACGCCGTGCCAAAAACCAAAAGCACCCTTTAGGGTGCTTTTGGTTTTTGTAGGCGAATCCAAGGGATTCGAACGCAGTGAGCAAAACAACCCAGTGAGTTGTTAAGTGATAGGGTGACCGAAGATTTTTGCGAAACGCCTCATAAAACTTAATCCAAAGCGTTGAGCAAAAATCAAGAACGAATCCCTTACGCCGTGCCCCCTTTTAGACACTTTAGTTTTTGTAGGCGAATCCAAGGGATTCGAACGCAGTGAGCAAAACAACCCGGTGAGTTGTTTTGCGAACGGTGATCGACTATATCAAAAAGCGAGGTGATACAATGACAAAAAGCACAAAAGAATCGAAAAGCCTACCTCAGCCAAAACCGTCAAAGCGCGGTTGCGCGATAACAAGGCATCAAACGTTTTATAATATAGCAAAAATAATGGTATTCCTTATAATTTTCGTCGTCATACTAAACACTATAATGATCATAGCTTTTGATGAAAAACAAACTTACTTTCCATCTTTTTTTGCAGTATTTCCATCATTGGCACTGGTAATCATCCTGCAATCAAACGAACGCAAATACATAATAACAAAAAGCATAGTAAAAAATAAAAAACTTAAAAGACAGACAAAAGGAGAATCAAACAATATGTTAGAATTAGCTAAACAGCTTATCGGCGAAGAATGTAAAATCATATCAATCGGAATCGGTCCCGTAAAAGGAATTATAAAAGAAGTTACAGACGGCGCAGTTAAAGTTGAAACAAAATACGGCGATTACGTTTTTAACGCCGATTTCATTATGGCAATTGAAAAGAAGAATAAAAAATAAGCGTAAACGGTGGAGATTTTTTCTCTACCGTTTACATTTTCTCAATCAAATTATTGACATAAAACCGTTTTAGTGATATAATATATTGATATAATTTTGAAAGGCAAGGCATTTTAATTATGAAATGGACGTCACTTAACGAACTTCGTGAAAAATATCTCTCGTTCTTCGAATCAAAGGGACACAAAAGGCTTCCGTCCTTCCCTCTCGTTCCGATTAACGACAAATCACTTCTTTTAATAAACTCAGGTATGGCTCCTATGAAGAAATACTTCACAGGCGAAGAAATCCCGCCCTCAAAGCGTGTTACCACCTGCCAGAAATGTATTCGTACTCCCGACCTTGAGAGAGTAGGAATCACTGCTCGCCACGGTACTTTCTTTGAGATGCTCGGAAATTTCTCCTTTGGCGATTACTTCAAGGATGAGGCTATTCCGTGGGCTTGGGAATTCTTGACCGAGACTCTTGAAATTCCCTCCGATCTTCTCTGGCCCTCGATTTACGAACAGGACGAGGAAGCATACGCTATTTGGGCAGATAAAATCGGCGTTGACCCTGCACACATCGTTCGTCTTGGCAAGGCTGACAACTTCTGGGAGCACGGCTCCGGTCCCTGCGGCCCCTGCTCCGAGATATACTTTGACAGAGGCTTGAAATACGGATGTGGCTCGCCCGACTGTAAGCCCGGATGCGATTGCGACAGATTTATGGAGATCTGGAACAACGTATTCTCTCAGTTCAACAACGACGGAAACGGAAACTACACCGAGCTCGCACAGAAGAATATAGACACCGGTATGGGTCTTGAGCGTCTTGCTTGCGTTATGCAGGGCGTTGACAATATGTTCGAGGTTGATTCTATCCGCAAGGTTATCGACAAGGTTTGCGAGATCTCCGGCAAGACATACGGTGAGAGCAACAAGGATGATATTTCCATCCGCGTTATCACCGACCACTCAAGAAGCGCTATGTTTATGATAGCCGATGGCGTTATCCCCTCTAACGAGGGTCGCGGATACGTTCTCCGCAGAATTATTCGCCGTGCTTGCCGTCACGGTAAGCTCCTCGGAATCAACCGCGCATTCCTTACTCAAACAGTTACTACCGCAATCGAGGAAAGCTGTGATGCATACTCCGAGCTCGCAACCAAGAGAGACTATATTCTCAAGGTTATAGCTATGGAGGAGGAGCGCTTTGATGCTACCATCGACGCAGGCCTTTCTATTCTCTCCGACCTTATCCGCGGCGCTATCTCAGATCACTCCGATGCAATTTCGGGTGACGAGGTATTCAAGCTTTACGATACATTCGGATTCCCTCTCGACCTCACCCGTGAAATCGCGGCTGAGAGCAATCTTACCATCGACGAGGAGACCTTCAACCGCCTTATGCTTCAGCAGAAGCAGAGAGCTCGTGAGGCAAGAGCAAATATCGGCGGATGGGACGAGTCCTCAAAGTCTCTCCTCTCCGATCTTCCCAAGACCGAGTTCGTTGGCTACACAAGCTACCGCACCGAAGCTAAGGTAATTGCTATTCTCACCGAAAACGGAAGCGTAAGCTCCGTAAACGAGGGCGACTGCTCTATCATTCTTGACCGCACCGCATTCTACGGTGAGGGCGGAGGACAGATCGGTGACACCGGAACGATTTACGCTGAGGGCTTTATGGCTACCGTTTACGATACCAAGAAGACCGACGGTGTATACGTACACGTTTGTACAATTGCTAACGGAGAGATCAAGGTTGGTGACACGGTTTGCGCCGATATAAACGATGCAAGACGTGACGCTATCTGCAGAAACCACTCCGCAGCTCACCTTCTTCAGGCGGCTCTCCGCACTGTTCTCGGCTCACACGTTGAGCAGGCAGGATCCTTTGTAAGCGAGGACGTTTGCCGCTTTGACTTTACACACTTTGCCGCTCTTACAAGCGATGAGATCTCCCGCGTTGAGGCTCTTGTAAACGCAAACATTATGGTTGCGAACGAGATCATCACAAAGGAGACCGACATAGATACTGCTCGCGCAGAGGGCGCTATGGCTCTCTTCGGTGAGAAGTACGGCAGCGTCGTTCGTATGGTTAAGATGGGCAACTTCTCAACCGAGCTCTGCGGTGGTACTCACTGCAACAACACCGGAAAGATCGGTCTTTTCAAGATCATAAGCGAATCGAGCGTTGCCGCAGGCGTACGCAGAATCGAGGCTGTAACCGGCGCAGGCGTGCTTCGCCTTATCGCAGAGAAGGATATTCTTCTCTCTCAGACCGCATCCGAGCTCAAGGTTCAGAACGTATCCGACCTTCCCAAGAAGGCAACCGCTATCCAGGAGGAGCTCCGCGAGGCTAAGAGAGAAATCGACACGCTCAACTCCAAGCTCGCATCCACAAAGCTCAACGATATATTGGCAAACGCAAAGACCGTAAAGACAACCAAGCTTATCGCGGCTCGCGTTGACGATATGCAGGCAGATGCGGCTCGTACACTCGCAGACGACGTAAAGGCAAAACACGCTGATTCGGTTGTAATTCTTGCAGTTGTTGCAGGCGACAAGCTCAACTTCGTTGCAGGCGCAGGCAAGGATGCTATCGCTGCAGGCGCTCACGCAGGAAAGCTCGTTGGAGCTATCGCTGCTATCTGCGGCGGAAAGGGCGGCGGACGTCCCGACGGCGCTATGGCAGGCGGAAAGGATATAAGCTCTGTGGACAAGGCTCTTGCAGAGGCTGAAACCATTCTTGCAGGTATGTTGAAATAATAAAAAACAACACTTTTCCCAAAGGGCGGAGAGCTAAAGGCTTTCATTCCACCCTTTGGGGATTTTTTGTTGTAAAAAGCGTGAAAATTGAAAAAAATTATTGTAATATCGGCATTATCGTGATATAATTATTATGTGTAATTATTTTTTCGTGAGGCGCAAGTGGTATATATAATCTCAAAGGAAGAAAACGGAAAAACCGTAAAGGAAATTCTGCGTTTTGGCATCGGTCTCTCGCTTGCCTTCACAAAGAAGCTTAAATTTCTCGACAACGGAATAATGCTCAACGGACAAAGAGTAACCGTGCGAGCAACTGTGCGCGAGGGCGACGTTCTCTCGCTTGCAACGGAGGACTTAGAGCCGACCGATTTTCTGATTCCCTCCGATATACCGATCTCGGTAATATTTGAGGACGAAGGCTTTGTTTTACCAAACAAGCCGCCCTTTATGCCAACACACCCCTCTCTTAATCACAGAGGTGACACGCTTGCCGACGCTCTTGCATATAAATACAGCAAGGAAGGCTCTAAATTTGTTTTCAGAGCCATCAGCCGACTCGACAGAAACACGAGCGGAATTCTTCTTATCGCAAAGAATCGAATCTCCGCTTCAAAGCTCTCCGCATCTATGAAAAACGGAGAATTTGAGAAGAAATATATAGCTATTCTCAACGGCATACCCGAAAGCGATCACGATACTATCGACACCTATATAAAAAGAGAATCCGAGAGCATTATCTTTCGCAAGGTATGTGGCGAGGACGAGGGCGGGAGCCGCGCTATCACAGAATACACCATTCTTGCAAAATCCGATAAATATTCCCTTGTCTTGGCATCCCCAAAAACCGGAAGAACTCATCAGCTCCGTGTGCACTTTGCACACATTGGCGCGCCCATTCTCGGAGACGATCTTTACGGAATTGCATCTCCGCTTATTGACAGACACGCTCTTCATGCTTATTCGCTAAGCTTTCCTCATCCGAAAAGCACAGAAAGAGTTACGTTTGAAGCGCCTCTTCACAACGATATGAGTGTGCTGATAGAAGAACTCTTCCCCAATTTTTCTTTGCAGGATCTGCAAACGCAAAAAAATTTATAAGGATAAAAAATATGATTTTTAAAAAGAAAACGAACGCATCCGAGCCCTCTCCAAACGAAGCTGTTATGGAAGATATTCAGCTCGAGAGCGAATCGTCCAACACCGAAAACACAGAATATCCCCCCGTGGAAAAGAAGCGAATACCTCGCTTCTCCAAGATATTGTTGATAATTGCGGCAATATCTGCTGTATTTTACGTTATATTCGTAAACAGCCCCGAAGTCTCGGATTTCTTTAATAAATACGTATCATCAATAATTCGCACGATACTCTCCTATGCTACTACGTGGATTCCCTTCTCTTTAGCTGAGATGCTCATAATCCTCATTCCGCTGATAGTTGTTGTCGTAGTTGCAATAGGCGTAAAAAAATATTCAGGCTCGTGGAGAAACGTGTTCGTATTTTGCGTAATTATGATTTCGATCGCATCCTACGTTTTCACCACGTTCACATTTGGCTTCGTTCCTGCATATCACGGCTCTACACTCGATAAAAAAATGGGGCTCGATAAGCAACCCGTTACCTCAAAAGAGCTTCGTTCAACGGCAACGATCTTGGCAGAGGAGTTGAAAGAGGAAAGCCAATATATAATTTACAACGGAAGCGGCGCATCGGTTATGCCATACGGCTACGGTGAGCTTAATGATAAACTTATGGACGCCTACGAAAAGGCGTGCGAAAAATACGATTTCATCTCCCCGCTTCACAGCAATATAAAGGAAGTTATGCTCAGCAAGCCTATGACCTACACTCATATAAGCGGAGTTTACACCTTCTTTACGGGAGAGGCAAACCTCAACACCAACTATGCAGACTACATCATCCCCTACACTGCAGCGCACGAATTTGCGCATCAGCGAGGCATTGCAAGAGAGGACGAAGCGAATTTTGTAGCCTTCCTCGTATGCATGGAATCGGATGACCACTATATAAGATATTCGGCATATCTCAATATGTTCGACTACGTAATCGACGCCTTGAGATCTGTGAGCAAATCAAGCGCAAAGAAAATAACAAGATCGCTTCCGAGCAACGTATTAAACGACATGAATGCATATGCTGTATTCTTTGACGAATACAAAAACTCGGTTGCAAGTGAAATCTCAGGAGCTGTGAACGATGCCTACCTTGGCATGCAAGGAATTAAAGAAGGCTCCGACAGCTACGGAATGGTTGTAGATCTTGCCGTTGCCTACTACAAAGCTCAACAATAACACTTTTAAAAAAACGACACACGGAGGAGCATATGAACAAATTTGTCATCTGCGGCGGCAAACCGCTCTGCGGTGATGTTAGCATAAGCGGTATGAAAAACTCCGCCCTTCCCGTTCTTTTCGGAACTATTGCGGCAAACGATATATGCATAATAGAAAATCTCCCCGATATCAGCGACGTGAAGGACTCTATAGAAATACTCGAGAGCATCGGAGCGAGCGTTCGCTTCGTAGATACTACGACGGTTATAATAGATACTCGCAGGGTTGAGATGAAAAGTCCCCCGCTTGAGATAGTCAGCAAGATAAGAGCCTCATACTATCTCCTCGGAGCTATGCTCGGCAGATTCGGCAGAGCGCAAGTAGGACAACCGGGCGGATGCGATTTTGGAAACGGAAGACCGATAAACCAGCACATAAGCGGTTTTGAGCTTCTCGGCGCAAGAGTATCCTACGAGAGCAACGCGGCAATCACCTTAAACGCATCGGACGGACTCAAGGGCAACTTTATATACTTTGATATCGCATCTGTCGGAGCAACTATAAACATAATGTACGCCGCAGCATTTGCAGAGGGCGTTACGGTGATCGAGAACGCCGCGCGCGAGCCACACATAGTGGACACAGCTTGTTTTCTCAACGCTTGCGGAGCAAACATTATGGGCGCAGGAACTACAACGATAAGAATAAAGGGCGTCAAAAAGCTTCACGGCTGTACCTACAAGATAGCGCCCGATATGATTGAGGCAGGAACGTATATGATAGCAGGAGCTATCACAAGGGGTACTGTATGCGTTAAAAACATCGTTCCAAAGCATATGGAATCGATAAACTCAAAGCTTATTGAAGCAGGCGTTCCGCTTGAAATAGGCGATTCCTATATCACTGTAAAGCCTGTAGAAACGCTCCGAAGTGTGGTAATCAAGGCTAACCCATATCCGGGACTTCCCACCGATATGCAGCCTCAATTCAGCGCACTTATGACCGTGGCGCAAGGAATGAGCTCAATCTCGGACGGAATATACTCAACGAGATTTAAATACATAAGCGATCTCAATAATATGGGCGCTAACATCGAGCACGATGAAAAACGTGCCATCGTCCGAATCATCGGTGTTCCCGAGCTGAGTGGTGCCGAGGTAAGAGCTCCCGACCTTCGTGCAGGAGCGGCGCTTATCCTTGCGGGGCTTGCGGCAAACGGAATAACTACGGTTTCCAATATCGGACTTGTTGAGAGAGGCTATGAGCACATCGTGGAAAAACTAAAAGCTCTCGGCGCAAATATAAAGAAAATATAACGCAATAACAATCCACCCGCATAGCGGGTGGTATTTCAGTTTCGGGCATAGCCGTGAATATCACTGGCTGCGCACAAGTGCGCTTTTTATTGGTCTGTCAGCCTCGCAATTATTAGGTAAACCCGATTAAGCGGAATTAAACCAGAGCCTCCCTTGTGTAAAGGGAGGTGGCACGGCTTGCCGTGACGGAGGGATTGTAAAAAGATAAATTCACACAAAACAATCCCTCAGTCAGCTTCGCTGACAGCTCCCTTTACACAAGGGAGCCTTTGACACAAGATCATTCTGCGATGATTTTTATTTGTTTTCTATTCATCGGCATAGCCTACATAGAACCCCGCCACTATGG
>JAZQZG010000042.1:0-35788 GCA_045633925.1 Eubacteriales bacterium
CGGCAATCGTGATAATTACGTTTCCGATATGCTTGAAGAAGGCACTCGCATTACGCTGAAGGCTATTGAACATGATGCACAAAAATACGCCTTTGTTCGTTGGGAAGCATACGATTATGAAAATGACGTTTGGGAAATCTACAGCACGGACAGAACTATTTCGTTCACTGTAGAAGGAGAAATGAAGCTCCGCGCAGTATTCGGCGGCATTGTCAGAGCGCTTCAGATTCACCAAAACACAAATCTTTACGACAAGGGTGTTTACCATTGGAACTTTGACGGTAGCAGTTGGGATGAAGAACTCGGTAAATACGTTGGATACGGAGATCTCGAAATTTCCACCGACAGCGAGTACGCCAACGATATCGCAGGCTTGTTCGCAAACTTCAATATCGTTGCTGTTGAAACGAACGGTCGTCATACCGTAATCGAGGCAAGCGAGCTTGTTATCGATCTCGGCGACTACAAGGCAGAGGAAGGTTGGTATGAGATTACTGTTTCCTACGGCTCGTTTACGATGACTGTGAACGTAATTGTAGTGCCTGCACGATAATGATGTTTACACCACAATAAAATAGCCGAAACATAGGTTTCGCCTATCAGGGCGGTGGGTGAAAGCCCACCGCCATGTAAATACTCTAAAAGGAGAAAAGAAAATGAAAAAACGATTTTTAAGTATGTTGCTCGCGGCGATTATGGTACTTGCAATCATTCCCGTAAGTGCCTTTACTGCCTTAGCTGCTGAAGGTACCGACGGCGAGGTAATAGTTACCGTCACAAAATCTGAACTCTCCGTGGGCGAAACAACAGAGCTGTTCTTCAGGATAAACGCAAAAACCGATCCTTTAGGAGCCGCAAATATCTATATTACTATCCCAGAAGGATTGGAATATGTATCTCACGAAATTTTCATCTCCACCACCGATTATATGTTTTGCGCTTACAATGTTACCAGTGGACTTTTCGGCTTTGCAGGTACGAGTACGGGTAAAACTGGAACATTCGACGCTTTAAAGCTCACGTTAAGGGCTAAGGATGTAAACATAGGTGCTAATACCGTCGGATTAAGAGTTGGACAAATGGGTAAGCTCGATGGAGCTACTATGATGAACTACGGCAGTCTTGAAGCTATTACTATCACCACATCTATTTCTATCACGCATGCCCATGTATACGACAACGAATTTAATGGTGCAGACGCTATAAGCCACTGGAAAGAATGTACCGATCCCGCTTGTCCCGACAAAGAAGGTAGCAAAACAGAGGTTGCTCCTCATAGTGGTGGAACTGCTACTTGCACAGCAAAGGCAGTATGTACTACTTGTAACACCGCATACGGTGAAATCGCAACACATACTCACGGTACTGAATTTAAGAACGATGCAAACAACCACTGGAACGAGTGCGTATGCGGAAATAAAGCAAACGTAGCTCCTCACGCAGATACAAACAACGACGAAAAGTGCGACGCTTGTTCTTACGCAATGCCCAAAGCACCCTCTGACAATGAAAGCGAGAAGCCTACCGAAAAGCCCACTGATGCAACGGATAAACCCACTGATGCAACGGATAAACCCACTGATGCAACGGATAAACCCACCGATGCAACGGATAAACCCACCGATGCAACGGATAAACCCACTGATGCAACGGATAAGTCCACCGATGCAACGGATAAGCCCACCGATGCAACGGATAAGCCCACCGATGCAACCGAATCCGAAAAGGACGATAGCACCGAACCCGAAACTCCCGCAGATAAGGGAAGCGGCGGATGCGGTGCAAGTGCAACGCTCTCCGCTCTTGCAATAGTCGCAGTTGTCGGCTCGGCTCTTGTAATCAAGAAGAAAGAGGACTAAATAATAAATATAGGCGGTAAGCACCACCTGCCGCTTTATATAAAAACTAAGCGATGAGCGCACGCTCATCGCTTTTTTAATGTATCACGAAATCCCCGCCATAGTGGCGGGGTTCTATGTAGGCTATGCCCGCGTGCATTTTAGATATAAGTTCTTGATGCAAAAGCGCATTGGCGCCGATCCCTGCAAGTTTTTGTTAAAGAAAGTCTAACAAAAAGCCTTCCCCAGTGGGGGAAGGGGGACCGCGATAGCGGTGGATGAGGTGTTATTTAAAAATATAAATTTTTTTGCCACTAAAGTCGTAACAAAATAAAATTATAAACAATAAAATAAAAATCACTTTTGTATAGAGGACACCTCATCCGTCAGCCTGCGGCTGCCACCTTCTCCCACTGGAGAAGGCTTATACAGTTTGCTTGCGTAAACAGGTCGGCAGTGCCGACAGCCAAGAGTCGGGCATTGTTCTCCTAAATCTGCAACAAATCTCCCGACAACATCTGTCAGCAAAGTGTGTAAAACAAAAAACAACCCCCATTCAAAGTTCTTGGGAGTTAGGGGGTGTGGGGGGAAGAAAGCCTTCTTTCAAGAAGGGTTCTTCCCCCCACTAAAAACATAAAGTAATCATTTTTTATCGTGACAATGGTCGGTAAAGAAGCCTGTGAGGTCGACAGAGAAGCTGCCGTCATCGGCTTTTTTGAAGCCGATTGCCTTTATAAGGCGCTCCTTTTCCTCGTCCTCAATCTCGCCTACGTAGGTGGCAAAGTGCACGCCGCAGAGGTCGATAAAGTTGAGCGTTGCCCTGCCGAGCACGAACATAGCCTCGAAATCGTAGGCATCGGGGGTCTGAGCAATATCAAAAACAAGACCGCCCTCGGAGGTGAGCTTGAACTGCGAAACACCGCGGAGCTCGTCGTCAACGGTCGCAGAATAAGCAAGAAGGTCGGGCTTGAAGGTTGCGTTGCAGGCTTTGCAGATGCGCTCCTGCTCCGCTTTGGTCTGAATTGGAAGAACTTTGAGCATTTTTGTGTCCTCGATTTGATATTAATTTGATTTTGAACTCTCTTTTTTGAGATATTCTACTTCGGAGGCGGTGAGAAAACGCCATTTTCCGAGCTCAAGAGAGCCAAGCGTTATATTTCCGAGCGCAACTCTCGTCAGCCTCGTGATCTTGAGATCGCAGAGCGCGCACATTTTTCTGATTTGTCGGTTTCTGCCCTCAAACAACGTCATTTCAAGCGTTGTCAAGGTAGACGTTGTCTTTATTTGACGTACCTTTACCGGCTGAATCTTGTAGCCGTCTATCACAAGGGGAGAGGAGAGCTTTTCGAGCGCTTTAGCATCGACAGAGCCCTTTATATCAACGTGATATATTTTCGGTATTTCGTGGCGCGGATGAGTGAGACGGTTTGTAAGCTCTCCGTCGTTGGTGAGCAGAAGAAGACCGTCCGAGTCCATATCAAGCCTGCCAACGGGATAAACTCGTGTGTCGAGCCCCGAGAGCAGATCTATTACTGTGGATCGCCCCTTCTCATCGGATAGACTGGTGACTATTCCACGTGGCTTGTTAAGTAAAATGTAGGTCTTTTCCGAGCTGGGCGGAAGAATTCGCTTGCCGTTGTAGACGACCACGTCAACCTCGGGGTCTATACGATCTCCAAGCGTTGCAAGTGCTCCGTTTACCGTGACGCGCCCGAGCTTTATTTCCTCCTCTGCCGCGCGGCGAGACATTATCTCGCAATCGGAAAAGTATTTTTGAAGCTTTACAGAGTTCATTTAAAATTCCTTTTCGTTAGTTAAAAAAAGACTCAAAAAAGCCGTTTTTTTCATCTTTTGATGGGATTTCCTCTGTGGAAATCAGAGACGAGCGCAGTTTTTTGCCATTCACGGTCAGAATAAGCTCGCCGAGAATGGCGTTCTTTTTTACCGGGGCTATAGCAAATCGAAAATGCGCCTCGACGTCGATGTGTGTCGTCAGATCTCCTTTTTTGACAAGCGCTCGCAGAGGGGAGACGTTTGAGAGCGTGACGGTAGAGCGCTCTGCGTTCGAGAGCGGAAAATCGTATTTATACGCGCCCGATTCAAAAAAGGTTCTGTACTCGAAATTTTCAAAGCCGTAGTTGAGCATTGCCGTGTGGTCGCGCCAATCGTCGGGCGCGTTCAGTGTGACGGCAATAAGAGTGAGTCCGTCTCGCTCGGCTGCCGAGACGAGACATCTGCCGCTCTTTTTTGTGTACCCTGTCTTCATTCCAATAGCGCCCTCGTAGGTCGAGAGAAGCTTGTTGTGATTCTTCAGATGCCGAACGCCCTCGCCAAAGGGGTTGGTCTCGCTTTTGCCAAGCGGAATAGTTGCGCTTTTTGTGGCGACTATCTCACGGATCTTCGGTACCTTGAGCGCGTGCGCAGAGATCACGGCAAGATCGTAGGCACTGGTGTAGTGCTCCTCCTCGAAAAGCCCGTGGGGATTCGTAAAATTGCTGTTCTTAAGTCCAAGCTCGAGAGCCTTTTCGTTGCATCTTTTTGCAAATGCTTCAACGCTTCCAAACGCGCAGACGGCAAGCGCCACTGCCGCATCGTTTGCCGATTCCAGCAGCAGAGCCATAAGCAGCTCGTCTACGCTGAACAGCTCCCCTTTTTGCAGGTAGACCGACGAGCCCTCGATGCCGACCGCCTCTGCAGGCACGGAAATAACCGTATCCAAGGGCAGAGTCTCGGCTATCACGAGCGCTGTCATAATCTTTGTTGTGCTCGCCATCGGAAGGCGCGCGTGAGCGTTCTTTTCAAACAAAACATTGCATTCCTCAAGGTCTATAAGCACGGCGCTTTTTGCCGATACCGACGGTATAGCGCCTTTATTTTGTGCCGATGCGTGAAGCGACAGGGGCATAGAAAGCATTAGAACAATGCATAGCAGGAGCGCGAGAAAGGAGCGAGCGGGCATAGTACCTCCCAAAGGAAAGAATATACTGAATTATATTCTTTTTTGGGAGAATTTATGAAAATATCAGTCCTCGTTCTTCTTTGCGAAAACGTCCTTGAGCTTTGCGATGATAGCGGGTGTCTTTTCGATGAAATCGGTTATCTGATCGAGAGGATCGGGAGAGAACTTAGCGTTTGCGTTGATGAAATCAACCTCGCCGTCCTTATTGCATACGAGGAATCCCATGGGAGCTATAGTAAGGCCGGTTCCTCCGCCTCCGCCAAAGTTCTGTCTCTGCGCAGGCTGATTCTTTGAGTTGTAGTCGATACCGCCGGAGGCAATACCTACGGATACTTTGGAAACGGGAATAATTACAGTTCCGCCTGCTGCATTGATGGGATCGCCGATAATTGTGTTGGCGTCAACCATAGAGCGGATGCTCTCAAGAGAGGATTTGATGATCTCGGGGATTTTGTTTTCGGTTGCCATAGTTTTAATTCCTTTCGTGTATATATAGAAATTTTATTTTTTGCGTTGTTTTTTTTGTGTCGCCTGGTTTTTTGTTTGCTTGTCCATTACCTTTTTGAAGGTTCTGGAGCCTGATACGATCAGTGTTTTGAGTGCGCCTCCGACTGTTACGTATAAAGTTATATCGGTCTTTACAGTGGGCTTTTCAACAAGAAAATCGGTTGTAACCGAAAGATCATTGCCCGACGGCAGTTTTTTGAAGTTCTTGACTCCCTCTAAAAGTGGGAAGAGCACGTCTACCGATTGGGATACCGCTCCGTATAGGATTGCGGTCTTTGCGGCAGAGTCGCTTGCAACGATAATGTGAAGTTTTGCTACTTTTATGCGTACCGAACGCATAAAAAGGCGGATGAAATTCTTAATAAACTCCGTCATTATCGAGAGCATAGTAAGAACGTCGCTTTTTTCTTCTTTTTCGCCAACCTTGTGCTCGGCATCCTTTGGGGTGCCTTTCTTTTTCTTCTTTTTTTCTTTTTCCGTTAGCGATTTTTTTATTTTTTCGGCTTTCCTGCGACTCATTGAGTGGGGATAGCGTTTCTTTTTTTCCTTTTTTTTGCTCGGATGAAGCTTTATTTTTATGAACAGTATTCGAAGATAAACTACGAGCGTCTCTTCATGCTTTATCCTCAAAACAATTCGAGTAGAGAGTAAAAACGCAATAAAGATCGCTATGCAAAGTATTACTATTAATGCTGTCATACTCTCTCCTTTTTTGGTTTTTTTGTTTTTTCGTGGGGGAAGAGAACTTTTTTAAGGAAAAAGTTCTCTTCCCCCACACCCCCATCTTTCAAAAACCTTGAATGGGGGTATAATTAGTTTGTGTTTAGATTTTCCGCTTTTTTGAAAAAAAGCTTGGCAAAAAACTTGCTACTGGGGGTGTATTTTTTTATTTTACATACTTGCTGATTGATAACAAATTTTAAATTTACGCAATGAATCTATATAAGCCTTCTCCTGTGGGAGAAGGGTGACCGCGATAGCGGTGGATGAGGAGTCATTTAAAAAGCAAGAACACCTCATCCGTCAGCCTTACGGCTGCCACCTTCCCCTGCTGGGGAAGGCTTTTTGTTTCATTTTCTTTAGCAATTACACTATAGCACAATGCCTGACTTTTGGCTGTCGGCACTGCCGACCTTAGTTTAAAGCACAAACTAACTTTATTTTTAACCGAGTGGCGGGATTTTAAACGGATTCTGCGGTATCTTCGGGGGCGGAATTTTCCGATTCCTCATCGATACTGAGCTGGCTGTTGCTCTCCTCGATTATTTGAATAGCCTCGTTTGGAGGGAGCATAATTTCGGTTTCGGGAAGCTCTGAGAGAGAGCGGAGACCGAATACTCGAAGAAATTTCTCTGTCGTTGCGTAGAGCATAGGACGACCGGGCGCGTCAAGTCTTCCGCATGAGGTAATGAGCGCTTTATCGATAAGCGAGTTTACCGCATAGGATGAATCAACACCGCGCACCTGATCGATAAAGCTTCTCGTCACGGGCTGATTATAGGCAACGATTGCAAGAACCTCCATAGAGGATGCGGAGAGGTTGCCGCCTCGACGTATACCGAGAGCCTCACGAATGTAAGGAGCGTACTGTTCCTTAGTGCAGAACTGACAGGTCTCTTCGAAAAGGAGAAGGGTAATTCCGTGCTTAGAGTTCTCTGAGTTGTAGGTCTCTGCCATATGCGTGATAAGCTTCTTTGTATTTTTGAGGTCGAGTCCCAAAACCTCGGCTATCTTTTCGTATTTTACGGGATATCCCGCCGCAAAAAGAATTGCCTCGATAGCGCCCTCAACACTCTTTATCTGTTGAATTCCGTCGGTATCGACGGGGGATTTTTTAGCTTCTTCTGCCATTTTTTATTCTCCTTGTTCCATCATAGAAAGCAGGTCGCTCTCCTCGTAAAGATATTCGCTCTCACCGATCTCTGCGGTGTTTTCGTTAATTACGAACCGTGTGCGCATATCAAGCAGAGCGTTTTCGGCATCCCATTCGCCGTTTGCCACGTCGGCAACGATGAGCTTTCGCACCTTGATAAGCTCCAAAACTCCAAGGAAGGAGGCTATCAGGTCGGGGAGCGATGCCTCGTCGATAAGAATGTCCTCAAGCGAGGCGGTACCGCGCGATTCCACGGTTTTGAGAATCGAGACGATCTTTATCTCAACGGGAATGATAGGCTTGCTTATCATAGGCTTGAATGCCGTATTCGCCGCCTTTTCAAGCGCATTGTTGTAGGCAACTATGCGGCGCACTGCCGAGCAGAGAGCCGTCACGTCCTGATCGGCAACGAAGGTCTTGTCAACCGATATCTCATCGGTGTCCTTAACCATTCTTCCGCTGTAAAATGCGTACATCGGAAGGAGCTTTTGAGCGGCTTCCTTTGCTTGCTGATAACGCAAAAGGGCATCGGTAAGGATGGCTCTGGGGTCCTCCTCGTCCTCGTTCTCCTTAGGAAGGAGCATACGGCTTTTTATGAGCATAAGCTCGCTTGCCATAACGATAAATTCCGAGGCAAGCTCCATATCAAGGCGTTGTGCTTGGGTTATATATTCAAGATATTGGTCGCAGATGAGCGATATTGGAATATCGGTGATGCTTACTTTATTTTTTTGTATCAGCGAGAGCAGAAGGTCAAGAGGGCCCTCGAATTGCTCAAGCTTATAGGTAGGCGTATTTTCCATCGTTTCTCCCAAAAAACAGATTTAGATAAAGAACAGCTTGAATAAAAGATCTATTATGAACGTTGTTGCCTCTCCGATAAGGCTTATGCCGATAATGCTGAATATGAGCATTATTACAAGCACTCCGATGAAGAAATATTTCTCGTAGAGCTGTATCTTGAAGAGCCATTTTGAGGGGAGGAATGTATAGAGTATTCTCGAGCCGTCAAGAGGCGGAGCGGGAATAAGATTGAATATTGCAAATGCAATATTGTAGTAGATGCCGAGATAAAGCATAAGGATAAAGTAGTTCGACGCCGTGAAAGCCCAAGCAGGTCCGCTTATAATTATTGTGGGGAGCAGGAGAGAGAATATCTTGAGGATCGTGGTAAAGATCAGCGCAAGAATTAAGTTCGAGATAGGTCCTGCCGCTCCGACAAGCGCCATATCACGTCTCGGCTTTTTAAAGTTGCGTGAGCTTATCGGCACGGGCTTTGCGTATCCTACACCAATGAGCAAAAACATTACAAAGCCGATAGGGTCGATGTGCTTTAAGGGGTTTAAGGAGAGTCTTCCGAGATTATATGCGGTAGAGTCACCGAGCTTTTTTGCAACGAGTCCGTGCGCATATTCGTGTACCGAGAGCGTCAGCATGATTATCGGCAACGAGAGCAGAACCTGCATAACGACCGAACGCCAATCGTTTGTATAAAGAAAATCTAAAAGCATTTTAAGTCTCCAAGTTTAAAAATCATATATCGTTTCTCACGATGTCCTCAAAGGACTCGCGCGCAACGGCAACTCTTGCCTCTCCGTCACGTACCAAAATTACGGGCGGACGGGGAATTCTGTTGTAGTTTGAAGCCATTGAATAGTTATATGCGCCTGTTACCAAAACGGCAAGGATATCGCCGCGTACGGGCTTTTGAAGCTTCATGTTCTCACCGAGAAGGTCGCCCGACTCACAGCATCTTCCTGCAATCGTTGCAACGTAATTCTTCTCCTCGCTTGCTCTGTTTGCGATAAGCGCGGTGTACTGAGACTGATAGAGCGCATATCTGGGGTTGTCGGGCATACCTCCGTCAACCGATACGTAATTTCTGAAATGAGGGATCTCCTTAACCGATCCTACGGTATAGAGGGTAGCGCCTGCGGCTGCAACAAGAGAGCGGCCGGGCTCCAAAATTACACGGGGCATAGCAATTGCGTGGGTATCGCAGAAGGAACGAACGATCTTTGCAATCTTTTCTATCGAGTCGGCATAGCTTATTTGAGGATCGTCCTCGGTGTATGCAACGCCAAGGCCGCCTCCGAGATTGAGCTCTCTTATCTCAAAGCCGAGCTTTTCCTTGATCTCCGAGATGAAGCGAACCATGATATCTGCCGCATCGGAGAAGGGCTCGATATCGAATATCTGCGAGCCTATATGGCAGTGGAGACCGATGAGGTCTACACCCTTTGTGTTTATAGCCTTGTTTACGATATCAAGCGCCTGACCCGTAACGATAGCTGAGCCGAACTTTGAATCTACGTTTCCGGTAACTACCGCTCTGTGAGTGTGAGGGTCGATGCCGGGGGTGATTCTGAGAAGAATTCCCTGAGTAATATTTCTGCGAGTAGCCTCTGCGGATACGGCAAGAAGCTCGTCCACGTTGTCAACAACGATTCTTCCGACGCCCATATCCATAGCGAATGCTATATCTGCATCGGTCTTGTTGTTTCCGTGGAAGTAGATGCGCTCGGCGGGGAAGCCTGCGCGCTTTGCGGTATAGAGCTCACCGCTTGAAACGCAGTCGATGCTCATACCCTCGTCCTTTGCTATGCGGTACATCTCTGAAAAGCAGAGCGCCTTTGATGCATAGAGGGGAAGAGCGTCCTCGCCAAAGCAGCGTCTTGCCGCGCCAAGATATTCACGGCAGCGCGCGCGAACTACGTTCTCGTCAATTATATATGCAGGTGTGCCAAAGCGGTTGGCAAGCTCTATCGAATCTGCTCCGCCAATGGTAAGATGTCCTGCTTCGTTTACGTCAAAATGAGGATAAATTATCATTTTATGTTCTCCTTTAATTTCTCAAACCCTTTGGAATGTAGCTGATTATCAAGGGGTTAAGATGTTCTTTTATGCCACGCTCAATAACGTGGAGCGTATCTGTTTTTTCGTCGTATTCAAATATGCTGATTACCGAATTGTTGATAAACGGAACGTCGCACATCCTTTGCCAATCCCAGCCCTGCGCATTACAGAGCACCGCGCGTATGGGGGTTGCGTGCGATGTGAGGAGCAGCGTCAGTCCGTCGTTTTCACGCGCTATCTGCTTTACAAAAGGAACTACTCGCTCGTAAACCTCTTGAACAGATTCACCCTCGGGCAAGCGCGCATTTGAAAAATCGTTTCTCCAGGTGTTAAACTCCTCTTCATATTTAACTGCTATGTCGCTAACAAGCATTCCTTCCCAAACGCCTGCGCAGATCTCGCGAAGTCCTGCTACGTCGTTTATTGGCAGACCTGTGAGTTCGGAAACAGGCAGTGCGGTATCATGGGCTCTTTGAAGATCACTTGAATATATTTTGTCTATTTTTTCACGTTTTACGATATATTCAGCCGCGCTTTTTGCTTGCTTTTTTCCAAGCTCGGTAAGCGGAACGTTGGTTTGTCCTGCAAATTTGTCTTGTTCGTTTGCAAGGCTTTGTCCGTGTCGTATAAAAATAAGTCTCGTCATATCTTTGTATAGCGGAAGATCGTCTTCCAAAGCTCCTCCTTTCCTTCTCCCTTGAGTGCGGAGAAGGGAATTACCTCGTGTCCTTTGATGAGCGGATGCTCGGCTATTGCGGCAAGATTTTTCTTGCGCTCGGTTGCGTTGAGCTTATCTGTCTTTGTAGCTACCACGCAGAAATCGAGTCCCGAATCTGCAAGAAACGCCATCATCATCTCGTCGTCCTTTGTGGGGCCGATGCGGCTGTCAACGAGCTGAATAACGAGCTTTAAGCGGTCGATATTTCTGTTTGAGGTGAAATATCCGTCGGTGAGAGCCGAGAATTTTCTCATATCCTCGGGGCTTCTCTTTGCAAATCCGTAGCCGGGAAGGTCTACAAGGTAGAGCTTTTTATCTACGTCGTAAAAGTTTATCGTTACGGTTTTACCCGGCGCAGAGCTGACTCTTGCCAATGATTTTCTTCCGAGTATTGAGTTTATAAGCGAGCTTTTTCCTACGTTCGATCTGCCCGAAAACGCTACCTGAGGGATAGGGTCTCCGAGGATCTGGCGAGGCTCGCCTGCGCTTATCTTCAGATTTACGTTTTGTGTGTTTATTGCCATAATTTTTACCTCATCGAGTGATGGATATTGCCTTATCGTTTGCTTCTTGCGGAATAAAGATGCTCTCAAAGCCTTCGTCGGATGCGCTCTCAATCATTTTTTGCGAGAGTGCGGGGGTGAGTGCAACTCTGAGCACGTCGGCTATCGTATCGCAGGGAATGAAGTTGAGGTTTTCGCGAGCTTCGCTGTCGCATTCCTCGAGATCCTTCAGGTTATCGCGTGGGATAAGCACGTCGGAAATGCCAAAGGAATATGCCGCCATGGTCTTTTCCTTAAGTCCGCCGATGGCAAGAACTCTGCCACGGAGCGAGATTTCTCCCGTCATAGCGATCTGCCTCTTGACAGCTCTGCCCGAGAGGGCGCTGACGAGCGCCGTCACCATCGTAACTCCTGCGGAGGGGCCGTCTTTCGGAACTGCGCCCTCGGGGAAATGGATGTGTATATCCTTGTTTTTATAGAAGTCGGGGTCTATATCGTATTCCTTGGCGAGCGAGCGGACAAGGCTTACGGCAATCTTTGCCGATTCCTTCATAACGTCACCAAGCGAGCCCGTGAGCTCAAGCTTGCCCGTGCCCTCGAGAATTGCTACCTCAACCTTGAGCACATCACCGCCTGCCTGCGTGTAGGCAAGTCCGTTTACAACGCCTATCTCGTCGCAGATCGATACCGCCTCGGGAATTATCTTTCTTGCGCCGAGGAATTCGGCTACGTTCTTATCCGTTACCTTGATGCTCTTGAGGCTCTTATTCTCAACGAATCTGCGAGCCGCTTTTCTTGCGAGCTCTGCGATTTTTCTCTCAAGCGAGCGCACGCCTGCCTCACGAGTGTAAAACTCGATGATCTCAGCTGTTGCCTCGGGCGTGATATTGAGCATTCTGCGGTTGAGTCCGTGGCGCTTGAGCTGCTTGGGGATAAGGTGATTCTTTGCTATTGCAAGCTTTTCTGTGCGTGTGTAGGTCTTAAGCTCGATTACCTCCATTCTGTCAAGCAGGGGCTTTGGAACGGTATCGAGCGTGTTTGCCGTTGCTATAAAGAGGCACTCAGAGAGGTCGAGCGGCATTTCCACAAAGTGATCGCGGAATGCGTGATTCTGCTCTCCGTCAAGAACCTCCAAAAGCGCAGACGCAGGGTCTCCGTGAGAGTCGCGCGTGAGCTTGTCTATCTCGTCGAGAAGCATAAGCGGATTCTTGCTCTTTGCCTCAACGATTGCGTTTACTATTCTTCCGGGCATAGCGCCGATATATGTTTTGCGATGTCCTCTTATATCTGCCTCGTCACGAACTCCGCCAAGAGAGACTCGCACGTATTTTCTCTTCATTGCTCTTGCGATTGATGCCGCAATAGACGTCTTTCCGACACCGGGAGGGCCGACAAGGCAAAGTATCTGATTTTTGAGCGAGGGATTGAGCTGTTTTACTGCAAGGAATTCAAGGATTCTGTCTTTTACCTCGCGCATTCCGTCGTGGTCTGCCTCAAGTATTTTTGATGCTGCCGCAACGTCGAGTCTGTCTGCGGTTGATATCTCCCACGGAATCTCAAGGCAGGTATCAAGGTAGGAGCGGATTACCGATGCTTCGGATGAGCCGAACGGCATTTTCGTCATTTTGTCGAGCTCGCGGAAGAGCTTTTCCTTTACGTTATCGGGAGCCTTGAGCGCATAGATTTTATCGCCGTATTCGTCAAGGTCGTCGGTCTCGCCAAGCTCGCTCTTGATAACTCTTATCTGCTCTCGAAGGTAAAATTCCTTCTGATTCTGGTTGAGATGTCCTCTCACTTTTTTATGTATTTTAAGCTCGCATTCAAGGAGCTCTGCCTCCTCACCGAGAAGAGTGATGAGAAGCTCTATTCGCTTTTTGGGGTCGAAGCATTCGAGCACCTTCTGCTTGTCCGTGGGCTTTACGAGCACGTTTGATGCGATAAAGTCTGCAAGAAGAGCAGGGTTCTTGATGCTTTTTGCCGTTGACATCATATCGTCGCTTGCCGAGGGTAAAAGCTCGTCAAGCTTTTTTGTCTGCGAGAGAATTGCTCTGCAATACGCCTGACTCTTTATTGATTCCTCATCGGTCATTGAAATTGTTTTGGATATGACGTCTGCCGTCATATAATTTGCAAACGAGTGAAATTCGGTAACGCTTGCTCTTGCGCATCCCTCGGTGATGATTCTCATACTGCCCTCGGGGGTTTTTACCGACTGCTTTATTTTGGATACCGTGCCGACTCTTGCAAGAGATGCGGGCGTGAGCTTGTCCTTTGTTACGTCGGTGACAGAGCATATTATCACGGGTGTATCTGTTTCAAACGCCGCCTCTGCCGCCGCTATCGACATTTCGTGCTCGAGCTCGAAGCTGAGCGTAACGCCCGGGAATGCTACCGAGCCGAAAAGCGCTACTACCGGCAGTGTGCTTGTTTCTATTTTTTCTATATATCTTGCCATTATATTTTCCTTTCGTGGCGGAAATTGATCTGAAAAATAACATTTATATTATATTATATCATAATTTTATGAATTTTTCTATATTTTTTTCGAAATTTACGCCCTTTCTTTTTCTCTCATTGCTCGAATTTTGCGTTTTGTTTTTCGGTTTGTTAAAATGCCACAAAAAAAGCACCGAAAGGCGAGCGATTTTTCTATTGTGTATCGTTTTTGACGAAAATTTTGACAAAAAATCGTGTAAAATGAACTATTTACAAATCGCACTTTTTGTTGTATAATCATAAATGCTGTAGGCGGCACCAACTCCACAGCGTTACGCACAATCGTCTTTATCTTTTGCGGAGTATCAATCTTATGATACCAACGCGCATCTGATAAATTTTCGGTTGTGCTTTTTTTATTTAGTTTGTGTTTATACGTGGGGGAGGAAAACTTTTTTAAGGAAAAAGTTTTCCTCCCCCACACCCCCACCTTTCAAAAACCTTGAATGTGGGTGTATTTTTTTATTTTACACACCTGCTGACGGATGGTGTCGGGAGAGCTGTTGCAGATTTAGGATTACAAAGTCCGACATTCAAAGTTTTCGTTCGCCTTTTTCAAAAGGCGGCGCTGTCAAGGGCGCGGAGGCCTTGTCGCCCATCGCAATGGGCGAAATTCCCCCTATCCTTCCCAAAACGCAGGAGAGGGTGAATTTCTTTGCTTGCAAAGAAAGAGGGAGAACCCTCGTCGGGGGTTCTCCTTTTGTTTGTTTTGTGTTTGTCGTGGGGGAAGAGAACTTTTTTAAGGAAAAAGTTCTCTTCCCCCACACCCCCATCTTTCAAAAACCTTGAAACTGGGGTAATTTTTTGTTTTTACACGCTTGCTGACGGATGGTATCGGGAGAGTTGTTGCAGATTTAGGAGTACGATGCCCAACTCTTGGCTGTCGGCAATGCCGACAGGATTTTCTACCTTTTATAAGAGAAAAATATCAAAATCTTATTGACAATATGCATTATATATGATATAATCATATAGATAAAAACTACACAGGAGGACGAGAGAAAATGACGAAATTTATTTTTGACGGGGCTTCTGTTTTTCTTAACGACTCCCACCTCAAAAAATACGACACATACTCCCACGCAGGCATTTTCGGTGACTGCGTTATTGACTGTTCTAAATATTCTATTTTTCCCGGTTTCGTTGATGTACACGTACATTTTCGTGAGCCGGGCTTTTCTTATAAAGAGACCATCTCAACGGGTAGCTCAGCGGCGGCGCGAAGCGGTTATTTTGCG
Source organism: Eubacteriales bacterium (assembly GCA_045633925.1). Taxonomy (GTDB): domain Bacteria; phylum Bacillota; class Clostridia; order Oscillospirales; family CAG-272; genus HGM12713. The sequence continues at coordinate 14,989 of JAZQZG010000042.1, forward strand.
GTCTGCACAATGCCAAATCTTCGACCCGTTCCCGACTCTCTTGAGAATCTTCAGGCACAGCTCGACATAATAAAATCCGACGCTAAGATCAACGTTCTTCCCTTCGGCTCGATAACCAAGGAGCAAAAGGGCGCAGGACTTTCGGATCTTGAGGCAATGGCTCCCTTCGTTTGCGGATTCTCCGACGACGGAGTTGGCGTCAACGATGCAGGGCTTATGAGAGAAGCTATGCAAAGAGCCAAGGCTCTTGGCAAGGTCATCTCGGCTCACTGCGAGGACAATACTCAAATAAAGGACTCGCCAGAGGCAGAATGGAAGCAGATCGAGCGAGACATAAAGCTTGCCGACGATACGAAGGTAAAATACCACGTATGTCATATATCGACCAAGGAGAGCGTATCGCTCATCCGTGATGCAAAGGCAAACGGCGTTGACATCACCTGCGAGACGGCTCCTCACTACCTCACCTTCTCCGAGGAGGACGTGAGAGACGACGGAAGATACAGAATGAATCCTCCGATCCGCGCATATGCAGACAAGCTTGCTCTGCTTGAGGGAATCTGCGACGGCACTATCGATATGATAGCAACCGACCACGCGCCTCACTCGGCAGAGGAAAAATCAAAGGGGCTTGCAAGTCTCAACGGAATCGTGGGTCTTGAGGTTGCATTCCCGGTGCTCTACACCGAGCTTGTAAAGGGGGGTGTGATACCGATAGAAAAGCTTATATCGCTTATGAGCACTGCTCCGAGCGAGCGCTTTGGAATAGAGCTCAACGGCTTTAGCGTATTCGATCTTAACACCGAATATGAGATAAATACAAACGAATTTCTCTCAAAGGGAAGATGCACTCCGTACGAAGGCAAGAAAGTCTTTGGCAGATGTATAGCAAACACCGTTGCCGACAAGATAGTTCACCTTGATGAAAAATTCTTGAAATTGAATTAAATTAAAATTTAGATATAACGAATAAGAAAGAGGAAAAAGCTATGGCAAAAAGAACAGATATCAAAAGAGTTATGATCATCGGCTCCGGACCTATCATCATCGGTCAGGCGGCTGAATTTGACTATGCGGGCACTCAGGCTTGTCTTGCTCTTAAGGAAGAGGGCTACGAGGTTATTCTTGTAAACTCCAATCCTGCAACCATTATGACAGACACAACTATTGCCGACAAGGTATATATGGAGCCCTTGACGCTTGAATACGTTGCAAAGATTATTCGCTACGAGCGTCCCGACGCAATCGTTCCCGGAATCGGCGGACAGACGGGACTCAACCTCGCTATGCAGCTCGAGAAGAAGGGCGTGCTCAAGGAGGCAGGCGTAAAGCTTCTCGGTACGTCAAGCGAGTCTATCGAACGCGCAGAGGACAGAGAGCTCTTCAAGGAGCTTTGTCAGTCTATCGGCGAGCCCGTTATTCCCTCCGAAATTGCTAACACCGTAGACGAGGTTATGGCGGCGGCAGAGAGAATCGGTCTTCCCGTAGTTCTCCGTCCTGCATTCACGTTGGGCGGTACCGGCGGTGGGTTTGCATACACCACCGAGGAGCTCCACGAGCTTGCTATCGGTGCTATTGCGGCATCGCCCGTAAGCCAGGTTCTCGTAGAGAAGAGCGTTCGCGGATACAAGGAGATCGAGTTCGAGGTTATGCGTGACAGCGCAGACAACGCAATCACCATCTGCGGAATGGAGAACATCGACCCCGTAGGCGTTCACACCGGAGACAGCTTGGTTGTAGCTCCTATTATGACTCTTAACGATCACGATCTCAAGATGCTCAACGATAGCGCAATAAAGCTTATCCGTGAGCTCAAAATAGAGGGCGGATGCAACGTACAGTTTGCTCTCAACCCCAACTCCTCCGAGTACTACCTCATCGAAGTTAACCCCAGAGTTTCAAGAAGCTCTGCTCTCGCATCCAAGGCATCGGGATATCCCATAGCAAGAGTTACCGCAAAGATCGCTCTCGGTATGACTCTTGACGAGATCTCGGTTGCAGGCACAAAGGCAAGCTTTGAGCCCAGCCTTGACTACGTGGTTGCAAAGTTCCCCCGCTTCCCCTTTGATAAGTTCACCTCTGTTCCCAACAAGCTCGGAACTCAGATGAAGGCAACGGGTGAGTGCATGGGTATCGGCTCAAACCTTGAGGAGTGCTTGCTCAAGTCGGTTCGCTCTCTTGAGACCGGCTGCTGCCACATCTATATGCCCAAGTTCGATGAATACACCGATGCGGGACTCCTTGAGTACATCGAGGAATTCCACGATGACAACATATTCGCTATCGCACAGCTTCTCCGCCACGGTCACGAAATAGCAGAGATACAGCAGATCACCAAGATCACTCCCTATTTCCTTGAGTCCTTCAAGAAGATCACCGATATGGAGGCAAAGCTCTCAGCAAACAAGCTTGACGTTGAGCTTCTCAAGGAAGCTAAGAAGATGGGCTTCTCGGATAAGTTCATCGCTCGTCTTTGGAGCGTAACCGAGTGCGAGGTATACGATCTTCGTCACAAGGAGAACCTCTTCCCCGTATACAAGATGGTTGACACGGCTCACGTTGGAGCATACACCCCCTACTTCTACTCCTCCTATGAGGGCAAGAACGATTCGATACTCACCGACCGCAAGAAGATAATAGTTCTCGGTGCAGGTCCTATCCGTATCGGTCAGGGCGTTGAGTTCGACTACTCCACCGTTCACGCAGTAAACACTATTCGCAAGTGCGGATACGAAGCAATAATCATCAACAACAACCCCGAGACGGTATCCACCGACTACACGACCTCCGACAAGCTCTACTTCGAGCCTCTCACCGTTGAGGACGTTATGAACGTTATCGAGTTCGAGAAGCCTATCGGTGTTATAGCATCTCTCGGCGGACAGACCGCTATCAACCTTGCAGCGCCTCTTGCGGCTAAGGGCGTTAAGATAATCGGTACCGACTGCGAGGCTATCGACAGAGCCGAGAACCGTGACGCATTCGAGAAGATACTCACCTCCTTGGGAATTCCTCAGCCTCAAGGTCAGGCTGTTACCAAGATTGAGGACGGCGTTAAGGTTGCAGAGAGAATCGGTTATCCCGTGCTCGTTCGTCCCAGCTTCGTTCTTGGCGGACGCGCAATGCAGCTCGTTGCAAACGAACAGCAGCTCCGAACCTACCTCCGTACCGCAGTTGAAATCGACGAGGACAAGCCCGTACTCGTAGACCACTACATTCAGGGTAAAGAGGTTGAGGTCGACGCTATCTGTGACGGACGCGACGTATTCGTTGCAGGTATTATGGAGCTCGTTGAGCGTACCGGTGTTCACAGCGGTGACAGTATCAGCGTATATCCCTCCTACAGCATTTCCGATAAGGTAAAGGGCAAGATCCTCACCTACTCAAAGCAGTTGGGACTTGCAATCGGAATCGTAGGTCTCTTTAACATTCAGTTCATCGTTGACGATAAGGACGACGTTTATATAATCGAGGTTAACCCCCGTTCCTCCCGTACAGTTCCCTTCCTCTCAAAGTCAACAGGATACTCTCTTGCAGACATCGCAACCGAGGTAATCTTGGGCAAGTCTCTCAAGGAGCTCGGAATATTCGATCTCTATCCTCAGGAGAAGAAGCGTTGGTACTGTAAGGTTCCCGTATTCTCCTTCCGCAAGATCAGCGGAGTTGACTCCTACCTCTCTCCCGAGATGAAGTCCACCGGTGAGGCTATTGGATACGACGATACTCTCAACCGCGCGTTCTACAAGGCTCTTCAGGCATCGGGAACGGTAGTTCAGAACTACGGAACGGTTCTTGCAACCATAGCAGACGAGGACAAGGAGGAGGCGCTTCCCCTTATCCGCAGATTCTACAATCTCGGATTTAACATCGAGGCAACAGAGGGTACGGCAAAGTATTTGCGCGAGCACGGAATCCGCACTCACTCGCACAACAAGATCGGCAACGGAAGCGAGGATATCCCCAACGCTATGAAGCAGGGTCACATCGCATACGTTATAAACACGAGCAGCGTTGGTTCTATGAATCAGCAGAAGGACGGCTTTGAGATCCGCCATCTTGCAATCGAGAATAACATCACGCTCTTCTCCTCTCTCGATACGGTTCGCGTACTTCTCGACGTATTGGAGGAGATAACCATCACGATCTCCACTATCGACAGCTGATATCTTAAATCTTAAAATACGAAGATCGAGGATCAAAACTACAATGAAAGATATTATCTTTTCTGTAAAAGAAAACAAAAAAATAGCAAAAAACACCTTTGAGATGATCCTCTGTGGAAACACAGAGGGCATCCGCGAGGGTCAGTTTGTAAATATAAAGCTCGACGGCTTTTATCTTCGCCGTCCGATCTCGGTATGTAATATCGAGGGCGACTCATTGACGATAATCTACAAGGTAGTCGGCAAGGGAACCGAGCTTATGTCAAAGATGAGCGGCGGTGAGAAGCTTCTCACTCTCACAGGCCTTGGAAACGGCTACGATCGCTCCCTCTCGGGAGACAAGCCTCTCCTTATCGGAGGAGGCGCAGGCGTTCCGCCTATGTATCTTCTTTGCAAGAAGCTTATTGCCGAGGGCAAGAGCTGTTCGGTAATTTTAGGCTTTGGCTCTGCCGACGAAATCTTCTACGAGGAAGAATTCAAGGCACTCGGCGCAAACGTTTTGGTAACGACCGTTGACGGCTCTTACGGAATACGCGGCTTTGTTACCAACGCTATGAGCGAGGTCGACTACACCTATTTCTACACCTGCGGCCCCGAGCCTATGCTCAAAGCCATCTACGATGCATCGACAACCTCAGGACAGTTCAGCTTTGAGGAGAGAATGGGATGCGGCTTTGGCGCTTGTATGGGATGCTCCTGCGAGACAAAGTACGGAAAGAAGCGCATCTGCAAGGACGGCCCCGTACTCGTTAAGGAGGAAATAATATGGTAAACACTAAGATAAACCTTTGCGGTATCGAGATCGACAATCCGATAATTCCCGCAAGCGGAACCTTTGGCTTTGGCGCAGAGTTTGCCGCATTCTACGATATAAATATTCTCGGCACGTTCTCCTTTAAGGGAACTACCAGACAGGAGCGCTTTGGAAACCCCACTCCCCGTATTGCGGAGTGCGAGGGCGGTATGCTCAATTCTGTAGGACTTCAGAACCCCGGTGTCGAGCACGTTATCGCTCACGAGCTTCCCGAGCTCAAAAAATTCTTCCACAAGCCGGTTATGGCAAACGTGAGCGGATTCTCAATTGAGGATTACGTTTACACCTGCGAGAAGCTCGATTCTCAGGAGCAGGTCGGCTGGATTGAGGTAAACATAAGCTGTCCTAACGTTCACGGAGGCGGAATGAGCTTCGGCACCTCTCCTGCGGCGGCGGCAGAGGTTACACGCGAGGTAAGAAAGGTTACCAAAAAGCCGATAATCATAAAGCTCACGCCAAACGTAACAAGCATTGCAGATATTGCAAAGGCTTGCGAGAGCGAGGGCGCTGATGCCGTATCGCTCATCAACACCTTGTCGGGAATGAGAATCAACCTCCGTACAAGAAAGCCTCTTCTCAAGAACGTAACGGGCGGTCTTTCGGGACCCTGCGTATTCCCGGTTGCGCTCAGATGCGTATATCAGGTATACGATGCCGTAAAAATACCGATCGTAGGTATGGGCGGCGTTACGACGGCTGAGGACGTAATAGAAATAATGCTTGCGGGCGCAACTGCCGTTCAGGTGGGCGCGGCAAACCTCGTTGATCCCTTTGCTTGCAAAAAGATCATAGAGGATCTCCCCGCAACAATGGAAAAATACAATATTAAAAATCTTAATGAAATTATAGGAGGAGCACACTAAAATGGGAAAGGACGTAATTATCGCATGTGACTTTGCAAGTGCCGAGGCGGCTCTTGATTTTCTTGCAAACTTCAAGGAGGAAAAACCCTTCGTAAAAATAGGAATGGAGCTTTTCTACGCAGAAGGCCCCTCCATCGTAAAGAAGCTTAAGGAGAGAGGACACAAGATATTCCTCGATCTCAAGCTCCACGATATACCCAATACCGTAAAAAAATCTATGGCGGTACTCTCCTCGCTCGACGTTGATATGTGTAATCTTCACGCGGCAGGAACGTCTGCTATGATGACGGGGGCTCTTGGAGGACTCACCCGTCCCGACGGCACTCGCCCCCTCCTCATAGCTGTAACACAGCTCACCTCTACCGATCAGCAGAGAATGGAGGACGAGCTCCTTATCAAGGAGCCTATTGCAGACGTAGTTATGAAATACGCTCAGAACGCAAAGGCAAGCGGACTTGACGGCGTTGTTTGCTCTCCCCTTGAGGCAGGCATCGTTCACGAGAAGTGCGGAAGCGATTTCCTCACCGTAACCCCCGGTGTTCGCTTTGCAGACGGTGACATCGGCGACCAGAAGAGAGTTATGACTCCCGCTGAGGCTAAGAAGATCGGATCCGACTACATCGTAGTTGGAAGACCCATCACCGCGGCTGCTGATCCCGTTGCAGCATACAGACGCTGCGTTGCTGAATTCGTTGACTGATTTTAAAGGAGATAAGTAAAATGGAAAGCTACAAGAGAGATTTTATACAGTTTTTAGAGAGTGCAGGCGTTCTCAAATTCGGTGATTTCACCGCAAAGAGCGGAAGAAAGATTCCCTATTTCATAAACGCAGGCGATATCAAGACGGGCGACCAGATCTGCAAGCTCGGTGAGTTCTATGCAAAGGCTTACCTTGAAAAGCTCGGCAGAAAGAGCACTGTTCTCTACGGTCCCGCATACAAGGGTATTCCGATAGCAGTATCCGCCGCAGCGGCACTCTCTCGCGAGGGTCTTGACCTTCCCTTCTTCTTTAACAGAAAGGAAGAAAAGGATCACGGCGAGGGCGGAGTTTTCGTAGGCTACAAGCCTTCAGCAGGTGAGGAGGTTGTTATCGTTGAGGACGTTATCACCGCAGGCACAGCTATCCGTGAGAGTATGTCCAATATGCAGAGCCTTGAGGGCGTTCGCGTTGCCGCTACCTTCGTTATGGTAGACCGCAAGGAAAAGGGCAAGGGCGAGAAGAGCGCTATGGCTGAGGTCGAGGAGGAATTCGGTTTCCCCGTATATTCCGTAGTTGACGTATACGATATCATCGAGTACCTCGAAGAGGACGAGAAGAACGCCGAGAACGTACAGAGAATCAAGAACTATCTCGCAATCAACGGCGCAAAGAACTGATAAAAACACAAAATGAACCCTCAAAAGGAAAGGATCTTGAAAAAATGAGACACTTAATAGGAATCGAGGATCTCTCGGTAAACGAGATAGAAGGGCTTATAGCCACCGCAGAGGACATAATAAGTAATCCCGAAAAATATTCGAGAGTCGCGTCGGGCAAAAAGCTGGCTACCCTCTTTTACGAGCCCTCAACACGCACACGCCTTTCCTTTGAGGCGGCTATGATGGAGCTTGGCGGAAACGTTATCGGCTTCTCCGACGCGCAGAACAGCTCTGCGGCAAAGGGCGAGAGCGTAGCCGACACGGCGCAGGTAATATCCTGCTTTGCAGATATTGCCGTTATGCGTCACTTTAAGGAGGGCGCACCTATGGTTGCGGCTCTCAACTCCTCTATCCCCGTAATAAACGCAGGTGACGGAGGACACAATCACCCCACACAGACCTTGACCGACCTTCTCACGATAAAAAGAGAAAAGGGACGTCTTGACACTCTGACAATCGGTCTTTGCGGAGACCTTAAGTTTGGAAGAACGGTGCATTCGCTTATCACCGCTCTCTCGAGATACGAAAATATCCGTTTCGTGCTCATCTCGCCAAACGAATTAAAGCTTCCCGAGTATATAAAGACCGAGGTTCTCGACAAGCTGAGCATTCCTTACGTTGAGAGCACGTCGCTTGAGGAAAACATCCCCGAGCTCGACGTTCTCTATATGACGAGAGTGCAAAAGGAAAGATTCTTCAACGAGCAGGACTACATTCGCCTCAAGGACAGCTACGTGCTCACCCCCGCAAAGCTTGAGGATGCAAAGAGCGATCTTTGCATTATGCATCCCCTGCCCCGTGTAAACGAGATCTCCGTTGGAGTTGACAAGGACCCCAGAGCCTGCTACTTCAAGCAGGTGCTCTACGGAAAGTACATCCGTATGGCGTTAATCAAAATGTTATTGGAGGCGGCACAGATATGACAGTAGATGAAATAAAGAATGGCGTCGTTATCGACCACATAAAGGCAGGTCAGGCAATGGAGATCTACCGTTTCCTCGAGCTTGACAAGCTTGACTGCCCGATCGCCATTATTAAAAATGCGGCAAGCAGACGAATGGGAAGAAAGGACATCATAAAGATAGACACCGAGCTCTCCCCCGATCTTTCGGCTCTCGGTTATATCGATGCATCTCTCACTATCAACGTGATAAAGGACGGAAAGAACGTGGCAAAATACCACCCCGAGCTTCCTCTCAAGATAGTTGACATCGTGCTCTGCAAGAATCCGCGATGCATAACCTCTACCGAGCAGGAGCTTCCCCACGTATTCAAGCTCACCGATAAGGATAGCGGAACGTATCGCTGTATCTACTGCGAAAGCCGCGCAAAGAAGCTCTAATATATATTATAATGTAAAAAAGGAGAATTTACTATGAACGCAGCAAACAAGCTTGGTTACTTGGTTGTAACCGATTATATAGAAGCAAACACGGGCAAAGACGTATCCGACGCCCTCCAGAAGCTTATTCTTGACAACCCTCACAGAACTATCTACTTCCCCGACGGTGAGTATATAATTGCAAAGCCGATCTGCACTCCCGCAAATCCTGCAAACGCAGTACACCTCGTGCTCTCCAATTTTGCAACTATCAAGGCGTCCGATGACTGGTCGGATACCGAGGCTATGATTCGTCTTGGCGCGGCTGAGCCCTTCAACGACATCAACGCAAACGGAAGCAACTACGGTCTTGAGGGCGGTATCATCGACGGTAACGGCAAGGCTAACGGTATCTCCGTTGACAGCGGAAGAGAATCCAGCATCCACAATACCTCGATAAAGCACACTATGATAGGAATTCACATCAAGTGGGGCGCAAACAACGGCTCCTCCGATGCCGATATACACACCGTAAACATCGTTGGCGCAGGCGTTCCCGGCACTATAGGCGTTCTCGTTCAGGGACACGATAACACCTTTACCAATATGAGAATCGCAAGCGTTATGACAGGTGTAAGACTTGAGAGCGGTACAAACATTCTTCGCAACATCCACCCGCTCTACATCTTCGAGCCCGCTCTTGAGGGACTCTTTGCAGAGAGCGTAGGCTTCTTTGACAGAGGCGGTACAAACTGGTACGATAACTGCTATTCCGATCAGTTCTCGACCGGATTTGAGATAAGCCCCCGTACCCTCGCATTCCTCAACGATTGCTTTGTTATGTGGTACACAAAGAACGGTAAGGTAAATACCGCAATCAAGGCTCAGGGCCCCCTCAATTCTATATTCAAGAACCTTAAGGTAAACTTCTTGCCCGACAACGAAAACGCATTCTTGAAGCTTGAAACAGGAGACACAACCGGTAACGGCTACCTCGAGACTCCTATCTTCGAGGAAAGACTCTGCCAGAACAAGGACTATGAGTCCTACGTTCGCAACGGAGTTATGTGGAGATCCGTTAAATAAGTCGGCAGTGCAAAAAGCTAGATTTGTGTATAAATAAGGTCGCTTTTTGAAAAAGTCGGCAGTGCCGACAGCCAAAAGAAAAAGGGTCGTCGAAACGCCGACCCCTACGAGATGTGGTTGTTGAAAAGGATGAAACAAAAGGCTCCTTTGTGTAAAGGGAGCTGTCAGCGAAGCTGACTGAGGGATTGTCTATAAGACACCTCATCCACCACTGCGTGGTCCCCCTTCTCCCGCTGGAGAAGGCTTGTGGTAGCACTTGCGTAAAAAGGGTCGTCGAGGGGTCGGCAGTGCCGACAACCAAAGTCGGGCATTGTTTTCCTAAAATTCTAACAATTTTCCCGATTTTATCAATCAGCAAATAATGTAAAACAATAACACACACCCCACATTTAAGGTTTTTGAAAGGTGGGGGTGTGGGGGAGGAGAACTTTTTCCTTAAAAAAGTTCTCCTCCCCCACGAAAAAACAAAAAAATAAAAAAGGAGAAAATATCATGAACGAGAGAGAACTTGGATATCTTATAGTAACAGATTACGTAGAGGCAAACACAGGAAAGGACGTATCCGACGAGCTTCAGAAGCTCATACTTGACAACCCGAACAGAACGATTTACTTCCCTGACGGAGTATATCTTATATCGAAGCCGATCTGCACGCCTGCGAACCCGATTCACAGCGTATCGCTTCTTCTTTCCTGCTATGCAACGATCAAGGCAACCGAGGACTGGACCGAGAAGGAAGCGCTCGTACGTCTTGGCGCGGCAGAGCCCTTCAACGACATCAACACCAACGGAAGCAACTACTATTTCGAGGGTGGAATTCTTGACGGAAGCGGCAAGGCTAACGGAATTTCTATCGACAGCGGCCGTGAGAGCGCTATCCGCAAGGTATCTATAAAGAACACCGTTATCGGAATCCACATCAAGTGGGGCGCAAACAGCCGTTCCTCCGATGCAGACGTTCGTGACGTAAACATTGTTGGTACGAACAAGGTAGGCTCTTGGGGTGTGCTCCTTGAGGGTCACGACAACACGCTCACCAACATGAGAATTGCGAGCGTACATAAGGGAATCGTTGCGCACAGCGGCGGAAACCTCTTCAGAAACCTTCATCCCCTTTACATCTACGAGGATGAGCTTGCTCTCCCTGAGAACTATCTCACGAGCGTAGGCTTTGAGGACGAGTGGAACGACAACTTCTACGACATCTGCTACTCTGACAACTTCTGCACGGGCTTTACTATGCAGACCAGCTCGAATAACATCTACAACAACTCCTACATTATGTGGTACTCCTCCGAGGGTGAGGTTGAGGTAGGCTTCAAGGTATTCGGACAATTCAACTCGATCATCCGTTCCCCCAGAGTAAACTTCAGACTCGACACAAAGAACACGCTTCTCACCGTTTCCGAGGCGGGCGGCGCAGGCTTTATCGAGAGTCCCATGACCGATCCCACAATTATTCAGGATAAGCAGTACGAAGACTACCTCATAGGTAAGATCGTTCCCCGTAAGACAGTATAAATAAACGCTTTTTTAGAAAGCATTTTCTCCCCCGCTATTTAATATATCTATTTTTGGAGGACGCTTAAACGAAAATGCAAATGACACTTTTCGACAATCTTCGCAAAAAGAATAAAGTAGTTGCATTCTTAGACAAGCTTCTGAACACGTCGTTTTACCCTGCATTTTTTGCAGTTATCTGTGTAATATCGGGAACCAACAACAAGGACGTCTACGTTCCGTGTATTTGGCTTCTGACGCTCACAGTGGTACTCGCAGGACTATTCTCAAAGGATCTTAAAGTATTTTTAGTTCCGTTCATAATGTTCTACTACTGTATAGGACTTGACGTTGCCGAAAATTACTTTAAATACACTCCATACAACAGTGGAGTGCTTCTCTTTGACGAGTCGAGTATAGGGCATTTTATTGCCTGCGGCGCTATTTGCATATCGGTACTTATATACAGACTGATATCAGATAAACTTCTCAAGGAAGTACTTCTCAAAAGAGGAATCTTCTTCTGGGGAATAATCGCCATCGACGTAGCCCTGCTCTTCAACGGTGCGTTCAGCCCTTGGTGGCAGCCCGTAAATATACTTTACGGACTTATGATAGGCGGCATCCTAACCGTTTGCTATTGCCTATTCGTTACCATAGCAGCTCATTCGAAAAACGTAGTTCCGTACCTTTGCAAAACGCTCATATTTACGGCTCTTGCGATAATTGCACAGCTCACTATCATATTTTTGAGATTCCCGCTTGAGATCTCCGTCACAAACGTTTTCGGAATATTGCTTCCGATAAGAAATTTCCTGACGCTCTCTTGGGGACTTCCCACGATATCTGCGGCAATTATAGCACTTGCAATACCTGCGGCGCTATATCTTGCACGAAACTGCAGATTTCCGATATTGTCCTGCTCGCTTGCTCTATTCTTTTTAGCAACGACCGTTGTGCTGAATACACGATCCGCTATGCTTTTCGGCGGTATCGCATTCCTTGTCGGCATTATTCTCTGTTGCTTTAAAAACAAAAATAAAATACCGAACCGTATCTTTGCAATATCCTTCTTCACCGCAGGAATCAGCTTCGTCCTTATATATATTTTCAGGACGGGCGACCCTGCCGGCGTAATTCACGATACGATAGATACGCTTCGCTTTGATTTTCTTCTCACCGATAACAGCACCTTTGAGCAGATATTCGGCGCGCGCGCTTATATTTGGAAGGATGCTGTACAAACCTTCCCATATGCCCCGATCTTCGGTACGGGCTTCTCACTCGGACGTGATATGGGATACATAGTAAACTATTCGGTGTTCGATACGATGTACCACAACGTGCTCATCGAATTTCTCTGTTCTATGGGTCTTTTTGGAATTCTTGCATTCATGTTCCACATGAAGCACGGTGTCGAGCTCATCGCAAGAAAAATATCCGCAAGCCGTATTCTCATACTGCTTGTGCCCATTCTCATCTTGGCGATGTCCCTGCTTGATAATTTCTTCTTCTATCCAAACTTTATTATCATCTACGCCGCCTTTCTTGCGGCAGCCGAGTACATGCTCGAAGAATCAAGACAGCGTGCGCTCAACGATCTTAATAAATATAAAAAGGGAGAGAAGCCCCGTGTCGTATTTACCTACGTTGAAGCCGGAAAGGGTCACATCGTTCCCACAAGAACCGTGTGCGAGGCATTCAAGGCAAAATACGGTGACCAAGCAGAGGTTATAGAATCGGCATTCTTCTCGGAGACTCACGATGAGAATATGCAAAAGACCGAAAAGCTCTTTGAAAAAGCCGTTCAACAGCAGAACCGCTCACCGCTTTTGAGTATTCTCTGCAAGATAGGAAATTTCTTAGCGGGAAATGCCTTTGCTCGTTACGTTCTGCTTTCTCTTTCGATAAGCGGAAACAAGACGAATCCCCGCGCCGTTAAGCACGTAGCAGAGCTCAACGCAAACGTAGTATACACAGCCCACTGGGCGATTCCCTACTACATAAATCAAATGTCCGGGCCAAAGCCTTATACTATCTGCTTCTGTCCTGACGTGCTCTCAAACGGAGCCTTTGACGTTGACTGCAACAACTTCCTTATGTCATCCGAAAAGGGCTATCGACAGGTTCTTCGCTCCCGTATGTACGCAGGCGGAAACGTATCGCTCATACCTTTCCCGATGCGCTCTCAGCGTGAGGAATACCTGCCTGAGCAAAGACGCGCCGACATTCGCGCAAAGCTTGGCATTCCGTCCGACGAGTTTGTAATAACTCTCTGCGACGGCGGCTACGGTATGGCTCGACTTGAAAAGACCGTAAAGCATCTCTTCAAAATAAACCGGCCTATGACCGTTATCGCTCTTTGCGGTATGAACAAAAAGCTCTATGAAAAATTTGCAGGCGTAACCGCGCCCAAGAATATACGCTTTATCCCCGTGGACTTTACCGATAAGGTTCTTGAATACGTTTGCATTGCCGATCTCTTTATTGGAAAAAGCGGCGCAAACTCTATGGCTGAGCCTGCGTCTCTCCACGTACCGATAATCGTTACAAAATGCATTACCTACATCGAACGCGGCATCAAGAACTATTACGTTCACGACGTAAAGGGCGCGCTCTACATCCCAAGCGCAAAGCGTGCGGCAAAGAAAGCTGCCTACTTTGCAGCTCACCGTGATAAGCTCGAGAAATACCGCAAAAATCTCGCTACATCTTCTCTTACCGCCTACAATGCGGAAGCCTCTGCCGATCTCATCTGGCAGCGCGTGCTTGAGATGCAAGAGGATTAGTTTGAATTATGTGTATATGGGGGAAGAGAACTTTTTTAAGGAAAAAGTTCTCATTCCCCCACACCCCCATCTTTCAAAAACCTTGAAACTGGGGGTTATTTTTTTGTTTTACACACTTACTGACTAATGCTGTCGGGAGATTTGTTACAAATTTAGGAGAACAATGCCCGATTTTTGGCTGTCGGCACTGCCGACCGACTCTTGGCTGTCGGCACTGCCGATTCGAAGGGTAAAACAAAACCCTGACTCTTGTAAACCAAGAGTCAGGGTTTCTTTTTTAGGTTTGAAAATCTTCACATCTGAAGAATTTTTGCGAGTTTTCAAAAATTTTATCGAGGCTTGAAGCGTTTATATAGTATCCGCCCTCACCGTTTACTACAACGTAGTATTTACGTGAAGAAACCTTGTAGAAATCAGCCTTGATGGTATAATCCTCGTTGTTCGTGAGCTCGATGGTAGCGTAATAATTTGCGGGATCCGCAATAAATGCTTCCTCGTTTTCCATGGAATATTCACCTGCGATACGCATGGAATTTACGTTCTGGAACAATTTCTGGAATATCATTGTATGATATCTTACGTATTCCTCGGTCTTTCCGCCGGGATGAACTATTTTTATGGTATTAACGTCAACGTAAATCTTTCTTCCATCCGAGGTCAAGAAAGGCTTCTTGAGGTACTTTGTGCGCTCGCCGAGAGCGTTAACTCCGTAGTCCATATCTCCGCCTTCGTATTCCTTATCGCCCTTTAAGAGCTTAACGTCTACTCTGGATACGTACCAGGTATATCCGCCACCTGCATCGATTGCGTTTATCATACCGAAGGTGGTGAGCTTTTCGCCAAGACTGTTGGATGCGTTAATCGAGATGCCGTTTCTTCCGTCATACGTGAGATTGTTTATATCAAACGTTGCCGAATAGCCCTCTTTTTGGAGCGTGAGCTTGGTTGCGTACTTTATACCCGTCTCCATAAATGCGGGGTAGGTCCAGTCACTGACAGAGTAGGAAAGGAAGTTGAGAGACGAGCTTTTAACCTCGCAGATCATATCGAGGTCAACTCCTATCGTTTCTCCCTTTGAATCTCCGATAACGTCAATAACGGTGTAGGAATAGTGGTTTCCGCTTTCGTTTTTATCCGAGATATAAATAGTTTGTATCAAATCTATCTTTGAGTCTTCCTTGTTTCCGTTAGTACCGGTATTTGAGGAAAGCTTAATAGAACGCTTGAAAGAAATTACGTATTTTGATGAGAATACGTATTTAGGCTGTCCGTATTCATCAAGCACGGGATTTCCGTTCTCATCGAGTACGGGAGACGTGAGACCGTATTCCGAAAGCGTCTTCTTTGAAGGAGCAAGAGCCACGGTATCAACGATCTCGGGATCTACGAACGAGAGCAGACAGCTATCTATTCTGTCAAAGTTCGGATGATAGCTTGAGGATCTCTCATCGTTGAATACGTAGGGCTTGTTAGCTTTTGCTGTGTCTTTTCTCTCCTCGTTGTCGATGTAGGTGAATCCAACCATCTTATCGTATTCGTTGGATATCGAGTTGAGCTTTTTGATCTCAAAATCGACTACGTCGAAATAATCGTTTGTGGTTGCAGGGTAGGTAATACCGGGGGTGATGAAGTTTTTAGCTTCCGCAAGAACGGTAGAGGAAAGCGAGCTTGCAAAGACGTATACCTTTTCTCTCGGAATTTCTTTGCCGTCCTTTGTGATCTCAATATACTGAGCGTAATAGCCTCCGCCGTTTACCAAGCGGTCGCCGATGAGCATCTTGTATTTCTCATCGTTTATCGTGGTCATAACGTAGTACGCAGGGGTATAATCGTATTCCTCTATCGTCTCGTTTCCGTTCTCATCAACAACGGTTCTCGTGCGTTTTTCGGGCGCAAGTCCGTACTCTGCGAGGTTAATTTTGCCGTTTTCAAGAAGCATCGGCTTCTCAACTCGAGATGCGGCAAGAGCGTAACCTACGTCGGACGCAAGCGCTGTCAAAGCATCTCTTCTAATGGTGAGCTGAGGCGAGTCCTTGTAAACGAACGCCGCTGTATCATCGAGCTTTTTCTCGGTTATGTTATAGCGGTAGAAGGTGTAGGAATCCTTCTCATTGTGAACCTCTATTGAACGGATATTTTTTTCTGAAATATGCTTGAATATAAGTATTTTTGTGTTTGATGCAAGCTCTCCGTCGGATATCTCGAGAGATGCTTGAATATTGTATTCGCCGGTCTCCTCGTTTAATCTTACGAGTGTTCCCGCCTTCGTTACGTAGCAATTAAAGTTTGATTCTTTTTCAAGAAGTTTATCTTCTTTATCGTACATAGCCCATACACCGTTTACGTTCTTTATGAGGTATTCGGTTTTTGCATCGTCGGTATCGGTAAAATATATTACGGTATTGACAAAATTATATACGATCGCAAGAGTTATGCATAAAGCGATGAGTGCTACTGTGAAAATGCTTATGAAGATTATGCGACGACGGAAAAGAGAGGCTTTTTTTCTTTGTTCTCTATTTTCTATCATTTATTCTTTCTCCTTACTAATACTATCACGCCTGCGAGTGACGCAATAGCGATGGGAGCCAACGAGAGAACTACGGTGTAGACCGTTGCCGCACGTGCGGAAATCGATTCTATATTGTAGTTTGCAAACTGCTTGGTCCCGAGGTTTGTGGGTACAGGCTCTCTTCCGGAGAGCTGGAATGCCGACATAAGCATATTGGAGTTTCCAAAGGACTCGATTGCCTCCTCAAGGTACTTAGACGAACCGAAATCGGTTGAACCGCAGAGAAGTACCGTTGACGAGTCGGAAATGTATTTCGTAATGTTATCCATCTGATCCTTTTTGTAGAAAGTCTGAGTGGATACTGCCATAAGCATGATCGGATCCGATGCGGTGGAGGTTACAACGCTTTCACCGTTTACGTATCCCGAAGCTCCCTCACGGGTATAGAACATCGGGTATACGATTCTACCCTCAGGCGGGAAGGAATCGTTGTATCCGTAGGAGAAGTTCTTGCTTGAATCGGTAGCAAGAGGCTGGAAGAGTCCCTTATAGTCCTTTGCGTATTCGATTGCCATAGCATTCTTGAATACAACGGGAGTGGTGAGGTTTTCTGCCCAACCCTGCATAAGGTCGTTCACGGCGTAGTCTGTAAATATCTCAGAAGAATCTCCGATAACAGAGTTTGCCGAGTCTCTTACAAGCACAGGCTCTCTGTTTTCCTCACGGCGAACCGAAAGACCCCATTCGTCAAGGAATGACTCGAGAACGGGAAGCTCATTTTTTACCGAAGGATCAAGGAATACCATGTAGGAACCGCCTCGATCTTCATCCTTCTCGATCTGGAGGAATTTTTCGATTTTCTTGATCTCGTCCTTCTTTTCATCAACAAAGGTGCTTGCTATATCACTTTCGATAAAGTCGCTCTGAGGAGCGTAGGTTATAAGGAGCTTGCACTCTTCGGGAATATCTTCTTCCTGAAGGTTTATTGCGCGAACCTCGTATCCCGAATTTCTGAGAGTATCGAGGAAGGGAACGGTGCTGCTTTCAAGATTGTAGCCGGGGCCCTTGGGGAAGCTCTCACCGTGACCTACGGTGTAGCAAGCGAGGGGCAACTGCGCTCTTGTTACAGCGAGGATAGAGGAAGCAAATGCTCTCTCTGCGTTGTATGCGTAGGGTTGTCCCTGCGTGTTGTCATAGAGGTAGAAGGTTTTGAAGTTTCTTATCTGATAGGACTCACCGAACTCGATAATAACGCTGTTGAAGTCGATAGTATCGGTGTTCGAGGAAAGGTATTTTTTGAATCTTGAGGGATTCTTCATAGCATCGGTAAATTCAAGCTCGATATAATCGGAGAATCTTACCTGAAGCTCTTTTGCGTTGTTATAGATATAACCGTCGGTCTGAGACATAACGTCTTCTTCAAGCAAGAAGAGGATCTTGATCTTTATATTCTCGTCTCTCTGCACTGCGGTGGGGTTCGCGGTGTTAAAATCGGCATTTTCTTTTCTGAATTTCTTAACCATTTCTATAGCCGAGTTCTTTCCGTTGTCGGTCTCCTCGCCGATGAGTTCAAAGCACTCTTCGGTTATGGTGAACTTGAGCTCGGGTGTCATATCTCCGTACCACATAAATTTCTGGGTGAGAAGAGTCATTATCGCATTTAAAATTATGACTACCGCTATAACGAGCGCTACTATCACAATAGAAGTACCGCCGTAGCGTATCTTTCGTCCTGTAGAAGTTTTTATTTTCATAGCTTTGTTCCTTTCTTAATATTTTGAGATCAGCTCCAACGACGCTTGTCGTAGATTCGTACCGTGAGGAATATAAATACTCCTGAGGTCGAAACGAAATACAACAGTGCCGACGGATCGAACTGTCCGTTTTGGAATGGAGCAAACCTTGAAAGGAACGAGATACAACTTATAATAAATCTTACTACGTAGTTATCGATATATCCGTTTACAAGATTGAGCAAGAGCATAGTAGCTATTATAACTACGGTGATTACTGCAGCGGAGAGCTGGCTCTCGGTGAGAGAAGAGATGAACATTCCCACAGCGATAAATGCTGCGCCGAGGAGCAAGAGTCCCAAGAAGTTCGAGAAGATTATCGACGCTATAGGTCCTATGCTGTCGGGGAATGCATCGTTAAGTCCATCCATAGCTCCGTAGATGCAGAGCGGGATGAAGTTTACAAGCGAGAGAAGAAGTCCTACTGCAAAGAGTGTGAAAGCAGCCAAGAACTTACCCATTACCATTCCCGTGATAGATACGGGGGAGGTGAGAAGGAGCTGCTCTGTGCGGAGCTTCTTTTCCTCGGAGAATATCTTCATCGTGAGAAGCGGAATGAGTATAATAAATACTAATGGAATGAACGTGAAATACGTTGAGGTGTCGTAGGTTCCTGCTCCGAGCGTGGTATAGCAGCAAAGAAGCGCGGAGATCGCAAGGAATACACCGAGATAAACGTAGCCCACAGCGGTTGTAAAGTATGAGCGTAATTCTTTTTTGTATATAGCAAACATAACTGTTTTTCCCTTCGTTAAAAATCTTTTGATATTCCGTTTGCGATATTAGTCATCGTCTTCGTCAAAGAGAGCGGAATATTTCTTGGTGTCCTCAGCAGACTTTTTGTTTCTCATATTGCGTGCAACTTCTTGCTCGCGGCTTGCCTGCTTCGGTGACTTTCCTGCGGAGCGGGTTCTTCTTTCGTGCTTGTAGTTTCTCGCCTGCTCCTCGGGTGAGCTCTGATCGACTATTGCAACGAAGATATCCTCGAGATTCATGCCGAGAGGCTCCATTCCAACAAGAGGCCAATTTTTCTCCGAGAGGGTATAGAAAAGACTCTTTCTTATATCAACGTCGGCTTCGCTTTCGATATTGTATATGTACGCATCTCCGTCACGAGCGGTGAGCTGCTCTGCGTAGATGATACCGGGCTTGGTTCTGAGCATTGAGAGAATCTCTTTCTGAGGTCCGCATACCTTTATCTGGAAGCGGCGGTTGCTGTTTACTGCACGAGTGATATTTTCGGTCTGCTCGTCCGCTACGATCTTACCCTTGTTTATAATGATGATTCTGTCGCATACCGCCTGAACCTCTTGAAGAATGTGGGTCGAGAGGATAACGGTGTGATCCTTTCCGAGCGAACGGAGAAGGTTTCTGATCTCGATTATCTGCTTGGGGTCAAGACCTACCGTGGGCTCGTCGAAGATGATTATCTCGGGGTTTCCGATGATTGCCTGAGCAATTCCTACTCTCTGGCGGTAACCCTTTGAGAGATTCTTAATAAGACGCTTGTAAACGTCCTTTATCTTTACTGTTTCGCAGATCTCTGCGATGTGCTTTTTCTTGTTGAGCTTGCAGTTCTTGAGATCGAATGCAAAGTTGAGATATTCCTCAACCGTCATGTCAAGATAGAGCGGAGGCTGCTCGGGAAGATAGCCTATGTGCTTCTTTGCCGCAAGGGGATCATCGAGCACGTTTATGCCCGCTACCTCAACGGTACCCTCTGTGGAGGAAAGATAGCCGGTGAGTATGTTCATAGTGGTACTCTTGCCGGCACCGTTCGGGCCCAAGAATCCTACGATCTCACCTTTCTCTATGTGCAACGAAATGTCGTCAACAGCACAGTTCGTTCCGTAATTTTTTACGAGATGTTCGATTTTTATCATATCAGGAAGTTCCTCTCCTTGTTTTTTTACAATGTTGTATTTTAGAGAACATTATACATGGTACATTATATCACATAATTATAAACATTTTGTGAACGGACACTGATTTTTTTGAGGAGTCGGCAGTGCCGACAGCCAAGAGTCGGGCGTTAATTAAAAATGGGCGTCTATCCAACCTCTACGGTGGTATTTATTGCTGTGGAATAAGAAAATAAAAAGCCTTCCTCCGGGAGGAAGGTGGCACGGCTTGCCGTGACGAAAGGAGCCCGCGTGCACTTTAGATATAAGTTCTTGACGCCAAAGCGCATTCTCCTTCAGTCGCCTACGGCGCCAGCGTCTCACTGCGGTTCGGTCACGCTACGGCTCTAACAGTCCACCGGACTGTTATTCACTACCGTAGCGCCGCTTCGCTACCTCCCGGAGGGAGCCTTAAAATACACTTTCGTAAAAAAGATTGTCTTTCCGACCCATACAAAGCTTATCTGTTAAAGATAATGAAATAAAAAGCCTTCCCCAGCAGGGGAAGGTGGCAGCCGTAAGGCTGACGGATGAGGTGTCCTCTATACAAAAGTAATTTTTATTTTATTATTTATGATTTTATTTTGTTACGGCTTTAGTGGCAAAAAAATTATATTTTCAAATAACACCTCATCCACC
>JAZQZG010000043.1:0-6212 GCA_045633925.1 Eubacteriales bacterium
CAAAAAATTTTTGAAA
The DNA here is from genome assembly GCA_045633925.1 of Eubacteriales bacterium. GTDB lineage: Bacteria > Bacillota > Clostridia > Oscillospirales > CAG-272 > HGM12713. The sequence goes on from JAZQZG010000043.1 coordinate 17, forward strand.
AACTTTTCCAATATCTATTGACAAAAGAAATAAAGCGAGTTATAATATGAACGTAAACAGATTTTGCTGTTATTTGCGGGATTGTCTTACACATCGCCATTATACCTAAACGGCTACCACTGATATCCGCAGTAGTCTCGTCATAAAAGGTATACCGCAATACAAATCAAATCCACTGAATGGACAAACACTCTGTATTTGTCCAGAGTTTGTGCCATTTATATATTATAGAATAATATATAAATGCAACCTGACCCTAAACCGAGTGGATTATAGAAAGGATAAAGGATATCGTATGAAAGAAATGCGTAATGAAATAACCGAAAAATCGTTTGGAACGTTTATCCGTGAGAAGCGTGAGCAAATGGGATTATCGGTAAGAGCTCTTGCACTGAAGATCGATATTTCAGCAGTTTATTTGAGCGACATTGAGAATTTTAATAGACCGGCTCCGAGAAAACCTGAAGTATTTGACAAATTGGCAGCAGCTCTTAATCTGACAGAAGACGAACAGGCATATTTGAAAAAAGCAGCCCTCGCCTCCCGAACCGAAGATATTGAACGATATCTAAAGGATAACCCTCGCGTTTGCACAGCGTTGAGAATGGCTAAAGATCTACCGGATGATGAAATCAGCAAGGAATGGGAAATATTCATCCGTAGACTCGAAGAGCTGAACGCTAAACAAGATACACCTCCTGACAGCAATTAATATTCGGTTATTACCGATGATGAGAGAAATGCTCACACCGTCAATTACGTGAACTTTATTATCACGTGTTACACGGGTGAGCATTTCTGTTTTTTTACTCAACTGTATAATAAAATTACTTATGGAGGATATAGTTATGATTCTGAATTATGTGTGTAAACCCAGCGGACTGTACATTATGAGCAAAGCGGATTTTGATCCGTTAGCCATGCAAATTCTCAAAGAGAAACAACCTCGCGTTCTTGAGAGAGCTATGCCACTTGATCTTGATGATCTAGCAGAAAACGCATTTCCCCTTACCTGTTACGACGCAATTTTGAGCAAAGACGGATCCATATTAGGTCTCATCACCTTTGCGGATAAAAATTTGCCCATTTACACCGACAATCTTGATGAGTGTTCCCTTTCCGCAAAAGAGGGTACTATCATCATTGACAAGAGACTTCGCAAAATTCCCACGAGATACCGTTTTACCAAAGCCCATGAAATATCTCATTGGATACTCCATCGCAGATTCTACTCTCCTTACAATATGCCCTTCAATTTCCGCAACACCGGCAGCTCGTACATAGCCAACAGGCAGGAAGCTGTTGGCCGTAAAAATCCCGTTGAGGCTAAAACGGACTTTGAATGGAGCGAATGGCAAAGTGACTGTTTGAGTGCAGCATTACTTATGCCTGCCTGTACATTTATTCCCACGGCGCAGCACTTTATCACCGCTTCCGGAAGCGAAAACGGAAAGTTGACTTACGGTTCAAAAGATAGCATGGGCATTATAAGTGAGATCGCAAAGATCTATGAGGTCTCCACCAGATCAGTAGAAATCAGACTTTCCTCCTACGGTTTTTTCAACTAATTTGTATTCATAACTAGGGGACTTTTTACAAGTCCCCAATTACAGACCATTAAGTTCGCAAAGTCTGCAACATTTGTTTACATATAACATATATGAATGTAAGGAGATCTATTATGCACAGTTTTTCAAAAGAAATTCGAACACCGAAAAAGAAATTACTCGTTGGTATCCTCACAAGAGAAAATAATGATATTTACCTTCTTGTTAAAAACAGAGGGAAGATAGATAAGATCGCAATTGAAATATTGTTATCGAACATTTATCCTGATGAAAAGACACTTGAGGGGACTGACAAATAACCGTAAGTCTAATAACGCGAGTTCATCCGTAATAAATTATCGAGAGTGAGCCGGTATAAAATCAAACTTCAAAATAATGGGGGGTTGGTTTTTATACCGGTTTTATTTTTTGAGAGAGGAGGTGAATGTATGGGAACCGCCGAACGAAGGCTTGAAATTTATAAATATTTATGTCTTGCAAGAAAAGCAACAATGCCGCAGCTTGCCAAAATGTTCGGCGTTTCCGTAAGAACGATCCAGCGCGACATTTTTGAAATTGAAGCAACATTTCACGCCCCGCTTGATATAGCTAAAGGGCGGTACGGAGGAGTATCCGTCATTGGTGATCACACGTTGGATCGTGCCTATATGTGTGATGAAGAAATACTCTTGCTCAAAAAGATACAATCACTTGTTCAAGAGCAAATATCCGAAAAAGAAATTGTTATTCTCGCGCAAATAATAAAAAAATACTCCAAAAGTGCCTAAATGTTTTTTAACGCTGACAGCGGTTGTCGACGTTAACTTTTATAATACAGTTACAGCCGAGTAAAAAATGAAAGAAAGGAGAAATCTCATGGAAGATGCACAGATCATTTTGGAGAGGCACGAGCAACGAATTCGGGCTATTGAACGAGATATTTCCGACCTGAAAGCGGTTCAAGCCGAAATTCGCACGATGAACGAAACGCTCGTTACTCTTGCAACCGAACTCAAACACACAAACGAACATTTAGCACGACACGAACAGAAGATCGATGCGATTGAGAGTCAGCCTCGAATGCGAATGCAACAGATTGTTACCGCAATCATCGCAGCACTTGCGGGTGGCTTAATTTCTACTGTCATTGGAATGATTCTTGCATGAGGAGTAAGCTTATGAACATTGAAGAATTTATCAAGCCCGAGTTGCTCATTCTGACTCCGGTACTCTACATTGTCGGAATCGGAATTAAAAAAAGCAAGTTGCCGGACAACCTTATTCCTCTTGTTTTGGGAGGAATATCGATCGTTCTTTCATCTGCGTGGGTAATCGCCACAAGCGATATATCCACCTTAAAGGACGTTGCCTACGCCTTGTTCATTTCCGTAACACAAGGTATCCTATCTGCGGGTGCCAGCGTTTACGTCAACCAACTGTACGTCCAATCAAAAAAGAAAGATTAACTTCAAACAAAAAGAAAGGAATTTGTTATGTTAAACACAATTTTTATCATCATGTGCGTTTTTTTAAGCGCACTCTGCCTGTGGTCTATCCACGTCTTTTTTATAGATAAGGACAACCTCACTTGGAAAAGCTATCTGAAATATTTTTCGGGTATTCCCGTGGGAGCAGGATTATCTCTTCTGCTCTTCCCTATTACCGTTCAAAACATTATCCTGCTTTCATTGATGGGAGGGGCTGTGGGAGAAGTGCTTTCCCTTTTCCTCCTGACAATCAAACAATCTTATAAAAAAGATACCGTAATTTCTTATTATGATGACGGTTCTCCCGCTAAGTTTTTTATTACGGGAGACAAGCATCGACACTTTGATCGCGTCAAGGAATTTTGTCGCGATATGAATACACGCCGAAAGGACGTACTTATTATCCTCGGTGATGCGGGCTTCAACTACTACGATGACAAGAGAGATGATGACTTGAAGAAAGAAATATCGGCTCTGAATATTACTCTGTTCTGCCTGCACGGAAACAAAGAAAACCGTCCGCAGAACGTCGGTACATACGGCATCCGAAGCTTTTGTGGTGGAAAGGTATATTATGAGCCCAAATATCCCAATATTTACTTTGCCATCGACGGCGAGATCTACACCTTTGAAGGCAAGAAATATATGGTCGTGGGCGGCGCACATAGTGTGGACAAAATGCGCTGTCTTGAGGAAGGCACTCCATTCTGGTATGATGAAATGCCGGATGATAACGTAAAAGCAACCGTCGAGCAGCATTTGCAAAATGAAGAAAACAAGATCTTCGGTATGATGACGCACACCTGTCCGATCGATTATCTTCCCACCGAAATGTTTATGTCCACAAGACAAAACGCCAGCATCAAGAGAAAGCCCCGAAAAGCAAAATCAAAAAAGCTTTTCAAGCCCGACATCGACCGCTCTACGGAGATCTGGCTGGGTGAGCTTGAAAAGAAGCTCACTTATGAAGTATGGTTCTGCGGACACTATCACGTTGACAAGCAGATCGATAAAGTGCAGATGATGTGGCGTGATATCCGCCCCTTGCATATGCAGTTGTTTGGTGATGAATAATGTCCTGCCTGACAATACTCCTTTCACCGCTTAATCTTTTGCTTTTTATTATTATTGTAGGTCTTACTATCGGCAGAATACGCATAAAAGGTATCTCCGTCGGTATTGCGGGAATCTTGTTTGCATCCATATTCGTTGGATTTCTAATGATCAAAATTATTCCGAACGGGAATAGCGAAATCATTGCAAACGCCCGGAGCACACTAAAAACATTTTCAAAGCTCGGCACTGCTCTGTTCGTTTCAGCGATTGGTTTGCAAACAGGATTCTCCATCAAAAGCCATTCAAAAAATTCGGTGTTAGCATTTGCTATCGGCTCGTTAATGAGCCTGTCCGGAGTAGCTGTAATGCTTCTTCTCTCCATTCTTGATAAATCTATCAACTACGCTTCCCTGCTCGGCATCCTATGCGGAGCATTAACCAGTACCCCCGGATTGTCAAGTGTTTGCGAACGGATTGGTAACGGTAGCGAGAACGCAGTAATGGGGTATGGATGTTCTTATTTGTTTGGCGTGATAATGGTAGTATTATTCGCGCAATTGCTTGCAAGAAGGTACACCGATAACTCCAAGTCAATCGCACAGCAACAGGAAATAAAAAGCAAGATATATCCCGAATTGATTCTGATCGGTCTTACAGCCCTTTCAGGAAACATTCTCGGAAGTATCAAGATCTCAACTCTGTCATTTGGCACGACTGCTTGCACGTTGATGATCGGACTGTTCGTTGGGTACGGTTTCATAAAAGTATCTAAGAAAAGTATCATATCAAACCAGTGTCTCAATGCTTTTAGAAATTTAGGACTCGCATTATTCTTTGTTGGCACCGGATTCTCAACAGGAACACAAGATATATCCTTTGATATACAATCAATACTTTACGGAATGCTCATAACGCTTTCCGCTATCATCTGCGGATTAGGATTATGTAAGCTTATAAAAAGGAAACACCCTATGCATGAAGAATTTATTATTGCTGGAGGGATGACAAGCAGTCCTGCATATGGAGCAATTGCTCCATATGCAACCGAAACCTCAACAATTTGTTTTTCTTTTTCCTATTTCGGCGCTTTAATTTCTTTAATTGTTACTCTGCAGTTTATATGTAAATAGGTTTTTGATAATCACTTATTCTCATTATATAATAAATCTAAGAATAATTGGTGTTTTTGTTTGATTGCAGAATCTCAATTTTTGTATATTGCATTATGGATAGTTGCACTTTAAATATTCGGATATATTGTTTCAAGTTTAAGAGGGATTCTATCCTTAGTTTTCTTTCGTCTACTGCACATCAATTTTTGAGTTTTGGGAAAGGTGAGTTGACTAATTTTTGAAAGTATGCTATACTAATGATACAGATGAAAACTCAACACGGGGTATATGCGGTTTAACTTTCGTGATTTGAGTCTGGCAGAATTAACCCGATGACCACACCTTTGACCATCTACAGACTTGGACTGTGTGGAAACAGTGCGAACGAGAGCACCTGAAAGCATCGTTTTCGGACTCAAAAGCATTGAAAAGCAAATAAAAGTAGTCAAAAGACTACTCCCAATCTGTTCGGGTACTGGAGGCCTGGAGTTCGAATCTCCACACTTCGACCAAAAAGAAAAGAGCGTCCTTGCGGCTCTCTTTTCTTTTTGCCCGATGTTGGGTGCAGAGCACTCCATTTGTGCTTTAGCACAAAGGAGTTCGCATGCTTTGCGTAGAGCGCGTCGAGCTCGCTCGTAAGCGGCAAGCGAAAGCATCTTCGTCTGCGGCGAATACCTCCACTCGCTATCTTTGCCAACCAACTCACCAAGAAAAAAGACAACCTCGCGGTTGTCTTTTTTCTTTTTATTATATGTGCTATTATATGTACTTATGTTCTTCCTGCTAGGAATTAGTCAAGATACTCGGGGAGGTACTCGGTGGAGCCGGTGTACTCCGCGATCATCTGCATCTCGGCATAGGTCTTATCGTTGAGATATACGCCCTCGGTGAGCACGCGGCTGTGAGCCTCGGCTTCCTTCTCGCCGTGGATGAAGATACGCTCCTGGCCCTCTGCCTTTGCAGAGTTGCGAACCTCCTCAAGATACTTGGAGAG
>JAZQZG010000044.1:0-3791 GCA_045633925.1 Eubacteriales bacterium
TTTCGCCCATTGCGATGGGCGACAAGGGCTCCGCGCCCTTGACAGCGCCGCCTTTTGAAAAAGGCGGGCGAAAACTTTGAATGTCGGGCATTGTGCTCTTAAATCTGCAACAGCTCTCCCGATTTCATCAATCAACAAGTATGTAAAACAAAAAACACCCCCTCATTCAAGGTTTTTGAAAGATGGGGGTGTGGGGGAATGAGAACTTTTTCCTTAAAAAAGTTCTCTTCCCCCACGACAAACACAAACTAAAAAATCCCCCACGAAAAAAATTTCTAACCTCAAAAACTCTCAGGGCAGGCGATGATGAGGGAAAAATCGTAGTGAAGTGAGGAGATAAGAGAGGATATTTGGGCAGGGGAGAGGTAGCGAGGGTCGATAAGCTCGATATTGAAATGAAGAGAAAGAAGAGGAACGACGGCATTGGCAAAGCTGTCCTTTATGAGAAGAAGAGTTGGCTTTTCCTCGGTCGAGAAAATAGAGGCGTGAGCGTAGTTTCCACCTAAGAAAACGGCGTATTTGTCGGCGGTGGAGAGCTTTGAGAGATCGTAAAAGCCAAGGGAGCGCTTGCCTGTGTCGTGAATGGTGATAGAAACAGAATTATCATCCGGATAGCGGTAAAGGGTAATAGAGTCGGGGTCGATAGCAAAGGCGGGCAGGCAGGAGCGAAAGAATGCCGTGCCGAAAAAATCAGTGCAGATTATCTGCTCGGTAAAATAGCTTTTTTCAAAGGGTGAGACGCCAAGCTGCTCGCAGGCATCAAGATAGACGAGGTACGCACCGTCCGCGTTTCGGTGATGGTCGGTGCGGTAATAGAGCGAGAGCTCGTCACCGCCACGCTCAAAGATCGAGTGCTTGCTCTCAATCCAAACGGCAGGGATGTCGGTTTTTGGAATAGAGACCCGTTCGGAACGAGAGATCAGATGCGAATTGTAGGTGATAACTCCGTTGATCTCTTTTTTGCCAAGGGAACGCTCGCAGAGCGCATAAAGGGCGGTCGCGCTGTCGCGAAAGGGGATTTGATCTGAATAAAAGCTTGATATTTCCTTTGCATACTCTCCGCTGAGAATACTCTCTGCAGAGGGAGTGGAAAGCTCTGTCAGATAGCGATTTTCCTTTTCGGAAAAGCTCTTGGTCGGCAGAATGAATATGAGGGCTCCTATAATAAAAACAAAGGCTCCACAGAGGATAATGAGTAGGTTATCGTATTTTTTCATCGCTTGCTCTTTCGTTTTTTTATTTAGTATACCCAAAAAGAAAAAAGCAATCTCAAAAAAGAGATTGCTTTTAACTTTAATTATTTAAGAATTTTTAGGCTTTGTGAAATCTACCGTTACGTAAACACCGCCTACGTTATCACCGTCGGTATCGTATGCATAGTCCGTAGGAACAAGTACGTTATCTATCGGGCAGTAGTAGGTAGCGTAGTTCTTTGCAGCATCAAGGAAAACAGGATTTTCATAGGTTGCTTCCTTGAGCTTTGCGCAAAATGCATCAAAGGAAAGACCGCTGTTCTTTATTGCTGTGGCAAAGAGTTCACCTACGTATCTGAAAATATTTGAGTTTGAAGAAGATACAACAAAACCGTAATCGTGAGCATTATTGTAAAGCCAACTAAAGTCTCCGCTGTTAGTTATTACAGCTGTTTCATTATACCTTCCGGAATCGGTCGTGAAATATTTAAATTCAATTGCCGTTCCCGCCGAAAAAACAGCGTCCTGCGAATCTATAGCCGATGAATCAAAGGCAGTCTCGATGATGAGATCTCCGTTTTTCTTGGTATTGTAGAAAACTTTAAGCATTTCGTTGAGTGCTATTGTGGTTTCTCTGGTTGCGTAAGAGTTATCTTTGTAATGAACGGAATACGCGTTAACAGGGTTTCCTGCAGCATCTTTTTCAGGTGTTTTTGGGCGTTCTTCCCAGCTCTGAAGATTTACAAGATTACTGGGTGTTCCTGTAAAGCGGTGGGCGTTATTGAGCGTGAGAAGAAGTCCCTCTTTGATAGCGTTCGATTCCTCTCCGCCAAATGATTTTTTCTCAACGTTTTCTATCTTATGATCCACTGCACTGTCGTTTGGACCTGCGGGCGTGGAATCTATTATCAAGCATATTGAAAAAGCGATTATTGCAATTACTAAAAGAATTGCGGTTATTGCTATTGCGGCAGCGCACGCCGCTTTGTTTTTGCGCTCTTTTTCGTTATTTCCGTCTAATAACGTTTCTAAAAAAGACATTTTAAAACCTCCTTGTTTTTTTGGCTGAGCCGTTTTCAAAGAACAGCTCAGCCATTAAAAAAGTTTTTATTAGTCTGCATCCTTGATTGAGAAGTCCATACGGCCCTTCTTATCAAGTCCCATGAATTTAACCTTAACAGTCGAACCTACGTCGATACCTGCATCGGTAACCTTGTTGATTCTCTTGTTGGTTATCTTGGAGATGTGAACCATTCCTTCCTTGCCGGGAGCGTATTCAACGAAGCATCCGATATCCTCGCCCGCCTTGTCCTTGCTTGCAAGAATCTTAACTACTGTTCCGGAGTAGGTAGCGCCTACCTCGGGCTCGAATACGATAGCGTCGATCATAGCCTTAGCCTTTGCAGCCTTTTCGCCGTTGGGAGAAGCTATGCAGATAACGCCCTCGTCGTTGATATCAACCTTTGCGCCGGACTCTGCAACGATCTTCTGAATAACAGATCCGCCCTTACCGATAACTTCTCTTATCTTGTCGGGATCGATCTTGAAGCTTGTCATCTTGGGAGCGTACTTGGAAACCTCTGCTCTGGGAGCCTCGATTGCCTTGAGAATTACCTCGTCGATGATGTAGTCACGTCCTACGTGAGTCTGAGCAAGAGCTGCCTTGATGATCTCGGGAGTAAGTCCGTCTACCTTAAGGTCCATCTGGATAGAGGTGATACCCTTGTGAGTACCCGCTACCTTAAAGACCATATCGCCGTAGAAGTCCTCAAGACCCTGAATATCGATCATAGTATCCCAGCTTCCGTCCTCTGCAGTGATAAGACCGCAGGAGATACCTGCAACGGGAGCCTTTATCGGAACACCTGCATCCATAAGTGCCAAGGTGGATCCGCATACAGAACCCTGAGAGGTAGAACCGTTAGAGGAAACTACGTCGGATACGAGTCTTATAGCATAGGGGAACTCCTCGGGAGAGGGAAGAACGGGAACGAGAGAGCGCTCAGCGAGAGCTCCGTGACCAATCTCACGACGGCCGGGGCTTCTGGTGGACTTAGCCTCACCTGTTGAGAAGCCGGGCATATTGTAGTGGTGCATATATCTCTTTTCTGTCTCGTTGTCGATACCGTCAAGCATCTGTGCCTCGGAGAGCATACCGAGAGTTGCAACTGTGAGAACCTGAGTCTGACCTCTTGTAAAGAGACCCGAACCGTGAGCTCTGGGAAGAATGCCAACCTCGCTGCCGAGAGGACGGATCTGATCCATTCTTCTTCCGTCAACACGCTTCTTGTCAACGAGCAACCAACGGCGAACGATCTTTTTCTGAATCTTGTAGATGAGCTCGTCCATCATAGATGCGATCTCGGGATACTCCTCGGAGAACTCTGCTATGATAGCGTCGGTTATCGGAACTACCTTCTCGTCACGAACGTTCTTGTCATCGGTGTCGAGAGCTTCCATCATATCCTTTTCGCAGAAAGCGAAGATCTTGTCGAACATATCGTGATCAAGCTCGCAAGAGGGATAATCAAATTTGGGCTTGCCTATCTCGTCGATAATTGCATTGATGAAGCCGAGAAGGTCCTTGATCTCCTCGTG